>CAZVNJ010000006.1:6985-90046 GCA_964628985.1 uncultured Dehalococcoides sp.
CCTGGTGGCAGAAGGGGATGCCGCAGTCCATGCAGCGCGCGGCCTGCTGACGCAGGGCGTCCGTGGGGAATGCCTCGTAGACTTCGAGCCAGTCGTGGACCCGCTCCTCAACCGGGCGGCGCGTGGGTGTCTTCCGCCCGAATTCCATGAAGCCAGTGGGCTTAGCCACGGCTCACCGCCGATGCTTGCGCCGCGGTCTCTTCCTGGGCGCGCCGCTCGTTCAGCACGCGCCGGTACTCGTTCGGCATCACCTTCACGAACGCTCCTGCCGCGCGCGGCCAGTCCGACAGCAGGCGCTGCGCGACCGTACTCTCGGTGTACTCCACGTGCCGCTCCAACAGGCCCCGCACGAGGTCCAGGTCTTCCGGCTCATCGAGGGCCTCGAAGCTGACCATCTCGCGGTTGCAGCGCTGCTCGAAGTCCTCGTCCGGGTCCCAGACGTAGGCGATGCCTCCGCTCATTCCGGCGCCGAAGTTGCGGCCCGTCCGGCCGATGACGACCACGCGCCCGCCAGTCATGTATTCACACCCATGGTCGCCTACGCCCTCGACAACGGCGAGGGCGCCGCTGTTCCGCACGGCGAAGCGCTCCCCGGCGATGCCACGGAAGAACGCTGAACCACCGGTCGCGCCGTAGAGGGCGACATTGCCCGTGACGATGTTCTCCTCCGGCACGAACGTGGCGACCTTCGACGGGTGCACAATGATCTTGCCACCCGAGAGTCCCTTGCCGGCGTAGTCGTTCGTGTCGCCTTCGAGGCGCAGGGTGATTCCGGCGGGGATGAACGCCCCGAACGATTGCCCCGCGGACCCTGTGAACCGAATGTCGATGGTGTCGTCGGGCAAGCCTGCGGCGCCGTAGCGGCGGCTGACCTCTGCGCCAAGGATCGTCCCCACCGTGCGGTTCACGTTGCGGATCGGTTTCTCGATGCGTACTGGCTCACCCCGGTCGAGCGCGGCGGCCGCCTCAACGAGCAACTTCTGGTCGAGCGCGAACTGGATGCCGTGGTCCTGAAGCGCCACCTGGTGCGTGGGCACATCCGGGCCGACGTCCGGCCGGTAGAGGATGGCGGAGAGGTCGAGGCCCTGCGCCTTCCAGTGGTCAACTGCGCGGCGCATGTCCAGGAGGTCGCTTCGACCGACCATCTCGTCGAGCGAGCGGAAACCGAGTTCGGCCATGTACTGGCGGACTTCCTCGGCAACGAAGCGGAAGAAGTTGACTACGTGCTCCGCACGCCCGGCGAACTGCTCACGCAGGGCCGGATTCTGCGTCGCGATCCCGACGGGGCAGGTGTCGAGGTGACAGACCCGCATCATGACGCAGCCCATGACCACGAGTGGTGCCGTGGCAAACCCGAACTCCTCCGCCCCGAGCAACGCACCGATCACGACGTCGCGCCCGGTCTTGAGCTGGCCGTCCACCTCGACGGTGATGCGGTCGCGTAGCCGGTTGAGGACGAGGGTCTGCTGCGTCTCGGCCAGTCCGAGTTCCCATGGGATGCCTGCGTGCTTCAATGACGTCAGCGGGCTGGCGCCGGTCCCGCCATCGTGACCGCTGATGAGCACCACGTCAGATTTCGCCTTCGCAACGCCTGCTGCGACCGTGCCGACACCCACTTCCGCGACGAGCTTCACGCTGATGCACGTTGGCATTCTTGAGGTCGTGGATCAGTTGCGCGAGATCCTCGATCGAGTAGATGTCATGGTGCGGCGGCGGGCTGATCAGGGGGACGCCGGGCGTCGCGTGACGCACCTCGGCAATCCAGGGGTAGACCTTGTGGCCGGGCAACTGGCCGCCCTCGCCGGGCTTCGCCCCCTGCGCCATCTTGATCTGGATCTCGTCCGAGTTCACCAGGTACTCGCTCGTCACACCGAAGCGTCCGGATGCCACCTGCTTGATGGCACTGCGCCGGGAATCCCCGTTCGCGTCCGGCGTGAAACGCCGGCGGTCCTCGCCCCCTTCACCGGTGTTGCTCTTGCCGCCGATGCGGTTCATAGCGATCGCGAGCGTCTCGTGCGCCTCAGCGCTGATCGAGCCGTAGGACATCGCCCCCGTCTTGAACCGCTTGAACAGCGACTCCGCAGGCTCGACTTCATCGAGCGGGACCGGAGGGCCGGCAGGCTTCAATTCGAACAGGCCGCGCAGGGTGGCGAGCTGCCGGCTCTGGTCGTCTACCAGGCGGGCGTACTCCTTGAAGATCTCGAACTGCCCGGTGCGCGTGGCATGCTGCAGGCGGAAGACCGTGTCCGGGTTGAACAGGTGGTACTCGCCGTCGCGACGCCACTGATACTGCCCGCCCCACGCCAACTCATGCACGCCACCGTCGCGCGTCGGATAGGCACGACGATGGTGCGCGAGCGCCTCCGCCGCCACCTCGTCGATGCCAATCCCCCCGATGCGAGAGACCGTCTTCGTGAAGTAGCGGTCGACGAAGTCGGGGGCGAGGCCGATCGCCTCGAAGATCTGAGCGCCGCGATAGCTCTGGACGGTCGAGATGCCCATCTTGGACATCACCTTGACCACGCCCTTTTTGATCGCCTTCAGGTAGTGCTTGTGTGCTTCTTCGTCATCGATCTCGACCGCGACGAAGCCGTCGTCGCGCAGCCGAGCGAGGCCGTCGAGGGCCAGGTACGGGTTCACGGCGCCCGCCCCGTACCCGATGAGGAGGGCGAAGTGGTGCACCTCCCGCGCATCGCCGGTCTCGATGACGAGGCCGACCTGCGTACGCTTCCGCTCGCGCACGAGGTGGTTATGCAGTCCGGCAGTCGCGAACAGCGCCGGGATCGCGACATGGTCGCGATCAACCCCGCGGTCAGAGAGGACGATGATCCGCGCACCGGCGGCGATGGCGGCGTCAGCCTGTTCGAAGATGTGCTCCATTGCCTCTTCGAGGGCGTGGCCCTTGCCCTCGGGTGCCTGGGCGGGGAAGAGCATCGGGATGACAGCCGTCCGGAAGTGCGGGTCATCCGCCAGCGCCTTGATCTGCGCCATCTCTTCGTTGTCGATGAACGGGTTCTCGAGCCGCACGAGGTGGATGTCCGCGAGCGATTGGTCAAGGAGGTTGCCCTCCGGCCCGATCACCGTCTCCACAGAGGTGACAAGTTCCTCCCGGATCGCGTCGAGCGGGGGGTTGGTCACCTGCGCAAACAACTGCTGGAAGTAGTTGTAGAGCGGCTGGGCCTTCGTGGAGAGGACGGCGATTGGGGTGTCCGAACCCATGGAGCCGGTCGACTCCTCCGAGTTGAGGACCATAGGGCTGAGGATGTACTTCAGGTCTTCCAGCGAGTAGCCAAAGGCGATCTGCTTCTCCAGCAGTTCCTTGCCTAGCAGGCGATGCGGCGGCTTCCCAACGCTCAGGGAGGAGAGCGGGTGGACGTGGGTGGCGAGCCATTCGCCATACGGCTTCGCCTCAGCCAGCCCCATCTTCAACTCAGTGTCGTCGATGATCCGGCCCTCTTCGAGGCTGACCAGGAACATCTTGCCGGGCTGCAGGCGGCCCTTCATCAGGATCCGCTCCGGCTCGATGGGCAGCACGCCGACCTCAGACGCCATCAGCACGATGTCGTCCTTCGTGACCACGTAGCGCGAGGGACGCAGGCCGTTGCGGTCCAGCACCGCACCGATCGAGCGACCGTCGGTGAAGGTGACGGAGGCCGGGCCGTCCCACGGCTCCATGACGGTGCTGTAGTACTCGTAGAACTGCTGCTTTGGCTTCGGCATGGTCGTATGCCCGGACCACGCCTCGGGGATCAGCATCATCATCGCGTGGGGAAGCGGCCATCCAGCTTGCACCAGCAACTCGAGCGCGTGGTCGAGGATGGCGGTGTCGCTCCCGCCCTCGTCCAGGACCACGGGCAGGATGTGGCGCACGTCGTCAAAGAGGGGCGACTCGAACAGGGCTTCGCGAGCGGTCATCCAGTTGATGTTGCCACGGAGCGTATTGATCTCCCCGTTGTGGGCGATCATCCGGTACGGGTGTGCCAGCCTCCACGAGGGGAAGGTGTTGGTGCTGAACCGGGAGTGGAACATGGCGAGCGCGCTGACCAGCCTTGGGTCAGACAGGTCCGGGAAGTACTGCCGCAACTGGAGGGCGGTCAGCATCCCCTTGTAGATGATCGTGCGACAGGAGAGGCTCGGCAGGTAGGTGACGTCCGCGCCCGCGATACCGGAGTCCTTCAGTGCCTTCTCGAATCGCTTCCGGATGACGTAGAGACGGCGCTCGAACGTGTCGGTGTCGAGTCCTGCGGCCCGACCCACGAACGCCTGCACCATGTGCGGCTCGGCAGCGAGCGCCGTGACACCAACGTCCGCAGCCACGGCGTCGGTGGGGACGTCCCGCCAGCCGAGGAGCACCTGCCCCTCCTCCTCCACCAGCGAAGCGAAGAGGGCGGTGATCTGTGAGCGTGCAGTCGCGTCCTTCGGGGCGAAGATGAAGCCGACGCCATACGCCCCGGGCTCGGGCAAGGCGAAGCCGAGGCGCGTCGCCTCGTCGCGGAAGAACTCGTCCGGGAGTTGGATGAGGAGCCCGGCGCCGTCACCGGTGTTCGGTTCCGAACCCGAAGCACCTCGGTGGTCGAGGTTCTCGAGGGCGAGCAGGCCGTTCGTCACGATGTCGTGCGAGCGGTCCCCCTTCAGGTGCGCGATGAACCCCACCCCGCACGCGTCGTGCTCCCAGGCGGGGTCGTACAGCCCCTGGGCCGGCGGCAGTCCCGGCACGCCCATCAGTCCGCTCCCCCACCGACGCGGACAGCCGCCACCGTGATTCGCCTATACCGAATGCGGTGGCCTGCCGTCGACTTCATGGCTGGTCCGTCCCTCGGTCAGATTCCGCGGGCTGCGCAGGGGGCACGCATTGTACCTCCGCCCGATCAGGGCGGAAGCACGGTGCCCAGAGGCCTCGCCCTCCCCTTTGCGAAAATCATCACAAGGCACCGGACTATAGCCGATCGCGTCCACCATGACCATAACCGCGTCCGGATCCGGTGGAGCGCGGTTGAATTCGCGTAAACGGGGGTTTCCCGGCTACGGCCTTAACGGGCCGGAGCCATAGGATGCACCCATGACGCGTCCTGGGCGGACCCGGTTCCTTCCCTCGCGGTGGCAGACTGCCGCGGCGCTTGTTGTCCTCGCCCTCGGCGGCCTCCTCGGAGCGCAATCCGGCGTTGAGGCCCAGGAGCCTCCCACCTTCGCGCCCAAGACCGCCCCGAAGAGCCTGACGACCATCGATGACCTGGGGCTGGGGGATACCGCTGCCCTGGGCGCGCGGATCTCCAAGGAGTTCTTCTTCTCTGGGGCGGGCGACTACGAGCTCGGAAACAACAACAAGATCTACGTGGACATCACCCACTCGAACCTGCTCAACGCTGAGCGTTCCGTGATGAACGTGGTGCTCAACAATCGACCTCTTCAGTCGATCCGCCTTGACCAGACCAACGTCAACTTCGGCCATTACGAGATCAACGTGCCCAGGGACCTCGTCGCGAAGGACTTCAACCGCCTCACCTTCGAGTTTGGCATGACGACGGGACTGCTGTGCGAAGACCCCTTTAGTCCCGCCCTCTTCACGAACATCCTCGGGACGACGGCCTTCCAGATCGACTTCGCGAGCAACCCGCCCGTCCCCCGGATCGACCCACCGAACCTGGCTGAGTACCCGTACCCGTTCTTCCGGGCCGGCTATCCGGTGGTGGCACCCGTCACCATCGCCATCCCGGACGAGCCCAATGAGGTGGAGCTGACCGGGGCTTACCGGATTGCCGCGGACCTGGCCACTCGCGTGCTGTTCGACCTCGAACTCCTGCGCGTGGTCCCGGTGTCCTCGGTCACCCCGGACGAACTGCAGAACCAGCAGTTGATCCTGATCGGCACGCCGCAGCGGAATCCGCTGACAGCACGTGCCCTGTCCAACACGCCATTCCGCCTCCAGGGCCAGCAGATGTTCCGCGAGCAGCAGGCGCTCGATCCGGCCTACGGCATCCTCGCCCTCACCTCGTCGCCATACAACGGCAACCTGCGCGCGCTCCTGGCGACCGGAGCGATCGACGAGGCCGTGAAGCGCTCCGTCGACGCGATGACCAGTGCGGAGCCCGCAGCCCTCCTCGCCGGTCCGACGGGAGTTCTGACAGAGCCAATTGCCGCGCCAGCAACACGCGCGCTCCAGTCGATTTTCACGTTCCGCGACGCAGGCGCACGCGAACAGACGCTGATCGGTGGTGGAAGCCAGAGCACGACACTCGTGTTCTCGTCCCCGGCACCAGCGCCAGGGGCACACGGGAAACTCGATCTCATCGTGTCCCACCCGGACATCATCGACCGGCGCAGGTCGAACATCGTCGTAGAACTGAACGGTCAGGCGATCCAGACGATCAAAATCAACAAGACCCAGACACGACGCGCCTCCTACCAGGTCGACCTCTTCTCGGACGTGCTCCGCGTGGGACCGAACACGCTGACCCTGCGCTCGACGCTCTACGACCCCGAGCCGCTGGTCCTGGAGGCATGTGAGAGCACGGCCTCAGAACGTTTCTTCATCACGCTCCATGACGATTCCGCCATCTCGCTTCCTCAGGCGGCCGGAGCCGCGTCCGGCAGCGACCTCGCCTCGCTGCCCTTCCCGTTCGCAGGCCTCCTCGGCCTCCGCGAGACGACCTTCATCGTGAATGAGCGGGACAACGACGCCCTGCGGGCAGGGATGCTGGCGACCATCGCGCTCGGACGCCGCTTCGGAGCACAGAACGACTTCACCGTCGTCCCCGCTACCTCGGCGACCAGCCAGAGCATCGGTGACCGTCACGTCGTGGCGATCAACGTGCCCCGCGAGACCCAGGTCGGCCAGCAGATCGAGCGTGTGCTCCCGCTGATCTTGCGTCCGGACGGCACCCGCGCACTTGTCGAGGAGAAGGGGACGCTCGCTGAGATCCTGGACTCGTCACGCGTCGGCGCGCTGCAACTGGCGCAAGTGCCATGGGCGAACAACCGACGGCTGCTGGCGGTCACCGGGACGGACAATGTCGCCCTCGGATGGGCCGCGGATGCGTTGCCGAAGGGCGGCCTCACCGGGAACGTCGCCCTGTTCCAGTCAGCGTTGCAGGTGAACACCTTCTCGCTGCAGCGCCTGGCGAACCTCGACGAAGACAGCCTGAAAAATCGGTTTACGAACGCCGAGGCCCGCCAGGCCACGCTGCTCGCCGTCGTGCTCATCGCACTTGGGGCCATCGCGCTGATGGTGCTGTGGGGCTTCCGTAACCGCCTGACACCTCGGACGGTGGGGCTGCCACGCCTTCCGGGACGCCGTCGAGGTGGACGCCGCCGCTAGCCGAGTTCGACTTCCGGCCGCTGCTCCCAGACCACCTTTCGTGACACGAGGTCGTCCAGCCGTGCCGCATCCAGGTGCAGGAGTTCCGCCAGCACTTCGCGGCTGTGCTCTCCCATGTCGGGGGACGTGCCTCGGACGCCGCCCGGGGTCTTCGACAGCTTCACCGGGGTATTCGTGAGCGGGACCGTACCGAAGGTGTGATGCGTCACCGGCACAAACATGTCGCGGGCCTGCACCTGCGGCATCGCGGCCGCCTCCGGGATCGAGTTCAGGGGGCCGCACGGGATGCCGTACTGCTCCAGCGCCGCGACCCACTCCGCAGTCGGCCGCTTGCGGAACGCCTCCACCATCAGGGGCTCGAGTTCGCCGTGGTTCCGCAGCCGTGCCGCGGACGAGTGGAACCGTGGATCGTCGATGATTTCCGGAATGCCGAGTTCGGAGCAGAGCAAGGCCCACTGGTTCGGCACGCCCCACGCGAGGGCGAGCACCATCCAACCGTCGGAGGTGGGGAACGCCTGGAACGGCACCGCTGAGGGGTGGCGGGTGCCGAGACGCGCAGGTACCTCGCCAGTGAGGTGCCACCGCATGAACGCGTTCTCCTGGATCGCGATCTGGCAGTCCAGCATCGAGATGTCGACCAACTGCCCCTGTCCGGAACGGTCGCGCTCCCTCAGCGCGGCCAGCACGCCGATCGCGCAGTAGAGGCCCGCAGCGATATCGCCGAGCGAAAGCCCAGGGCGGGCTGGCCCACGGTCCGGCTCGCCGGTCACGGACATGACGCCCCCCGCACCCTGGACAATGACGTCCAACGCGGGCTTGGAGGCCATCTCACCCGTCTGTCCGTATCCGGAGATCGCGGCGTAGACCAGCCTCGGATACGCCTCGGAAAGCGCGTCGTAGCCGAGACCGAGGCGGTCCATCGCCCCGGGTGTGAAGTTCTCCACCAGCACGTCGGCCTCTCGTAGCAGGTCGCGGAAGATCGCCTTGCCCTCCTCAGTCGTGAGGTCGAGTGCGATGGAGCGCTTGCCGCGGTTGACCGAAAAGAAATAGCCGGACTCGCCCTCGATGAGCGGTGCGGTGGTGCGCGATACGTCTCCATAGGGCGGCCGCTCCACCTTGATCACGTCCGCGCCGAGGTCGGCGAGCGTCGCGGTGCAGAACGGGCCTGACAGGACCCACGTCAAGTCCAGCACACGCACGCCTGCGAGCGGACCGGAAGTCGGCAGCGGTGGCATCACATCCCCCTCACACCTGCGTCACACCTCGGGCGGCACGGGGTCGAGGGTGCGCGCGTCGCGCAGGGCAAGGTACACCCCGAGTAGGACGACCGCCCCGCCGGCGACCTCGATGGCGCGCGGCACCTCGTCCAGGAGCGGGACGGCGATGATCGCTGCTCCGATTGGCTCGCCGAGGATCGCGATTGCGACGACGGCGGCGGGCAGCGAGCCGAGCGCCCAGTTGAGGGCATTGTGCCCGACGAGCTGAGGGATAAGCGCCAGGAGCATCATCGCGAGGTACGCGTCGCGCGGGTGCCCCGTCAGCGCCGTGCCACTCGCCGCGACCGCGGCGAGCAAGAGCACCGCGGTAGCTGGGTAGACCGCCCCGGTGTAGGCAGCCGTCGAGAGCCGGCGGCGAGCGCTGCGTCCGGCAAGGAGATAGCAGCCGCTCATGACGCCGCCAATGAGGGCGAAGGCGTCGCCGGCAAGCGTGCCTCGCTCGTCGGCGTGGGGCACCACGAGGATCAGCGCCCCCGCAGCCGCGACCGCCGCGCCGACCAGTGTGCCGGGGCGTGGCCGCTCCCCCAGGAAGGCCCAACCCCCAAACGCGACGAACAGCGGCTGCATCGTGACCAGCGCCACGCTCGCCACGACGGAGGTGCGCTGCAGCGATGCGACCCAGAACGCGAAGTGCGCCGCAAGCGCCACCGAAGACAGGGCGAGGCGTGCCCACTCACCTCGGTCCAGGGTCCGCCACTGGCGCGCGCCTCCGGTCGCCACCGCCAACAGGAACATGGGCGGCGCGGCAAGGGCGAGGCGGACGGCTGCGATCACGAGGGCGGGGGCGACTGCGAGGCGAATCAGCGGGGCCGCGAACGAGATGGCGAGGACGCCAACGCCCAGCGCCAGGAAGTGGCGTCCCCTGAGGCGGGAGTCCGGCATCGCCGGAGGCTAGCACCGCCCCCGGTATCATGCCGGGGACTCTGGATGGCGCGTACGGAGGCCACCGTGGCGGAACCGCAGATCGACTGGGACGAGTGGACCAATCGCGCCACCGAGTGGCTGTCCGAGTACATCCGGATCGACACGGTGAATCCACCCGGCAACGAGATGCGCGCCTGCGACTGGCTCGGCCGGATCCTCGATGCCGAGGGCATCCCGTACACCGTCTACCGCAGCGCTCCCGAGCGCGGGAACCTGGTCGCCCGACTCAGCGGGACGGGGGCTCGAGGCAAGGGCCTCATCCTCCTCAACCACACCGACGTCGTCCCGTTCGAGCGCGATCACTGGACCGTGGAACCACTCGGCGGCGAGATCAACGAGGGGTACATCTGGGGCCGCGGCGCGCAGGACATGAAGGGCATGGGGATCATGGAGCTGGTGGTCTTCCTGCTCCATCATCGCCTCGGCCTGCCGCTCGCTCGCGACCTCACATTCATGGCCGTCGCCGACGAGGAGGCCGGGTCGGAGTTCGGCGTGGAGTTCCTCGACGCCGCCCACCCGGAAGTCCTCGACTGCGAGTACGTCATCAATGAGGGCGGCGGCGGCTCCACCGAGGTCCTCGGGGTCGAGCGCAACACCTTCAACATCGGCGTGGCGGAGAAGGGGCCGCTCTGGCTCACGCTGCGCGCGCACGGCCGCCCGGGGCACGGATCCGTCCCGCACGACGACAACGCGGGCGACCGGCTCGTCAGGGCCCTCCAGCGGATCCAGGACTGGCACCGCCCGCTCCAGCCGGCGCCCGAAGTGCGCGAGTACTTCCGGCAACTCTGGCAGGCGGGGATCCTCGACCGAGAGCCCACGGACGAGGTGCTCGCGGAGTTCGCCCGAGACAACCCGCGCCTGCGCTCAGTCCAGATGAACTCGATCTCACTCACGACACTGACGGCCGGCGTGAAACACAACGTCATCCCGGCACAGGCCGAGGCCACCCTCGACATCAGGCTCGTGCCTGGCTACGACCCGGACCAGTTCATCCGCGAGATCACCGAAGTCATCGCGGACGACCGGGTGGACGTCGAGCCGGTTTTCGCATCCTCGTCACCCGCCTCGACCGTGGGGACGGAGTTGTACGAGGTGATGAAGCGTGAGGCGAGGCGTGCGGTCGAAGACGCCGTGGTGGTACCCGGGGTGGGCACCGGATTCACGGACTCGCGCATCTTCCGTCGGCGCGGGATCGAGGCGTATGGGTTCGTGCCGACGCTGACCGGCCCTCAGGACCAGGGGCGCGTCCACGGCAATGACGAGCGTATTTCGGTGGAAAATCTACGCCTGGGGATGCAGATCCTCTTCCACACGGTGCGGGGAATCTGCGGCTAGACTGCGGCGCGGCCCATTGAGGCCTCTTGCGGCGAAGGAGAGAGCGATGAAGTTCGAAGACGTGAAGTCCATTGGCGTGATGGGTGGTGGTGTCATGGGCGGCGGCATCGCCCAGGTCATGGCAACTGCGGGCTACAACGTGATTGTCCGGGACCTGAGCGACGAACTCATCGAGAAGACCAAAGACGCGATCTTCGAGAGCCGCTGGGGCATCAAGCGCGCCGTCGAGATCGGCAAATTGGAGTTCGACAAGGCCCGCGGGACCATGGAGCGGATCTCGTTCACCACGAAGGTCGAGGACCTCGCCAACGTCGACATGATCATCGAGGCCGTGCCGGAGAAACTCGAACTCAAGCAGCAGGTCTTCGCCGAACTCGACAAGATCGTGAAGCCAGACGCCATCTTCGTCTCGAACACCTCCGGCTACGTGGTGGCCGAGATGGCGAAGGACGTCTCGGAGGGGCGCAAGGCGCTGTTCGCGGGGATGCACTTCTTCAACCCCGTGCCGGCCATGAAGTGTGTCGAGGTCATCTCCACGCCGCAGACCCTCCCTGAGGTCACGGACGCGGTCTTCCGCGTCGGCGAGAAGGCGGGGAAGGTCGCGGTACACGTGAAGGACGCCCCCGGCACGTACGGCTTCATCGTCAACCGCATCTTCGGCGCTGCCCGCCGCGAGGCGGACAAGCTCGTCGAGGCCGGGATCGCCTCCAAGGAAGACATCGACAAGGCGATGAAGACCGGCCGCAACTGGCCCTCTGGCTTCTACGAGCAGCGCGGCGGCATCGGTCGGCAGTGGTAGACGCGGCATCCTGACGCCAGGCCCTCGAGGACGGAGACAGCGATGCGGCTCGAAGAAGTGAAGACCATCGGCATTATGGGTGGCGGCGTGATGGGGGGCGGCATCGCCCAGATCATGGCGATCGCGGGGTACGACGTGATTGTCCGTGACCTCACCCATGAACTCGTCGAGGTCACGCGCGAAGCCGTCTTCGAGGGGCGCTGGGGGATGAAGCGTGCTGTCGAGCGGGGCAAGTTGTCCTTCGACCAGTGCGCAGAAGCCATCGACCGCATCACGTTCACACTCGCCCCGCGCGAGATGCGCGACGTCGACTTCATCATCGAGGCCGTCCCCGAGAAGCTCGAACTGAAGCAGCAGGTCTTCGCTGAACTCGACACGTTGATCAACCCGGCGGCGATCTTCACGACAAACACCTCCGGATTCCCGGTCGCGGATATCGCCCGCGACGTGTCGGAAGCGCGGAAGCCCCTCTTCGCCGGTATGCACTACTCGAACCCGGTCCCCACGATGAAGATGTGCGAGGTGATCTACACGCCGCAGACCTCCGCGGAGACCATCGAGGCGGTACGGGGCGTGGCGGAGAAGGCCGGGCGTGTCGTCTCGATGGTGAAGGACGAGCCGGGCTCGTACGGCTTCGTCATGAACCGCATATTTGCGGCAGCCAGGCGCGAGGCCGATGCCATCGTGGCCGCTGGCCTCGCCACCCGTGAGGACGTGGACAAGGCGATGCTCACTGGGCGCAACTGGCCCGCCGCCTTCTACGGCCAGCGCGGCGGCATCGGGAAGCAGTGGTAGCGGGACAGCCCACCACCCCATCCGCGATCCTGGCGCGGACGCGAGGGACTTGGGCTGCCCTCGACTCAGCCCTGATCCTGATAGACGCCACCGAGATGCTCCGGCCGAGGACGCCGGAAGGTTGGTCTCTCCGGGACTTCCTCTGCCACCTCGGCAACCCATGGCTCACGGCCCAGTTGGAAGCGCACCTCGACGGCCGCGAGCCCACGATGATCGCGTGCTTCGGCCACGAGGTGGTACCGGAACCGTACGAGGACATGTCCACCAACGACGGCCGGAACGCCTGGCACCATCGCGCGCTCGCCAGCCTCTCCCTCGAACAGGTGCACGCGCGCTACCTCGACTTCCGCGGCCGCACGGAGGCGCTCCTCCAACGCCTGCCCGAGACGGAAGGCGAAGTGATCTACGCGCTCACCCCGTTCGGCCTCACCGGACGGGTGCGGCCCGCCTCGGCAGGTGAGCCAATGGCGTTTCCGCTCTGGCAGTGGCTCCGAGGTGAGACGTGGCATCACTTCGAGGATCACTTTCCGGCGTTCGAGGCGGCGGCGCGATGACGCCTCGGCAACTCCTCGCTGGCGCGCTCGTCCTGCCGCTCGCCGTGCTGTTTGCCCTCGGACTGGCTGCCGGCCGCCTGGACGCCACCTTGCTCAACCCGGAGTTTGTGAAGGAGCAGGCGCGCGACCTGCGCCTCTATGACCGCCTCTACGCGGACGGCACCCGTCGCCTCGTGCGCGACGTCCTCGACCACCCGGAGCGCCGGCCGGCCAACCTGCGCGCCATCGAGTTACCGACGGACCAGGCTGCCGAGGACCGCATGACGGCCCTCCTGCAGTCCTTGCTCCCACCGTCGCTCATAGAGCGTCAGACCGAGCAGGCCATCGACGAACTGCTGCCATGGTTGGCCGGGCGCGAGGACGACTTCGCCTTGAACCTCAGCCTCTACGACGGACTCACGGCGACCTTCGGGCACGCGCGACCTGGCGAACCGTCGCTCTTCGAGCAGACGTGGCGTGACCTCGGCATGGGCCAGCGCACCGTCCTCAGCGTCGCACGCACCTACGACAGCGACCCCGCCAACGCGGGGAAGCCGGTCCCAGGAGCGCCGCCAGGCGTGGACACCGTCACCGCCGCCGTCACCCTCCGGGGTGAGAGCGCCGGCGCGTGGTTTGACCAACAGTGGTTCGGCTTCATCGACCGGACGCTGCCGTACCTGTCCGGCGACTCGGACCGGCTGAACGCCTCCATCTCCTTCGAGGCGTTCCCCTTCCTCGCCGACCCCTTCCAGAAGGCGCTCCACCTCCCTCCTGAACAGATGACGGCGCAGGGCTGGCGGCTCACCGACGCGGACCTCAAGCGCCAACTCGGCAACGCCTCGAATCCCGTGCTGTCGCGGGCTGACAACACCGTCGCCATCTTCACGCCTGAGGGTGGCACGCTCACCTCAGATGACCTCGTCGCGCGCTTCGACCAGCAGCGGGCGAGGAATGAGGCGGCTGGCCAGTCAGTCGCGGGCCCCAGCGTCGGCCAGGTCCGAAGCGCGTTTGGCGCGATGCGCCTCGCCGGGATCTACGGGGCGCCGGTGCTCTGCCTGGCGCTGATCGCCGGCATCGCCTTCCTCGGCGGCGGAGCGTGGCCGACGCGCCTCGCCTGGGGCGGCGCGGCGCTGCTCGTCGCGGCGGGGCTGAGCCTGGTCGCCGCGACCGCGATCTACGGCGCGACGCTCGCGACCCCGCTCGACCGCTGGGTCGCCGAAGAGCGCGCGCGGCCCGCAGGACGCGTCCCGGCCGACCTGCGGGCGGACGTCGTGGAGCAGACGCGCGAGGTCATCGGCGAACAGGCCGACCGCGCGGCCTTGAACGCGACCGCATGGCTCATCGTCGGCATGGCCGCGCTCGGGGGTGGCCTGGTCTGGATGCGCGTGGACCGTGGGCCACGCCTTGAGCCAGCGCGCAGCGAGGTCTAGTCAGTCGTCCGAGGCTCGCGCAGCAGCGACCGGGCGAGCGTCGGGCCGCCAGGGGCGTCCCAGTTGTCCTTGAACTCCGTCAGTCTGCTGTAGATGTCGGCTGCCGCCAGGTGGAACCCCCCGGGCAGCCCAGCCGCTTCGTAGGTCGCGGCGATCTGCTCCATCTCGCCGACCCAGCGCCACGCCTTCGCAGCAGCGGTGCCGAGGCGCTCGGCGCGCTCCTCAAGGCCATCGCGCCCCATGCGCCACTCCGCCAATAGCGGCTCCAGCACGTCCTCGTGGATCGCTAGCGCCTCGACGGCCGCGAGCAGGGCCTGCGTCCCTTTCGTCCAGGAGGCATACGCCATCTTCAGCGCCGAGGCCGCCCCCACGGGGCCCTCCAGCACGCGCACCTCCAGCGGCCCGCCAGCCAGCGCCGTCGCCACGCGCGGCGCGTACTCCCCTGATAGGTACAGGCGGGTGGTCCCAGGCTTCCGAGGCGGCCCGCCGATGATCCCCCCGTCCACGAAGTGCGCCCCAGTCTCCTCGATGCGCGCCGCCATCCGCCGCACCGTCGCCGGCGAGACCGCGTTGGCGTCGACGTAGATGCGATGGAACCCAAGCGTCGTGACGGACTCCGCGACTTCCTCAGCGGCGTCCGGCGGACAGATCGACAGGATGATGTGGGACTGGTTCACGAGTCCGTTGAGCCAGTGGACGTCGTGCAGCCCATCCGCGTCCGCACGCGCCCTCGATGCCGCGCTGCGGTCCTCGGACACCCAGATCACCCGCGCCCCCGCCGCCACCGTCGAGGCCCCGACGGCGCTCCCCATCTCGCCCGGGTGCAGCACGCCCACCGTCACCTGCGACCCGCTGGTGCGCAGTTCGTCGTCGGTCGGCATGAAGTAGGGGTCAGGCATGCGTCGATCCAATCGATGTGAGCAGTATGCCTCCCCGAGGGACTGCGGTGTTAGAGTCGGCCCGCCGAACGCGCCAGGCACCTCGGAGGACCCCCGATGATCACGCTCACCGCGAAACTGACAGCGAGAGAGGGCCAGGCCGAGGCGTTGCAGGCCGCCCTTCTTGGGATGATTGCCGAGGTTCAGGCGAAGGAGCCGGGCGTGATGCAGTACGCCATGCACAGCATCGACGGTCAGCCGGGTGCATTCCTGTTCTACGAGCAGTACGCGGACGAGGCGGCCTTCGCGGCGCACCGCACGACCGACCACATGAAGACGTTCGCCGCGACTCTCGGCGACCTCATGGAGGGGCGGATGGAACTCACCCGCCTCACCTACATCGATGGCGTGAAGCGATAGTCCTCGACTACCCGCGCGGCAGGCCCAGCCCGCGCGTTGCGATGATGCCGCGCTGAATCTCCGAGGTGCCCCCAGCGATGGTGCTGCTCACCGCGCTCAGGTAGCCAGTCGCCACGCGGCCCTTGCCGTTCTCTGGGCGCTTCGCGTCCCACGCCATCCCCTGCAGGCCATACATCTTGAGCGCTGTGTGCGCGATCCGCTGGCCGAGTTCTGTCGTGTAGAGCTTCGACATCGAGGCCTCGTAGTTGGGGACGAGGTTGCGGGCCTGGATCGTGATGTTGAGGTAGGAGAAGAGCCGCGCGATCTCCGCCTCGATCCAGCGGTCGGCGAAGTAGAGCCGCCACGACTGCGAGCGCGTCCCCTCCGCGGCCTTCGCCTGCGGGTCAGTGCGCATCGTTTCGAGCAATTGCTTGAGGCGGCGCTGCGTGCCGACGGCCGAGCCGATGCCGCTGCGCTCGTAGTCGGTCAGGGTCATCCCGACGTACCAGCCGCGATTCTCCTCGCCCAGGCGATTCTTGACGGGGACGCGCACGTCCTCGAAGAAGACCTCGTTGAAGCCGTGCTGGTTCGCGATGTTGATCAGCGGGCGCACCTCCACCCCTGGCGTCTTCATGGAGAACATGAGGAGCGAGATGCCTCGATGCTTGGGGGCGTCCGGGTCCGTCCGGGCGAGCATGTAGATCCAGTCGGCGTGCTGGGCGCCGCTCGTCCAGATCTTCTGACCGTTGACGACGTACTCGTCGCCGTCGCGGATCGCACGCGTCTGCAGCGAAGCGAGGTCCGAGCCGGCGCTTGGCTCGGACCAGCCCTGCGCCCACACCACCTCGCCCGCGAGGATCTTGCCGAGATGCTCGGCCTTCTGCTCGTCGTTGCCGTGGATCATCAGCGTGGGGCCGAGCATCATCACACCGAACCCGCCGACGTTGCTCAGGCCGTTCTCCGCGAGTTCCTCGTTGAGGATGAACTGCTCCTTGGGGGTCAGCCCTGCCCCGCCGTAGGACTTCGGCCAGGCCGGGGCGATCCATCCGTTGGCGACGAGGGCGTCGCGCCACGGCTTCGTCTTCGCCCGGACCTCCGGCGAGTTACCAAAGGCCTCCTCGCCGTCGCCGTCGAGCCGCTGCTTCGCACCGTGCTCCTTGATGAAGGCGCGCACCTGCGCGCGGAACTCCGCCTCCTGCGCGTTGTCGTCCCAGTCCATCGGAGTCCCCCTCGCGCCGTCCAGGCCGCAGCGGCCTCGACGCCTGTAGATACCAACTGTACGCGGGGATTCTAGCGCCCCTGCCTCGCCGCCGAGGCGGTCATTATGTCCAGTCCTACCGTGCGGCCGCGAGGGTGAAGGCGTACGACTGGCCGCTCGTCCGTGACCGGATGACGAGGTGATAGGTACCGGCGACTGCCGGAGTAAACCGCCACTCGTCACCTCGATAGGTCGTGCGGACCAGCGCCTGCGTAAAAGACCGTGGATCGGCGAGGTCCCGCGCCCCGGGGTTCAGTAATGAAATCTCAAGCCATGCGGAAATCGGGGACGCAAGGTCCGTCAGCACGAACCGGACCTCCTGTCCCGCCAAGAGGCTGACCGCGAATACGTCGCGCGGCTTGGTGTTCTGGTCGACCACGGACTGCACCGCGCTCCCCAGCGGGAGCGCCGTCCCTGGAAGGTCACTGGCGATGGCTCCGAGATCACGCGCGACAACGCGCACCCCGGCGGGTGCTGCCGCCGCCGCAGGGGCCCCCGCACCCACACCGGCTGGCGCCTCGAGCGTGACCGGTGTCGAGGCTGCTGGGGCATCCTCGACAGGCGCGTCCGAGGACGCCACGGGATCGCGACCGCGCAAGAGCGTGGCGCCGATCACGAGCCCCCCCATGAGCACGAGCAGGGCAAGCGTGCCGGCGCCCCAGAGGAGAGCGCGCTCGCGGGTTTCAGGAGGGTCGAAGTACTCGAGCGGCGGAATGCTGGAAACCCCGGCAGGCCTCGATGCCTCCCCGGCTGGGGCAGCATCCGGGCCTGCGGGCATGCCTCGCGATTGCCCCGCATTGCCCGAAGCGCGATCGCGGTCGTACGCAGCGCGCTTGTCGGGGTGGCTCAGCACCTCGAAGGCGAGGTTGAGCCGGACCATCTTCTCCGCGTCCGGCGTCGCTCCGTCCGGGTGGTAGGCGCGCGCCAGCCGTCGATACGCGGCCCGCACGACCTCATCGGACGCCCGAGGCGACACCTCCAACGCTTCGTAGAGGTCCTCGTCCATCACCACCCCTCGCGCGAGCGTCGCGGCTTGAGCCTACGGCACCGCCCTGAACACCACGAGGGCGCCCCCGGTAGGACGCCCTCGAAGTTTCACGCGCGGGCCCGAAGGGCCAACTGCCCTATCGGGTAGACGTCAGCCAGCCAAACTTCTGCGGCTTGCGCTTCGCCTCCGGGTCCAGCGGGACGTTGATCAGTGACGGGCCGTTGAGCGCCAGCGCCTGCTTCAGGGCGCCCTGCAGTTCGTCGTACGACGGTGCGTTGTACCCGACGCCGCCGAGGCCCTGCATCATGATGTCGTATCGAGCCCCGAGGCTCATCCCGCCGACCGGCTTGTGCTCGCGCTCGAAGAGTTCCGGCTTGTGGCCGCCGATGCCACCGTTGTTGAAGACGATCCACGTGATCGGCAGGTTGTAGCGGACCGCCACTTCGCACTCCGTGCCCGCGAAGCCGAACGCGCCGTCGCCCTGCAGGCAGATCACCCGCTTGCCGGGGTTCTGCACCGCCGCGCCAATCGCGAAGCCGTGGCCCAGGCCCATCGAGCCGAACGAACCCGCGTCGAGGCGAGAGCGGGGCACGATCTGGTCGATCACCGTGCGGCTGATGTCCATCGTGCTCGCGCCCTCGGCCACGAAGATGGCGTCGGTCGGGAGCGCCTGGTTGATCGCGTGCAACGCTCGGTAGTAACCGATCGGCACGGTCTCTTCCTGCTTCATGCCTTCGACGAGCTCCGAGTTCGAGCGCGCCTCGGCACGGACGGATTGCAGCCACTCGCTGTCCTGCGGGAATTGCCACGGCTCGCGGTCGAGGACGTCGAGCAGTTGCCCGAGCGTCTTCTTGGCGTCGCCGATCATCATGACCTCGGTCGGCACGTTCACCCCGATCTCTTCAGGGTTGAAGTCCAGTTGCACCACACGCACGTCCTTGCGGAAGCGCGGGGGCAGGCCGAAGTGCAGCATCCAGTTGAGGCGCGCGCCGACGAGGAATACGAGGTCAGCGTTCTGGAGCACGAACGAACGGGCTGCAGCAGCGGCCTGGTCGTGGTCGTCCGGCAGAATGCCCTTTGCCATCGGCATCGCGAGGTAGGGGATGCCGGTCTTCTCGACGAAGGCGCGCATCTCCTGCTCGCCGCGCGAGGCGGCCACGCCCTTGCCGATGATGATCAGCGGCTGCTCCGCGGTCTTCAGAGCGGCGATCGCGGCCTCGACGTCGGCGGGGTCGGACATCGTGCGGCGCGGGTCTGGCACGCGGGCCGCCCACTGCACCGTGTCCTCGTCCACGCGGCCCGCGATCACGTCGCCGGGAAGGTCCAGGTAGACCGGGCCGGGGACGCCGTGGATCGCCTTCTTCACGGCCTCCGCGACGTAGATCGGGATGCGCTCGATGGTCTCCACGCGCTCCGCGAACTTCGCGTAGGGGCGAAGGGCGGTCAACTGGTCCGCCTCCTGGAAGAAGCCCATCAAGTGTCCGGTGCGCTCGTAGGAGCCACCGAGCAGGATCATCGGCCAGCGGTTCGACCAGGCGTTGGAGAACGCACCGACCGCATTCAGCACGCCCGGGCCGGACACGGCCAGCGCGGCGCCGATGCGACCGCCCAGGTAGGAGACGGCCTGTGCCGCGTACGTCGCGGGCATCTCGTGCCGCATTCCGACGTAGTTGATGCCGGCCTTCTGCGCTGCCATCGCGATCGTTGTGACGGGGATGCCCACCACCCCGAACATCGCGTCGACGCCCTGCGTCTTCAGCGACCGAGCGATAATCGTCGCGCCGTCGATCTCTGCCATCTCTTCTCCCCGCTCCCCGAACGCTCGGGACGCCGTCGTCGGCGTGCAGCAACTGGTTGGTGTCGTCCGGTGCGGCATGGTACATCTCCCGGCGCACGGACGGGACACCGTTGTCCGCGGTCACCATGAGGCCCCATGCCCGTCACCCTCTGGCTCGCCACGCACTCCAATACGCTCGCCAGCGAGGCCGGACTCGCTGCCGGCTTGATCGACTCCCCCCTGTCCGCGCACGGGCGTCAGCAAGCCCGTGAGTTGCGCGCTCGTTATGGACCGGAGGGAGCCATCCCCGTGGACGCCGTGGTCACGGCCGCGCTCCGCCGCGCCCGAGACACCGCGGCGATCGCCTTCGAGGGCCTCTCGATGGTCCTGACCAGTGACTCTCGCCTCGACGAATGTGACTACGGCGAGTGGTCCGGGCGCCCACGCGTCGAGCTGGATGCGGTGCGCTCCGAGCACCTGCGAGTCCCCTGGCCTGGCGGCGAGTCTTATGAGGAGGCCGTCGCACGCCATCAGGCGGCCTTCGACGCCATCGCCCGAGAGCGCCCCGGAGGCACGGTCCTGGTCGTCGGCCACTACGCCACCTGGATGGCCCTCGAGCATCTTGCCAACGGGCGCCCGCTCGCGGAGGTCGCTGCCGAGGAGCGTGTCTGGCAGCCGGGGTGGCGGTACCTGTACGTCGCCAGCGACGAGCGCGCATGACCACCGTGCCAGGCGTGCGGGTCGTCGCATTCGACCTCGGCGGTGTGCTTGTGCAAATCGTCGGTTCGTGGGCCGAGGCGCACATGCGGGCGGGGCTTGCGCCAAATCCCTGTGCCGAAGACCCCGACTTCCTCGCGCGGCGCGCACCGCTCGCGGACGAGATCTCCCGCGGCCGCCTGACGCCAGACGACTACTACCGCGCGACCGCCGAGGCATCCCGCGGCGCCTACAGCGCCAACGACATTCGCCGCATCCACGCCGCATGGCATTGGGCAGAGCAGCCCGGCGTCGACGCGGTCATCGAGGCGATTGAGGCGACGGGGATCGCGACGGGAGCACTGTCCAACACCAGCGAGCCACACTGGGCGGACCTCCGCGGGCCGCGGGCCCTCTTTCCCTCCGTAGCCAGACTCCATCACGCAGTCGCGAGCCACCTGGTGGGTGCGCTCAAGCCGGAACGTGCCATCTATCGTGCCTTCGAGGCAGCGTGCGGGGTCTCCGGCGCAGGCGTCCTATTCTTCGACGACCTTGAGGAGAACGTCGACGCGGCGCGCGCCCTCGGCTGGCGCGCTGAGCGGATCGACCCCAGCAGGGAGACGGGCCCCCAGTTGTGGGATGGGCTACGACGGCACGGCGTGCTGCACTAGCGGGCCTCGAACGACTCGCGTGTGATCGACCAGATCAGCGGCTGATCCTTCGAATGCTGCATGCCGATGGCCTCAGCGACGGCGACCGAGGGCTTGTTCCCCGGCTCAATGCGCGCCACGACCTCCTGCACCTCACGGTGCGAAAAGGCGTAGGCAACGACCGCGGCGGCCGCCTCCCGAGCGTACCCCTGCCCTCGATAGGGCCGCTCGAGACCCCAGCCGATCTCGACGCGACCGTCCACCGGGCGCCCATACATCCCAGCGCTCCCCGCCACCACCCCGTAGAGCCGCACGACAACGGCGCGGGCGAGCCAACCCGCCGAACTCGAGTCCTCGCGTAGCGCCCGAATCACCATGGGAAAGAGCCCCTCGACTTCGTCGTTGCCCGGCCACATGCCAAGGTCCGCCCCCAGCCACTCGGCGGCGGCCTCGCGGTCGCATGCCACCAGGGCGCGACAGAAGTCGAGATCGAATGGCACGAGGTCGAGGCGCGCCGTGTGGAGCGTCTCGGCGACCACCTCGGCGCTGCGGGCGCTCATCGGGCTACCGGCGCCGGACGGCAATCGGCAGGGTGGCGAAGGTCTCACCGTCGACACGAACCGAGACCTCGTGCGGGCCGTAGGTGGTGAATTGCGCGTTCTGCAGGTCCACCACCAGGTTGGCGCCGCCGGTCGTGTCTTCTCCGTTCAGGCGCAGGGTCATCTGTCCGCCGACGGGAGACACCACGTCCCTGCCGTCCGCATCAAGGACCGCAATCGCGAATTCGTGATCACCGACATCTTCTGCGCCATAGGCGAACCGCACGACGAGCGAGAGGTGCGGATGCACCGCCGGCAACGAGGAGGCATGCAGCGTGTCCACACCGATCCCCAGGGCGTGCAACTTGCCCCCTGAGTCCTGGGCCGCATCGCAGAGAAAGGCAAAGCCGAGGTCCATGCCTAGCCTCCTCCGGCGGCGGCGACACCCTCGATGAGCGGCGCGCCGATCACAGGGCCTAGCGTCTTGGCGCGCACCACGCCGTCCCGGTCGATGAAAAACGTGCCGGGCATGCCCGGGAGACCGTAGTGCCGCTTCACCGCCCCTGTCCGGTCGAGCAACACCGGCATGGTCAGGCCGCGCTGCTGTACGAACTCCCCCACCACCGACCCTGGTTCTTCGACGTCCACCGCGAGCACGACGAGATCGCCCGCCGCCGCCCTCGAGGCGTGGAGCGCCTGCAATTCTGGCATCTCCGCAATGCACGGCGGACACCACGTTGCCCAGAAGTTCAGTACTACCGTCTTCCCCCGAAAGTCGGACAGCCGTACGAGGCGCCCCGTCCCTTGCTCCTGAAGGACGAAGTCGGGCGCAGTTTGACCGACCGCGGGGCTCGTTGCCCCATTGAGAATCCCCAGCCGCTCCGACGATGTCTGGCGTGCCGCCCACTCCTGCCACCCAAACGTCAACACGGCGGCGGCCAGGATCAGCGCGGCGATACCGCGGCGCAGCCACTGCCGGCGAGCCGGAGGCATTGAGGACGGGCGGAGCAACGATGCTTGAGGCGCCACCAGTCGAGGATAACGGGCACGCCCGCAGTGGGCCGCGCAATCCCTCCAACCGCACGGGCGGTTAGCATGGGCGCTGTGGACGAGACCACCCTCGAAGCCATCAGGCGCGCCGCCGCGATCCTCCTCCGCAGCCGCCACGCCGTCGTCCTCGCCGGTGCCGGGATCTCGAAGGAGTCCGGCATCCCCACGTTCCGCGGGGCGGGCGGCCTCTGGACCACCCAGGGTGAGCCGCCGCTGAACCAGTACGAGACCTTCGCCGCCGACCCGAAGCGCTGGTGGGAACGCCGGCTGGAGGACGCCCGCGCTGGCAATGCCTTCGGCTCAAGCATCGAGGCTGCTCAGCCGAACCCCGGCCACCTCGCGCTTGCCGAACTCGAGGCGATGGGCCGGATCGCCCACGTCATCTCCCAGAACATCGACGACCTCCACCGGCGGGCCGGGCAGCGATCCCTGACGGAGATCCACGGCAACCGCATGTGGATGCGCTGCGTGCGATGCGGGACGCGTTGGCCGCGCGAGGAGTTCCCCATTGACGAGGCGGCCCTGCCGCCTCGCTGCGCGACGCCGGGGTGCGCCGGCATCGTCAAGGGTGACACGGTCATGTTTGGTGAGCCGATCCCGCCACTCGCGCTCGCGCGCTGCGAGGCCGAGACTGCACTGGCGGACTGCTTCCTGACCGTGGGCACCTCCGCCGTCGTCTACCCCGCCGCCGCCTTCCCCATCGAGGCCGCCCGCCGAGGCGTCCCGCTGATCGAGGTAAATCCGGAGGAGACGCCGTTGACCGAGATCGCGGACATCGTCGTGCGAGCGCCGTCGGGGGAGGCTCTCCCTGCGCTCGTCAGGGCCGTACGCGATGCCTCCGCCGGAGAGGGCGCGCGATGATCAGCAGACGCAAATACGACCCGCTGGGCATCGTGCTCGCCACAGATGAGGGCCTGCTCCACGTCGAGCCCGGTCGGCCGCCCGTCGTGGCGATCCCTGGCAAGCGCTTCACGCGCGTCGACTTCCAGGACGGCCTCGGCCTGGCCGCGGCGCCGGGCGAGGGCGTCTGGCTCTTCACCGGCAAGCGCTGGGAGCGCGGCTGGGAGGGCGACCCGAAGTCCGTCTCGGTCACGACCGCTGGCGACTTCTTCATCGGCAGTGCGGACGGCCGGCTCCACCGCTCCACCGACAAGGGCGTCTCCTGGGAAGTCATCGAGGGCGTCCAGAATGTCATCCGCCTGAACCGCTTCGTCCCGCCGGCGGGAGTCCAACCCTTCGTCGCCTCCGCGGGCGAAGTGACGGATGGCATCGTGATCTCGATCGTGGGGGGTGGCTGCTGGCACACGCGAGACGGCGGCTCCTCGTGGCTCCGTCGCACGGACGGACTGGACCCGAAGGTCCATCGCGTGTGGGTCCACCCGGAACGGCGCGACCGTCTCTTCGCTTCCACGCAGAGCGGCATCTTCCGCAGCGAGGACGAGGGCTACACCTGGGTGCAGGGACTGGGCGGCCTCGACCGCTCGTGGGGCGGCACCATCGCCGTGCTCCCCGGCACGCCGGATGCCCTGGTCTACTCAGCCGCGCGGCGCGCCCCCGGCCTGGAGGGGGCGGTGTTCCGATCCGCCAACGGCGGCGTGACGTGGCAGCGGATCATGCTCGAAGGAGACGACGAATGGGAGCAGGTCCCCTGCGTCGTCCGTCCGTTCGACTGGAATGACCTCGTCTTCGTCGCCGCCGGAAACGGACTCTGGGCCTCGCACGACCGAGGGCGAAACTGGTTGGCGCTGCAAGATGGCCTTCCGGTGGCCAACGACATCACTGCGGCGCTGTAGGACTCGCCAGGCTCGCGAGTTCCAGATTCAGCGCGATACGTTTTGTGATATTTTCGACTCCCAAGTGCTGCCTCGCCGTACCCTCGGTACTTCCAGAGCCTGACGTCGCAGCCCGCTGAATCGGCTCGCGCCGCGGCATTCGTATGCGCCCTGCACCGGCGCCCAGAGCCTCGGAGGCCACCATGGCAACCAGCACCCGACCCCGCGACGAGATGATCGAGGTGAACAACCTCCGCTTCCACGTCCGCGAGTGGGGCGATCCGCGCAGCCGCCACGCCCTGCTGATGCTCCACGGCTACGCGGAGACCTCCGAGGCCTGGTCTGACGTCGCGGCGGATCTCGCGCGCGAGTATCGGGTGATCGCGGTCGACCAGCGCGGCTACGGCTCGTCCGCGCGCGCAGGCGACCGGGACTACACCCGCGCCACGCAGGTCGAAGACCTCGCCTCCCTCATCGACGCGCTTGGGCTGCGCTCGGTCACGATCGTGGGCCACTCAATGGGAGGCGCGAACGCGATCTGCTACGCCGCCGAGCACCCCGAGATCGTCACCGCGCTCGTCATCATCGAGTCCGCACCCGAAGTGCTTCGCTCCGGAGTCGAGCAACTGCGCCGCCTCCTCTCGGTCGGCGACTCCTTCGCGAGCCTCGACGACGCCGTCGTGGCGTTCCGCGAATTCTTCCCGTACGCGAACACGGAGCAGCTCGAGCGCCGTGTACGAGCCTCATTCACAGTGAACGAGGAGGGAGTCTTCGTCTGGGACCTGGACCCGGTGTTCCGCGACCCGACGGTCCGCCCCCCCGAGCCAGACCCCGGCCAGCGCCGTCTCGCCGACCTCTGGGACTCGGCCGACCGGATCCAGTGCCCCACCATGATCGTGCGTGGCGCTGAGACGGACATGCTGACCCCCGAGGCGATCCAGCGACTGCACCGCCGCATCGCGGGCTCCCGCGTGAGCCTGATCGAGGACGCGGGGCACCCGGTCCCGACGGACCAGCCCGCTGCCCTCGCGCTGAACATCCGCGAGTTCTTGCAGAGTCTCGGCGGCCTGTAGCCCCAGCCACCCGCACCCGACAGGGAGGAGGCCAGGCAGATTGCCCGGCCTCCTCTCTGTTCAAGGACAGCCGAAGAGTCTTACCGCGGGGGTCCGAAGGCGCCCTGCGCGCGGTACGCCTCGACCTCGTCCCACGAGAATCCGGACTCCAGCAGCACCTCCTCGGTGTGCTGGCCGAACTCTGGGGCCTGCTTCTTCAGCTGTGCAGGCGTCTTCGACAGGTGGACGGGCGACCCGACCATCGGCCACATCTTGCCCGTCTCGTCCGGCACCTCCACGAGGTATCCGTTGGCCCAGGCTTGCGGGTCTTTGCCGATCTCCAGGTAGTCCATCACCGGCTGCACCAGCAGGTCCTGGGCGTGGAAGATCTTGATCCACTCGTCCCGCGTCTTCGTCTCAAAGATGGCGTCCATCTTGGCTGTGACCTCGGCCAAGCGCTCAGTACGCTGCGCCTGCGTCCGGTACGGGTCCTGCTTCAACTCCTCGGAGCCGAGGGCGTCGCAGAACTGCGGCCACCACTTGTCGGCTGGCAGGAACCCCACCATGAACCACTTGCCGTCGCCGGCCTTGAAATGGTTCCAGGTGGGAGGCCGCTCGTTGTGCCGTCGCCGGCCGATCAACTGGCCGCTCCACATGGCGGCCGTGATGTTGTAGGACTGGATGAGCATCTGGGACCCGTAGAGCGAGGTGTTGATCTCCTGGGCCTCGCCGGTGCGCTCGCGGTGCAACAGGGCCAGGACGATCGAGTAGCCGGAGACCATGGCGCCCACGTGGTCGGCCTGCGGGAAGCCCGCGGGCGTCGGTGGACTCTCCTCGCCCTCGCCAGTCACAGACATGAACCCGCCGCGCGCCTGCGCAAGCGTGTCCATGGCCCCTGTCTTCGCGTCCGGGCCCAGGTGCCCCCAGCCCGTCGCGCTGGAGAAGAGGCAGCGCGGGTTGTGCTGTTGGATCGTCTCGAACGTCACGCCAAGGCGTTCCATCACCCCGCCACGCATGTTGTTGTGGAAGACATCGGCCGTCTCCACCAGACGCCAGAACACCTCCATGCCGGCGGGGTTCTTCATGTCGAGGAGGATCGAGCGCTTCCCCCGGTTCAGCGTGTTGAAATAGGCGTTGCGGGGGCCACCCTGCTGCAGCCCGCGGCCGGGATCCGGGTTCGCGTGCGACTCGATCTTGATGACGTCCGCACCCATGTCGGCCAGCATGGCTGTGGCGTATGTGCCCTGCTGCCAGATGGACAGGTCCAGGATCCGGTAGCCCTCGAGTGGTAGTGGCACGGCAAGCCTCCCCCGGCGCTCCGGACGCGCCAGGGCGGTATTCTGCCACGCCACCGCCACCCCTGCGCCACCCGTCGCGGCCAACACCGCGCCAGCCCTAGCATGGAGGTACTCCAGGCGACTTCGGGAGGCCTGCATGCCCGCGACGCGCACCATCCATCGTGCCCTGATTACCGGGATGGGAGCCGTCACGCCCATCGGAAACGACCTGGAGGAGTACTGGCAAGGCCTCCGCTCCGGACGCAACGGCATCGGCCGGGTCACGCAGTGGGACGCCTCCGCGGACCTCGTCCAGATTGCCGGCGAGGTCAAGAACTTCGACATCGAGCCGTACCTGGAGAAGAAAGTCGCCCGTCGCACCGGCCGCTTCGCCCAGTTCGGACACGCCGCGGGCGTCCAGGCGATGCGCGACGCAGGCCTCGAGGTGACCGATGCCAATCGCGACGACATCGGCGTCGTGATGGCCACCTCCGGTGACGTGTTCAACATGGGGCCTGAGTGGATGGCGTACGTGGAGCGCGGGTCTCGAGGCGTCGACCCGTTCATCATCACGCGCATGGGCCAGCACATGGGTGCCGCACGCCTGGCGCGTCAACTAGGCGTCCGCGGTCCGAATACCACGATCAACACCGCCTGCGCCTCCGGGACGGACGCGCTCGGCCATGCCCTCTCGATGATCCGCCTCGGCCACGCCCGCGCGGTACTGGTCGGCGGTGCGGAGGCGATGATCACGCCGCTCTCGCTCTCCTCCATGGGCCGTCTCGGCGCGCTTTCCAAGCATAACGACGACCCGGCGCACGCTTGCCGTCCCTTCGACGTCCAGCGCGACGGCTTCATCCTCGGGGAGGGATCTGGCGTCCTCCTCATCGAGTCGGAGGAGGCGGCGCTCGAGCGTGGAGCCCGCATCTACGGCGAACTCGCTGGCGTCGGCTGGTCCTTTGACGCGACCGACGACACCGCACCGGACCCCAACGGCCAGGCGCTCGCCATGACCCGCGCGATGCGCGACGCCGGCATCGACGCAGCCGACGTCGACTACATCAACGCACACGGCACGAGCACACCGCTGAATGACCGCACGGAGACACACGCGATCAAGATCGCCCTCGGAGAGCGCGACGCGCGACGCGTGAAGATCTCCTCGACGAAGTCGATGACGGGCCACCTCGCGGCCGGGGCTGGCGGAATCGAGGCGGTCGCGTCCGTGCTCGCCATGCACCATGGCGTCGTCCCGCCGACTATCAACTACGAGTACCCGGACCCGGAGTGCGACCTGGATGTCACGCCGAACAACGCCGTGGAAGCGCAGATCGACGTGGTGATGTCCAACTCGTTCGGCCTCGGTGGTCAGAACGCCAGCGCCGTCTTCCGCCGGTACCACGCGTAGCGTCCCGTCCGTCCAATCGAGAGGGGGCGGGGTCTCACGACCCCGCCCCCTTCGTTTATGGGCGTGTGCCGTGTGGGCTACGCAGCCCGAGCGGGACGAGCCGGCGTGCGGTTGATCCGGCGCTTGCGCGCGACGGAGCGGTCCACCGCCGAGAGCCACGTCCGCTGCCCGTCCGCCGTCGGTACCGCCATCGGACCTGGCGCGGTGTACGACGTGTGTCCACACTGGACGCACGAGAAGTACGTGTCGCCGATGTCCTCGACACGGCTCATGTCACCCTGACAGCGCGGGCAGGCCTTCGTGTACAGCATCCCGGCCTCCTCTCCATGAATCAGAGACGACGGGGGTTCGTCTCTTGTTCCTTGGAACGGATCATGCGGGAAAGATGTGCGGTACGGATTGCGGAAGGATTGCAGAACTGTGAACTGATCCGCGCTCGTAACACCTGCGCTACACGCGCTAGGTTCCCGCGACGCACGGACGGATTATGGCGAACGACGCCGTGCTCGAAGCGCGAAGGCAGCCGCGACGACCGATGTCGCGGCGCCCACCGCGACGGCGCGCCGCAACTGGCGCCCATCCGTCATGGTGAGGCCACGTAGGACACGCGCCGCGTCCCCCAGGCTCACCTCTCGGCTCAGCAGCGGGCTCAACGCTGGGACGGGCAACGAGGGCCTTGGGGCGAGGACCACGACCTCGGGCGTCTGACGCGCACGCGTGGCGCCCGGCTCGTCTGCGTGTCGTGGGGGGGAAGACTCGTCTCGTGCTGGTGTGACACCTGGACCGTCACCGACTGCTGGCCGTTGGTCACCTGCCTCGACTGGCGCCTGAGCGACGACACCATCCACCCGCGGAGGCTGCGCAGGCTCAGCCTCCGCCGAGGCGGCCGCGCCGAGTGGTTCCGGGATCTCGGCGATCGGTTCCGTGGAGGCTAGTGGGGGGGCGGAGGCGGGCGAGTCCGCCGACGAGGTCGGGACACCCGCGGAGCGGCTGTCCGAAACGTCAAGAGCGAAGACCGACTCCAACCCGCCATGGGTCCGGCTTGCCACCTCAAATCCCGTCGAGTCAGCGACCGGCGGTACGGCGATCCCGGCCTCGAGGGCCGCCTCCTCCCCTGCCGCTAGAGGGACTGGCTCGGGGGAAAGTGACTGCTGTGCCGCAACGTCTGGAGTGACCTCCTGCGCCGGTACAGCGAGCATCTCTGCCCCCGGAGCGCCTAGGAGTCCGGACGGCACGCTCGGGCCCGCTGCAGGGGCCGGGAGCGCCACCTCCGGAGCGACCTCCAGGATTGGGACCGGAAGACTCGGCGGGGGAGGGGTCGCCACCGGGGCCGCGTAGGCGACCTGTGCCGCCAGGCGCCTGCCGGGACGGCCAGGCGCACCCTCGCGGGTCGCGGGACGGTCGTCGAACGGCCGGAACCGCGCCTCGTGCTCGGCGCGTGCGTAGCTGCGACCCCGGAGGGGCTGCAGCTCGGGCTCAAGGGGCATATCGACGGTGGACACGGTGGGGCGGGGGATGGGGGCGCTCTCACGCACCATCGCAGCCAGGGCCAACCGCCTGCGGCGAGAGCGCATCTGGACAATCATGGTGGTGATCGTGACCGCCGCCAGCAGGCAGAGGACAACCGCCGCGGCAGCCACCGGTGGCAACTGGGGCACAGGTTCTCCTAGAAACGTGGGGAGCACCGGCGAGCGGCACCGGACTCTGATCGTACTCCGCGCGGCAAGGCCGGGCGGGCGCGCTTGCCGAGAGGCGGGGGTATGCTCCCAGCGTGGAATATGACCGCCTTGCTATCGAGTGCCAGTGGCTCCGCCGGACGATCGACTCGTCCCGGATGGACCCTTACGTGATGCTCTGCAATCACATCGTCCGCGAGGGCAAAGACTGCATCGGCCCGTTCCTGGAGAACCTGGAGACGGACTGCGGTCTGTGGGATCCCAATGCCGCTGCCCGGGCCCGCCTGGAGCGCCGACGCGCAGCCCGCTAGCGTGACATCTACCTTCGACGTTCCCGAGTCGCCTCGGTATCCTGCCCCCAGCACTGAACTGCATCGCGGCGACGCGTGCGGCGTGGCGCTCTCCCCTGCCGGCGTGCCGAACGCGCCAGCATCGCCTGCACCCCGCCCCTCGAAGTCGGAGGGGACCCATGGCTGAATCTCCGTCCGCGCCTGACGGCGCCCACGTGACACCCGAACAACGGGCTGAGATCGACGCTCAACGAGCGGAGTGCGTCCCCACCCGACGCGCCACCGTCGCCGCCCTGGAGGAGATCCTCTACGAGCCGCTGCCCGTGCTCGACCACGGCTTCGTCCGCGTCATCGACTACATGGGGGATGACGCAGCCGTCGTCCAGGCCGCCCGGGTCTCCTACGGACGCGGAACGAAGCGCCAGCGAGACGATCAGGGCCTGATCAACTACCTCATGCGCAACTGGCACACCTCGCCGTTCGAGATGTGCGAAATCAAACTGCACGTGAAGTTGCCCATCTTCATCGCACGGCAGTGGATCCGTCATCGGACAGCGAACGTGAACGAGTACTCGGCGCGCTACTCGATCCTCGACAATGAGTTCTACATCCCGGACGTCGCCCACATCGCCGCCCAGTCCTCGACCAACCGTCAGGGCCGCGGCGCCACGCTGGATACGGAACAGGCCCGGCGCGTGCAGGCGATCCTGCGCGAGGATGCCGAACGCGCCTACGCCCACTACGACGAACTGCTGAACGAGGGGCCGGACGGCCAGCAGCGCGACCCGTCCTACGACGGCGTCGCGCGAGAACTTGCCCGGATGAACCTCTCGCTGAACTTCTACACTCAGTGGTACTGGAAGACCGACCTCCACAACCTGATGCATTTCGTGCGGCTGCGCGCGGACGCCCACGCCCAGTACGAGATCCGCGTCTACGCCGAGGTGCTCGCCGACGTGATGGGCCGCTGGGTCCCGATGACCCACAGGGCCTTCGTAAACTATCGCCAGGGCGGTGCCCAACTGTCGCAGCAGTCACTCGAGGCAGTGCGGCGGATGCTGGCTGGCGAGACCCTCACGGCGAAGACCGCCGGAATGTCGCCCGGCGAATGGCGCGAGCTGCAGGCGCTCCTCGCGGGCGGCGCGCAGCAAATCGGGGGTGGCACCCCCGAGCCGGACGAGGCCGAGCCGAACTCCTAGTCGGTGGGGTAGAAGCGGGACCGCAGCTGCGCCCGCAACTCCCCTCGATGGTCCGGATGCGCGATGGCAATCAATTCCTCGGCGCGCTGTCGCTGGCTCTTGCCGGCGAGCCGGGCGATGCCGAACTCCGTCACGACATAGTCAGCGAAGGTCCGAGGCACCGTCACGAATTGCCCGTCCGTGATTGCCGGGACAATGCGCGTGATCGTGCCATCCTTCGTCGAGGCCGGAAGCACCGTGATCGCCTTCCCGCCCTTCGCGAGCGCCGCTCCGATGTGGAACTCGGACTGGCCACCGGTTCCGTTGTACGTGGTCGTGCCGAGGGATTCCGAGCAGATCTGGCCGGTCAGGTCCACGGTGAAGGCGTTATTGATCGAGCACATCCGGTCCTGCTTGGCGATCTCCAGGATTGAGTTCACCTCGCGCACGGCGCGTGTCTCGATCTTTCCGGACTTCTCCAGCCACTCGAACTCCTCTGGAGTTTTCGGCGTGACCGTCGTTGTGACATGCAGGCCACGGTCGACTGACTTGCGACTGGAATTGACGACGCCCTCCATCATCAGGGGCACCACCCCGCGCGGGGTGATCTCAGAGTGCCAGCCGAGGTCATGCTTGCCATCGAAGAGACCGAGGGGCACCAGGTGCGTCGCGGTGCGCCCCGCGCCGATCTGCACGGTGTCACCGTCGCGCAAGATCTCATTGACGTAGCCAACGATGATCCTCGCCTCGGCCGGCGGGACGGTCTCGGCGACGCCCGGCGCCTCGGTCAGCAGTGTGTCGACAAAGGCCGTCACCTCGCTGACATGCATCCGCTCAGTCGTCGGCACGTTCGGCAGGAACGGCCACACCTCGAAGATCGAGGTGCGCGCGCGGCGTGCGAAGTCCGCCTTCTGCCAGGGCGACCCGCCGAAGTTCACATAGCCGTCCGCGTCTGGCGGAGTGCACTGCGTGAGGAAGACGTCAATGGGCTCACGCTCGCCCTCACGGTGGTCCCAGACGTTGAACTGGTTGGAGAACAGATTGGAGTAGAAGTCCGCGCGCTTGGCCTCGAGTGCGACGCGCCCCGTGGGGCCGACATAGATCTCCGTGCGGAGGTCAAAGGGCAGGCTGGCATACTCGTCGAGGAACCACTCCTGTGCCGGCGTCGGGCTGCAGGCGTGGATGGTGACCCGGTAGTCCAGTTCCATGACGCGCCGCAGGGCTGTACTCATGAATGACCGGGCATCGCCCCCGATGGGTGTGTGGATGATGTCGCCCGCCTGGATCAAGGCAGCCGCCTGATCGAACGACATCCGACGACGCTCGTACTCATCGCGCCAGCCGGCCATCGAGACCCCCTCCATCGCGCGCCATCGAACCTATCAGCGGTGTGATGACGGGTGAATGGTAGGCCGATGGCGCAAGCGATTCCGGGCGGCACGACGGACTGTTACGGCCGGCGGGCAGAGACCCCCGCGTAGCCGCTACCCGACGCTGACCCCCGCGCCGGCGCCTGACCGGGGGACGGGCCATCCTCGTGGCTCCGCGGGGCCTCGCGCCCAAAGGTATACCGAGGCGCGAGCAGTGCCACGAGCACCAGGAAGCCAATCACCATCGCTCCCTGCAGCACGAAGAGCGTGGAAGCGCCGATCCGGTCAGCGAGCGCACCCAGGGGGTAGGCCATGATGGGCATCGCGCTGAAGGTCAGCATGTTGATGCTCATCACTCGGCCGTAGTACTGCGGCTCCGCGGCCTCCATGATCATCGTGCTGTTCAGCGTCTGGTACATCGTGAGGAAGAGTCCGAGTACCAGCGTGGCCACAATCGCTCCGGCAAAGCCGAATGGCGCCGACAATGCCGCCATCAGAATCAAGCCTGCCCCGCCCACGAGGCCGGAGAGCCACTGGAGGAGCGGCTTCCGGTTGAACGCCGTCACGGTCGCGATACCGAGAGAGCCGGCGAGGGCGCCCACACCCGAGATCGACTGGAGCCAGCCGTAGGCTTCCTCACCCTGGCCCAGATCACGCTGGACAAAGCCCGCCAGCAGCATCACGTAGGGCATCGCGAAGAACGTGGTGATGAACATCATCCCCATGAGCAGGCGAAGCGTCGGATGTCCGGCGACGTAGCGCAGGCCGACGCCGATCTCTTGCAGGACGTTGGTGGGAGGGCGGGCGGCCCGCTCGGCGGCACCCAGGCCGGACGGCACCGGAAGCATCGTGAGCGATGCCAGGACGTAGGCAACGGCTTGCGCGGCGTAGGCCCATTCGATGCCCCAGGCACCGGCGATGACACCGGCAAGGGCAGGGCCGAACAGGCGCGTCCCGTTCATCGCGGTGTTGGACATCGCGATCGCGCTCATCATGTTTTCCTGGCCCACCACCTCGGCCATCAGCGGTGCGCGAGCCGGCATGCCCAGTGCGGTGAACGTGCCCTGCAAGAGCCCAACGACGATGAGGATCTCGAAGGTGATCGTCTCCATCGCCACCATCACACCGGTGACCACGGCGAGCAGGCCGATCAGGGTGTTGGTGAGGAGCGTCAGGTTGCGCTTGTCGACCCGGTCCGCGACGGCACCGCCCACGAGCGAGAAGGCCAGCATCGGCAACCCGAAGGAGAGGGAGACGAGGCCGATCGCGCCGAAGGAGTGCGTCAGGTCCCACGCCAGGAGCGCGCGGGCGATCTGCAGCATCTGCATGCCCATGAAGGCGAATGCAGAGGAGATCCACAGCTGCCGGTATATCGGGTACTTGAAGACAACGAGCGCTGCCCGCATGGACGGCCGTTGACCGTGTCCTGCCGGGCCGCCGCGTCCCATCGCCATGCAAGTGCCTCCGAGCTGGGGATGAACTGATATCGTAGGCACCTGCAAACTCTACCGTCAACGTGAAGGTTCACCCTGTATCTCACGGCGAGAGTTTGACATGCCCCCGCTGCGGGGCTTTCATCCGCCGGCTGGATGAGCAGACAGGCGGCCGGTATGCCATCCCCTGCCTCGACCGCTCCGGGACCCCTGCACGACGTGCATGTGCTCGACCTCACCGGCCCGATCGGCCATTACGCCGGACGTCTCCTCGCCGACCTTGGAGCAGATGTAATCAAGGTCGAGCGGCCCGAGGGCGACCCGGCACGCCGCTGGGCGCCGAGGCTTCCGGGCCTACCCGCCGAAGAAGCCTCGGTCATGTTCGTCCTGCTCAATGCCAACAAGCGGGGCATCACACTCGACCTCGAGCAGTCCGCCGGACAGCGCGCGCTCCGCAGCCTCGTCGCCACGGCGGACGTCGTCCTCGACTCGTGGTCACCTTCCGAGGCCCGGCGGCTGGCGCTGGCCCACGAGGATCTGCGCCGCCTGCGGCCCGACATCGTGCACGCATCGATCACGGGATGGGGCCTGGATGGGCCCTACGCAGAGTGGGCCTACGCCGACATTGTGGCGAACGCCATGTCTGGGGTCATGGCCCTCGCGGGGTTCGCGGACGGCCCGCCGGAACAGCTGCCGGATCATCAGGGTTACCACGTCGCCTCGATCAATGCGACAGCCGGGGTCCTGGCTGCGCTCCTCCACCGTGACGCCAGCGGCGAGGGACAGCGCGTCGAAGCGTCGATGTTTGAGTCGCTCCTGATGGCGGAAGAAACCGCGATGCAGCAAGCGGACATCCTGGGCACGGACCGGACTCGGACGGGGGGCCAGGGGGCACTTGGCTTCAAGATGCCCGGGCTGGGCATCTACGCGACGACTGACGGACATGTCTACGCGATGTGCACAGGGAATGCTGGCTCAGGGTTCCCCGGCCTGGTCCAACTGATGCGGGCACTCGAGGGGTCGTCGCGACTGGACGAGGAGCCGTACGCGTCCCTGATCGCGACCTCCTTCACCACGTCGCAAATCATGGGCCTGATGGAAGACCCGGCGCGCGCCCCCGTGGTCCGGACACTCCTGCAGGAGATCGAGGCCGAAGTGATCGAGTTCTTCGCCCGACACCCGAAGGAGACGGTGTATGTCCGCGGACAGGAACTGCGCGTGCTGGTCGGCGCTGTCAACGGCCCGGCAGATATCCTCGCCTCCGAGCAACTCCGCGCCCGCGACTGGTGGCGCGACATCGAAGACCCGGGACGCGGACGGTTGCGGTATCCCGGCTTCCCCTGGGCCCTCCACGGGACCCCTGCGACGCTGCGACGCCCCGCGCCGCTCCTCGGCGAACACACGGACGAAGTCCTGACCGAGGCCGGACTCGCGGAAGACGAGCGGGCCGCGGCCCGAGGACGGCGCCCAGCATGAACGGCACGTCCCGAGTGCTCGACGGCGTGAAGGTGCTCGACCTCACCTGGTTTGGCGCCGGCCCGATCGCCACGCGCGCCCTCGCGAACATGGGCGCGGATGTCGTCCGCGTAGAGACAGCGAAGCGGCCGGACGGCCTTCGACTGGTGGGGCCGAGGCCGCCCGGCAACACCAGCCTGAACGCCAGCGGCTACTACAACAACTTCAACGCAGAGAAACGATCGATCACGATCGACCTCACCACGGAGCGCGGCCACGAACTCGGCCTCGGACTCGTGCGCTGGGCCGACATCATGATGACCAACATGACGATGCGCGCCGTGCGCCAGATCGGCATGACCTGGGACACCGTCCGCGAGGCCAACCCGGCGATCATTGCGATGTACCAGCCGATGCAGGGACTGACTGGGCCACACACCGAGTTCGTCGGCTTCGGCGCCGTCCTGTCAGCCGTGTGCGGCGTCAACGGCCTGGCAGGCTTCGAGGGCGCTCCTCCGATCGGCGTGGGCACGAACTATCCGGACTATGTCGTCAACCCGATGCACGCCGTCATTGCGCTGCTGGCCGCGCTCCGCCATCGACGGCGCACCGGCGAGGGGCAGTTGATCGACATGGCCCAACTCGAGTCGTCGATCGCGGCACTCTCCACTCCCGTCTTTGCGACCGCGAATGGAGCGCACTACCCGCGCCAGGGCAACCGTGCACCCTACGCGGCGCCGCACGGTGCCTACCGCACCGCCGAGCAGGGCGACCGCGCCGACCGCTGGCTCGTGATCGCCTGCCTCGATGAGAAGCAGTGGCGCCGTGCGGCCGCCGCGATGGGCCACCACGAATGGGCAGCCGATCAGCGCTTTGCAACGCTCGAGGCCCGCAAAGCCAACGAGGATGCGCTGGACGCCCTGATCGCGGAGTGGGCGGCCGATCAGCATGCGCCCCGCGCGTTGGCTGCGTTTCAAACTGCCGGCGTCCCTGCCGGGCTCGTCCAACGGGCCTCCGAGGTACTCGCGGACCCGCATCTTGAGGCACGCGGCTACTACGTCCGCCCGGAGCACCCCGAAGAGGGGCGGCGTGCGTATGACGGTCCCCCGGTACGCCTCTCTGTCACGCCGGTCGAACTCCGCCGCGCCGCCCCGCTCCTTGGTGAGCACACAGTCGAGATCGCCACGAGCATCCTTGGGCTCTCAGCAGACGAGACGGCAGAGTTGGTGGCAGAGCAGGTCCTGTACTAGACCGCGCCCGATGGGTTGCGAGAGCGTGACAAGGACTCTGCACCCGGTTTCGCCTGCACATTCAGGGTGTTGATGAGTTATCCACGGATGCAATGCGTTCGTGATGGCCGCCGTGGTGGCCCAGCGGCTCGCACATCCTTACGATCGGTAACTACACCGAACGGAGCCTCTCATGTCTCTCCCCCTGCCCCAGGCGGCCCGCGATCTCCTGAACAAGCCGGCCGCCCACGCCCTCGTTGTCACCACGAACAGGGATGGCTCCCCCCATGCCACCCTGGTCTGGATCGAGGATCGCGATGGGACCCTGACGTTTAACACCGCGACGGGCCGCCGCAAGTGGTTCAACATGCGGCGTAACCCTCGCATCCTCGTGTCCGTACAGGACCCGGATGCGCCACGTGCCTACGCCGTCTTCGAGGGCACGGCGACGATGTCCGAGGAAGGTGCCAACGACCAGATCAACCGGCTGTCGAAGAAGTACACCGGCCGTGAGTCCTACGGCGGCTTCAACGACCGCGAGCGCCGCGTCTCCGTGCGCGTGGACGTCCAGAAGATCAGCGGGATGGGGCCGTGGGTGACGAAATAGGCCACGGCTGCCCCGCCTTCGGCACCCCTCGCGCGAAGTAGTCTCCGCGTCGTAGCCTGCGCCTCGAACGACGACGGACGCTCTGCGAGAGCCGAGGAGAGCACCGATGCCGATTGACCCGAAACTCGCCAGCGAAGGAGCCGACTGGATTGCTGAGATGCTCAGCAGTGAACTCGACTCGTTCGTACCGTCCGAGCTCTGCGACATCGTCATGGAGGCGGAACAGAAGGTGCGGGACGAGACAGGGGACCAGCGGATGTCCCATGACGAGATGGCGAAGCGGCTGATGGTGATCTTCGAGGCGGACCCCGAAATTCCCACGCAGGAAGGCGCCGTCTCCGAGTACCTCGTCCGTGAGATCTTGCACTGGGAAGACGAATTCCTCGTCCTCGCGGGCGCGCCGCGGGACGTCCGCCGCTAACGCGCGGCGAGGACTCCGTCGCGGATCGCCTTCAGGCGCCGCACGTTCTCCAGGTCCGGCCCGTCGCCCTTGGGGTGCTTCTCCGTCGCAATCCCTGGGACCTCCAGCAGGAACGCCTTCCCCTGGAACGCCGGGTGGGCCATCAGGAGTTCGAAGGTCTCGCTGCCCAGGTAGCCATCCCCGATGTTCTCGTGGCGGTCGCGGTATCCGCCGAGCGGTGTCTTCGAGTCATTCGCGTGGATCACCGCCAGGCGGTCCAGGCCGATCTCCCGGTCGTACTCTGCCACGGCGGCGTCCAACCCGTCGCGCGTCTTGAGGTCGTACCCGGCGGCGAATGAGTGACACGTGTCCAGACAGGTCGCGAGCCTCGGAGAGTCCACGGTGCGCAGGAGCAGGCCGAGGTCTGAGAACTTCGTGCCGATCGTGCCACCCTGCCCTGCCATCGTCTCCAGCGCGAGTACCGGGCCCTCCGGCGACGACGCGAGGATGCGCTTCAGGCCGTCCACCACCCGCTCGAGCACAGCCTCGATGCCGAGCCCCTTGTGGGAGCCGGTGTGGAGCACGACCCCCTCGGCGCCCGCGGCAGCGGCAACCGTCATCGCGTTGACCACGCTGGCCACGGACTTCTCCACCATCAGTGGGTCCTCGGAAGCAAGGTTGGCGAGGTAGATGTTGTGCACCCAGACCTGGCCGAAGCCGGTCTCTGCACGCCGGGCGCGGAACTGGGCGATGGCACCCTCGGTGTGCTTGGTGGGCCGCCAGGTCTGGGGGGCGCTCACGAAGATCTGGGCCGCCTCCGCCTCGATCGCGACGGCGCGGTCGATCGCGGTCCACAGACCGCCCGACGACGAGACATGGGCACCTACCTGGATTCCTGCCATCGTCCGCCCCCAATCCCCTCCATCGTACTCCCGCGGCTCAGACTGTCTGAGGCCGTGGGCCGTCTGGAAGATGTCAGTCAGTCTCCTGCGGCGCCACGCGAACCTGCCGATATTGAAGAGTGGGACCGCAGGCGGCGGTCTCTGGCCGCGGAGGACGCGATGGAGAGCGAGACCTGGCGCCGGCGCGTGGAGCGCGGGCTGGCCCGACGCGGCTCCGCCCTCCTGGTGATCTCGGAACCCCGTGCCAACCGCACGATGACCTACCTGCTGGAGGAGTTCGACTACACCGTAGACACGGGGGTCTCCGCATCGGAGGCCCTCGAGTGGCTGGACCGCGCCAGGTACGACCTGATTGTGGCTGGGGGGCCCGAGGCGGCAGTGCCGGGGTACGCACGGGCTCTGCGACGCGCCGCTCCCGGCAGCCGCATCCTTCTGCTCGCCCCGCCGGAGAACGTGCCATCGGCGCGGGCGATCCGGGTCGATCTGCTCGAGCCGCCCTATGAGGTCAACGCCATCGTGAGCCGTCTGGCGACGTAACTCCGTGGCCCACAGAATTGGCGCATCCGCCCTCGCGAATCTGGTTGCTGGGGAGGCAGGCCGTTGATAAGGTGAGGCCGGACTTGGCGCGGACCGAGAGGCACCGTCTTGGCGTACACGATCATTGAGACCTGCATCGGCTGTACCGCCTGTGTGAAAAAGTGCCCGGTCGAGGCGATCTCGGGCCGGCGCAACGAGATCCACATCATCGACGAGGAACTCTGCATCAACTGCGGAGCCTGTGGCGCGGTCTGCCCGCCCGAGGCGATCCTCGACGAGATCGGCGACCTCTGCCGCACCTTCCCCCGTCGTGAACTGCCCCTTGCCAAGGTGGTCGAAGAGAACTGCATCGGCTCAGGCTGCGAACTCTGCATCAACATCTGCCCCTTCGAGGCGCTGTCGCTGCAGGACGCCCCGAACCACCACGACTACTACGGGATGGCGACTGTCGACGACAAGAAGTGTGTTGGCTGCCGGCTCTGCGAACAGGCCTGCGGCTGGAGCGCCATCTACATCGACCCGCCTCGCGAGATGCTGAAGAAGAAGGTCTACCCGCTGGAGATCCTCACCCCGAAGAAGGGGAAGGGTCTGCAGCGCGCTGCCGCCGCTACGACCTAACGGCACAGTCCCGCCTGTACGAAGGACGGCCCCCGCCCATGCGGGGCCTTCTGCTGTGCAGCAGGCCGGCCAGTATGATGCCGCCGGACGACGCGAGCACGAGGAGCACCCCATGCCCATGGTCCAGGCTGGTCCAGTCCGTCTCGAATACCAGGAAGCCGGCGCCGGCGACGACGTAGCCGTCCTCGTGCATGGTGCGTCCTCCTCCCATCGCCAGTGGGCCTCTGTCCAGCGTCATCTCGCCGATGCGGGCCTCCACACGTACGCGATCTCGATGCGCGGAGCGGGCGCCTCTGACCGCGGCACCGGCACGGCTGACTACACGCCCGCGGTGTACGCCCGCGACCTTGCGGCTGCGGTGGACGCTCTGGGCCTTGGTCGTTTCTCGCTCGTCGGCCACTCGCTGGGGACGCTGGTGTCCAGGTACTACGTGCGGGACCACGCCGAGCGTGTCCGTGCCCTGGCACTCATTGCGGGCCCCGACCCGCAGCGCCCGGGCCTCACCCCAGAGCAGCGCGCCGCACGGGCAGCGCGCCCCACTGCCGCCCCCGCGTCCGCGGTGGGGCCGACCGAGGCCTGGACCCGCCAGCACCTCGGTCTCTCGGACGAGGACCGTGCGGCACTGTTCAGAGACATCCAGAACAACCCGCCCGAGCGTGCCCGCGGGCAGGAGTCGCCCTGGCCGGGGCTCGAGGGCTGTGCAGCGCAGATCCCGGTGCACACGCTCGTCCTCCTGGGCGACGCGGATGACGTCGTCCCTCCGGAGGATCCGCTCCGCGGATACCTCGAACTTGCGGCCGGACGCCGGCACCTGCACGTGTTCACCGGGGTCGGACACTTTCCGCCGGCGCAGATCCCGGACCGCACCGCAGCGGTCCTGCGTCGCTTCATCAACGCACACGCAGCACCCGCCTGAGGCCTCGATGAGCGAGGCAGCGCTACGCGTCGTCCGGCTCCGTCCGACCGCCCGCATCCCCGCCCGCCAGACGCCGGCCGCCTCCGGTTACGACCTCCACGCCTGCCTCGACGCCCCGCTGGCCATCGGCGAACGCCCGGTGAAGGTGCCGACGGGCATCGCGATTGCCGCACCAGAGGGCTGGGACGTGCAGTCGAGGCCGCGGTCAGGACTCGCTGCGCGCGGCGTGCTATCGGTCTTCGGGACGGTCGATGCCGATTACCGAGGCGAGATTTTCGTCACGATGTATTGCCTGCCCGGATGCGGCCCGTTTGAGGTCCATGATGGGGATCGCATCGCCCAACTCGTGATCGGCCAACTGGCGCCGGTCCGCTGGGTTGCGGTGGACTCGCTGGACGAAACCGCCCGCGGCGACGGGGGCCACGGGAGCACGGGACTGCGCTGATCCAAACCTCGCCGGCAAAGTTCGAGGGCGGTCCTTGCGGACCGCCCTCTCACCAACATCTGCCGTGCGGCGGGGGTAAAAATTGCGACAGATGCGGGTGTCATTTGGGGACCGCGCGGCCCATGCCGCGCTCAGGTTGCCGAGGGCTGCTTCTCCTCGATCAGCACGTAGTGGTATAGGAGCCCGGCCGCGACGGCGCCGATGATCGGGCCGACCCAGTAGACGACGTGGTCGTCCCAGACGCCGGCCACCACCGCCGGGCCGAATGCCCGTGCCGGGTTCATGGCGGCCCCGGTGAGGGGCCCGCCCACCAGAATGTCCATCGTGATGGTGAGGCCGATCGCGATCCCACCGAGTTTCGGCGCGCGCGAGTCGATTGCGGTGCCGAAGATCACGATGACCAGGAAGAACGTCAGGATGGCCTCGATGCCCACGCCTCGGGCGAAGTCGATCCCGGGTCCGAGCGTGGTGGCGCCCATCTGCGCCTCAACGCGCAGGCCCTCCGGGAAGAGCGCGCGAAGCGCCAGCGAGGCAAGCACGGCCCCAGCCAGTTGAGCCACGATGTACCCCACGGCGGAGAGCGAGGGAATGCGTCGAGTCACCCACATCGCGACGGTTACCGCCGGGTTGAAATGCCCGCCGGAGATCGCACCGAGGGCGGAGGCCATCAGCGCGATCGCGAGGCCGTGCGCCAGTGCAATTTCGACGAGCCCGATGTTCGTCTTGCCAGCCGCGACCATGATCGCGCCGGTACCCGCGAAGATCAGGGTGAACGCGCCAATCGCCTCGGCAACGAGGGCGCGAGGGTCGAGTGCGTCATCCATAGGGCGCCTCGCTTCCTCTCTGACGCTGAATCGTCCCAGGGCGTCCAGGAGTCGATGCCGCAGTCTGGCATCGAATAGCGAACGTGTCAATACACGTGAACATTACTTTCTGACAAGCGGCATGGTTCTGCCCAGCGCGAGGGTTCGTGCGGTACCGTTCAGAAGGCCACCACACAGGGAGACCCGATTGCTCAGCCGCCTCCGTACCGCGTTCCTCGTACTGATTGCCGCCATCGGTGGCGCGGTGCTCGGCCGCGTGATCCTCGAGGCCCGCCGACGGCAGGAAGCCGGCCTCGACCCGACGGACATCGACATCCGGCGGGTGACATTGAGGCCGCAGGACCTCGTACCGGGCATCGTGGCCGCCCTGCGAGTGAACGACGCCCCCTGGTCGTGGCTGCACATCCCCTCACCGCTCGCCGCCTTCGGAGTGAACCTGGGCGTGGCTTCGTTCGGGGGCGACCTGTCCTCGCTGCGGGAGGCCGTGGAGCGGGCCGCGTCGGGAGCGCTCGGCTTCGACGCCCGCGAGATGTGGTCCAGCGGCGGCTGGGGAGCGTCCACCGTCGTGGATGAGGAACTCTTCGACGACGACGCCGCCGGTGGCTACTCCCGGCCCGAGTAACCCTCGATGCCTGCCGGAGACTTCACGCTCGATGAGGCGCGCGCTGCGCTGCGCCTGATCCGGGACTCGGTCCTGGAACTCCAGGTGACCCAGGCCGCGCTGCGGATGGTGAAGGCGGAGTTGAACGCCCTCAACCGCCGTCACCTGAACAACGGCGTGGTGGGCGATCGGCGCCTGCGCGAATTGACGATCGAACAGCGCCGCCTCGGCGAAGAGGCGCAGCGCCACATCAGCGCGATCACGGGCGCAGGGGCAGAGATCAAGGGGCTCGACGAAGGCCTGATCGACTTCCCCACCACGATCCACGGGGCGCTCGCCTACTGGTGCTGGCGGGCGGGCGAACAGGACATTGAGTGGTGGCACCCACGGACCGTCGGCTTCTCCGGCCGCCGGCCGATCGGCGAGGCGACGTAGCAGGGGCTCCACCCTCGGATGCGCTCCGATCTGCGTCGCCACAAACACCGTGCAGTAGATCGGGTCGCCCGGGAAACCTCGATAGACGACGGGGCCGATGATGGCGTCCGATGATCGCGGCCGATGACCGTGATGCCCGTCAGGTGCCGATGCCCGGGATCGCGCGTGACGAGACGGTGAGCGTCTTGCGAGTCGGGGGCGGTATCATGCCCCCAGCGTTCCTCGGAGGCCTCTGGTGACAGTGACGATGATCCTGGCGACGGCATACCTGTTGGGGTCTATCCCCGCCTCGTACGCGGTTGCGTTCATCTGGACGGGCGGCCGGGACATCCACCACATCGGGGATGGGAACCCCGGCGTGATGAACGTCTGGGACAACATCGGCTTCATGCCCGCCCTGATCGCGGCCGCAGGAGATATTGGAAAAGGGACGGCGGCCGTGGGGCTCGCCTACTGGGTGAGCGACAGCCACATGCTGGCGATCTTCGCCGGCCTGGCGTCGGTGATCGGGCACGACTACTCGGTCTTCCTGCGATTCAAGGGCGGCAACGGGACTGCGACGACAATTGGCGCGTGGCTGGCGCTCACGCCCCTGGCGACGGCGGCGGCGCTCCTGCTCACGCTGGTGCTGTTCCTCGCGACGCGGCGGAAGCGCTTCGCCGGGTTCGTGGGGTTGAACTCGGTGCCGTTCCTGGCATTCGCCCTCGGGTACTCCCTGGAGCTGACGCTCGGGATCATCGTGATGCTGACCGTACTCGCGGCAAAGATCATCTCCTTCGAGGGACTCAGTCCGGCACGCTCGCGGGTCAAGCGGTGACCACCTTCGAGGCGACGCTCGCGCAGTTCCGCGAGACCGTCAGCGGACCTGCGGAAGACGTCCCCCTCGCGCGCGCCGCCCTCGTCATCGCCCAATCTGAGTACCCGCTCCTGGACATCGACGCCTTCGAGCGACGGCTGCAGGACATGGCGGACACGTTGGGGCACCAGTTGGGGCGAGACCCGGAGCGACAGACGCCGCACTTCGTCGTCCGCGGCATCAACCGCTACCTGTACCGGGAACTGGGCTTCCGCGGGAACAGCGAGTTCTATGACGACCCGAAGAACCTCTATCTGAACGAGGTGCTTTCAGAGCGCCTCGGAATTCCAGTGACTCTAGCGATCCTGTACGCAGACGTCTGCCAGCGGGTGGGGCTGGACGTGCGCCCGGTGGGACTGCCGGGCCACGTGATCTGCCGCTACACGCCCGCGGGCGTCACCGACGAGGCCGACACCATCCTGATTGACGTCTTCAACTTCGGGCGTCTGCTGACCCCCAGAGACTGCCAGGTCTTGTTGCGGAACATCTTTGGGGCGCGAGTGCCATTCAAAGAACACTACCTCGCCTCGCTCTCCCCGCGGCAGGTCATCCAGCGGCTGCTGCACAACCTGAAGGCTGGCTACCTCCAGCGGGGCGACGAGGACCGGGCGGCGCGGGTGATCGACCTGCTGATTGCGATGTTCCCGTGGGACCTGGACGAGATCCGGGACCGGGGGATGCTCCGGGAGCGTCTCGGCGAGGTGGACTCCGCGCTGCAGGATCTCGAGGAGTACGTCCGGTTCCGGGCCGGGGCACGAGACATCCAGACTGTCACGGAGGCAGTCCGGTCTCTCAGGCGGCACCGGCCGGAGGGCGGCCGGTAGCGTCCGGCGCGCGGGCGCTGATACGCTCAACGGAACGCTCCGAGGCGTGCGCCCCACCGCGCAGCCACGGCAGACGGGCGGAGGCCCCAGTGGTCGAGAGCATCCCGCGGCCCGACGCGCGTCCGCTCCACGCGGCCCAGGTCCCGGCATCCCATTTCGTCGCATACGCCGAGACGCTCGAGTACCACACCTCGCACGCCCTCGAGTTCATCGACATCACGGCGGACGTGCAGAACGTCGTCGCGCGGTCGGGCGTCGAGTTCGGGCAGGTGGCGATCGTCTCGAACCACACCACCGCCGCGATCGTGATCAATGAGCACGAGCCGCTGTTGCTGAACGACATGGCACGCGTGCTCTCGCGGATCGTGCCGGCGGGCGACTATTACGAGCACAACGACTTCTCGATCCGGACGGTCCACATGACCGACCGGGAGTGCGCCAACGGGCACGCGCACTGTCAGCAATTGTTCCTCGGGTCGTCGGAGACGGTGCCGGTGCACAACGGCGCGGCGCACATCGGGCAGTGGCAGAGCATCTTCCTGATCGAACTGGACCACGCCCGGCCACGTTCGGTGTTCGTGCAGGCGCTCGGCGCCGCCCACGCCCGCTAACCACCGCACCCCCGATGCCGCTCCAACGCATCCTGCACCGCGCAGGGAACGACCGTGCCCTCCACGCGCTGAGCCGCCACCCAGCAGTCGACGCGATCGAGGCTGACGTGTGGTCGGTCGGCGGGCGCCTGGTGGCTCACCATGAGCGGCCGCTCGGGCGGCTGCCCCTCGGCCTGCATCGCCGCGGGGTGGCGCGACTGCTGCCGGTCCCCTTCGAAGCGCTGCTGGAACTGACAGAGCACGCCTCGCTGGTGCTGGACCTGCGGGCGTGGTCGGGGGATCCGGCACCGGACGTCGCCCGGTTGTTAGAACCGCTGGACCGGTCGCGTATGCGCGTGACCTGCGAGGACTGGCACCTGGCCGAGCGGGTGCATGCCTGGCTGCCCGACCTCGACGTGGCCTACTCCATCAGGAGCGAGCAGCAGCTCCGGCGCTACCTGGCGGAGCGGGACGCGGGCCGCATCCTGCAGATGCCCGTGGTGATCCGCCACACGCTGCTGCACACGCCCGACGAAGTGGAGGCGCTGCGGCTGCGCGCGGGGGACGTCGGCGTCTGGACGGTGGACGATGCCGCGCGCGCCCTGGACCTGAAGGCGTGGGGCGTCGACCGGCTCACCTCAAACCGGATCACGGTGCTGAACGCGATCTAGCCCTTCACCGACGGAGCGGCGGCACGGACGACGCGCGTTTAGGATCGCCGCATGACCGTTCCCCCTGAGACCCACCCGAGCGCGGACGACTTCGCGCTGGCGGACGAGTTCGCCCTCGCCCAGCAGACACCGCTCTTGCCGGTGATCGTCGGACGGATCAACGCCAGTGGTGGCCGGATCACGTTCGCCGAGTTCATGGGGCTGGCCCTCAGCCATCCCGAGCACGGCTACTACAGCCGCGCGGGCCTGAGTTGGGGTCGCGATGGCGACTACGAGACCAGCCCGGAGGTGCATCCGATCTTCGGGTACCTGTGGGCGCGGCAGATCCTTGAGTGCTGGGAACGAATGGGAGATCCCTCGACGTTCGCGCTCGTCGAACTGGGGTGCGGCAGCGGGGCGTTCATGCAGGCGATGCTGACGTGGTTGCGGGCACGCGCACCTCGCTGCTTCGCCGCCGTGCGCCCGGTCATGCTGGACGGGCATCCCAACCGGCTCGCCGACCAGCGGGCCCGACTGGACGGCGCCGGCTTCGAGGTCGAGCACGCGCTGATCGAGGAGTGGCTGCAGCGCGACGAGCGCATCCGTGGGGTCGTGATCAGCAACGAGTTCTTCGACGCGCTGCCGGTGCATCTGGTGCGACGAGACGGGGAGCGACTCCTGGAGCGGTTCGTGACCGTCGAGGGCGGCGCGCTGGCGTGGGTGGATGGGACACCCTCGACGGACGCCATCGAGGAGTATTTCGCGCGGGCGGGGGTCCTCCCTGGCGATGGGGCGGTAGCCGCGGTGGGGCTCGCGGCGGTCGAGGCGATGCGCTCGATCACCTCGAAGGTGGAACGCGGATACGTGCTGACGATCGACTACGGCTACTCCGCGCGGGACCTGTACGCCTCGTGGCGCAAGCAGGGCACGCTGATGGCATTCCGCCGGCATTCGCCGCAACCCGACCCGCTCGCGGAGCCGGGGCGCCTGGACCTGACGGCGCATGTGGACTTCACCTCGCTCGCCGCGGCGGCTGAGGGATTCGAGGCGGCCCCGCTCACCTCGCAGGCGGAGGCGCTGATGGCGCTCGGCCTCGGAGACGCGCTGCGGGCCGCCTCGGGGCGCGCGAGCGCAGACGCGCAGCGCTTCGCCGCGGACCGTCGAGCCGCTGAAGTGCTCTGCGAGCCCGAGGGGTTGGGCCGCATCCGCGTACTCGCGCTCGGAAAGCACGCGGCGGTGGAGGCGCTGCGCTGCCTCCGGCCGGTGCTTGGCTAGGCTCCGCCAGGCGCGGCGCACCCATGGAGGAGTGCGTGCGACAATCGACGCATGGCCGAACGACTCTCGCCGGAGCAGTACAGCGCCACGCTAATCGACCACTTCGAGCGGCCGCGGAACGCGGGCGCGATGGCTGACGCGGACGCCGAGGCGTTCGTGACGAACCCGGTGTGCGGAGACTCGCTGCGGATCTTCCTGCGCTTCGCGGAGGGGCGGATCGCGGCGGCCTCGTTCCTCTCGTCGGGGTGCCCTGCGTCGATCGCGACGTCGTCGGCAGCCACCGAGATGGTGACGGGGCGGACACCCGAGGAGGCGGAGGCGTTCACGCGCGACGACTTCGCCGCGGCGGTCGGCGGGCTGCCGGCGAGCAAGGTGCACTGCTCCGTGCTCGCTGCGTCCGCGGTGCGGCAGGCCGTGAGTGCCTGGCGGACGAAGCGGGCCGAGGCACAGCAGGCGGAGCGCACGTGACCGTCTCCGCGATCCTGCTCGCCGCAGGCGCGTCCTCGAGGATGGGCGAGCCGAAGCCGCTGGTCCGCTGGGACGGACGGACGCTCATCGAGTGGGAACTGGACCAGCTACGCACCTCGTGCGTGGACGAGGTGGTGCTGGTGCTTGGGAGCCGCGCTGAGGCCGTGCGGCGGCTGCTCGCCTTGACTGGGACGCGGGCGGGCGTGCGCGAGGTGTTCAACCAGCGCTGGCCCCAGGGGCGGGCGACCTCGCTCGAGCGAGGTGCCGCGGCACTGCTCGCTCCGGGCCGCGCGCGGCCGGAAGCCGTGGTCATCCAGAACGTGGACCAGCCGGCTGTTTCGCGGGTGATCGACCGCCTCGTCCTCATGCTTCGGGAACGCTCCGTCGAGGCGGTGCAGCCCACATGGGTGGATGGCGCAGGCCTGGAGCACGGTGGCCACCCGGTCGTGGTCTCCGGGGCACTGCTCGAAGAACTGGCCGCGGTGGACGAGGCGTCCGAGGGGTTGCGCGCGGTGCTCCACCGCCATCCCCCGCTGCGTGTGTCGATGCCGGACGAGCCGAGCGTGTCGCTCGACCTCGACACACCGGAGGCGCTCGAAGAGGGTCGGCGGATCCTCAGGGCGTAGGCGCGCCCATCGTTCTTATGTCTTATCGCACGCCCAGCCGGTCAGGTGAGGGTTGACTCGGCGCACCTTCATCATCTAGAAAGTCATCTACTGTCTCGACAGGGTTTCTTTCCTCACTGGAGCCGCATGCCGTCCCTTCACACCTCGAAGACGCCCCCGAACGCGACCGACCCACAAGTAGGCCGAGACGCGACGCGCGCGACACCGAGACGAGCGCAGCGACCAGAGGCGGTGCCAGACGTGCTGACAGTGAGCGAACCGGCCCAAGTGCGCGCGCTCAACCATCCGACACGCGTGGCGATTCTCGACCTGATGCGCGAGCCGCAGACAGCCGCCGCTGTGGGGCGGTCGCTCGGCCTGCCTCGCCAGTTGGCGAACTACCACCTGCGGACGCTCGCGGAGGCCGGCCTCGTGGTGTTGGTGGAGGAGCGACGCCGAGGCAACTTCATCGAGGGGCTCTATCGCGCGGTGGCGCGGTCGTTCGTCGTGGCGCCGGAGGCGGCGTGGACACCGGGGCAGGCGGAGAAGGCACGGCAGCAGTACGCGCTCGGCAGCCTGCTCGACCTCGGCGGGCGCATCCAGCGAGACGCCGCGACATTGCTGGCGCAGACGGAGGCGGACCAAGGACTGACGCCAGCGGCGACGGGCGTCGTCGAGATGCGCTTCGAGCGGAAGAGCCAGCGCGAGGCGTTCATGAAGGCATACATGACCCAGTTGCAGGACCTGGTGGAACAGCACTCGTCCCGCGCGGGCGAGCTGTTCCGCATGGTGCTCGCGATCTATCCGGCGGTGGGGACCAACCCTGCTGACGAGGAACGCACGCGGGAGGCGGCGAAGCGGGAGGACGTGTGATGGAGTGGTCGCAAACGTTCGAGTTCCGGATGCCGATCGACCGGGTGTGGGAGGCGTTCAACGACCGCAGCACCCCTGCGCCGTGGAATCACGCGTTCACGGGAGACCCCTACTTCGGGCGAGGTTCGATCACGGTGACCGAGGGCGTTCGGCAAGACGAGGGGCCGGAGCGGTCGCTGACGTGGTCCGAGACCGAGGGCGATGACACGGTGCAGATGACGGTGACGTGCGTGTCCACGGCGACAGGCGCGCGGATCACGTTGACACGGTTCGGGTTCGGGGACGACTCGATGCTGCTGAACCGAAGCGGCGGTCGCTTCCTCGGCTGGGTGGAGTCGATGCACGATTTCGCGGCGTTCCTCGAGTACGGAGTGCGCGCCGTGCGGCACGTCCCGTCCGGGGGAGGGTTCCGACGTCTCGGACTGCTGGGAGTGGAGATGCTGGAGACATCGAGCGGGGTAGTGGCGGGTCGGGTGAACGATGGCCTGGCGCGCGCAGCGGGAATGGCGGCCGGTGATCTGTTCCTCACCGCGCAAGGCGCGCCGGTGTTCTCGCGCTCCGACCTGTGGTTGATCCAGCGGCTACTGTCGCCGGGGTCGAGCCTCGACCTCACCTACCTGCACGGGGGTGAGGTGCGCAGCGGGCGCGCGGTGGTGCCGGCTGGCGGATAGCGGCGGTCATTCAGGAGCGGGTTACTCGCGGGGAGGCCTTCTATGGTTCCGATTGAGTTGATCGACACGGTGCCGGTACTGAGCGTGTCGGACGTTCCGGCAAGCCTCGCGTTTTACCTGGACCGGCTTGGATTCGCGACGGAGTTCGACATGTCAGGGACGTACCCGTACGCGGGCGTGCGTCGCGGGCCGCTGACGCTGCACCTCGATGGCGGCTCCCATGAGTTCGCGGCACGGCCGACACACTGCCGCTTCCACATCCGAGGCGTGGACGCGCTCTTCTCGGAATTGGACGGGCAGGGCGTCGTGAAGGCAGACGAGCGGTTGAAGACCATGCCGGACGGCCGCCGGCAGTTCAGCGTGCTGGACCGCGACGGGAACCGCATCACCTTCGCGGAGCCGGTCCAGGCAGTCTCGCGCTGACGGGGGATGGCTACCCTCGGCGTGGAATCTCGGCAGCAACCTCCCCGCGCACGAAGCCGGGTCCACGGCCTAGATGGGCGGCTTCACCTCGTTGGCACCATCGATATCGGAGACCTGGACGTCAACGCGCAGGACCTCTTTCTGCGCGGCGTTCATGCCTGTGATGAGGACCCGCAGCAGGACGCCCTGCCGCTCGGCGAACCAGACGTCGGCCTGAGTCTTCACGTCCGCTGCTGACTCGGGCACGGCGCTCTGCGTGCCGAAGACTGCCTCGAAGGCCGCGCGGTCGAGCACGTAGTGCCGGGCGTCCACGCCGGCGAACGGTTCTCGGGTGAAGGGGCGACCCTCGAGGCGCTGGGTCAGTTGATCCGAGGATGGCCCGGTGGTGCCGGAGAAGAGGCCCTGCGGGCCGAAGTCAGAGGTGGCCAACAACGCGGCGGCACCGCCGATGCCCTTCTGCCACTGGCCCTGCGGCTCCTTGCTCCACTGCTCCTGGCCGATGGTGATCGTCTCGAGGTTCACGCGCAAGAAGCCCAAGTCTGCGTTGATGTTCGAGTGTTGGCGGTCCGGGTTCACCTTCGAGCCGGAGGCCTGGATGCGGAACGTCCCCCCCTGCAGCAGTGTCTGCGCCATCTGCGGGTCGAGCGCCTCTGACGAGACGAGGATGTCCGACGAGAACCGGTAGGACTTCAGTGCATCGAGCGAGGTGACCTTAAAGCCGCCGGTCGGCGTGGCGGTCGGGTCCGCGGATCGGCCCCCCCGGCATCCCGTGGCCACGAGGGCGATGCCCGCTATCAGCAGCATGACGAGGGCGAACACTGACCGACCCCGGAGGGCCAATCGTGGAGCAAGGGCACGTGTCATGGAGACCTCCGGCCGCGGTGGGACCGCGCCCTCACCGTCGCAGCCGCCGCCCTCCTCGTCAACGCGCTTGCTCAACCCGTCCGGCAGCCCCACCATCGACGGATGCCCCCACATGTCGAAGTCGCCCCCGGCGTCCACCCGATCGCCGACGGCGCGTGGTGGTTCTCCGGCATCCGCGGTGCCAATGTCTACGCAGTCCGCCTCCCGAGCGGAGCGCACGTCCTGGTGGATGCGGGGATGCCCGGCTCGGACCGGGCGATTCTCCAGCGCCTCGAAGCCCTTGGCATCACGGATGTGAAGGCGATCCTCCTCACCCACCGGCACGTGGACCACGCAGGCGGCGCGGGCCGCCTGCGTGACGCGCTCGGCGCCCCGGTAATCCTCGGTGCAGGGGATGTTGACGAGGGGTGTGTGCGGGGTGACCGGCGGATACCCGGTGTGCTCGCGGTCGTGGACCTCGCCCTCCCACCCGAGGAATGCGAGCCGCTGCCAGGCGTCCTCGCGATCCCGGCGCCCGGCCACACCGCGGGATCCACCGTCTACCTCATCCCCCACCTGGACCTTTGGTGCATCGGCGACATCGCGCTGCACTCTGGCAACCGGATGAGCCGGCCGCTGCCGCTGGCGAACGAGGACACGCCCGCCCAGGAGCGAGCGTTGCAGGCGCTCGCGTCGCGCTGCGGCGCAAACGGTGCACCGGGACACGGTAGTCCCGTGATGGGCGGCTTCAGCGACCTCGTGGGGGTCTTGGCGGCGAAGCCTCCGGCGCGCGGGCCGTGGTGGCTTCGGGTGCTGCTCAACCCTCGCGCGATGGTGCGCTTCGCCCGGCAGCAGTCGGGACGGCGGTAGCCGTCAATTCGATCTGGGCCGGCCTCGCAGAATCGGGGGTTGCTAGTCGAACTCCGACCGCGGCTCGCCTTCGCGACGGAGGTAGGCCATCGCGCGGTCGAAGTCGCCCTCGCGCAGCAGCTTGGAGGAGTCGAGGTACGTGAGGACGACCGCCAGCGAGAGGATGGAGTGCATCCGGACACCGGCGGCCTCGAGGCGGCGGGCAGCGCCCTGCTCACGATCCAGCAGCACGACGGCGTCGGTGACCATGAGCCCCGCGTCGCGCAACCCCTCGGCCGTCGTCACCAGCGATCCGCCACCGGCAGCGAGGTCGTCCACGATCAGCACGCGCTGCCCCGGCCGGTAGATCCCCTCGATCGTTGGCACCGTTGCCGCACCCGCGTCCTGCGAGGGACGGATGTACAGCAGCGGCTTTTCCATCTGGAGGGCGAGCGCTGTCGCCACATGGAGCCCGCCGATCGGGACGCCGGCAATCGCATCGAATGGGTCCACGGTGCGCTGCCGCTTCAGCATCTCGAGTTCGAGTTCGTCCTGGATCAGCCGTGCCGTGCGCTTCAGCGCGTCCGGCCGCGAGATCAGGAGCTTCGCGTTGACGTAGACCGGTGAGTTACGGACGGTGCGGCCGAGGCTGAAGTCGCCGAACTGGATGGCACCGATGCGCCAGAGCGTGTCGGCCAGCCACAGCCGGCCCTGCGGGTCCATCCGGCCCGACGGGTCGCGCATACTCATGCTCGTCTCCGGCCCGGTTCCAGCGCTTCGGCGTTCACTGTGTTCGAGGCGACCCGACCATCGAGACTGGCGATGAGCCCTTCGACCGCGAGCCGGGCCATCGCGGTGCGCGTCTCCAGCGTGGCGCTCCCGAGGTGCGGCGCGACGACGAGATGCGGGGCAGACAACAGGGGATCGTCGATGGGCAACGGCTCGGGCGTCATCACGTCGAGGCCTGCCCCCGCGATCTGACCGGTGCGCAGGGCCTCAGCGAGTGCTGGCTGGTCCACGACACCGCCTCGCGTGGTGTTCAGGAAGATGGCGTCCGGTCGCATGCGTGAGAAGAAGCCGGCGTTGCACATCCCGGCGGTGTCAGGCGTCAACGGCACATGCATCGTCACATACTCGGCGCGTGCGAGCAGATCGTCGAGCGGGACGAAGGTCCCGGGGAATCCGGCGACCTCTCGGCGGCCCGCGTACAGCACGGTCATCCCAAACCCGCGCGCCCGCTCCGCGACGGCCCGCCCGATCCGCCCCGGGCCGACGATGCCGAGCGTCGCCCCGCTCACTCGATGCCCCAGCAGCCACGTCGGATGCCACGGACCCCAGGCGCCACCGCGCAGCGCGGCGTCACCCTCGGGCAGCCGTCGCGCGGCCGCCAGGAGGAGCGCCCAGGTCATGTCCGCAGTCGCGTCGGTCAGCACCCCCGGCGTGTTGGTCACAAGGACGCCTCGGGCGGTGCACGCGGGGACGTCGATGTTGTCGTAGCCGACGGCCATGTTCGCGATACCACGCACTCGTGGACAGGCATCGAGCAGGGCGGCGTCGACGCGCTCGGTGAGCACCGTGAGGAGCCCCTCGCAGCGCTCGGCCCGGGCACGCATGACCTCGGGGGGTGGCGGGAGTTCGCCGTCCCATACGTCCACATCCGCATGTGCGCGCAGGGTGGCAAGCGGGGAGCCTTCGGCTTCCCCACCCGGCAGGCGACGCGAGACGAAGACGCGAGGGCGTTCAGTCATTCGGCGATTGTACGGGCGGGCCCTGGCGCATTCGGTACGGGCGGGGCTGCCCCGCGGAGCAGTCGGAATGATTGTCGCTCCGGATAATCAATAGTAAGGTCGCTGCCACACCGCCGTCCCGATGGGAGAGACATCACATGGCCGACCGCATCCGCGTGGGCATCGTCGGGGCCACAGTTACCCAGGGCGGCAGTGGCTGGGGGGCCAACGCCCATGTCCCCGCCCTCCGCGCACTGCCCGACTTCGAACTGCGCGGGGTGTGCACAGCGCATGCGGAGACGGCGCAGGCCTCGGCGGCGGCATTCGGAGTCCCGCTCGCGTTCCACGAGATTGAGGAGATGGTCGCCCACCCCGAGATCGATGTGATCGCCGTCGTGGTCCGCGTACCTCTGCATCATCAACTGGTGATGTCGGCGTTGCGCGCGGGGAAGCCAGTCTTCTGCGAGTGGCCGCTTGGAGCGAACGTCGCGGAGGCCGAGGAGATGGCGGGGCTCGCCCACGACCGCTCGATCCGCACGGCCGTAGGTCTGCAGGGCCGCAGCGAGCCGGTGGTCCGTTACGCGCGGGACCTGATCGCTCGCGGCGAGATCGGCGAGGTGCTTGCGGCGAACCTCAGCATCATGACGCAGGCGACGGTGGAGCGGGGGGCGGGACGCATCTGGCAGGGTGTCCGCGCGAACGGAGCCAACCCGCTGACCATCACAGGCGGGCACGGCATCGACGCCTTCTGCGCCATCCTCGGCGAGTTCACCGAGGTGGCGGCGCGAGTGGCGACGAGGATCCCCGAGTGGCGCAGCCAGGAGACCGGTGCTCCGTTCCCGGTGGACGCGCCGGACACGATCAGCGTGGCAGGGCGACTCGAAGGTGGCGCGGAAGTCGCGGTGCAGGTCGCGGCCGTGCCAGTCACACCGAGTGGGAACCGGATCGAGATCTACGGACGCGAGGGCTCGCTGCTGATCACCGGCTCGACCAGCATTGGCCCTGCCCGCCTCTACCGGGCACGAGCCGGAGGTAGCCTCGAGGAGGTCTCCGCGCCGATCGAGTATCACCCTGCCCCTGAGGGCACGCCGCCGGGGCCACCTCGGAACGTGGCGAACGCGTACGCCCGGCTCGCCGACGCGTTCCGTGACGGCGCGCCGTTCGACCCTGACTTCGACCACGCGCTCCGCCGTCACCGCCTGCTCGCTGCGATCGAACGCTCTTCGGAGGAAGGGCGTGCGATCGCGGTCTAGCCTCTCGGCGTCAAACGGCGCGCCGGCCTGACCACGTGCGGGTCCGTCGGGGCAACACCAGCGGTACCGGGTCCCCGGACCCCATCACCTCGGTCTGTCGCGCGAGGAGCAGGACGCCAGTCAGCGCACAGGTCACCGCGTCCAGTTCGTCGTGCGTGACGCGCCTTCGCGGCAGGCCGCGGACGCCCGCCCGGAACAGGCCACGCCGTAACTCCACAACGCTGACCCCCTTGCGCGGAATGCCAAGGATGTCCTGCGTCATACCGGGGTAGGTCTCCACGACCCGCACGCCTGCGGCCTGCAACTGTCCGCGTAGTGCGATCCCCCGAAGCGTCAACTTCACCATCGACGGCAGCAAGGTCGGAAACGGCCGATACCCTGCGCGCGCCGCGAGGCGGTCTACCTCGCGCATGATCCCGGCGGCGGCGCAAGCGCAGGTCGCGTCCGCACAGTCCCGTCCCTCCGGCAGAGCGAGTGGCGCGTCGATGGCCACGACGGCCGGCCGGGATGCCGCGACCGCCTGGAGGATGGCCTCATCCGTCCGCACGACTCGGAGGTCGAGGAGCCGGCCGTCGCGGGCCATCACGGCGAGGCCGGTGGGGTATCGCGGCCCGCTCCGCAGATCGATGCCCAGCGAGACGGAGCGGCGCGCGGCAGGGCGGGGCCTCGGACGGCCTGTGGGGGCCACGGAAGCGGAGCGCGGGGGCCCCACAAGCGTCGGACTGGCTACACTCGACAAGCGCCTCGTCCTCTTCATGGACCGCGCGCGGCGCGCCCCACCCGGCGGGCACCAGCATATCGATCTGCACTGGTCGGAGGACTGAGATGGCCGAAAAGCGCCCCGGCGAACCATTCACCCGCATCGACGTCCACGAGGCAAAGCAGATGATCGACGAGGGGAACGTTCAGGTCATCGACAGCCGCGAGCCACACGAGCACGAGGACGGTCACGTCCCCGGCTCCCTCCAGATCCAGCACATGGCGACGCTGACCCATGCGGACAAGCTGGCGAGAGACAAGCCCATTCTCTTCATCTGCCGCAGTGGCCACCGCTCGGCCGTCGCGGCCGAGTTCGCCGCTGCCCTCGGACTCACCGACCTCTACAACGTCGAGGGCGGCCATGATGCCTGGGCGAAGGCGGGCTATCCCATGGAGATGGGACGCTAAACGTCGCCTGGTCTCCGGGAGAGCGAGTCCGAACCCTCCCCGACGAGGGTCCTTCCCTTCCTCATCAGGTCGCGAGGCGTGCGCGCCTTGCCGGCTGTCGCTGTCTGGCCATCGAGTGAGGACGGTCCCGGTCCAACTCCCCGCCTAGGGACTACCCGCGCGGCATGAGGCGGAATGTCATCCGGCTCTCCGGCCGCTTGAACTGGCGGCTGAGGTTGACACCCTGATCCTGGAAGTGTGACTTCAGCGAGGCCTCGCCATAGAGACGAGCCGGCGGGGCGGCCATCCGCTCGTAGGCAAGGCGGGCGATCGGCTGTCCGTCTTCAAGCATGAAGGGCACGTCGTGCGCGCGCACCTCGAGGACCGCGCGACTCCCGCTGAGCGTAGCGCCCACGCCGAAGCCAGGGTCGAAGAAGCCGGCGTAGTGCGTACGCAGCTCGCCGTTGGTCGGGTCGTACGCCACCATCTCGGCCGCGACTCCTGAGGGGATGCGCACGTACTCCTTGGAGATCAGCAGGAAGAACTCGTCCGGATGTAACACGAGACGTCCGGTGGACTCCGCGAAGACCGGCTCCCAGTAGTCGAGCGGCTCGTAAAAGTCCTCGGCCCCGAGGTCGAGGAGCGCGCTGTTGCGCTTCGCGCGCCACCCGACGAAGTCGTCACCCGGGAGGTGGACGCTGAGGAGCAGGCCGCGCGGGCCGATGGTGGGGGAAGCGAGGGGACCTCGAGGCTCGCCCCCGAAGACGAGCCCTTCCTCGTGGTGCAGGGCAAGCGTCTCCTCTGCCGTGAGTGTGTCGTCGGAGGAGGAGAGGCGGAGCTGCGTCAGCGCCAGCCCCTGGCGCACGTTGACGGTGAAGGTGCTGGAATAGACCTCAAGCCAGAGAGGGCCGTTGTAGCCCGGGCGGATCTCGTCAAACTGCGTGCCGTGGTCGGTGATGACGCGGGTGAAGACATCCAACCTCCCGGTGGAACTGCGCGGGTTGGCGCGGGCGCGCACGCCCTCCGGGAGGTTGATCCGCTCGAGGAGTGGGACGAGATAGGCGCGCCCGGGCTCAAGCACTGCGCCGTCCGGATTTTCGAGGTCGAGTGGCGGCCCCATCTGCAGGTCGCGCAGGCGATCCTTGACCCGAGCAGTGGCGCCCGGGAGGAAGCTGCTGCGCAGGCGAAACGCTTGTGCCCCGAGGCGCAGGTCGATACTTGCGGGCTGGATCTGGGAGAGGCCAAGGGGCACGGAGGTCTGAATCACGCCGGACCGGACGGCCTCGTCCAGCATCTCCGCGGAGAACACGCCGAGGGCGTCCGAAGCTGCGTGCTTGAGTGTCTTGGTCATCGTTCGCAACTCAGCCGCCGTCCCGCGATCCGACCGTACGCCGACTCACGGTACGGCCCTGCCCTCCGAACGTCGGCCACTCATCCTCAGCCTTCTCCACCACCCCGCACGAAGGCTCCCATCCATTGTGGACATCAATGGTGAGAGTGTGGACTTTCGGGCATCCGGCCCTCCGGCCGGAAGCCGCCCGCCTCGTCTCCGACGAATTGTTGAGTGCGCTCGCCGAGGCCTACCGCGCCGCCACTCCGAGCACTTCGCGGACCGCCGAGAGCAATCCCTCCCTGTCGAACGGTTTTTCGAGGTAGAGGGCGGACACTTCCGGAGGCAGTGCTGGGCGCCCCTGCGCACCGGCTTCCGTGACGAACACCAGCCGGTGCCGCAACTCTCGCGTGTGCGCGAGGATCCACGCCCCCAGCGTTGCCGCGTCGAGGCCGCGCATGCCCACGTCCGCAATGACCGCGTCGTAGTCACCCGAGGCAAGGAGCAGGGTCCCCTGAGCGCCGTCCGGTGCGGTCGCCACGTCGTATCCCGCGCCCATGAGGATTTCCGAGGTGAGAAGCCGGACGGCCGGATCCTCGTCGATCACGAGGAGGTGGGCGGCGGCGGGCGCCGAAGCGAGGCCGGTCACTGGTTCGTGGGCCTCGGGGGTGGGGGCGAGCGTGCGCGGCGGCTGGCTGGGGGTCAGCGGCAGCTGGACGCCAGACGGTGCCACGGAATTGCCTGGCTCGGACCGCGCGAACTGCAGGAGGTTGCGCATGATCCGGGCGGCCCGCTGCGACTCTTCCTCGATGGTGTGAAGGGCGTGCTCGCGGTCCGTGCCCTCCAGCGTGTCGAGGATCTGGGCGTAGCCCAGGATGGAGGTGAGCGGGTTGTTCAACTCATGCGCGACGCCGGCGACCAGGTCGCCCAGCGCGTCGAAGCGGGCGGTCGTCGCAGCGTCCGTGGCGGGCGTCCCGCCGCCAGCCGCCAGCGCGGGGGTGATGGGATCGCGGAGGCGCTCGCCGAGACGTCGAAGCGTGCGCTCAGCGAGCCAGCCATCGGCGGCCGAGAACGCGCGAGCGTTGCGACGGTAGAGGAGGGCGACTCCGGCCACCTCCGCGCGGGCAAAGAGCGGGATGTGCATGCGGGATCGCAGGCCGAACGCCACCAGCCGCCCGAGTGGTGTGGACGAGGTGCGGACCGGAACGATGTCGCCGTCGATGGCAGGCTCACCGCGATCGCGCACCTGCACTTCGGCCTCGTCCAGCCGGGCCCACGCCTCGCCAGTTGCGATACCTGCCATCGCAGTCGGGTAGACGGAGGTGACGAGGGCGCCACCACCGACAAAACGAAGCACGCAGCCGAAGTCGAACGGCATGGCGGCGTCGAGGGCCTGGAGGACGGCCCGCGTCGCGGCTCCGGCCTCCAGGGCAGCCGTCTCCGCCAGTGCGTCCGCGGCGGCGAGGGGGGCGTCTGCGGGAGCATCGCCGACGGGTGGTGGGGTGTCCGCCACGGCGCCAGCTCCGGGCGCGGCGAGCCGGATCGCCCAGCCCTCGCCGCTGACGAGGCCCACTATCTCGAGGGCGAGAGCGACCGTCGCTTCGGCTACCTCGAAACGGAGGGTGCCAGTCCACGTGAGGCCGGGTCCTGGCCAGGGCTCCGGCCAGCGAGTTCGATCCCCGCGGGCGACCAGCGAGCGCACCTCTCGCCCCAGCACAGAGCCCGTCTCCGAAAGGCCGAGGAGCGCGCAGGCCGCAGCGTCCGCTCGACGGATGGTTCCGCCAGCGTCCACCAGCAACCACCCCGGGGGTGGGCCGTCAGCGCGCGCGCTGGCGTCGAACACGAGGATTCCCTTCGCCAGGCCGTCTGTCAGGACACTCCCGAGGACGTGACCTCACAGTTCAATAGTCGACGCTCGGACTGCATCCATGCTCAGGGCAAACCCGCACTTCTTTCTAGACCCTCAATCCGTAGTTCTGGATAGATCCGACTGGGCCAGGAAGGAGCCCCGCCCCGCACCGTCCCGCCCAGCGCCTGGCGAGCAGCGTATGAGGGATCTAGTTCCGTCGGTCTACGCCGCCCCACCGCTCGGAGACCGCCCGCTGCGCCTGCTGGTGAGCACCTCTGATCAACGGCTCAAGGACCGCATCCGCACGCTCCAGCCGGTGCCGCACGTCCAGCGATTCCAGCAGCGGCTGAAGCAGCCGAGGCGGCACTACATCCGCTGCGATGGCACCAATCGCGTCCGCCAGCGCGCCCGGTGCCTGCGGGGCGCGTACCTCACGCTGATAGACACCCTCAACCAACTGCCGGAACCGCTGCAATTGCTCAAACGCCTCGCCAACACGCTGGAGCAGACCTTCCGGGACGTCCGCGATTTCGTCCACCGGATACTCGACATCCGCCGTGAGAAATGGCCGGTCCATGTGTAACGCCAAGATGCGGAACCGACGCTCCCCCTTCGCCTGCACCATCACCCGCCCACCTCCAACCGGGGAAGCGGACTCGATGCGCGCGGTGGTGCCGACATCATGTGGCACGACGTTGCCCCCACCGACCTCGTTGCCTGAGCGGATCAGGACCACGCCGAACGGCTCGTCTGCCTCCATACATTCGGCGAGGAGTTGGTGGTAGCGAGGCTCGAAGATCTGGATCGAGAGCGGCATGCCCGGGAAGAGGACGGTCCGTAGCGGGAACAGCCGGAGCACGCTCACCAGAGTCCGCTCCGGGCAGCGAAGACGAAGGCTGCGCCCATCATGACGAGGAAGGCTCCGCGAGCGACCGGCCGGTGGTTACTGCCAAAGACGCGGAACCGCAGCCGCCTGACTCGCATGCGGGAGACAATCTCGTGGGCGCGATCGCGCTCCGACTCGGGCACGGAAACCCCGTAGATGAACATGGATGCGCCACGGGCGCCCCACGGGAGGTTCCGTCGGGTGACGCGGCGGGCGTCCTCGATCTCCACCACGGCGGAGATGCCTTCGTCGAGGAGGGCCTGTTTCCAGGCTGCAGCGGTGTAGGCCTCGTGCGCGGCGGCAAAGCGAACCCAGGGCTCGGCGGAAGCATCAGCCATGCAACGATCCTACCCCGCGGCGCACGAAGACCGCCCCACCGGCTGGGTAAAGACTCGGGGAACGGGGTCTGAATCTACGCGGTCTGCAGGGCCCGCACGCGGAAGGCCGCCGCCGAGGCGCCGGCACCGCCCAGCGGGAGCAGCGCCATCAGCGCACCACCGTCGTAATAGTGAGACACGTAGATCGTCCCTGGCGCGACGCCGTCATCGAGCCTGACGGCGATCCGGATGGAGGCGGTGCCATCCGTGAGGTCGACGATGTCGCCCGCGCGCACGCTGGCAGCCTCCGCGTCACGCGGATTGACCCAGACGACTTCTTCGCGGTGCAGCTTGTCGGCGTCCTCGGAGTGGATGGATGCGGGATCCCACATCGTGTATAGGGATCGCCCGATGGCCAGCGCGAGCCCATCCGGCGCGAGAGCCGGCTGGGGCGCGGGCTGTGACGTCGCGCTGGTGGACGTGGCAAGGAGCGCACGCACCTGGGCGGGCGCGGCGTCCAACTGCGCGAGGGTGGGATAGCCGGTTGCTGCCGCGAGCGCCTCGTGCGCCTCCGCGACGCCGGAGGGTGCCTCGCGGTCGCCCAGCCGGCGGGCGAGCGCGGCGAGGATGGCCACGCCGTCCGACTCCTGTCCGCGCGCGCGCTGGGCAGAGCGCTGTCGCATGACACGGCGGTCGGCGTTCGTGATGGTGCCATCCGTCCCAAAGAAGGGCGCTGCCGCCAGCACGGCGGTGGCGTGCTCCGCCGTCGTCGAGCGGAGCGAGTCGATGACGACCAGGGCGTCGAGGCCGGCGAGAGCAGCCTCGACCGCGGTGCGGCCGGGGGCGTTGAGGAGCGGGTTGTCCACGTGCACGACGAGCGCCCGGATCTCACCGCGCTGTGCGGCCTCGATGATCTCAGGGAACGACTTGCCACCCGCGCCCGGGGCTATCCCCATGTCAGCGATGCCGAGCACATTGGCATCCGTGGGCAGGTAGTGGAAGCCGGACGCGGCCTCGGCGCCACGCAGGGCGATCGCGAGGTTCGCAGCGGCGCTCGCTCCCGCGCCCGCACGCGCCGGGCCGTCCGCGCCATTCGGGGCATAGACCACCGAAGCCTGTGCACCCTTGCCCTGCGTGACCACCTCGATGGCACGGGACCATGCGGCAGCGTCGACACCGGAGGGTGCGGCGCCGCCGTCGGCCAGAGCCTGGAGCGCAGCGGCCTCCTGGCCGGGGGCGACACGCAGCACGGAGGCGCACCAGCGGTCCAGAGCCGTCCACTTCGGCGAGATCATCACGATCTTCGCATGCCGCTTGATCACAGCGTCCTTGAGACGCAACGAAACCAACTGATGCGAGTCCTCGATGTCGAGGGCAGAGATCACGACGGTCTGCGCCTGCTCGAGGTCGGTCAGCGAGGCAGGCACGCGATCGGTCCCGAAGGCAGCGCGCATCGCGTCTGCGACAGCGCGGTGCACAGTGCCGTGCGAGAAGTCGATGTGCGGAGTGCCGATGGCGCGGGCGACACGAGTGAGGAGGTACGCCTCCTCATTCGTCGCGAGGGGGGAGCCGAGCACGGCGATGGCGCCGGCACCGTGCTCCGTTTTCACCGCAGTGAGGGCGTCCACAGAGGTCGTGAGTGCCTGCTCGAACGGCGCCGGGAGGAGCCGGGTACCAGCACGCACGAGTGAGCGGGTGAGGCGCTCACGCTCGGCGACTGCCGTATAGCCGAAGCGCCCGCGGACGCAGATCTGGTCACGCGAGAAGGGGTTGAGCCGGTCCGGCCGCACGATGACGGGACGGTCGTCTGTGACGCCGTAGGAGATGGTGCAGCCGACGGCGCAGGAATTGCACGTCGAATTCGTCCAGTCGTCGGCGCGGCCGATCCACTTGTTCGGCTTCTCCATCAGAGTCGCAGTGGGGCAAACATCGATGCAGGCGCCGCAGAAGTTGCAGTCGGACTCGTGGATCGCGCCGCCGGTGCCGAAAGCGATCATCGTGCGGTGGCCCTTGCCGGAGAGGGCGACAGCGCCCGTGTGGCGGAGGTCATCGCAGGCGCGGACGCAACGCGTGCAGAGGATGCACATCTGCGGGTCGAACTCGAGGTAGGGATTGCCGCGGTCCGGCTCCGGGGGCGGCGTCTCGTAGTACGAGCGCGGCTCGCCCACCCAGGGCTCCTCGAAGTCGCCCTGGTCGACGATCTCGCAGGAGGTCTGGAGTTCGCAGCGGTAGTTCTTGGAGCAGGTGAGGCAGCGATGGGTCACCACATCGTCGCGGAGGCAGATGTCGCCGGGCATGCAGTGCACGCGGCGGTGGCAGGTGAGACAGCGGTCCGGATGGTTAGCAAGGATCATGGACATGACGGACTGCCGGGTGCGCTTCACCTCGGCGGTCTCGGTGTTGATGACCATGCCCTCGGCGACCTGGGCGACGCACGAGAGCTGGAGCGGGGTCGGCCGTGCACCGACGATCTCGACGATGCAGGTGCGGCATCCGGCGTACGGCTCGAGGCCGTCGATGTAGCAGAGGTTCGTGATAGCCACGCCCTGCTCTTTGATCACCTCGACGAGGCGCCGTCCCGCCTGCGCCTCGACGGCCTGGCCGTTGAGTGTGATCTGGACCACGGTCCCCACCCCTCGATACATCGGACCGCGCCCGCGCCTGAGCGGGCGGCGGGTCAGCAGTCGGCTAGTGCTGGTTCGCGTCCCGGTCGAGCTTGCCGGGCAACTTCTGCGGACCGAAGGGCCCGGCGACACCCGCCACCTCGACACGCGAGCGCGCGGTCGGCATGGCAGTGGTCAGGGGCTGGCGGTCCTGGGTCTGGCCATTGGGGTAGCGGCCGCCGCTGGCGCCGAGATACTGATTCGCCTCGGCGGTGAGTGCGTCACGGTCGCGGTACATGTTCTCGAAAACGTAGACGGCGTCGTTGTAGCGCCCTCCGGCCTGGATCGCCTGGTAGGGGCAGGCCTCCGTACAGAGGCCGCAGTACATGCAGATGCGGAAGTCGATCTCGTAGCGGTCGATGTTCAGAGTGCCGTCCGGACGGGGCGAGGTCTGGACCAGAATGCAGCCGTCCGGGCAGGCCTGCGCGCAGGTGGAGCAGCCCGTGCAGCGCTCCTCGAACCAGAGCAGGTTGGTGCGGGCGCGGACGGGAACCTCGCGCTGCTGTTCGGGGTAGTTGACGGTGATGGCTGGGCGCACGACGTGCCGGAGCGTCACGAGCATCCCACGGGCGATGCCGAGTCCGTAGGCCACGACGCCTCGATTCCCGCCGCGGGGCCGCCATTGGAAGGCCCCGCCACACGCGCGCGAGCATACCCGAGGCCCGCCGCGCGCGATACTCGCCCGAATCTCCAGCAACCGCGAGCGGTGCCTCGGAGGCGATCTTGTGAAGGATAGCGCAATCTGGAGGGGAGCGCGGCCGTCTCCGGAGGAGGTTCTCTGTGACCGGGGGAGCGGGGGAGACCTGACGCGGAAGGCGGCGGCGAAGGGAGTCACCGGGATTGAGAGGCCGGGTGGAGGTGGGTGGTGGGGCACTGCGGTGTGCGGGCCCCTGCGACGGAACCCGCACACCAGTTGCATTGGCCCCTTGTCTACCGGTGACTGCTATGCCCCACGCGCAGTGGTTTCGGCCCTGTTGCGCCGACGGAGCGCCTGGCGGAACCCGTACGTGGAGGCCGCACCGATTGCAGCAAGGACGCCAGCGACGATGGTGAGCCTACGAGGGAACCCAGGCCCCTGAAGGTCCAAGTCGCCAGCTGCATAGAAGATGGTGTCAGAGACTGCCCGAGCGGTGACGGCATCGTGCCGCCTAGCGACATCGCGGATCGTCGCGTCATAGGCTGACTCGCCGCTCCCGACGCCATCATGGATCGCCTCGACCGGCGCCGCTGCATCGCGCGCCTTCCAGGCCGCGATTGACTTATCCCTTGAGGAGTTGGTCTCACCACCGGGGAGCACGACGCGGTCCAAGGAACCCACAGTGCGGATGTCCGCTCGCGGGATGAAGGCGAGCCCATTCCTGGAGGTAACGGCAGATCGCTCCGCTGCGAACACGCGTGCGTCGGCCATGTAGGAGGCGGTGTAGATGTCGATGAGGCCGGCCAGCGCAGTTTCACTCACCCCATCGTAGATCAGCACACCCATCTGCTCCTTCCCAAGCTGGCTCGCCGCATTCGCCGCGACCAGGGCAAACGGCACCAACGACGGTGGCTCTGCGGCCGGATCATCCAGGTAACGGGTCTGGGAATAGCCGAGATCAGCGGCCACCGTAAGCGCTGCATGACGGCCGGCGAGCCGATCGACGGCGTGCAGAGCCGCGTCGATGCCAGATGCTAGATTCGTCGAGGTGATCGCCCGACCGTCGTCCATATACCGAAGGTTGCGAACCCAGGTAGTCGTAGGGAAGCGGGGTTCAAGCTTCCGGAACCAGCCGACGTTGGTCGTGGCAATGCGGCCGTCGAGCAGTCCGGTGTCCGCGAGGATCTCAGTCCCCGCGCAGATGCTCAGCAGGATGGTCTCTGGGCCCGCGTTCGCTCGCACCCATTCGAGCACGGCTGCATCGCGCTCCGGCGTGTAGTCCGGGAACCAGGGAATGGCGATCAGGTCCGGGGTGACTCCGACGGAAACTTCGTATTCGGCAAACGAGTAGTGCGGTACCACGTCAAGGCTGGTAGCCGCCATGTTCGCATTCACCAGCGGGATCACCACACGGTCGGGTGCCAGCACGTAGGTGTTGAAGGATCGCGACCGGGCGAGGATTTCGTACGTTGGGAGGAAGTCGGTGATCTCGGCCCCGTGAGTGCTCGCAAGGACGACGACGGTCTTCTTAGCCCGATCATGCTGCGGTGCCACCGGGAAGCTCCCGGCGTATGAGGGCGGCTCGGTCGAATCGGCCGTCAGCGCGAACTTGGCGCCGAGGCTCGCGATCCCGACGAGCACCGGCAGGACCATCACGCCTGCTGCGTATTGCAGCGCCACGCGAAATCCTCGTGCACGACTCTTGGATCGCAGATCCTGTCCGGCCGGGTTGGACGCTCGGTCTGTCAATGCTCCTTGCGGGTGGACGCTGTTATGGGCGTCATGTTGCATCTCTCAATCCTTTCTCGACTGTCTGAATGGCCCGAGTCCGTTTGACGAGGGGATGCTCTCGACTGCGAGCGCCGGAGCCGTCGCCCAAACGGGTGAACCTAGGGGTGATCGCCGGAGAGCGATCCAACAAATTGCTCAAGTTCGCATCGGCGCTCTGACACCGACCCTCTCGCGGCAGACCGTGGTCGGCGACCCGACGAGGCTTGAACGCGAGGGTCCGGGTGTGCCCGGCCCTGCTCCCGCCGTCTTGAGCTGAGACACCACGCGGCGGTTCAGGAAGCCACCCCGAGGAGCGGCTGACTTCCGCGCGGGCAGGGCGCGGGTCGCGCTCCGTTGGCTCCATCCGGCGGGAGACGTTGCATACCGGTCCGCTTCGTGGCCGCTCTGTCGCCCGGATCCCCGCGTCCTTGCCGATCACCCATTGAGATCACCCTCGGGCTCACCTCTTCGTGCGATGGCGGGGACAAGTCCGGAAGCGAGGATCCGCCCATCAAGCCTGAGCACACGAACGGAGGCACTTGATGAACAGTGAACTGCCCATCCCGATCACGACTCGCCGGTTCAAGGAGTACTACGCGTTGTTGTTGTCAGACATTGCGCGCGGTGGCCCCACCTACGACGAGGCAGTCCGCGACTTCCAGCGAATGACGCTGCGCCGCTGGCCGATCTAGCAGGCCTGCGCCGAAGCACGGTCAGCCGGCATGCCGGCACATAGGCAGGAGGCTCACTCAGATGAAATACGTACCCAAGATGATCTCCGTCCTGTTCACGATTGCGGCGCTCAGCGTCACGGTCGCCTGTTCGAGCGGCGGCGCAAGCGACGAAGCGACGCCGAGCGGCTCCGCGATCACAGGAGAGCAGGCAACTGAGATGCTCCAGCACGCACTAGAGGGCTACAACCGCGGGGACTACCAGGCGTGGAGCCGCGACTGGACTCCGACGCTCAAGAGCGCAATTCCAGCTGATGCGTTCGGGCAGTTCCGCGAGCGTTCGATGGCGCGCCTGGGAAGGTTTGTCTCCATCGAGGCCGTGGAACTCACTCCCGGCAACGACCCTGGCTATGTACGCTGGGTGGCGACCGCACGGTTCGAGCACGGTCGCGCCCAGTTAGCGCTCGCGATGAAGTCTGACGCTCGGAGCGTGGAAGGCAGCTTTGTCAACCCGGTCGAGTGACGCTCGCTCCGGACCTCATCGAAGAAGACCGCGCGCACTGCGGTCTTCTTCGTGTTGTGGGCTACACCACGCCAATCTCCCTGGCACGCGAGACGGCTTGTGTGCGGCTGTGCACGTCCAGTTTTTCGTAGATGTGGCGCAAGTGAGTCTTGACGGTGTCGAGTGAGACCACCAGTGCGTCTGCCATCTCGCGGTTGGCGAGTCCCTGGGCCAGGAGCTTCAACACTTCGAGTTCTCGATCGCTCAGCGCGTCGAGCGCGGCGCCGTCCTGACTGCCCACGGCCGCCGACTGTCCGGCGAGAGGGATCATCCCCAGGAGTCGAGAAGCATATCCGGAATGCTCGTTATCTCGGACTGCCCGCTGCAGCAGTCCAACGATCGCGTCCCCCTCATCCACGAAGGTCCGTAGGTATCCTTCTCTCTGGGCGAGGATCAGCGCAGGGCGCAATACCTGCATGGCATCGTCTGTACGCCGCAATGCATCAAGAGCGAGCGCGGCCTGCACGCGGGCCTCGAGCGCTCGTCCTCCGCGGCCATGAGCCTGCGCGGACTCCAGGACAGCCAGTGCCGTGGCCAGCGCGTCGCGATGACGACCTGCCGTCCGCCAGATACGCGCACGCACGAGGCGCGGATACTCCGAAGCCAGGACCGGAATGTCCGGGTCCTCGGGTCGTTCGCTCCAGTCGAGTGCGAAGCTGTCGAGTCCTTCGAGGCGCAACCGAAGGTCCGCCTCGAGCGCCGGGAAGAATCGCCCCCCCTGCCTGGTCTCAACACTGTGGGCGCGCTCTGACCACCCCAAGAGCATCTCGCGGGCGGCATCGCGCTCGCCTCGCGCCATGAGGATTCGCACGAGTGTGGCCTCGGAGGGCACGAACAGGCCGGGGGCAGCGCCGGGGGCACCGAGTTCAATATCGCGGCGAATCTCCCGCTCGGCGAGGTCCAGCCGTCCGCGCTCGTAGTAGAGATCGCCAGCCACAGCGTGGAGCAATCCGAGCGCAGGCAACGCATGGCGCTCATAGCCTTGCTCCAGGGCGCGTCCGACGTGTTGCTCGGCCTCGCGCAGCTGCCCACGGAGCATCAGGCGGTGCACAGTCAGGGTCAGCAGCCCGACGGCACCACTGAGATGACCTGCGGAGAAACAGCGCTCGACCCCTGCGGAAATCTGGGCCTCAGCGTCCGGTTGCCAATGTTCGAAGAGGATCACTGCGCGCAGAAAGTGCAACCAGGCGCGCGCGCGCAGGTCACTGTCGGGAAGCTCAGCAAGCGCCTGATCAGTGATCGCGAGCGTGTCGTGCAGTGACCGGCCCTCATAACGAGCGATGTAAGCCCGAATCAGCGCCAAGGCGCCCCGGTGGTTCGCACGCTCGGACTCGCTCATGGGGTGCGGCAGGGGCAGCCGGCCATCCAAGACATCCTCTACCTGCTTGGCAATCCGTCTGGGAAGCTGGACCCGTCCTTCCATAAGTTGGGTGACCGCCAGCGGGATCGCCAGCCGCGGGCGGGACTCGACATCCCGGCGTGGAAGGTCGCCGAGCCAGCGGGCTGCCGCGCCATACTCGCCACGCAGGACTGCTGCCGGAAGCACGCGGTCAATCACGCGGAACGCTGTCTGGGCGTCGCCGCTTGCCACAGCGTGCTGGAGGGCCTCATCGATGAGCCCCTCGTCCTCGAACCATGCAGCAGCACGCCGATGTAGGTCAGGGATCATCCCGGCCATTCGTTCTTGCAGCAGGCGTCGGAGGAAGTCGCCAAAGAGATGGTGGTAGCGATACCAGTGGCGTTCCTCGTCAAGCGCGATCGTGAAAAGGTTGGAGCGGTGGAGGTCCTCGAGGCGCAAGGCGCCGTCCGTACCGCCGGTCACCGCGTCACAGATCGGACCCGACAGTCGACTGAGTGGGGAGGTCTGCAACAGGAAGGACTGGGTTGCCTCATCCAGGGCAGCAAACACCTCCTCGGCCAGGTAGTCGAAGACGAAACGGTGCGAGCCGCTGAAGGACTCAACGAAGTCCCCGGACTCTCTGCGGCGCTGGACAGAGTGCGCTGCGAGCTGCAGCGCGGCGATCCATCCTTCGGTACGCGAGGCGAGAGTCTGCAGCTCTGCCTCCGACAGGGCGAGGCCAGCCGCCTGCTCGAAGAACCCGGCCGTCTCCGGAGCGGTGAAGCGCAGTTCGTCGGCCCGTACCTCGGCGAGCTGCTGCCGCGCGCGAAGTCGCGCGAGGGGCAAGGGAGGGTCGCGCCGGCTGCCGATGACGAGGTGAAGATGTTCTGGAAGGTGCTCGACGAGTTGCCCAAGGCCGGCATGAACCCGCGACGCACCGATGAAGTGGTAGTCGTCAAGGAAGAGCACGACGGGTTCGCCGAGTTCATAGAGACGGCCAAGCAACACCTCGACGACCGCCTCAAGCGTGAGCCCCTCGGGCCACCGAGCCACTCCCCTTCCGTCATCCTCGCCTTGTGGAAGCAATCTGCGGGTTGCCCGGTCAACTGCCTCGGCCAGATAGCGGGCGAATCGGTCAGGATCGTTATCGCCCGCATCGAGAGAGAGCCAAGCAGTCCCAGCCCCATCGAGCAGCGCCTCATGCCACTCGACCAAGAGCGTCGTCTTACCGAACCCCGCCGGAGCGGAGACGATGGTAAGCGGGCGGGCGAGGAGGTCCCGGAACCTCGTTGACAGCCTCGGGCGCGCGAGGCGAACGCCGGCAGCACGAGGGGGACGCAATTTGGTCTCAATCAGCGGCGCGTCGGCCCGGGGCATCGCAGCTGATCCAATCTGGCTGAGCACCGAGAGAGGCGATATTACGACCTCCGTGGGGGAAGACACGATCACCCGCTGGATCACCCACCCGTGTGATTCGTTGCGGCCCCCTTACCGGCAACCTTCACACAAGGAAGTCGAGGCAAGCGGTGAGGAGGTGGTGGCGGTGGCCTTGGCAACGTGGTGGTATGAAGACGGGATCCCTCCGCTAGCTCCTATGCACGGGTTGAGCGTAGACATACCCGCTGGTGCGGACGAACTCGTGCGGATCGCGGGCCTACCGCCCGAAGAGATCGCGAGCCGTCGCCGATCCGGTCATCGGCCATACATCGCGCGCGTCTTTGGCGAGCCGGTTGCATACGGATGGGTGGCCACAATCTCGGCGGTGGTCGGAGAGTTGGGCGTGTCGTTCGAATTGCCAGCGGGCAACCGGTACCTCTGGGACTTCGCCACCGCCTCCGCATGGCGCGGGCGCGGCATCTACCCACGCCTCCTCGCGGAGATCGTGCGGAGAGAATCTCCGCCGGCGACGCGACTCTGGATCATCCACGCACCGGAGAACTTGCGTTCCGGTGCCGGAATCAATCGCGCCGGGTTCGGAGCCGTCGCCGAACTCTCGTTCCTGGCTGGAGGGCACCCGGCGCTTCGCCGCATCGGTGACTCGGAGCGCGCCGCCACCGGGGCTCGGCTGCTCGGACTGCCTCTGATCGAGCGCGACCTGGCTCCTTGCTGGCGTTGCGGGGCTTCGGGCGTCTGTTCCTGCCCGCAGCGCACGACCGGCTGTGCCTGCCATGGGTCGCTCGGCTAGGAGCCGACGTACGGCTGCGGAGCCTAAACGACCGAGCGCATGGCCGCTGGTCGCGCCTTGATCAGGAAGGCCCGCCGGATGGCGGGCCTTCCGTCTGCGTGCGGTCCAGGGGCTAGCCGCGGGGGAGGCCGAGGCCGCGGGTGGCGATGACGTTGCGCTGGATTTCAGAAGTGCCGCCCGCGATGGTCGCGGGGACGCTGTTCACGTAGGACTGCGTGAACCGGGCGCCCATGGGGGCGTGCTGGCTCTTGCTGTCCCACACGTTGGCGTAGAGGCCGAAGACCTTGGTGCCCGTGCGCGCGAGGCGTTGGACGAGTTCGGAGTTGTAGAGCTTCGAGGTGGACGCCTCGTAGTTCGGGATGAGACCGCGGTTCTGCATCGAAATGATGCGGAAGGAGAAGTTGAAGAGGACCTCGGTCTCCACGAAGGCCTGGGCGATTTCGTGCCGGAGGACAGGCTCGCGCTCCAGTTGCGACTTCTTCGCGCCTTCGTCCGACTGAACGTAGGTGATCAGTTCGTTGATCGTACGGCGCGCCGACATGGCGCCCTGGATGTTGGACCGCTCGAAGTCGAGCAGGGAGGCGCCGACATACCAGCCCCGGTTCACTTCGCCCACGGTGTTCTTCGCGGGGACTCTGACGTCCTCGAAGAAGGTCTCGTTGAACCCGTGGCGCCAGCCCATGTTGATGAGCGGGCGGATCGAGATGCCCGGAGTCTTGCGGTCCATGATCAGGAAAGAGATGCCTCGGTGCTTCGGGGCGTCCGGGTCCGTGCGGACAAGGGCAAACATCCAGTCCGCCGTGTGGGCACCGGAGGTCCAGATCTTCTGCCCGTTGATGACCCACTCGTCACCGTCGCGGACGGCGCGAGTCTGCAGCGAGGCGAGGTCAGAGCCGGAGCCGGGCTCGGAATAGCCCTGACACCAGGCGACCTCGCCGGAGAGGATCTTCGGCAGGTGCTCTGCCTTCTGCTCGGGTGAGCCGTGGACGATGAGAGTGGGGCCGAGCATCTGGACGCCCATGCCGCCGACTGCCGGCGCGCCGGTGGCGGCCATCTCCTGGCGGAAGATGAACTGCTCCATCGGTGTGAGGCCGGCGCCGCCGTATTCCTTCGGCCACTGGGGCGCGACCCAGCCCTTCTCGGCGAGCGCGTTCGCCCAGTCGATCGCCGCCTGGCGGGCCTTCGGGTCATCGGACTTGCGGTCTGACTGCCAGCCGCCGTACTCGCCATCCTCATCCATGTTGCGATAACGCTCGGGCAGCTTCGTCTGGATCACGCCGCGCACTTCCTGCCGGAAGGCGGCCTGCTCGGGGGTGTCATTCCAGTCCATTACGGTTCTCCGATCTTCGCGGCCCCGTGGAGGGCGCGGGCAGCACGCAGTGGCGTGCCGGGCGCGGGCACTATCACGCTCGTGAAGCAGGGAGTCAAGCAGTTGCCCCGCCGGACGGCAGCCGTGACGAGAGGATCTCTTGCCGTGTCGCCGGTGCCGCTGAGTGAGGCGGGTTAGAGGAGGCGCCGGATCGGCTTCCGGCCAGGGCGCGGGTCGTAGGAGGACTTGAACATGTCGAGCTTGTCGCGCTCGATGAGGTACTTCCCGGCGAACAGGGTCGCGGGGACGCGTCCCTGTTTGATGAGGCGTCGGAGGCTCTGCGGATGGATGCCGAGCTCGCGCGCGGCTTCCACGAGGTCGAGGTACTCGTCGAACGGGGAGTCTGGCACCGTTGCGTCCATCTCGTCGGCAGGAATGGATCAACTGCGTACACGCTACCGCGCGGGGTGGGCTGTGTCCAGCATGGGTGTTTATCGGCTTAGGCGGTTCCGGTCGCTCGCCTGTCCGAACTGTCCCAAGGCCCGATCCGCTTCTCAGCGGGCCGAGGTGGAGGCCCATTCGGCCTCCAGGAGTCCGAAGTCGAGGCTGTCCCACCAGCGCCCCTGGAAGTGCTCGTGCTCGCGGATGCGCCCTTCGAGGCGCATCCCGACTTTTCTCAACACGTTCGCCGAGGCGAGGTTGTCGGCGATGCAGCGCGCTGAGACACGGTGAAGGCCGAGTTCGTCGAACCCGAAGGCGACCATCGTGCGGGCTACCTCGGTGGCATAGCCCCGCCCCCAGTGCTCCGGGTTGAGTTCGTACCCGATCTCCGCGTCCCACTCCGTGCCCGGCTTGCGGCGCACCCCGCAGTTCCCGATGACTGCGCCGGTCTCCGGCAGCGTGATCGCGAGCTGGAAGGTGCGCCGGGGACTCTCGTGCTGGCAGTCGATGAGCCTCTGCACGAACGCGCGAACCTCGTCGTCTGAGCGGTCCACCCAACGGTCGGGGTAGTAGCGGTTGTAACGAGGGTCACGCTGATAGGCGAGGACGGTGGGCCAGTCCTCTATGACGAAGTCGCGGAGGACCAGCCGCTCTGTCTCAAGACGCATGACCAATGCTCCGTCCTCGGCGGCGGTCCGCCCGCCCGGTGCTGGAAGGGCCGGCGCTAGCGCGGCGCGGGGAGGGCGGCGGCTCGGACGCGGGTGACGGCGTCCGGGAGAGCGCGCGCGACGGTGTCGACCTGCGCGTCGGTGGTGGTGGACCAGAGGGACATGCGGAGCGAGCCGATGGCGAGTTCCAGGGGGACGCCCATCGCCAGCAGGACGTGCGAGGGCTCCCAGGTCGCCGAGGTGCAGGCGGCGCCGGCGGAAGCGGCGACGCCGAGGCGGTCGAGTTCGTCGACGAGGGCTTCGCCTTCGAGGCCAGAGAAGCAGACGTGCAGCGCCTGCGGCAGTCGCTCGGTCGGGTGGCCATTGACGAGGGCTTCGGGGCAGGCCTCGATGACGGCGGCGAGGAGTCGGTCACGGAGGGCGGCGGTGTGGCGGGTGAAAGCGTCGCGTTCGGCCTGGGCACGCTCAAGGGCGACGGCGAGGCCGACGTTGCCGGGGACGTTCTCGGTGCCCGATCGGCGCTGGCGCTCCTGGCCGCCGCCGGAGAGCAGTTCGAGGTAGGGGATGCCTCGACGCATGTAGAGCAGGCCGGTGCCCTTGGGGCCGCCGAACTTGTGGCCGGAGAGCGAGAGCAGGTCGACGCCGAGCGCCTGCACGTCGAGGGACTGGCTGCTGGCGGCCTGCACGGCGTCGGTGTGGAAGGGGATACGGCGGCCGAGGGCGTGCGCACGCGCTGCGACGGCGGCGGCGATCGCGGCGATCGGCTGCACGGTGCCGACCTCGTTGTTGGCGTAGCCGACGGAGACGAGGGCCGTGTCCGGCCGGACGGCGGCGGCGACCTCCTCCGGGGTGACCCGCCCGTACTCGTCGACCGGGAGGAGTTCGACCTCGAAGCCGAAGCGCTCGAGGTACTGCATGGAGTGCAGTACGGCGTGGTGCTCGACGGCGGTGGTGAGGAGGTGGCGGCCACCACCCGCGTCGGCCTGGGCAAAGGCGACGCCCTTGATGGCAGCGTTGATGCTCTCGGTGCCGCCGGAGGTGAAGACGACTTCCTCGGGCTCCGCGTTGAAGACGCGGGTGACGCGGTCGCGGGCATCCTCGAGCGCGTCGCTGGCCCGCCGGCCAGCGGCGTGGTGGGCGGAGGGGTTGGCGAATTCGCCGCTGAGGTACGGCAGCATGGCCTGGAGGGCTTCGGCCCGGAGGGGTGTGGAGGCGGCGGAGTCGAGGTAGATCGGTGCGCCGTCGGTCAGGGGCATGAGGGGGCGCGCGGGTTCCTCGGGGGTCATGTGGGGTCCAGTCGAATCCGGTCAGGCGTCGGCGACGCTGTATATGTTACAGCGTGGATGGGGGAGGGGAATGAGAGGTCTGCCACGGGCGAGGTGCGTCAGCCGGAGCGATCACCCAGCGCTACGGCTTCGCTTAGGTCATCCACCCCGAACCTCTCTAGTAAGCCGGCGAACTCGTCGAACTGCTTTGATCGCAGTGGATGCGGCGGCAAGGCTGTCGGCCGAACCGACTTCAGCAGCGTCTGGAAGTCTGCGCCCTTGCGATAGGGGTCGCTGACTTTGTGCATGAGCGCAGCGGAGATGGAACTCCCCTCCGCCCTGAGGCGTATCAGATCCGAGAAGCTCTCATCGTTCACAAGCTGATACTCCACGGTCACGGAGAAGCCGCTCTCTTCGAGGCAGAGTTCTTCGAGCACGCTACGGATCAGCGGCCAGTTTAGGAGAACCAGTTCACCCCGCACCACGAGCATGCCGACGACGCGCGCCTCGCGACGCAACTGAGTCTCCCCGGCACGGACCTGCCGTGCTGAGTAGTCGAGTTGCGCAAGGCCATGGGCAACTCGCTTCTGCTTGAGCTCCTCCTTCAAGATTGCTCGATCCTTCGAGACGTCCGCACGAAGTCTCAGGCGAGCTGACTTCGCTTCCACGAGAAGGACATCCTCGCCACCTTCAACGCACACGAAGTCGCAGTTCATCCCACTGCGTGGGAGGAAGTCCGAGCCACGGAATGTCGTGTCTGGCAGGACGGCGCGGAGTGAGTCGCCAACGTATTGCTCATACGCTTCCCCGGAGGAATCACTAAGAATTCCAATCGCACTTTCGGGAGTGGATCGAAGTGCATCGATCAAGAAACTGCGCGTTGGACGCTCAAGTAGGTCGCGCGCAATCGGCGCGACGCATGTGCCGTTCGAGCGCTGAATCAGCGGCGAATAAATGAGCGGAGATAGCGCGTAGGGCTCGAAGCCAGGTTCGCTCAGGTGCGGACGCGTGGCTTCCTCACGGAACGCCGCCAAGGAGAGTGAACACAGGTCGAAATAGCTCTCGACCGCTCCGTCCCGTAGGCGGAGACGTTGGCCGACTGATGTGAGCCACGTGCGTTGATCCAACGCGCCAGTCGAGTTCTCACCCATGATCGTCGCATACGCTGCGAACGAAAAGAAGGCTAGCTCGGAGTAAGTGAGCCCGAACTTTCCGAGGTACGCGGCCTCCAGATCCAATCCTCGTGCAAGGCAACGGCGAATCGTCGCTAGGTTCAGCGAGAGTTCTCGTATGTAGGTCTCGTACCCTGACTGATCGTGATATTGGTCTTGCAGGGTCCGCATGGTCATGGACTCCACCCCCCCAGGTGAGTCCTGATTACTCATGGCGTCGAACAGAACGCGCTCGGCCCGCGCGAGCCAGTCTGCGCTGACTTCCTGACCCGAATCAGCAGGGAACTGCCTTCGTGAGATCGCATGCGTGACCAGACGCCTGAGTAAGAATGGCGCGAAGCTCGTGTGCCCCTCAAGGCCAGCCTTCGTCAGGTCCCTGCGGAACTTCTCCGGACCCTGGAAGTATCGCCTAGTCAGCGAGCCCGTCATCGAGACGATGGACTCCAACGTGAATGGAGCGAGGCGCGCGTCGAAGACCTCCATCGGATCTGCAGTAGTGATGATGCCGTTGGGAGTCTGCCAGTTCTGCCGAATGAAGGGATTTGGACGCTCGCCCATGAGGTATACGCCATAGCCGCCGACGGCCCCGTGTGCTGGAGATCCTGGTGACGTCGGAGCATCAGCCCCATCTCGGTCCCAGTGCACATGACAGCGCTTGTACTTCAACCCGCTTCCGCAGTGGCACAGTTCGTTCCGGCCCATCTTTGGCATCCGCTACCCCCTCACGTACTTCAACCCCACGACGCCCGTGGGGTAGGGCGTGCTCGAGACGAGGCGGAAGGGGAGGCGGGCGCCCTCCGGCATGATGCGTTTGCCGGTGCCGAGGATGAGTGGGTAGAGGGTGAGTTGCAGTTCGTCGACAAGGTCATAGGAGAGGAGGAGGGGGACGAGTTGGCTGCTGCCGTCGGTGAGGATGTCGCCGCCGTCCTCGGACTTGAGGGCGCGGACGGATTCCACGATGTCGTCGCGGATGACGGTGGTGTCGCGCCAGACGGGGGTGGTGAGAGTACGGGTGACGACATATTTCTTCGGGGCGTTCATGAGGTCGCCGAAGGGGTCGCCGGGTTCCATGGGTTCGAAGGCGTTGCCGTGGATCTCGTAGGTACGGCGGCCGAAGAGGAAGGCGTCGACGGTCTGCATGGTCTGGAAGAAGGCGGCACCCATGTCGTCGTGCCAGTAGGGCCACGTCCAGCCGCCGTGCTCGAAGCCCCCGTCGCGGTCCTCGTCCTCGCCGCCGGGAGCCTGGACCACGCCGTCGAGGCTGATGAATTCGTGGACGATGAGTCTGCGCATGGGGCGCCTCCGAGGTATGCGCTGATGGCGTGCAGTGCCGTTGAGGGTCGCCTGAGCGTCCCGTTCTCATCCTCAGGTTATGGCCAGGCCCGGCGTGGGGTCTCGGTCCGCTGGCACCGTCGAGAGTCGGAGTGTCCTGGAGGTCGCGGGCCGCGTCGACTCGCGCCCGTCCGACCCTTGATGGCGTTCCGGACCCTAGCCGTCGCCGGGCGGGTTGGCGAGCGGGTCGGGGCGGCGTCGAGGGGTGAGGAGGACGTCGCGCGCACTGGTGCGGGCACGGAGGCGACGACGGAGGTCGGCGAGGGGGCGCTCCATCGCCACGTACGAGAGGTGCGCGAGGGCGACCGTGAGCGCGAAGACGACGACGCCTCGGATCGCGAGGTGGGAGCCGGGGGCGAGGCGGTCGTAGACGGCGAAGACCAGGAGATGGACGAGGTACATCGTGTAGGAGAGCGTGCCGATGTGTCGCACCGGTCGCCAGTCCAGCCATCGGAAGAGGGGCCAGCGGTGGTGGACGATGGCGATGTAGAAGAGCGGCATGAGCGCGAGCCCCTGCACGGTGTAGGAGATGGCGAGCGCTGATCCGCCGGGCTCGTAGACCATCTTGAACGAGGCGAAGAGGACGAGGCCGACGACGCCGACGATCATGAGACTCGGGAGGGTGCGCACCTCGATGAGGCGTCGCGCGACCGGGTGGGCCATGACGGGGTTGTTGGTGACGGGGTTGACGGCGATGGCGAGCACGGCACCCCACAGCAGCGAGTCCATGCGCGTGTCTGAGGCGAGGGCGAGCCGGTCATAGGATGCGCCGCCCGTCTGGAGGAGGATCCGCCAGGCGAGGACGGCGATCGCGACGGCGACGAGGGCGGCCGTCTGCTGCTTCGCCGAGGCGCCTCGATGGAGCAGGAGCAGGTAGGCGGCGGGGAAGAGCAGGTAGAAGTGCTCCTCGACCGCGAGGGACCAGAGGGGCTCGAGTTCGTAGGGGACGTTGCCGCCGGCGAGCATGAAGTAATTGGTGATGTTGAGGAACATGGCGACGAGCGCCGCGGGCCCGAAGCCGGCAACGTATCCGATGAGGGCGATGAGGGCCGCGAGGGCGATGGTGGCCCACATGGGCGGAAAGATGCGGAGCAGTCGCCGCAGGTAGAAGTAGCGAAGGCTGATGCCGCCCGTGTCCTCGAACTCGCGCCGCAGCAGCGTGGTGATGAGGAAGCCGCTGAGGAAGAAGAAGGTGGTGACGCCGAAGCGCCCGGGGACCCACTGCGGCGCACCCGCGTGGTAGATGAAGACGATCCCCATCGCGCAGGCCCGGACGCCGTCCAGCGAAGGGATGTGCGGCGTCGACTGGAGCGAGGCGGTCATCGGCGGCCTGGGTGGACCTTTGAGCCGGCCGGCCGTGAGGCGATCACACGCAGCGATGTTGGGGCGGCCGGTGGCACGAGTCCGTCCTCTCGTTGCGGGGGTGGCGCTCGCGATCCCGATCCAGCCTACGACGGTCGTCCCGGTCGTCGACGCTTTCCGCAGGTGCGCGGCGCGATCTGACACGCTTCCGATAGGTGCCCGTATTCCGGCGGACGGCCGCGGGCGGGGCGCCCCTCTGCGGCGCGGCGCTCAGCGCGGTCGGTTGAGAGTCGCAGACACCTCGACGTTCCGACATCGCGGTGCGTGCGAGGGCGGCGTGCGCGTCGTTGGTGCGGGATCTCGGCCGGCTGGGGAGGATCGAGGTCAGCGGTCGTCGAGTGCCCGAGACGTTGGACCGCGAGAGCGATTGGCCGGTATAGGGGAGGCGTGCAGGACGACCCAGGGGCGGCGACGGGATTGGCCCCGGGCCGATGATCGAGTGGCAGGCGAAATCCCGACGAGCGCCTGAACGTGGGCACGCAGATCGGAGAACGCGCGGCCATCGGGGCGCCATTCGCGAGACGCGCCGCTGTAAATGGGAACGCCGCCCTGCCCGGGGCGGCGTTCCCTGTGTGTCAGACGGAGCAGCGGGGGCTGGCTCTATCCGACGAAGAGGGGGGCGAGGACGAGTGTGACCGTCGCCAACAGTTTGATGAGGACGTGGAGCGACGGCCCGGCGGTGTCCTTGAACGGATCCCCGACGGTGTCGCCGACGACGGCGGCCGCGTGGGTCGGTGAGCCCTTACGGACCACCTCGCCGTTGGCGGACGTCATCTCGCCCGACTCAATGTATTTCTTGGCGTTGTCCCAGGCCCCACCTGAGTTGTTCAGGAAGGTGGCCATGAGGATGCCGCCGATGGTGCCGACGATGAGCAGTCCGGAGACGGCGAGCCATCCCGCAGCCCCGTCGTGCTCGACGCCGGCGACAGTGACGCTGGCATCCCGGAAGAAGCGGAAGCCAAGGCCCACGGCCACGGGCAGGCCGACGGCGAGGAGGCCGGGTGCGATCATCTCGCGGAGGGCAGCCCGCGCGGTGATGTCCACGGCGCGGCCGTAGTCCGGCCGGACCTCGCCGGTCATGATGCCCGGGTTCTCACGGAACTGGCGACGTACTTCCTCGATGATCTTCTCGGCCGCGCTGCCGACGGCGCGGATGGTGAGCGAGGAGAAGAGGAAGACGAGCATCATGCCAAGCAACCCGCCGACGAACACGTCGATGTGCGAGATGTCGATCGGGAGTTCTGCGACGAGGGGGATGCCGAGGCGTTCCTTGACCTTGTCGAGGTAGGCGCTGAAGAGGAGGAAGGCCGCAAGTCCGGCAGAGCCGACGGCGTATCCCTTGGTGAGTGCCTTGGTGGTGTTGCCGGCGGTGTCCAGGGCGTCCGTGATGCGTCGTGCACCCTCGGGTGCTCCAGACATCTCGGTGATTCCGCCGGCGTTGTCGGTGATGGGCCCGAAGGTGTCCATCGCGAGGATGTAGGCGGCGGACATCAGCATGCCCATGGTGGCGACGGCGGTCCCGAAGATGCCGCTGGTGAAGGCGGGGATGTTGGGGATCTCCGCCTGCGAGCCCAGCGTGAAGGAGGCGATGAGCGCGCCACCGATGGCGATGGCGGTGGCCGCTGTGGTCTCCAGGCCGACGGCGGTGCCGATGATGATGTTGGTGGCTGGTCCCGTCTCCGAGGCCCTGGCGATTTCCTTGACCGGACGCCAGGCGCCGGCGGTGTAGTACTGGGTGATGTAGACGAAGGCCATGCCGCAGGCGATGCCGACGAGGCCGCAGAAGAAGAACCAGTGCCAGACGTCGCCGAGCATCGCCTTCGTGGTGATGAAGAGCCCGACGATGGAGAGGGCAGAGACGACGTAGTAACCCATGTCCAGGGGGCGCATGGGGTGATCGAAGTCTTCGTCCTTGGCGAACATGGGCATGGCGATCATGCCCGCCATAGCAGCGAGGATGCCGAAGGAGCGCAGGACGAGCGGGAACATGATCCACTCGATCCGCTGCGTCACGCTGTAGATGGCGACGCCGAGGATCATGGCGCCGATGTTCTCGGCGGACATCGACTCGAAGAGGTCCGCGCCACGGCCGGCGCAGTCACCCACGTTGTCGCCGACGAGGTCGGCGACGACGGCCGCGTTGCGCGGGTCGTCCTCGGGGATGCCCGCCTCGACCTTGCCCACGAGGTCGGCGCCGACGTCGGCGGCCTTGGTGTAGATGCCGCCGCCGATCTGGGCAAAGAGAGCGACGAATGAGGCCCCGAAGCCGAAACCGATGACGAGGAACGGTGCGATGGAGACGGGGTTCCCGAGGACATTGCTGTAGACGAGGAAGATGCCCGAGACGCCGAGGAGGCTGAGCGCGACGACGAGGAAGCCTGAGACGGCTCCGCCGCGCATGGCGAGCGTGATCGCTTCCTTCAGCGACCGCTGCGCCGCGGAGGCGACTCGGAGGTTGGAGCGGACGGAGATGTACATGCCGATGTATCCGGAGAGTCCAGACGCGGCAGCGCCCGCGAGGAAGGCGACGGCTGTGAGCAGGCCCTCCTGGCGCGCAGAGACGACGGGTTCCGCCCCATAGTTGAGGACGCCCTGGGCGAAGACGATCTCACGGACACCCTCTGAGACCGAGGCGACGAGGATTCCGACCCCGGCCGCGACGACCAGCGACAGTACGGCGATCGTGCCGTACTGACGCCTGAGGAAGGCCATCGAGCCTTCGAAGATCATGTCCGCGATCGCCTGCATCTCGGGCGTGCCCTGGTCGCGTGAGAGGACGCTACGGGCGAGCCAGAAGGCGAAGAGGACGGCCAGGACGCCGGTTACCGGCACCAGCCATACGAGATCCATCCACCCCTCCAGATCGTTCACCGGCCCGGCGTGCGCCGTGCCCTGGTGTGAACGCAGAGGGGGTGCCGTCACTGACGTGGTCGCCGGTGACGTGTCTTCGCGTGGTCAGAACCCGGGTATCCCCAGGTCGCCGTTCCCGGCCCCTCTGCGCTGTGACGCGGCGGATGGTACGCGCGGTATCCGCCAGGCGCCAGCGCCGGCATGGCAGTGAAACGTCGGGCGCGCGGGGCGTGGGTACGATGGAAAGGCACACCCTGAAGGGCGCGTGAGGTTTGGGAGATGGCTGACGATTCGCTGCAGTGGTGGGACCTCTGGTACCCGGGCGCGGGAGCGACCGGGCTCTCCTTCGCCCGCGGCCACATCGACCCCGCCGAGGTGCTGTGGGTGCACTCCGCACCGGACAAGTTGAGCGTGCGGGTGCGGGACGACTCGGAGCGGTTGGTGGCGAGCGGCCATTCACTTGCGCGGCAGGGCGAGCGATACCCGATGACGCGCCTGGAGCGGCTGGGGGACACGATCGTGCGGGAGGACCGCTGGCCGGGCCCCTCGGACCTGGGGGCGCTGGTGATCCTGCCGGGCGGCGAGGTAGGGACGCTGCTGGCGTGGTGGAACGCCGAGGACGGCAGCGAGTGGCGCTGGCAGGTGGAGTTCTACAACCAGCGGTAGCGCCCCCAGACGCGCATCGCGGACCCCACTCCGACTACTCGGTTTCCTCGGTCGCCGGCAGACCAGTCAGATCGTGACCACTACGTCCCCGTGCGAGCCTCGAGTTCCTCGTAGTAGGCGCGCACACGGCCCAGCGCGTTGGCGCCGGCGCGGAAGGAGGGGAACACCGGGAAGCCGGCCTTCGCAACGTGGGTGCGGGCGCGGACGCCGATCTCTTCCTGGTCCCCCATGCCGCCGCCGGTGGGAATGAGTCCAACGACGGGCTGGCCCGTCTTGTCGCGGTACTCCTTCATGAGGGCGAGCATGCCGTCCATGCGTTCGGTGCTCTTCTCGAAGTCGCGGGTCTGGAGTTCGATCGCGACGCCCTCGATCACGGGGTCGTCGGCGAGGATCTCGAGGATCTTCTGAAGGTTGTCGGACTCACGGCCGATGGTGGAGGAGGCGTCGAACGGGTTGCGGTAGGAGCCGCCGATCGTGACGAAGAAGGCCCCGAGGCGCTCGTAGGAGGCGTCTGAGAGTTCGGGGACCTCGAAGCCGGCGCGCTCGAACTGGTCGGTGATGGCGACGGACTGGCCGCCGGTCATCGCGACGAGGGCCATGTTCTTCTTGCTCGACTTCGGCGTGTGGACGAGGGCCGCGATCGTCTCGACGGTGTCCTCGAGGCTCTCGGTAGAGATCGCGCCGCACTGGCGCATGAGTGCCATCCAGACGGCGTCGTCCGAGGCGAGCGAGGCGGTGTGCGACTTCACGGCGCGGGCACCGGCCTTCGTGCGCCCGCCGCGCCAGATGATGACGGGCTTCTTCTTGGTGCCCTCGCGGAGCAGTTCGAAGAAGCGACGGCCGGCGCGGATGCCCTCGAGATACATCGCGATCGCCGGGGTCTCGGGGTCGTCGAGGAGGTACTCGAGGTAGTCGGCCTCGTTGAGGACGGCAGCGTTGCCGATGGAGATGGTACGGGTGACGGGGACGCCGAGGCGCTGCGACCCCATCGTCATGCCGATGCCGTGCGTACCCGACTGGGAAATGATCGAGATCGCCCCGCCCTCGCCCTTCTCCTGGCCCTGCATGAACTTCACGCCCAGGCGGCGGTTGTAGACGCCCATGCAGTTGGGGCCGACGAGCGGCATGCCGCCCTCGTTTGCCATGGCGACGATCTTGCCCTGGAGTTCGATGCCAATCGGCTCGGTCGTCTCGACGAAGCCGGAGGTGAACATCGCCATCCCGCCGACCTGCTTCTTCACGGCGTCGGCAACGATGTACGGGGCGACGTTGCGCGGGACGGCGCAGATGACGAGGTCGACCTCACCCGGGACCTCCATGAGCCCCTTGAAGTTCTTGACCCCCTTGGCCTCGATGCCCGGGATCTCCTTCTCGTCGAGCTGGACGGAGTAGAGGTTGCCGGAGAACTCGGAGCAGTTGGTGATCCACTGGTAGTTGGGGCCCTTGTCACCGACGACGACGACGGTCTTCGGGTTGAGGGCGCGGTGGAGTCGGGCGCGGTCGACGGGCATCGGGATCCCCTTCGGCAGTCTCGCTGGTGCTCGCGGGACTTACTTGCTCGCCAGCACGATGCGGGCGTCCACGGCGAGGGCGCCGTCCGGGTAGGCGAACACCGGGTTCAGGTCGAGTTCGGCGACCTCGGGGTTGTCCGCGACGAACTTCGAGA
>CAZVNJ010000007.1:0-86820 GCA_964628985.1 uncultured Dehalococcoides sp.
TCCCGAGTTCACCTCGATAGAACCCCATCGAGATGCGGTCCGCCTCGTCGGCGAGTTCGAGTGCGAAGGCGAGGAGGTCGGCGGTGTCGCTCACGTCGTCAGCGTGCCCTTGGTGGAGGGCACGGTGCCGGCGATGCGCGGGTCGAGCGTCGTCGCGGCGTCGAGGGCGCGGCCGAGCGCCTTCATCGTCGCCTCCGCGATGTGGTGGTCGTTCGCGCCGGCCAGCATGCGGACGTGCAGCGTCACCTGCGCCGCCGTCGCGAAGGAGCGCAGGACGTGCGAGACCATCTCGGTCGGCGCCTCGCCCATCCGCTCGCCCGTGAAGGCGAGGTCGACGGCGGCGAAGGGGCGGCCGGAGATGTCGATCACGGCCTGCACCAGCGCCTCGTCCAGCGGCACCAGCGCGTCCCCCATCCGGCGGATCCCCGCGCGGTCGCCGAGCGCCTCGTCGAACGCCTGGCCGACGGCGAGGGCGACGTCCTCCATCGTGTGGTGGGCGTCGATGTGGAGGTCGCCGGCGGCGCGCACCGTGAGGTCGAAGCGGCCGTGCTTCGCGAAGGCGTTCCACATGTGGTCGAAGAAGCCGATGCCCGTCTGGACGTCCGCCTCCCCGGTCCCGTCCACGCTGAGCGCCACGGAGATGTTCGTCTCCGAGGTGATCCGCGTCACCGTCGCGTTGCGGTTCTGCTGGCTAGCCACGGGCCTGCTCCTCACCGATCTCGCGGAACGCCGCGATCACCCGGTCATTCTGCTCCGGCGTCCCCATCGAGATGCGGATGTGGTCGCGCAGTCGAGGTGTGTCGAAGAAGCGCGGGAAGATCCCGCGCCGCCGCAGGCCGTCTCGCACGGCCTTCCCCTCGACCGCCCGGCCGTCGACGGCGAGGCGCAGCAGCACGAAGACCGCCTCCGAGGGGTACGGGAACACCCAGCCGAGGCTGGCGAGTGCCTTCGAGAGTCGTTCCCGCTCGGCGATCAGGATGCGTGCGCGTTCATCCAGCACCGCCGTGTCTTCGAACGAGGCGAGCGCGGCGGCCTCGGCGGCGGCGTTGATGTTGTACGGTTGCTTCGTGCGCATCAGCAGGTCCGCGACCTGCGGGTGCATCACGCCGTAGCCAAAGCGCAGCCCCGCGAGCCCGCCCCACTTCGAGAGGGTGCGTAGCACGACCAGCCCAGGCTCCGTCGCCGCCCGGCGCACCATCGACGGTGTCTGGGCGAACTCGATGTATGCCTCGTCCAGGACGACGAGCGCGCCGGTGCCGAGCAGGCGCTCGACGAGCGCCGGCGGGAGCGTGTTCCCCGTCGGGTTGTTCGGGGACGGGATGAAGACGGCCTTGGACTCGCGCGCGGCGACCTCCAGGCCCTCGAAGTCGAACGCCCAGCCCTCGAGCAGCGGGACGTCGATCACCTCGCCGCCATGCAGTGCCGCGTCGAAGGCGTACATGCCGAACGTCGGCGAGGCGGTAACGATGCGGTCGCCGTCGCCGATGAAGAGGCGGAACAGCAGGTCGATAATTTCGTCGCTGCCGCTCCCGCACACCACAGACTCCGCGGGCACATCGAGGTGCTTCGCGATGGCCGCGCGCAGCAGCCGCTGGTCGGCGTCGCCATAGCGGTGCGGCTGGTAGTCGCCGCGCAGCGCCTCGATCGCCTTCGGCGACGGACCGTAGGGGTTCTCGTTGCCGTCCACCTTCACGACGGTCGCCGGGTCGACGCCGTACGCGCGTGCGACGGCGTCGAGGTCCTCGAGCGCGGCGTACGCCGGGATCGAGCGCAGTGCGGGGCGCAGCGCCTCCTGCGGGTCGAAGCGACGCACGGCAGCCACCTAGCGGCCCTCCAGCCGGCGCTCGATGCTGCGCGCGTGGCCCGTCAGCCCCTCTGCGCGCGCGAGGCTCGCGGCGTAGGGTCCAAGGCGCGCCAGGTCGGTGTCCGATAGCGCGACGACCGAGGTGACCTTGAGGAAGTCGAGGACGCTCAGCGGTGAGGCGAAGCGCGCCGCGCCGCCCGTGGGCATCACGTGCGAGGGCCCGGCGGTGTAGTCGCCCAGCACCTCGGGAGACGACTCGCCGAGGAAGACGCCTCCAGCGTTCCGTACGAGCGGCAGCAAGGCCTCCGGATCCTCCACGAGCAGGCAGAGGTGCTCCGGCGCGAACTCGTTGGCGAGGGCGACCGCCTCTTCGAGGTCACGTGCGACGACGGCGCCACCCCGCTCGATGGCGGCCCGCGCGATCGCGTGGCGCTCCAGCGACGGCAGTTGCGCCTCGATCTCCGCGGCGACGGCCTCAGCCTGCTCCAGCGAGGTGGTGATCAGCACGGGCGTCGCCAGGACATCGTGCTCGGCCTGCGCGAGCAGGTCGGCGGCGCAGAGAGCCGGGTCGGCGTGCTCGTCGGCGAGCACGAGCGTCTCCGTCGGCCCGTACACCGAGTCGATGCCGACACGGCCATACATCTGCTGTTTGGCGATGGTCACGAAGATCCCGCCCGGGCCAAAAATCTTGTCCACGCGCGGGATCGACTCCGTGCCAAAGGCGAGCGCGGCGATCGCCTGCGCGCCGGAGGCACGGAAGATGCGCGTGACGCCCGCGAGGCGAGCCGCTACGAGTTTCAGCGGGTTCACGCTGCCATCAGCGCGCGCCGCCGTGACGCCGATCACCTCGGAGACGCCCGCCACGACGCCGGGGACGGCGGTGTGGACTACCGAGGACGGCAGCACCGCCTCGTTGCCCGTCATGTAGACGCCGGCCCGCTGCAGCGGCCGCACGAGCATCCCCGTGCCCCGGGCGCTGAACGAGGTGGGCGCGTGCTCCATCTGGGTCTCGTGGTAGCGACGGACTCGCTCGACCGCGAAGGCGATCGCGTCGTGCTCCTCGCGGCTCACGGCCTCGAAGGCGTCTCCGACCTCGTCGTCGCTCACCTCCATCGAGGTGTATGCCGAGCCATCGAAGCGCTGCGAGAAACGGATGACGGCGGCATCACCCTCGTTGCGGACCGCCTCGATGATCCGGCGGACGTGCTCCGCCGCGGTCGTGGGAGCGCCCCACAGTTCATCGATGCCGCGCTGGACCTCCGCCGAGAGCGCGGGCTCTGCGAGGGATGTCCGGGCGAGCACCGTGCGGCGCGCGTCGTCGAGGTCAGTCACGATGCGCAGCGAGCGCACCTCGGAAGTGGTCATAGGAGCAGCCTCATCGCAGATACGAGCGCACGCGCGCTTCCATACGGTCAGTCGCGTCGCGCCAGAATCGTTCGAGGCGTTCCTCGGAGACGACCCCGAAGGCCTCGCGGATCAGGCTGTGCGGGTCCTCGCACGCCGCGTCCAGAGCTGCCGCGTCGTACCCTGCCCCTTCGAGGTGTCGCATCATCATGCGCCGGAAGCGAGAGTAGTCCGCGGCCTGCCCGGCGACATCCGCCGATACGGTGACCCATTGCGCCAGGTGCTCGTCGGCGATGAACGGGATCCCGCCGACGGGCAGCGTGGCCTCGATGGCGGTGCGCACTTCGGCCATCGCCTGCTCGTCCTCGCGGTCGCGGCGGTCCATCTCGTACTGGAGCGCTCGGTCGAGGACGTTCGCCTTCGGCTCTTCCTTCAGAGGCGAGAACGCGCCGAACGAGGGCCGGTACACCTCGCCGATGAAGGTCTCGTCGAGGACGAGGTGCGTGAGGTAACCGGCGATGAAGGCGGTCGTGGCCGCATCGAGTCCGGCGGGGGTCGCCAGTTCGGGGTGCGCCTCGAACATGCGCGCGACCGAGTCCTGGTCGCCGAAGTCCTTGAGGTCGAAGAAGTGGGTGACCGAGCGGTCCAGGCGCGTGATCACGCGGATGTCGGGCGCCGTGGCCCCCAGGTAGTAGGCGCCACGGTCGGCGTCCACCTCGGGCAGCGCGAGGCGGTCAGCGACCTGCCGTGCGCGTGCGAGGTGCGACCCGAGCGAAGGCATCGCTGTCCCCCCTCCTGGCCGGTCAGACCGCGGCTTCGGCGGCCGAGCGCAGCCGCTCGACGTATTCTGCCCGCCGGGCCCCACGCGCGCCCCCCGGCGCGACCGCGTGACCGATCACGCAGTTCGTGGACTCCATGATCACGTCGATCATACGCAGCCGGTTCGCCCGTAGCGTCGTCCCTGTTTCGGTCCCCTCGATGAGGATTTCTGCATCCTCGGGCACGAACCCCTCGGACGCGCCAGAGATCGGGATCACCCGGTACCGCCCGAGGTGGCGCGTTCGTGCGTATTCGTCCGCGAGGCTCGCGTATTCGGACGCGACGCGGATCGGGAACTCCGGGTCGTCCCGCCGCCAGAGCGCGATCGCCTCCTCGATGCTGTCGACGGGAAGGTCCTCGCTGATCACCGCCCCCATCTGGTACTTCGACCGCTTGAGGTCGCAGAGTTCCGTCACTGGCGCTGCCGGGAATGTGGCGAGGAAGGCACGCAGCCAGTCCCTTCCGCTGATCGCGAGGTCGAAGTGGCCGAGGGCGACGGCACGTGGCATGTCCTGCGGGCGCATCACCTTCACCTCGACCTCCGGGTCGCCCGATTCTGGGTACCGGACGGACGAGGAGGCCTCGTACCCCGGGAACGCGATCCCCGCGTCCGCCAGCGCGGCCACGGTGTGACGCTGCGCGTGCCCGTCCGGCACCGCGATCCGGAACCGCTCGCGCACCGGCGCGGGCATGGAGGGCGCTCGCTGCACCACCAGTGGTGCCGGATCCATCAGCCCACCTTCGGTGCCCGCGCGCGGGAGCGACAGCAGCGGTCCCAGGGCCGCCGAGAGGTCGCGCTGGGCGAGCGCCTCGCGGTTCGCGATCAGCCAGACGCCGCCCCGGTGGACAGTGCCAAGGATCGTGAGCCCTTCCTTCGCGACTGCGGACGCGGAGGCGATGGCGAGTTCGGCGTCGCGCGGTGGCCAGGCCTCGGCCTGTGCCCACACCTCGTACAGCCGGTAGTCCGGCACGCGCAGGCGCGTCAGGTAGTGGTGGGCGATCTGCGGGTACTCGGTCGCCACCCGCACCACCCCGGCGCCCGCGAGAAGCGCGAGGTCCGCCCCCGCTGCGCCGGCGATCACGAGGGTTCCGCCCTCGATGTTCAAGGGCCGCAGTGGGACGACGGAGTCGTGGCGGTAGCGCACGAGGAGTTCGTCGATCCACGTCCCACTGGCGATGCCGAGGTCATACTGGCCGAGGGCGACCTGGATGGGGATGTCCTGGTCGGAGAAGACGCGCACCTGGACGCCCTCGATGCCGTCCACGTCGAAGCGATAGGTGCGTGAGCCTTCGAGGTAGCCCTGGGCACGGAAGCCGGCCGCGACCAGCCGCTCGCCGACGGGCGTGCGCAGATCGCCCCGCGGGACGGCGACGCGGACGGGACGTGCAGCGGCGCTCACGACGCCACCTCGCTCGCGACATCGGCCAGCCGCAGCAGGTCCGCCCCCCACCCGCAGGCCGGGACAGTGGGGCCGCCGAGGGTCTCCGTGAGGCCGTCGTATCGTCCGCCGCCGATCAGCGTGGGCGCGTCCAGACTGGCACCGTCGCGGAAGCGGAACGTGACGCCGCTGTAATACTCGAAGTTGCGGGTCGTGGCAGCCAGCACGCGATACGGGACGCCTGCCGCATCGAGCGCCACGGCCGCCCGGGCGAGGTCATCGAGCGGACCGGCGGCGGCCGGGACGGTAGCGAGCATGGCGGCGCGCAGGTTCTGGACGTATCCGACTGAGGATCCATCGACACCTGCCAGCAGGCGCAGGCTGGCGGCCTGCTCCGGGTGCGCCTGGGCGAGGCGCTCGGTCACCCCAGCATCCCCTTCGAGCATGAGGTCGTAGGCCTCGGCCTGCTGCGCCGGGGTCAGGCCAGCAGCCGCGAAGGCGGCCCTGACGAGGCCGGCGTGGGCAAGGTCCACGCTGACGCCGGTCACGCCGATTCCCCGGAGGAAGGACGCAGCGAGCCCGAGCAGTTCCGCGTCGCCCTCGGCCGCGGCGGGCCCGAAGAGTTCAACGCCGCACTGCCAGACCTCGCGGTCACCCTCGACGGCAAAGCGGTAGACAGGCGCGACGTACGCCACCCGCGCGGTTGACGGAGCGCCGGAACGGGCTCCGTCTACGTACCAGCGCGCGGCGGCAACCGTCGCGTCGGGGCGCAGCACGACGCGCTCGCCGCTCCACCCGTCCCAGTCCAGGAAGGAGTACACGCGCTCGAGCGCCTGCGGGGAGAGCGTGCCCGCGGCGGTGTAGAGGTGGAGCGGCTCGATGGTGGGCGTTCGGATCTCGAGGTATCCCGCACCCTCGACCGCCTCCAGGAAGCGCCGTTCTATCGCACGGAAGCGCCGAGTCTCCTCCGGGCCGAGGTCGCGCATGCCCGGGCTGTGCAGGCCTCGATCGGGCATAGGGGACTCCTCGGTGGCGGGGGGGGACGGGGTCGCGGTCATTCTATGGGCCTCTCTGGACGATTGCGGTCAGGGTCGAGGCCGTTCGGGACGCGTGGAAGCACCCGCGACGGCCTGCCGTCGTGGCGCTCTGCGTGCTGGGGATCAGTGGATCGCTAGCGGTGCAGACGCGCGCACGACGGCGTGCCATGCCCGTGATGGGCGTGGGTTCCGTGGACGTGGCCGAGGTGCGTCTGCTGCATGATTGAGTCGAGGCTATGGGCGACCTCGGCTAGCGGCAACCGAGGAAGGCTTACCGGCGCACCGTGGTCACGTCTCCGGCCGAGAACGCCTGGCGCTGCCCGTCGGGCAGCGCGAGCACGAGTTCCCCTGCCGAGGTGACGTCGACAGCCTCCCCCTCGACCTCGCCTGCGGGGGTGGCGAGGCGGACCCGCTGGCCGAGCGTGACGAGGCGGGCGCGCCATTCGGCGAGCAGCGCCGCCGGCTCCTCCTCCGCCTGCGTGGCGCGCCGGTCGTAGGCGGTCGAGAGCGCGGCGAGCAGCACCTCGCGAGGAGGCGCGGGGTAGCCGGCGCCCTCGATGCTTGTGGCGATGGCCGCGACCTCGGGCGGCAGTTCAGCGGCGGTGCGCAGGTTGATGCCGATGCCCACAAAGACGTCGATGCCCCCAGCCGCGCGGGGGCGGGCCTCCGCCAGGATTCCGGCGAGCTTCTTCCCGGCCACCTGGAGGTCGTTGGGCCACTTCAGGTCGACAGCGAGGCCGCACGCCGCGTGCACCGCCTCGGCTGCCGCGACAGCGGCGGCCAGGCCGAGGAGCGGGGCACCTTCCGAACGAGGTGGGCAGAGGTGGTAGGTGACGTAGAGGCCGGCTGCTGCAGCGGACACCCAGGGGCGCCCCTGGCGACCCCGCCCGGCGCTCTGCTCGCCGGCAACGTATGCCGTGCCGCAGGGCTGCCCGGCGGCGGCGCCGGCGCGTGCGTCGTCCATGGTGGAGCCGGTCGCCTCCAGGTAAGCGACCTCGACGCCAACGCGGGTGGAGCGGCGGAGGGCGTGGTAGCGGGCGAGGTCGAATGGCATGCCGCCAACCCTAGCGAGGCCAGAGGGCGGCTGCGAGGTCTGACCGGAGACTCCCCAGGACGCCGTGAGGGGCGCCCGATGGGCGCCCCTCCGTTGTAGGCCACTCAGGACCGGGGGTTAGGTTTCGGCCACCTCCATGTGCGGCCGGCCCGGTTGGTGACTACTGTCATCGGTCACGCGCATCACCCCCTTTCCTGCCACTGACACTAGAGATTGCCGATCCGCTTGTCAACACGTCTCGCTATGCAACTTCAACATTTGTGGGGACGAGCGCTCAACCTCCAGTGACGGACCGGACGGCCGCCACCGTGGAGGCCACCATCTGGTCCACCTCGGCAGGGTTGATGCAGAGTGGCGGGGCGAACAGGACGTTGTCACCCACCACGCGAGTGATGAGCTCGCCCTGCTCCCGCATGTGGCGCTGCACCTTGATCGCCATCGCCTCGGAGGCGTCATAGGGCGTGTTGGAGGCAGCGTCCCGCATCAGCGTGAAGCCGGCCATGAGGCCAAGCCAGCGGAGGTTGGTGACGTGTGGGTGGCGTCCGAGGGCGGCCTGCAGCCCCTCGCCCAGGCGCTCACCCATCGCCTGCGCGTTCGAGAGCAATCCTTCGTCCTCGAAGATCTGGAGATTGCGCAGGCCGACCGCGGAGGCGGTGGGGTGGGCTGAGTTGGTGTAGGCGTGCATGAAGCGCGCGTCCGGCGGCAGGTCGTGCAGCGCATCGCGGATCTCACCCGAGACGATGAAGGCGCCCATGGGGACATAGCCCGACGTGATCGCCTTCGCGATCGTGACGATGTCCGGGTTCACGCCCCAGCGCTGGAGGGCGAACCAGTAACCGGTACGGCCGAAACCGGTGATCACCTCGTCAGTGATCAGCAGCACGTCGTAGCGGTCGCAAATCTCGCGGACCTTCGCGAAGTAGTCGTCCGCTGGCGTCCAGACGCCGCCCGCGCCCTTCACCGGCTCCGCGATGAACGCCGCGACGGTGTCCGGGCCCTCGCGCTTGATCGTCTCCTCCAGCCAGTGTGCGCATTCGCCGTCGGTGTTCGGCTTGCAGTCACATTCGAGGTTGTCGGGCTTCTTCGTGTGCACCACTTCCGGCACCAGCGGGCCGAAGTACTTCCAGAAGACCGGGAGGCCGGTCATCGAAGAGGCCGCGAGGGTGCCCCCGTGGTAGGAGCGCTCTCGCGCGATCATCTTTACCTTGGTCGGGCGGCCCTTGAGGTTCCAGTAGAACCGCGCCGTCTTGAACGCACCTTCGTTCGACTCCGAACCGGAGTTGGTGAAGTACACCGCCTCCATGTTGTCGTAGCAGAGGTCGATGACCTTCGAGGCGAGTTTGATCGCGGGGACGTTGGAGAAGCCGACGTAGTTATTCGTGAAGGCAACCTTGCGCATCTGCTCGGCGGCTGCGTCCGCGAGTTCCGCCCGACCATGGCCGACGGCGACGTTCCAGAGCGAGGAGAGGCCGTCGATGTAGCGCCGGCCTCGCAGGTCAGTCAGCCAGACGCCCTCGCCCCGGTCGAAGATCACCGGCTCCTGGTGGTCGGGCGCGTAGTACTGCGGGTGGAGCAGGTGTGCCAGGTCCTCGCGAGCAAGGTCGGCGTAGGCCTGGGGGTCGACGGTCACGGACGGCTCCTCGGGAACCTCGAACGCTGGGGCACGGCGAGTCTAGCCGAAGCGCCGGGCGATCTCCTCGCGCGCGACCACGCGGTCATCGAACGGTACCGCGCCGCTTGCGTACTCGATCGTCGTCTCGTGGCCCTTCCCCGCAATGAGGACGAGGTCGCCCGGCTGGGCGAGTTCGAGGGCTCGCGCGATAGCGGCACGGCGGTCCGGGATGCGCTCAAACTGTTCGCCCTCGACGGCGCCGGCGGCGAGCATCGCCTGCGCGATGTCCTCGATGATCGCCTCGGGCACCTCCGACCGTGGGTCTTCGTCGGTGAGGATGGTGAAGTCGAGCGTTGCAGCCGCCGATTCGCCCATGCCGGTCCGGCGCTCCTTGCCTCGCTCCCCCGCGCAGCCGAACACGGCGATGAGCCGGCCGTCAGTCACTTCGCGCAGGGTGGCGGCGGCCTTGCGGAGTGCCTCGCCTGTGTGCGCGTAGTCGACCACGACCGGGAATGGCGCGCCCGTGATCCGCTCCATCCGGCCGGGCACCCCGGCGCAGGCCGCAACGCCCATCGCCGCCGCCCCGACATCGATACCGAGCGCGGTCGCGCACGTGATCGCCGCGGCCGCGTTCGCCACGTTGAAGTCACCGGGCAGGCGGACGCTGCACTCGACAGACTCGTCCTCCTCGTCGGCGGTCATCGCGAAGGTGGATCCGTCGTCCCAGAGCATGACGTCCTCAGTCACCACGTCCGCCTCTGGGTCGCGCAGCGAGTAGGTGATCACACGGGCCTTCGTGCGGCTTGCCATGTACCGCCAGGCCTTGTCGTCGCGGTTGATCACGGCGATCCCGGGCGAATGGCCGTGCCCGCCGCCCGGCAGCATCTCGAAGAGACGGCCCTTCGCCTTTCGGTAGGCCTCGACGGTCCCGTGGTAGTCGAGGTGGTCCGGCGTCAGGTTCGTGAAGATCGCGGCGTCGAACTCGCAGGCGTCGAGACGGTGGAGGTCGAGGCCGATCGAGGTCGCCTCGATCACCGCATGCGTGCAGCCAGCGTCCACCATCTCAGCGAGGAGACGCTGGACGAACGGCGCCTCTTGCGAGGTGAGGCGCGTGGGGTTCGGAATCGTCCGGCCAGCGATGCGGCACTCGATGGTGGTGAGAAGCCCGGCCTTGTGCCCGGCGCCCTCGATGGCGGCGAGCATGAAGAAGCAGGTGGTGGACTTGCCGTCCGTCCCCGTCACGCCGATCACCGTCATCTTCTGCGCGGGGTAGTCCTCGTGCGCCGCGCTGACTTGCGCCAGCGTCGCCCGAGGGTTGGGGACGCCGACGACTGACACACCGAGCGTGTTCACCTCGGCCTCGCGGCCCGCGAGGCAGACGAGGGCGACAGCCCCCGCCTCGACGGCGGCTCGCGCGAATGCATGTCCGTCCGCGCGTCCGCCCGGGATGCAGACGAACAGGTCGCCTGCCTCGACCTGGCGGGAATCAAACTGGATGGCGCGCACCGATGGGAGCGCAGCGCGGACCTCGGCTGTCACGGCCGGCGGCAGTCCGCGCCGCCAGTCGCCGCGTGGGGAGTCCAAGGGCGGTTGCGTCATGCCTCGATCGTAGGGCGCCCGTTCAGTTCTGACCGGCGTGCCGAGCCGCAGGCTCAGGCGGTGAGCAAGGCGCTCACCGATACCGTCGCGGCTGCGATCGCAATCACAGCAGTGAGTCGCATCGCCCGACGACGTCTGCTCTGCCAGATCCCGGCTGCCGCTACCCAGGGGAAGAACAGCAGCCAGCCGGCTGCCTGGAGGACGCGCGGCAGCCGCCGGAAGCGGAAGCAGCCGTCTCTGAACGCGCCGGGGTTGATGGCGAGCATGGCGAACACCAGCCAGCCCATGACGACCATCGGAGTGATGACGTTGCCCAACGAGGCCCCGCCGTTCGATGCCGCATCGCTAAGAACGGGAAGAAGCCCGGAACCCCTGCGAATGGCGCGGATTGTCGGGGATCAGGCCCATGCGGGGAAATCCCCAACGTCAGGCGGAGATTGCACCCAGGAGTCGTGCTGTATATTTTCCAGCGCCTGACGAATGAGAAGTGCCGCCAACAGGCGCGGCGCCGGAGATCTGAGTGAAGGAGCCCCATGGCGGTCGTACTGCCCGACGAACTGAAGAGCGCGATTGACTCATCCCGCGCGGACGGATTCCCCATCCTTTGGGCCTCGGTCGACGAGACCGGCCAGCCGACCATCGCGATCTACGGGTCGACCCATGTCCACTCCGACCACGAACTGGCGATCTGGCTCCGGAGCGAGGGCCGGGGCTTCCTCTCTCGCACGGGGAAGAATGCCAAAGTCTTCGGTTGGTTCCGGAACACCAACACGAACGTTGGCTGCCAGATCGTCGGTGAGGCGCGACGTGTCGACGATCCCGCCACGCGAGACCGCGTCTACAACGAGTCGCCCGAGGCGGAGCGCAAGCAGGACGAGGCGAAGGCCGGCGTCGCCGTCATCGTGGACATCGTCCGAGTGATGCAGCGCGGCCAGGTGATCGCGTCGCGCGACTAGGCCGGCGAGGCCGAGGGCCCGCTCGACGCGCGGTCCTCGGCTACCCTGACCAGAACCTGAGACACACGCCCGCACGATCGAGGTACCGCACGATGGCTGTCGAACTCACCGAGGAATTCCAGACGGCGATCAACAACGCCTTCACGGACGGCTGTCCGATCATCTGGACGAGCGTTGGCGCGAACGGACAACCCAGCCTGGCATTCTTCGGCACCACCCAGGTGTACTCCGACCATGAGCTGGCGATCTGGATGCGGACCACGAACCGCGGCTTCCTCACACGCATCGAGGAGAACCCGCAGGTGGCGATGATGTACCGCAACGCGGCGGCACGCCTCGCCTTCCAGATCCACGGGGAGGCTCGGCGGGTGGATGACCCTGCAGTGAAGAAGCACGTGTACGAGAGCGCTCCGGAAGTTGAGCAGAAGGCTGACCCGGACCGCCTGGGCACCGCGGTGATCGTGGACATCACGCGGGTGATCCAGCGGGGCGCCGTGATCATGGCCCGCGACGGAGACACTGGGACCGCGGACTAGGGTGCTTCGCGGCGCTTCGGCTCAACCGCCGTAGCGATTCCCGATCACCTGTTCCGCCTCGAGCGCCGCGATCTCTGCCTCGCCGTATCCGAGCTCCCGCAGCACCTCCTGGTTGTGTTCTCCAACCAATGCACACGGCCGCTCGACCTCGGGTGAGTCCGGTTGGATACGCCATGGGAATCCCGCGAGGGTCTGCACGCCGGCATAGGGGTGTTCCACGGTCAGGAGCCACGATCGTGCAGCCAATTGCGGGCTTGCCAGCAATCCCGCATGCGGTGCGACGGATGCCGCCAGCCCGCCAGCCGCGGTGATCGCCTCGGCGACCTCCTCCGCGTCTTGCGTCGCGATGAACACAGAGAGCGCGGCGTCGACGGCTGCTCGGTCCCGCAGCCGGCCGGTGACCGTTGACCAGGGGTGAGCGCGGTGCGACCACTCAGGATGTCCGACCGCGGCGGCGACGCCCGCCCACTGATGATCGGTCTCAGCCGCGACGGTGACCCACGACTCTGACCCCGCGAGCCCTCCTGCCGCCCGGTAGCAACCGTGGGGCACCACATACGGGTCGGCGTTGCCGAGCCGCTGCGGGATGCGGCCATTCATCGTCCACTCCGCGTACAACCCGGGCAGTTGCCAGGCGAAGGCCTCCGCCTGCGAGAGGTCGATGAAGCAGCCGCTGCCGGTCTGCTCCCGGTGCCGGAGCGCGCTCACCACAGCGAAGACGAGGCCGACAGCCCCCGTCGCATCCGTGTGGTACATCGTCGGAATCTCGTCCATCGGTCCGCCGGGGTAGCCTCGGACGAATGCGTGCCCGAGCGTGGAGTCCAACCCGGAGCCCAGCGTCGCATATCCCCGGTACGGCCCTTCAACGCCCCAGCCCGGCATGGACACCATGATCAGGTTCGGGTTGAGCGCGTGGAGGCGCTCCCACGAGAAGCCCAGCTCGTCCATCGTGCCTGCGGAGTAGCCCTCGATGAACACGTCGGTCGCGCAGAGGAGACGGTCGAGCACCTGTCTTCCGGACTCGGCCCTGATGTTCAGGGCCATCCCGCGCTTGTTCCGGTTAGCGAGGTGATGCCCGGCGGACCGCTCGTACGGTGGGCCATCACCCGGAGCCGTCGTCCCCTCGCGAAGCGGCCGTGTGATGATCGGTGGGCGCGGATAGGACTCGACTTTCACGACCGATGCGCCGAGGTCGCCGAGGAACGATGCGCCCATCGGCCCCGCCCAGACCTCGCACATGTCGATGACGCGAATCCCATCCAGGAGGCTGGTGGTCATCTCACCTCACATCGTCACGCCCGCGCGAAAGAGGGCGACCTGTTCCGCTCGTGTGTAGCCGAGCTCGCTGAGGAGCTCCTCGGTGTGCTGGCCGAGGTCAGGCGCCGGCCTCAGCCGCCACGTGCCGGCCAGGCGGAACGGCGGACCGGGGAGCAGGTGTGTCCCCATCCCCGGCTGCTCGAACTCGACGTATGAGCCGCGCGCAACCGCCTGCGGATCGCGCAGCGCTTCGCTCACGTCCAGGAGCGGCGCCACCATCACCCCGTGCGACTGAAGTTCGGTGAATACCTGCTCGCGCGTCCGGCTATTGAGGTACGGCTGGAGATAGCCCATGAACTCGTCGAAGTGCTTCGGCTTCTGCGCCGGGTCGGTGAAGCGGGGATCGTCGGCGAACTCGGGGTGCCCGATTGCCCGGCACAGCCTCCCGAAGAACGGCGGGGTTCCGGCGAAGAACGAGACGTAGCCATCCTGACAGGGCAGGTAGCCCGTGGGGTAGGCCGCCCGGGAGGGGCCCGCCGGTCGAGGCGTAGATGCCCCGGTAAAGCTCCACTGGACGAACCAACTGTCCACGTTGGCTGCGAGCGCCTCTACGCCGGCGACCTCTACGAGGCGGCGCTTGCCGTCTCGTTGTCTTCCCCAGATGGCCGCCGCGGTCACCGCGGTTGCGGTGGATGCCCACTGCAGCGTCGCTACCTCGGCGCTGTAGCGAAGCGGCTCCTGGTCATCGAACGAATGACGGCCCATCCGGTTGGACAGCGCGAACAGGGTGAGGTCGTTCTCGATCCGGCCTGCGTGCGGGCCGTCGAGGCCATGTGGGGACATCGCGACCACCGAGGGCGCAGACTCCCCCAGACCGTCCAGCAACGCCAGCACTGCCTGCGCACGCTCGGGCAGCAGGTCCATGACCAGCACGTCGCTCGATGCCGCCAGCGCTCCGAGGATCGCCTCGCCCGAGGCCGTGGTCGTGTCGAGGACGATCGAGCGCTTTCCGGTGTCCAATCCGAGGTGAAACGCTCCGAAGTTGATGTTGGGACGGTCCTCCGGGAACGGAGGCAGCCTGCGAAGAGTCCCGCCCGATCGGTCTTCGACCTTGATGACGTCGGCACCATAGTCGGACAGCGTCTTCGTTGCCCCGGCGACGGCGACCGTCCCGCCCACCTCGACGATGCGGATGCCCTCGAACGGTTGTGGCGACGGTTGGGCGTCCATGGGCGCCCCAGACTACGCCGGAACGTCAACACTCTCGTGATTGAGACGTCCGTTCGGCCGGGTGAACGCTCGGTTGGGTGATCAGGCGGTCTGTGACTGAAGACGGTCCGAAGGCTTGCGCCCGGCGGGCGGCAGATCCGCATGCTCCGATCGGATGGGGCGACGCTGGTAACATCCGCGGCGCTGGTTCGAGCGATGGGTCGCGGACGCGATCTGCAACCGGCAGGAGTGGAGAAGCCGATGGTGGGTGAGACCAACTCGGCCGCCCCTGTGGAAGAATTCGTTGGGCGCCTGCTAGAGGCGACCGTCGGGGCGATGGACATCTTCGCCCTCTACCTCGGGGAGCAACTCGGATACTACCGAGCGCTGCACGAAGGCGGCGCGGCGACCTCCGGGGAACTCGCGGCGCGGACAGGCACAGCGGAGCGCTATGCCCGTGAGTGGCTCGAACAGCAGGCGACGACCGGCATCCTCCTCGTGCAGGACGCGTCGGTCGGCCCGCTGGAGCGCCGGTACCTCCTCCCTCCCGGCTATGAAGAGGTCCTCGTCAACCCGCTGTCGGAGATGTTTGTCGCCCCCGTCGGTCGCTTTCTGGCCGGTGCTGCCGGACAGGCTCCGGCGTTGCTTGACGCGTACCGGAACGGTGGAGGCGTCTCCTGGGCAGAATTCGGCGACGTCGCACGGACCGCCCAGGCTGACTTCAACCGCCCGTTCTTCACGCATAGCCTCGTAGCCGGATACCTGTCTCAGATCCCCGAGGTTGACGCAGCCTTGAAGCGTCCCGGAGCACGCGTCGCCGAGATCGGATGTGGCGGCGGCTGGGCCGCGATCGCCATGGCCGAGGCATACCCGCAGTGTTCGGTCGATGGATTCGACATCGACGGGCCTTCCATCGAGTTGGCTCGGGCGAACCTCGTTGGCTCCGCCGCGGGCGACCGCGTGCGGTTTCACCATCGCGACGCAGCAAGCGTCGAGATGGACACCGGATACGACTTCGTGTGCGCGTTCGAGTGCATCCATGACATGCCCGACCCGGTGGCCGTACTGCGGGCGATGCGCAGGTTGGCGAGGCCGGGAGCGCCTGTCGTCGTGATGGACGAGAAGGTGGGCGAGACGTTCGGAAACATTGGTGACTTCAACGAGCGGCTGTTTTACGGCTTCTCGCTGGCCGTCTGCCTCCCAGATGGGCTTTCTCACACGCCATCAGTGGGCACCGGCACCGTGATGCGCCCGGCGACCTTCCGTGACTACGGGCTAGCCGCCGGATTTGCCGGAGTCGAGGTGCTTCCTCTGGAGCACGACCTGTTCCGCTTCTATCGACTGACGGGGTAGGGACCTCGACGAGCGAGGGCCAATGGGGAGCACCCCGGACGGCTCTAGGCGTTTGGCCGGTTCTGGTGAAGTGGGCTGTCAGGGGGCCTGTAAGCCGAATTCTGTACCGCGCCTCGTGCCCAACGAGGTGCGGCGGCGACCATCCATCTAGGACGCCGGTTACCCGACGCCTCCAGCAGCCTACCCGGGAGCAGCGCCGGACACGCCCACGCTCCCCTATTTGGCCTTGCTCCGAGTGGGGTTTACCGCGGCCGCCGCGTTACCGCGACGCCGGTGCGCTCTTACCGCACCATTTCAACCTTACCGGGCTGTCCGAAGACCCCCGGCGGTATGTTTCTGTGGCACTTTCCGTCGGCTCACGCCGCCCGGCCGTTAGCCGGCACCCTGTCCGGTTGGAGTTCGGACTTTCCTCCCGCCGCCTCCGAAGAGGCGACCGGCGGCCGCCCGGCCCCCTGACCATTCGATCCTAACCCACGCATCGCCGTTGGATTACGTCACCTGCCGCAACGCTACCCGCACCCTGTCGTCTTTCACCACTACCTCGCCGATCGCATCGAGCAGGAGTGAACGCTTGCTCGCGAAGTCGAGCGTGTCCCACTGCGCCACGAGGCGGTCCGCAGCGGTATGCGGGGCGAGGCGGGGTGTCTCCTGGGAGCCGTCGCGCAGGCGGACTGCCTCCAGCGCCGGGGCAGTCGCCGCGCGCAGCACGTCACGGTATGTCAGTTCGCCGGCCGTCCAGCGTTCGAGGGCCCGGGTGACCTCGCGGTCCAGGGCCACGCGGCGCGCTTCCGGGCCGGGGGCGGCGGCCTGCTTCCGGGGTGCAGCGAGGCGCCCCGATGCGAGGGCATCGCGCACGGCCGCCTCCAGAGCCTCGGCACGTTGTGAGTGGTACTGGCACCTGCCCTGGTTCGTAGCGGCAGCGCAGCGGTAGTACGTCCGCGGCTCGCCGCGCGCGGCCGAGCGGCGTGCGCCAATCAGTCTCCCGCCGCAGAAGCCACACCGGGCAAGGCCGGCGAGGAGGTATTGATGGCGCTGCTGCTGGGACGGCGCCGTGCGCCGTCTCGCCATGCGCGCCTGCACTTCCTCAAACTGCCCGCGGCGCAGCAGGGCCGGGTGAGCGCCGGGCACGACGGAGCCGAGCCGGCGGTAGGTGCCGGTGTAAGCAGGGTTGCGGAGCACGGTGCGGACGGAGCCGGCGCTCCACGGTTTGCGGAGCCGGGTGGTGATGCCGTCTTCGTTCAGCGCGCGGGCGATGCGGCGTACACCCTCGTGCTCCTCCAGGTACATCGAGAAGATGCGGCGGACGACCGCAGCCTCGTCAGGGTCGACGACGAGGCTGCGCCCCCGGATGGCATAGCCGTAGGGAGCCCTCCCGAGGACCTGGCCCCTAAGGGCCCGCGCGCGCATCGAATCGCGGGCTCGGTCGCGCCGCCGCTCGTCTGGGCGTCTGCCGAGCCAGGCTGCCCGGAGGGCCACTTCCACGGTGGAGGCGTCCGCAAGGCGCACGGGGGCGTTCAGGGCAGTGAGCGCCAGCAGCCGGATGGCGCGCTCGAGGGCGCGGTCGCCCAGCACGTCCGCGCTCGCAATGACCACGGTCGGCGGTTTCGCCGCATGCTCCACGGCCTCCAGGAGGGCAGCAAAACGGGGCAAGCCCTCGGCTTCGGCGGCGTCCTGAAAACGCGCCAGCGCTGCGTAGCCCTCAGCGGCGACGAGCGCCGAGGTCGCCGCGCGCTGGATGGCGAGGGTCAGCGGAGGGTCCGCAGTGACCGGACGCAGGTAGATGAGCGCGGGGCGCTCCTCGGCTGCCAGATTCGAAGGCATGTCGTCGAGTCTACCCCGGCCTCCCTCCCGACCTGCAGACACGAGGTACGATCGGATCAGCCTCAGCTCGAGGCTTCGGAGGTCCCTCGTGCTCATCAATGTCTCAACGCTGCTCACCGAGCCGGTGGGCCATGCCCGTCGGCTGCGCGCCGAGCGGGAACGCTGCTGGGTGCCCGAGGAGGCCTTTGAGCAGGAAGTGACCGGTGAGGTGCGCCTCATCCGATCGGAGCGGGGTGTCCTCGTCATGGCGACGTTCGACCTGGCGCCCGTGACGCTCGAGTGCGGGCGCTGCCTGGAGCCGTTCCAGACGCCCATGCACCTCGACTTTGACGAGGAGTACGTTCTGCCGCGGGATCCGGTGACGGGGACAGCGCCCGAGCGAGATGAGGACGACTTCCTCATCGATGAGCGACGGCATCTCGATCTCAGCGAGGCCGTCCGGCAATATGAACAGTCCGCCCTCCCCATCCAGCCGATTTGCCGGCCGGACTGTCGAGGGCTGTGCCCCACCTGCGGGCGCAACCTGAACCTAGAGACCTGCGCCTGCCTTCCGGTGGGCAGGAATGACCCATGGGGCGCGCTGCGGTCATTGGCTGAGCGGCTTCAGACGGAGGACGATAATGGCTCTCCCCAAGCGTAGGACCCCCGTGTCGAAGCGGAAGACCCGCCAGAGTCATGACGGCGTGGCGCTGCCGAGTCTGGTCCGAGACCCAGCGACGGGCGGCGTGAAGATCAACCACACCGCTGGCGGCGCGCGCGACGCCAAGGGCCGCCTGATCGACCGCGAGGCGTAGCCCTCGTGCCCACCCCGGCCGAGACCGTTGCCGCAACGCTCACGCGCATTGCGTCCCTGCCTCGGGCAGCGGACATGGCCTGGGTGTTCCCGGGCCAGGGTGCCCAGGCCGTGGGCATGGGCGCCGACCTCTACGACCAGTTGCCCGCCGCGCGCGCTGTCTTTGACGCTGCCGATCAGGCGCTGGGGATCAAACTCTCGACGCTCTGCTTCCTCGGGCCCGAGGGTGACCTCACGCAGACGATGAACACGCAGCCGGCGCTTGTGACCCACGCGATCGCTGCCCTCGTGGCCGCCCTCGATTCGGGGACGCTGACGGAGCGGCCGGCATTCGTCGCTGGCCACTCGCTGGGCGAGTACGCCGCTCTGATCGCGGCCGGTTCGGTCACCTTCGAGGAGGGCGTGCGGCTCGTGCGCGAGCGCGGCGAGGCCATGCAGGCGGCGTGCGACGCCCAGCCGAGCACCATGGCTGCAGTCCTCGGCATGGAACCGGAGGCGCTGCGCGCGGCCGTCATGCCGCACGGCGCGTCGATCTGCAACATCAACGCCCCGGGCAACATCACCATCGGCGGTACGACTCAAGCGGTGGAGGCTGCATCGGCAGCAGCGACGGCTGCCGGCGCTTCCCGGGTCGTCCCGCTGACGGTCGCAGGGGCCTTTCACACGCCGCTCATGGCGGAGGCTGCGCGCCGGTTGCATGTCCCGCTGAGCAGCACCCCATTCCGTAATCCCACGATGCCGGTCGTCTCCAACGTGACGGCAGCACCGCTCACAGCGGGCGCTGCCTTCGCCGAGGAACTGGAGCAGCAGATCACGGCGCCGGTCCTCTGGCTCGACTCGGTAGCGGCGATGCAGCGGGCAGGCGTGACGAAGTTCATTGAGTTCGGTCCCGGCAAGGTGCTCTCCGGCCTGATCCGCCGGATCGACCGCGCGCTCGAGGTGAAGAACATCGGCACGGTTGAGGAAGTGCGCGCGTGACGGACGCCCCCGGCTCCTTAGGCGGGCGCGTCGCGGTGATCACGGGTGGCGGGCGCGGCATCGGCCGAGCGATCGCGACCGATCTGGCCCGAGCTGGCGCAGACGTCGCCATCACCTACCGATCGGATCCGGCGCAAGCCGAGGGAGTCGCCGCTGAACTGTCGTCCGCTCACGGCGTCCGAGTCCGCGCCTTCCAGTGCGACGTCCGCCAGTCCGCCGACATCGAACGGCTGATCAATGATGCCAGGGAACAGCTGGGTGGCCTGCATATCCTCGTGAACAACGCGGGCATGACAGCAGACAACCTCGTCATGCGGATGTCCGAGCAGGCCTGGGACGACGTGATCGAGACGAACCTCCGCGGGACGTTCCTGGCCAGCAAGGCCGCGATCCGACACATGCTGCGGGAGCGCTGGGGGCGGATCATCAACATCACCTCCGTGGTTGGGGTGTCCGGGAATGCTGGCCAGGCGAATTACGCCGCGGCGAAGGCAGGGATCATCGGCTTCACCCGCTCGCTGGCCCTCGAGGTCGCATCGCGGAACATCACCGTCAACGCGGTGGCGCCCGGGTTTGTGCTCACAGACATGACGTCCGGACTCACGGACGACCAGAAAGAGGGGATCAAGGGCCGGATCCCCATGGGCCGGTATGCGGACGCTGGGGAAATCTCCCCCCTGGTGGCCTTCCTGGCATCGGAGGGTGCCTCGTACATCACGGGCCAGGTCATTAACGTGGACGGTGGCCTGGTGATGTCCTAGCGAGCCGGATCACGGTTCGCACCCCCCTCACCGGCACGTCACCTGAAGGTCCGCCCCATGGCCAGTAGCCGCCGCCGTTCCAGGATCGCCGCCTTCCAGGCGCTCTTCGAGGCCGATCTAGGCAGCCACCCCCTCGGGCCCGTGCTCGAACGCCACATTCGGGAGGCTCGCCTGGACGCCGAGGGCGAACGATTCGCCCGCGGACTGGCCGGAGGGGTCGAGGCGAACCTGGTGGCTATCGACGACGTAATACAGCGCCACGCCCCCGCCTTTCCCCTGGCCGAAATGGCCGCGGTCGACCGAAATGTGCTCCGCCTTGCGGTCTACGAAGTGCTCTTCGATACTGACCGCGCTCCGCTCCGAGCAGCGATCAATGAGGCCGTGGAGATCGCCAAGGGGTACGGTTCGGAGTCGTCTGGCCGCTTCATCAATGGCGTGCTGGGCGCGGTCGCCCTGGAGGCGGCGGAACGACAGGGGTCTGCCGGCCAGGGGGAATCCGGATCGCCTGAGGGCGGATGACAGGAAAAGGACTGCCAGTGGCAACCGTATTTGAGCGCGTTCGCGCGTTGATCGTCGAACAGTTGGGCGTCGAAGAGGAAGAAGTCACGGCGAACGCCTCGTTCGTGGACGACCTCAACGCGGACTCGCTCGACCTGGTCGAACTCATCATGTCCATCGAGGAGGAGTTCTCGAAGGACGGCAACCAGATGGAGATCTCGGACGAGGACGCGGAGAAGATCCGTAACGTCCAGGACGCCATCGACTACCTGCGAGACCAGGGCATCGAGGACTAACTTCGAAGCCGCGCAACGGCCTGAAGTTGTGAGCGCCCCGGAGTCCGTCTGACGGCCCGGGGCGTATCATTTCCATATGGAACTCTTTGGTGTCGGACCGCTGGAGGCGCTGCTCGTCGGCGTCATCACGTTCATCCTCGTCGGCCCGGACAAGTTCCCGGAACTCGCCCGTCAGGGGGGCAAGTGGTATCGCATTGCCCGTTCATTCACGGCCGAGGTGATGTCGGACGTCCAAGGAGCCGTGAAGGAGATCGAGGCCGAGGTGGACGCCACCACGGGCGGAGGTCTCCGATCGATCCGTGAACTCACGGAATCGAGCGCGAGCATTCTGACCGAAGCACGTGCGGACATGGAGTCGGCTACCACGTCTGCCCAGGCCGCCATCGAAGCCCCGGATGCCACGGTTGCAGACAGCGAGCCCGCGCCGGAGCAGGCGATTCCGCCGATCGAGCTGGCCCGGACCGGACAGGCTGAGACAGCGGCTGAACCGCCGCAGCCCTGGACCCCAACACCTCTGGCCGACATACCCGCGTCTGCGCCATACGGCGATCCGTTCGAGGCGGCCGAGGTGAAGCGTCGCGAGGCCGCCGCACGTGAGGCGGCAGCACGCCTCACCGGAGGCGGTGCGTGACCGCCACCGTGGACGGCACGTCACCACAGGCAAGCCAGGAGACCGGCGGTGAGATGACGCTGCTCGAGCACCTGCTCGAGTTACGCGGACGTGTCGTCTGGTCCGCGCTCGCGATCATGATCGGGATGGTCGCTTTCTTCATCCCGAAGATCGGGTTCGGCGTGATCGGGTGGATGCTCGCGCCGGCGCGTGCGTCCGTACCGGATTTCACTCCGCAGTACATCGAGCCGATGGAGAACATCGCGGTGTACTTTCGCGTTGCGCTGCTGGGCGGGATCACCGTTGCGATGCCCATGCTCGTCTTCCAGTTGCTCGGTTTCGTGGCCCCCGCGCTCACCAAGTCGGAGAAGCGTTGGCTCTTCCCGATCGTCTTTCTTGCCAGCATTGCCTTCCTCGGCGGGCTGGCATTCGGCTACTGGATCGTCTTGCCGGTCACGCTCGGCTTCCTGCTCACGTTCGGGAGTGATGTCGCACAGGCTGACTGGCGGATCGGGAATTACATCGGGTTCGTCACCCGCATCCTCCTCGTGATGGGGTTCGTCTTTGAGACCCCCCTCCTGGTCATGGGCCTTGCCAAAGCGCGAGTGGTGACCGCCCGGAAATTGCTGAAGTGGTGGCGCTTCGCAGTGATCGCGGCCTTCCTGGTCGCGGCGGTCGTGACTCCGACGATCGACCCGATCACCCAGTCACTCGTCGGAGGGCCCATCGTCATCCTCTACTTCGTTGGAATCGGGCTGGCGTGGCTGGTCCGCCGCGAGTAATTGTTCATCCGTGTATACCTGCAAACCAATCCGTTGCCGCCTCGCTCACGCTTTGTTACTCTCGATCCATGACCAATGCGGCCGATGCTCGTTTGCGCCCTCGCCGGGTGGCGGCCATGCCTGACCTCGAGCGGCCGGGCGTCCCGGCCATGCTCCTCCCGCTGTACGAAGTGCCGTCCTCGTGCGCCAGCCTGTACGAGGAGATCGCGGACTGTCCGGCCTGCGTGCTGGCTCGCACGCGGACACGGACGGTCCCGGGGTCTGGGCCAGTCACCTGCGATCTGATGTTCATCGGCGAGGCCCCTGGGCAACGTGAAGATGAACTGGGGCTGCCCTTTGTCGGACGTTCCGGGCAGTTCTTGGACGAGCTGCTCGCTTCGATCGGCCGCTCACGCGTCGACGTCTACGTGACCAATGTCGTGAAATGCCGCCCCCCGGCGAACCGCGACCCTAACCTGGACGAGATCGCGGCATGCTCTGACTACCTCGCGAGGCAGATCGAGCTGGTCGCCCCCCGTGTCATAGCGACGCTGGGACGCTTCTCGATGGCGAACTGGTTCCCGGGCGAGCGAATCAGTCAGATCCACGGCCGCGCCGTGCAACGTGACGGGCGGTGGATCGTGCCGATGTATCACCCCGCGGCAGCGCTGCGCGATGGGTCCCTGCGCGCCGTGATGAAGCAGGATTTCGCCCAGATCCCGGCCCTGCTCGTGGAGTCGGTCTGATGCCCGCGTCCACGCCCCTGCGCGTGATCCCGCTGGGCGGCCTCGGCGAGATCGGCCGCAACATGATGGTCTACGAGTACGACCAGACGATGATCGCCGTGGACGTCGGCCTAATGTTCCCTGACGCCGAGCATCCCGGTGTGGACCTGATCATCCCAGACTGGCAGTACATCCTGGACCATCCAGAGCGGCTGAAGGCCGTCTTCCTGACCCACGGGCACGAGGACCACATCGGCGCCGTGCCCTTCCTGCTGCGCGAGGTCAACGTCCCTGTGTTCTGCATGAAGCTGACACGGGGCCTGGTCCAGGTGAAGTTGAAGGAACACAAGATCGAGGCGGACGTCACGGTGGTCGAGCCGGGAGACGCCATCGAGGTAGGCCCCTTCACAGTGGAGTTCTTCTCGGTTTCGCATTCGATCCCGGACTCCGCCGGGCTGCTGATCGAGACGCCGATTGGGACGATCGTCCATACGGGCGATTTCAAGATTGACCACACGCCGATCGGAGGGCAGCACACGGACCTCGTCCGGCTCGCCGCCGTGGGCGAAGAGGGGGCGCTGCTGCTGTGCGCGGACTCCACGTACGCAGAGGTCGAGGGCTACACCCCTTCCGAGCAGGTGGTCGCGGAGACGCTCGACCGGATCATCGGGCAGGCCGAAGGACGAGTGATCGTCACGACGTTCGCCTCACTCATCTCGCGAGTGCAGATGGTGATCGACGCGGCCGAGAAGTACGGGCGGCGCGTTTTCGTCACCGGGCGCTCGATGGTGAACAACGTCAATATGGCGCGCGACCTCGGCTACCTGCGCGTGCCGTCCAACATGCTGATGACGCCAAACCAGATGCGCGACCACACGGACGCCAAGACGGTGATCGTCTGCACGGGGTCGCAGGGAGAGCCAACGTCTGCGCTGACGAGGATGGCGACCGGTTCGCACCAGCAGATCGTGATCACCCCGGGCGACACTGTGATCCTCTCGTCCAGTCCGGTCCCCGGGAACGAGAAGGCGGTCTTCAAGAACATCGACATGCTCTACGAGGCTGGAGCGAAGGTCGTCTATAGCCGGTTGGCTGATGTCCACGTGCACGGGCACGCGGCCCGCGAGGAATTGAAGATCATCCACCGGCTCGTCCAGGCTCGGCACTTCGTCCCGATCCACGGTGAGTACCGACACATGGTGTTGCACCGTGAACTGGCGATTTCCCTCGGGATGCCGCCGGAGGACGCGTTTGTGCTGACGGACGGTGATGTGCTTGAGATCGACGATGCCGGGGCCCGGCTCGGAGAGAAGGTTGAAGCGGACTACATCTATGTGGACGGCCTCGGGATCGGCGAGATCGACGACTTCGTGCTGCGTGATCGCCAGCATCTGGCCGCGGACGGGCTGGTGGTCTACGTGACGGCAGTTGACCGACATACCGGCAAACTAACGCGACCACCTGAGGTGATGTCCCATGGCTTCGCCGGCCCGGACGAAGAGGCAGCCCTGATGGAGGCCGTCTCCCAACTGCTGACCGACGTGCTGGGGGGTGAGTCTCGCGCGACTGACTGGCGCGCACTGCACGAGTCGTTGAAGGATGACATCGCCGGGCTCTTGCACCGGCGGACGCACCGGCGCCCGCTGGTGATTCCGGTGATGCTGGAGGTTTAGCGCGGAGATGCGCGAGCGCCGCTGAGGCGCGACACTGGAAGCGACGGCCGGACGCCTGGCGGGGGCGGATGGCCGGGAAGATCGAGACGCGAGCGATGGCTCGGACTAGACCGACCCGCCGTGCCCGCGGCGTGCGTACTGCCGGGGGCGTCCCCGACATCGCGGACGCCGGACGAGCGCTGCTCCGCCCCGAAGTGATCGGGACGGTCCTCGTTGTCCTGGCCGCTGCAGCCGTGCCATCGGTCATCCCGCTCACAGGCGTGATCGGCGAGGCCCGCGACAGCATCATTGGGGCCCTCGGGCTTCATGTATTCACGCTCATCGCGCTGCTGGCGGGCCTCGGTGCGGTGCTCGCGCTGAAGCGGGCTGACCTGCTCCGCAGTCATGTCCGGCATCTGCTGGGCGGTCTGGCCTTCCTGCTGTTCGTCGCGGGCCTGCTTGCGCGCTGGCACCCGGAGACGCGGGTCGGCGGTGTTGACCTGCACCAAGTGTCGGCCGGCGGGTCGTTGGGCCGCGCCTTCACGGATGGGTTGTGGTGGAACCTCGCGTGGCTGTCGCTGCTCCCGACGGCCTACGCGGTGCTGTGGCCTCGGACGGCCTGGGTGGTCGCCCGGGCTACGCCACCGGCCATCTGGGAGACCGTGAAGTGGCTCTGGGCCCTGGGACTGCACCGTCGGGTAGCAGCGGCGTTCGGCACGCTTCTCCTGCGGCGCCGCTCGATCGAGGAGATCGAGGCTGACGCTGAGGCCGAGGTAGCCCCTCGCCCAGCACGCCGCCCCCGCCCCACCGATGCGGCACCGGAGCCGGCGCTCGACGCCGCCGCGGTGGCCAAGGCCGCTGCCCAACTCGGAATGGACCTTGAGACTCCGGTCGCCGAACAGCGAGACACCGTCGGCGGGTGGCAGCTCCCGCCGATCAAAATGCTGAGGAAAATTGAGGCGCCCAAGTCCGCGACTACCGACAACGAGCGGCGTGCTCGCCTGATCGAGCAGACGCTCGCCTCCTTCGGCGTCGATGCGACCGTGGTGGAGGTCAACGAAGGGCCCGCTATCACCCAGTTCGGGGTCGAGCCCGGCTGGGACGTCAAGACCAAGATTGTGCCGGAGCGAGACGTCACCGGCCGGCCGATCTTCGAAGCGGACGGGACTCCTCGCGTGTCGGAGGTCGAAGTCTCGCGCACGCGTATCCGCGTGAACCGGATCACCGCCCTCCAGACCGACCTTGCCCTCGCCCTCGCCTCACCTGCACTGCGGGTGGAGGCGCCGGTGCCCGGCAAGGCCATGGTGGGGATCGAGGTGCCGAACGGGAGTACCTCCGTGGTCTCCCTGCGCTCGGTGATGGAGTCGCCAGCATTCCAGAAGTTCGCCCCGAAGGCAGCGCTGCCCGTGGCACTTGGCGCGGGCGTGTCTGGGGAGCCAGTGTTCGCGGACCTCGCGAAGATGCCCCACCTGCTGATTGCCGGTGCGACGGGTGCCGGCAAGTCGGTCTGCCTGAACACCATCATCACCGGCCTCCTGATGAACTACTCGCCCGAGCAGCTGCGCTTTGTCATGGTCGACCCCAAACGGGTCGAGTTGACCTCGTTCGGGGAGATCCCCCACCTGGCGTTCTCCGAGATCGTGGTGGAGATGGACCGCGTGGTCGGTGCGCTCCAGGCCGTCATCAACGAGATGGACACGCGCTATCGCCGCTTCGCCCAGGAGGGCGTGCGGAACATCGAACGGTTCAACGAGAAGAATCCGACACGCCGGCTGCCGTACTGGGTCGTGATCATCGACGAGTTGGCTGACCTGATGATGGCGGTGCCGTACCAGGTGGAGCACCAGTTGGTGCGTCTGGCCCAACTGGCGCGCGCGACGGGCATCCACCTGATCGTTGCCACACAGCGGCCATCCGTGGACGTGATCACCGGCCTGATCAAGGCGAACTTCCCCACCCGTATCGCCTTCGCGGTGTCATCGATGGTGGACTCGCGGACCATCCTCGACCAGGGTGGCGCGGAGAAACTGCTCGGCAAAGGCGACATGCTCTACGTGCCGCCGGAGGCACAGAAGCCAAAGCGCGTCCAGGGCGTGTACGTCTCCGACGACGAGATCGAGTCCGTGGTGAAGTTCTGGACGCAGGGCCGCTTCCGTCGCCTGGTGCCGGAGAAGTACGACGAGGCGCTCGCCGCCGCCATCGAGGAAGCAGCCGGGCTCGCCGAGGGGGACGCCCCGGAGGCGGCTGCCGGTGGCGACGACCAGATGATCGCGAAGGCCATCGAGGTCGCGCAGGAGAGCCGCACGCTGTCGACCTCGATGTTGCAGCGGAAGTTGGGGATTGGCTACCCGCGCGCGGCGCGGCTGATGGACTTGCTCGAGGACCGGGGCGTGGTCGCCCCTGCTGAGCCGGGCGGGAAGGCTCGCGAGGTCCTGGTGACGCGCGAGGGCGATCCGCTGGGCGGTGCCGACGCCAGGCAGCCCGCCAGCCTGGCGGCGCATGCCGCCTCGATCGCCATGAAGCCGGTTCCGAAGCCGGAGGCGAAGGCTGAGGTGAAATCAGAAGCGCGCCGCGAGCCGCCGAGGCCATTCGACGCCGACTAGCGCGACCGCTAGCCGACCGTCCCGGGCTCCTCGTGGTCGGTCCTACCGGTGATCTGGTTGTGCTGATCAACGAAGACCACTCGTGGGCGGACGTCCCTTGCCTCGGCGTCGGCCACCAGGTGGTACGACATGATGATCACGAGGTCACCCGGCCGGATATGGTGCGCGGCCGCTCCATTGGCGCAGATCATGCCGCTCCCCGCAGGGCCCTCGATCGCGTAGGTCTCGAGGCGGGAGCCGTTTGCAAGGTTGACGACGAGGACCTGTTCGTTCGGGAGGATGTCAGCCGCCCGCAGCAGGTTCGTATCGACCGTGAGGCTCCCCACGTAGTTGAGGTCGGCCTCGGTGACCGTGGCCCGGTGGATCTTGCCGTGGAGCATGACGCGCATGGACATAGGCACTTGTCTACCGGCCCGAGCCGGGAGGCGCAATCGACGTCGGTCAGTACGGCGCCTTCAGGTCGGGGAACATCGGAAAGTGCTTCAGGTTCCGGGTCCAGAGGATGGCGTCCGCCCGGTCTGCCGTCGCGGCGATCACATAGTCCACCGGGTCGATGCTGGGATGCGACTTCAGGAAGTAGTTCGCCAACCGGCCGGCGTCGTCTGCGATCGCCTCGTCTACCGGCACCCAGTCCATGACGTCGAGCAGCCTACGGGTGATGCGCTCCTCGCTGGGCCGCATCCCGGCGAAGACCTCGACGCGGGTCAGGACTGAGCCCGCGAGGCGGTGGCCAGCGGCGGCCACGGCACCCAGGGCCGCGACCGCCGGTGGATAGCCTCGAAGGTGATCGATCAGGATCGAAGTGTCGAGGAGGATTACCGCCATTCGGCCAGGCGGCGCGCCATACCGCGGCGCAGGCTCTCCACGTACTGTTCCCCGTCCAAGTCCTCGCGGTCAGCCCACGCACCCGAGGTCTCCGCCACCTGGCGGACGCGCTCCTGGGTGGTGACCTCACCGTAGCAACGGACCAGGGCGCGGCGGACCAATTCCGCGAGCGCCAACCCGGAGCGGTCAGACTCCTCGAGTAGAGATGAATACTGCTCGTCTGTCAGGGTGATCTGTGTTCTGTGACTCATAATGATGTAACGCTACATCAGTAGGTGCAGCGGGGCAAGTCTCAATACCCGACTTTAGTTATGTCCTGTTCTGGTCCTGCCGCCCCGCTGCTGACGCTTGTCGGGCCGGCGGGTGGCGTCTCGCATCCGTGCCTGGCGGGCCTCCTGGGTCAGACCCTTGAGGCCCGCCGGGAGGCCGTCCCCGACCTGGTCGCGTCGCAGTTCCACGATTTGGTCGCGGATCAGCGCGGCGCGTTCGTAATCAAGTTCTTTCGCAGCGGTCTTCATCTGCCTCTCGAGGTCAGCGATCATCCTCGCCAGTTCCTCCCTGGGCAGGTCCGCTGCAGTGACGTAAGTGCCCGGCTCCTCAGCGATCGCTGCGCGTAGACGGTCGCCGATGTCACGGATCGTTTTCTCGATCCCGGCGGGGGTGATGCCGTGTTCCTCGTTGTAGGCGCGCTGGATGGCGCGCCGCCGTTCCGTCTCCTCGAGCGCGAAGCGCATTGAGTCGGTGACCCGGTCTGCATACATGATCACCTGGCCGCGAGGGTGACGCGCCGCGCGTCCGATCGTCTGCACCAGTGACCCGCCGGACCGGAGGTAGCCCTCCTTGTCGGCATCGAGGATGCACACCAGCGAAACTTCCGGCAGGTCCAGGCCTTCGCGCAGCAGGTTGATGCCCACCACTACGTCGTGCACACCAAGGCGAAGGTCTCGCAGGATCTCAATGCGCTGCAGTGTGTCGATCTCGGAGTGCAGGTACATGGACCGCACGCCCATCTCCTGCAAGTAGTCGTTGAGGTCCTCTGCCATCTTCTTCGTCAGCGTGGTGACAAGGACCCGCTCGTGACGCTCGATCCGCTCGCGCACCTCGGAGAGCAGGTCATCGATCTGACCCTTGGTCGCCCGGACCGAGATCTCGGGGTCGATGATGCCGGTCGGGCGAATGACCTGCTCCGCGATGTTCTCTGAGGCTTGCACCTCGAACGGGCCCGGCGTGGCCGAGACGTAGATAACCTGGTTGATGTGTTTTTCGAACTCTTCAAAGTTCAGCGGGCGATTGTCCAGCGCAGACGGCAGACGGAAACCGTATTCGACCAGCGTTTCCTTGCGCGCCTTGTCTCCGAGGAACATCCCGCGCACCTGCGGCACGGCGATATGGGACTCGTCAATGAAGAGCAGCCAGTCGGAGGGGAAGTAGTCGAGGAGAGTCCAGGGGGTCGACCCGGGCGCGCGGCCGGCGAGGTGGCGCGAGTAGTTCTCAATTCCGGAGCAGTAGCCGGCTTCGCGGAGTGTCTCCAGGTCGTAGCGGGTGCGCTCCTCAAGGCGCGCTGCCTCAAGGATGCGCCCGGCGGCCTTCATCTTGGCCAGTTCGCCTTCGAGTTCCGCCTCGATGCTGGCGATCGCCGCTTCCATCCGGTCCTTGGACGTGACGAAATGCTTGGCAGGATAGATCGAGATGCTCTCTGACTCTGAGAGGATCTCGCCCGTCAGTGGGTCCAGCGTACTGATCCGCTCGACCTCGTCACCAAAGAAGTCGACCCGCACGGCGAGGTCCTCGTACGCGGGATAGATGGTCAGTGAGTCTCCGCGCACGCGGAAGGTACCGCGGACGAGGTTCAGGTCGTTCCGTGCGTATTGCATGTCCACGAGTTGCCGGACGAGTGAGTTCCGGTTGACATGCCGACCCACCCACAGCTTCTGCACGAATGACTCGTATTCGCCGGGCTCGCCGAGGCCGTAGATGCAGGAGACGGACGCCACAATGATCACGTCGCGGCGTTCGAAGAGCGCGCGCGTCGCCGCATGGCGCATCTTGTCGATCTCTTCGTTGATGTCCGCATCCTTGGCGATGTACGTGTCCGTACGCGGCACGTACGCCTCCGGCTGGTAGTAGTCGTAGTAGGAGACGAAATACTCGACAGCGTTGTTCGGGAAGAACTCACGGAACTCCTGGGCGAGCTGGGCAGCCAGCGTGCGGTTGGGCGCGAGGATCAGCGTGGGGCGCTGGTAACGCTCGATCACATTGGCCATCGTGAACGTCTTGCCGGTCCCAGTTGCCCCGCGCAGCGTCTGTGCGCGCAATCCCCCTGCCAGTCCGTCCACCAACGAGGAGACGGCTGTCGGCTGATCTCCCATGAGTTGGAAGTCGGACACGATGGCGAACGGCTTGGCCGGCGCCTGGTGGGCCTGGGCTGCCTCGGTCGAGTCGATGGTCACGAGCACTCCCCGGCTGGCCACGAGAGGTGCGGCCAGATGTTCCAGTTTACCGGAGATCAATCGCTCAGAACAAATGTGCGTCGCCTAGCGAGCCTTGGAAAGGGCCGGCGCACCAGCACTCGTCATCCCCGCACCGTACCGATGCACTCGGTTCTTTCCAGCCCGCTTCGCCTCAAAGAGTGCTGCGTCCGCGTGGGCCATGAGGGTGTCCGAGTCACTCGGCTCGGTCAGTGGAAGCGAGGCCGTGCCGATCGACACGGTGAAGTGCATCGCCGGCTCACCCACGGGCGGGAACCGGTTCGTCTGGAAGTCGAACGCCTCGATGGCCGCCCGAAGCTTCTCAGCAACTGGTGCAGCGTGTTGAGCGTCAGTCTCCGGCAGGACCACGGCGAACTCTTCGCCCCCATACCGCCCAGGCATGTCCGACTCTCTCAGGTTGTCCTTGATCAGTCGTGCCGTCGAGGCAAGGACGTAGTCGCCGAAGGCGTGGCCTCCCAGGTCGTTCGCCTGCTTGAAGTTATCGAGGTCGATCATCAGGACAGAGAGCTCGCGCTGGTAACGCTGGGCGCGTCGAAACTCGACGCCATAGGCCTCGAAGAAGGCTCGACGGTTCCAGATGCCGGTGAGCGGATCGGTCGCCGCGAGCTTCTCGAGTTGGGCGGTCGCTTCTCGGAGTGCGGCCGCGGTGCGCACCAGCCGCCGCTCTCGTTGCAGTGCCTGCCTGCCGTCCAGCATCAGCTGGGCGATGAGCGCGAGCAGCATCACGATGAGCGGCAGCAGCCACGCGTCGACTGATCGGACGTGGCCGGTGACGACGAAGACGCCCACAGTCACGGTCGCGATGAGTCCGCCGGCGACGAGGGCACCGCGGCTCTTCATGAGGGCACGTATGCGCCAGGTCACGCAACCTCCCGCCCGCGGGCCTGCTGTGTCCGCGCCGCCTGCTCCAGGACCGCGCGCACCAGGGCCTCCAGCGTGTCTGCCTCAGGCCGGGCGGCCAGCGTTTCCTGCACGGCGCGCTCCGCCTCTCGACGCGCGTACTGGAGTGCCACGAGCGCCTCGACGGCGTCGTCGCGCAACTCTGAGGCGACTCCGGCGGCAGCCACCGCCTCGACGTCGTCCCCGTCCAATGCGGCCTCCGCCGCCACCTTGCCGGACAACTGGGCCACGATGGTCTGCGAGAGGCGAACCCCGATGCCCGGTAGTTGCTGGATGGCCTTGACGTCTCCAGCCTCGATCCAGCGTGCGATCTCAGCCACGGGATAGGTCAAGGCGCGCACGGCCTTGACCGGGCCCACATCGGGTACCTCGATGAACTTTCGGAAAAAGTCGCGCTCTTCCAGGTGGCGGAAGCCGACGATCAGGGGCTGCGGGCTGCGCTCTGAGACGTGGTAGTAGGTGTAGAGGGTGGTGTCTGGCACGCCCACACCGTCTGCCACCCAGTTCGCGGCGTACAGCGGGACACGCACCTCGTACGTGACGCCGCCGACCTCCAGCCACGCGGTGGCCGTGGCCTCATCCCAACGAGTCAGCGTCCCGCGGAGGGCAGCGATCATCGTGCCATCGCCTCCTCGAGACGTGCCTCGGCAAGCCGGGTGAGGGCGATCGCGATTGCATCAGTGACGTCGAGCGGTCCGGCGACTTCGGCGAGGCCAAGGTAGAGCAGCACCATCTGATGCACCTGCTCCTTCGGCGCCCCGCCGTAGCCGCAGATCGACTCCTTGACCACGGATGGGGTGTATTCGAACACGGGGAGACCACTCGTGGCGGCAGCGACCATCGCCGCGGCCCGGGCTTCCCCGATGGCCATCGCAGACTTCACGTTCTCCGCGACAAACTGCTGCTCGATCGCGAGCTCAGTGGGCTGGTGCTCCACGATGAGGCCGCGGACGCAATCATAGATTCGCCCGAGACGCTCGGCGCGGCTCACGGTGGAGCGCTGACGGAGCGAGCCGGAGTGCACGAGCGCCCCACCAGATCCGCGCGGCTCCACCACCCCATATCCGGTGACGGCGAGCCCAGGATCGATGCCGAGCACGCGCCGGAGGGGTAGCGAGGCGGACACGCCGTCAGTCCGCCGCGGCGAGGATGGCGTCGCTAATCACTGCGTTCGAGTAGACCCGGGACACGTCGTCCAGGTCGTCCAACTTCTCGAACAGGCGCAGCGCCGCCTCGCTGTCCTTCTCGTTCAGTTCCACCTTGTTCTTCGGGATCGCCGCAAGTTCGGCGCTCTCCACCGTGAGGCCCTGGGCCTCCAGCGCTTCGCGGACCTTGTGCAGGTCCGACGCCTCGGTGATGACGTCCATCGAGTCCTCGTTGACCTCGATGTCGAGGGCGCCCGCCTCGATCGCCATCATCTGCAGTTCGTCCGCGTCCTTCTGCGCCGTGTCGATCGTGATCAGTCCACGCGTGTCGAACTGCCATCCGACGGCACCAGCCTCGCCGAGGTTCCCGCCACCCCGGGAGAAGGCGAATCGGACCTCCGCAACAGTGCGGTTCCGGTTGTCGGTCACGGCCTGGACGATGACTGCGGTGCCGCCGGGGCCATAGCCCTCGTACGTCACTTCCTGCAGGTTTGCTCCCTCACCGCCGCCAATCGCCTTCTTGATAGCGCGGTCGATGTTTTCGCCGGGCATGTTCGCGGCGCGGGCCTTCTGGACGGCGAGACGCAGCGCGGCGTTCGCGTCCGGGCTTGGGTCACCCTGCCGCGCCGCCATCGTGATGTCGCGAGCCAGTTTGGTAAATAACTGACCCTTCTTGGCGTCAGTCGCGGCCTTCTTGTGCTTGATCGACGACCATTTGGAGTGACCGGACACTCAGACCCTCCGGAGCAGACGACTCAGAGCGGCGGCGCGCTCGAGGCAGCACCGATCGATGCGGAGCGTAGCACAAGAGTTCGGCAACGACAGGAGGCGGAGGAGGCAGCCGGCGGGCTCTGGCTCAGGCCGTGAGGACCACGTTGTCGATGAGTCGCGCGCCCCTGAACCGTACCGCCACGGAGATGAGCGTCTGGGAGGCCACGGCCCCACTGATCTCCTCGAGCGTGTCTGTGTCAGCGACTGAGACGTACTCTGGCTGCGCCAGAGGGGCGGCCTCGATCTCGGCGAGGACCAGCGAGCGCAGGGTCTCCGCGTCTCTGACACCGTCTGCCCAGGCCGTCTCCGCCCGGTGCAGGCCGCGGGAGATTGCGGTTGCTTCCAGGCGTTCCTCCGGCGAGAGATAGACGTTGCGCGAGGACATCGCCAGGCCGTCCGGCTCGCGGACGATGGGGCAGCCGACCACTTCGACCGGGAACAGCAGGTCGCGGGCCAGTCGGCGGATGACCATCAACTGCTGGGCGTCCTTCTGTCCGAAGTACGCACGGCAGGGCCCTGCGATCGTGAACAGTTTGCTCACGACCGTCGCCACTCCGTCGAAGTGCCCAGGCCGAGCCGCCCCTTCGAGGACTCGTGACAGCGGCCCGACCGAGACAGTCGTGCACGCCCCCTCGGGGTAGATCTCCTCGACCGCGGGGGCGAGGACGATGTCGACACCCTCAGCCTCGCAGGCTTCAAGGTCGCCCGCCTCGTCCCTGGGATAGCGTGTGAAGTCCTCGTTCGGTCCGAACTGAGTCGGGTTCACGAAGATTGTCACTGCGACGGCGTCACACTCGACGCGCGCCCGCTGCATGAGGGACCGATGCCCCTCGTGCAGGTAGCCCATGGTGGGCACCAGGCCGAGCGTACCGCCCCGGCCCAGAAGAACGTCACGGGCGTCACGGAATTCCGCGACCGTGCGCGCGACGATCATCGGGTTACCGTTCGAGTGTGCACCTTCGCGTTGACGCTATTCCGCAATCTGCGGCTCGGCCCGGAGGAGTTCCACTCGTGCGTCGGGAGCCTCGTGGGCCTCGCGGAGCACACGCTCTGCGTGGCTCATGTCGTCGGCGTCCGAAGGCGTCATGCGACGAATGAGTTCCAGGGCCCGCTCGTCCATGTAGAACGACTCTGCGGCGGTCGGGAACGACCCGTCCTCCACTGCCTCACGGTAGGCACGCAAGCCCTCGACCATCGTCCCGCCAACATCAGCGAAGCGACGCGCGTGCTTCATCTCGCGATCCTGGAGGATGGACAGGATGTCATGGCACACCTGCACCTGGCCGGACGTAAACGGGCCGGACCCGATGCCGATGGTGGGGATGCTCACGCGCTGGGTGATCATGTGCGCCAGGGCCGTCGGCACCAGCTCAAGGACGATGGCGTACGCCCCCGCTTCTTCAAGCGCCTTGGCGTCCGAGATGAGGCGGACCGCTTCGCGTGGGGTCTTGCCCTGGACCTTCCAGCCACCGAGGGAGTTGACGCTCTGAGGTGTTAGCCCGATGTGCCCCATGACGGGGATGCCGGCCTCCACCATCCTCGCAACAGCCTCAGCGGAGCGCTGACCGCCCTCCAGCTTGACCGATCCGCACCCGGTCTCCTTCATCAGTCGGGTACCGGAAGCGAGCGCCTGCTTCCAGCCCGACTGGTATGAGCCGAACGGGAGGTCCACGACGACGTGCGCGCGCTTCGCACCCCGGACCACGGCCTTGCCGTGGTGGACCATGTCGTCGAGCGTCACGGGCAGGGTGGAGTCGTACCCCAGTACCGTCATCCCGAGGGAGTCTCCGACAAGGATGAGCGGGATCCCTGCCTCATCGACTGCCTTCGCGGTGGGGTAGTCGTAGGCCGTCACCATCGTGATGGGCTTGTTGCGCTCTCGCATCCGCTGGATGTCGAGGATGGTGAACGCGCGGGTTACAGGCTGCTTGGACATGAGAAGTGCCCCCATCTGTCCCGGTCGTCGCGACGATCCAGGCTTCAGGCACCGCTGGGGGAGTCGTCCCGGCCGTCCACCGTAGGCCGCCCTCGACGGGGTCGGTCCCGGCTGCCGAATCCGCTCCTGTCGCCAGTATAGAAAGGCGGGGGAGCACGTCAACGCTTCGTGATGAGCCGCTGACCGAGTGTTACCCTTCGCGCCACTCCGCGGCGGATGGGACGCCCGCCAGCCCGGTCGCGGCGAGGACGGCCTTCTGGATGGCGCGGGACATTGCCAGCGCCGCCATCGCCTCGAGAGGGGTGATGCCATCCGGCGGACCGTCGACCTCGCCTGTCGCCAGCGCGAAGATCGCATCCCCGTCGGCATGCGTGTGTGATGGCCAGATGCTGAGGGCGAACCCGTCGTGCGAAACGGTTGCCAGCCGGTTCGCCTGCGCCTTCGTCAGACGCGCATTCGTTGCCACCACACCGATGGTCGTGTTCCCGCCGGGCTTCGTGAGGTCCTCCGTCGCCGTGGCATCCGACTCAACCTCTGGAGGCCACCGCCGCCCTGTCCGAAGCAGGCGTGAAGGATCCATCATCGCACCGGGCCGCTCTCCCCGCGGAGCAGCCAGCCAGCGACCGCGACCGTCACGCACCGAGCCGACCGCGTTCACGACCACGAGCGCGCCGACCACCACACCGGTATCCAGCCGCTCGGACGCGGTGCCGATGCCGCCCTTCAGCAGTCGCTCGCGCCCTCCTGTCTTCGCGAGCGTGGCACCTGTCCCGGCACCGACGGTGCCCTGGGCGACCAGCCCGCTGCGCGCGGCGCGGGCGGCACGGTAGCCGGCATCCACGTCAGGCCATGCTGCCTTGCCGAGCGGGAGGTCGAAGATGACGGCGGCGGGCACGATCGGGATCACATGCCCGGCGAAGGCGAGCCCCGTGCCCCGTTCGTGGAGGTAGCGGGCGACGCCGCTCGCGGCCTCCAGGCCGAAAGCCGAGCCGCCCGTCAAGAGGACCCCATGGACCTCCTGCACCGAGTTCTCCGGCCGGAGAAGGTCGGTCTCCCGGGTACCCGGCGCTGCTCCGCGCACGTCGACGCCACCCACCGTGCCCGAGGGACAGAGGATGGCCGTACACCCCGTGGCCGAGCGGCGATCGGTCCAGTGTCCGACGCGCAGGCCAGCGACGTCCGTGATGGCATCGAGCAGACGGGGACGGGACGCCGTGCGCCGGGCGGGCACGGCCTAGACGGCGCGCGCGGCCAGCATGCGCGCCGGGATGACCTGGTCATAGAACTCGGTCATCCGCCGCACGTAGGCCTCCGGCGCCTCGCGGTAGCCGGTGGCGTGTCCGGACCCGGAGGCGATCCAGACGCGGTCACGAGCGTTCAGCGAGGCGGCCGCGAGATTGAGTGTGCAGGAGGGCGGCAGCATGGGGTCGCCCTGGTTGTGCACGTACAGCACCGGGACGCCCACCCGGTTCACAATGGCCACGGGCTGGAGCGCGTCGATGTCGGCGCCATAGAGCCGGCGTGCGACCCGCCCGACGACCGTCAGGGCGGGGCTGGGGAGCCAGCGCCAGCGGCGGTGGAGGTACTCGCGCATCGTCGGGAACGCGGTGTCCGCCACAACAGCCGTCACGTCGGCGCGGTTCGCCGCGGCGGCGAGCGCCACCGCTGCCCCAAAGCCGAAGCCGTGGAGGATCACTGGCACGCCGGGCAGACGGCGGCGGACACAAGCGACCGCCGCGGCCACGTCAAGCTTCTCGTCGCGGCCGAGCGTGTCACGGGTACCGCCGGACTCGCCGTGGCCGCGGAGGTCGAAGGTGAACACGGAGTAGCCTCGGCGGACGTAGTCGCGCGAGAGGTCAAGAAGGCCGCGGTCGACATCGGTGCGAGTGGCCTCAAGGTCGTGGACGAGGACAACGACGGCCCGTGCGCCTGGTGACTCAAGGAACCAGCCACGGAGGGTGAGGCGATCAGCCGTCAGGAACTGCGCCTCTTCGTAGCGCAGGCCCAGGTCAGCCGGGGAACCCTGAACGCGCCGTCGGCGGCAGCGAGTCAGATCGTTCGCAAGGTAGACCGCCGCGGCGCATGCGCCGACCAGCGCCAGCGTCGCCAGGGCGACGATCATCAGGGCCATGCTGGGCTCGCTTCCCCCGCCCCGGGATCGGTGCCGCGGCACCCCGGCATCCCGAAGCAACTCGCGAACCGTACCAGCGGCCCGGCCGCCGAGGCAACCCTTCCCTTGTATTATGTTCGATCAAAACTAGGGCGGCCGCACGAGCTGTCGTCCTGGACGATAGACTCGACATGGCACCTGCCGCCGCCCCACCCGCGGTCGAACAGAGGGCTCGGCGAGGGCCGGCCGGAGGGTCGCGACGTGAAGTCCAATCTGCTGCGTAACACGCTTGTGGGCGTGATTGCCGTGCTCGTGGCCGTCCTCCTGGTGACGACCGGGTTCCTGGTTCGCGTGCTCACCGAAGGCGACACCGGCTCCGTGCCTGCAGCAGCCACGCCGGCCGCTACCAAGAGCGGCGCGGACGACCCGAACGACTACTCCATCCTTGGCGAGATGGCGAAGATCCTGGCTCAGGATTATGTCGACCCAGATAAGGCAACACCAGAGGCGCTCAGGAACGCGGCCCTGAAGGGCTTCTTTGACGCCCTGGATCCGCACTCCGCCTACATCGATCCTGAGTCATACGCGCTCTCTCGCGACGACTTCGAAGGTGCGTTCGAAGGCATCGGAGCGACAGTCGCGAAGGAGGGCGACTTCGTCGTCATCTCCACACCGCTCCCGAATACCCCGGCGGAACGCGCCGGCATCAGGGCCGGCGACATCGTGCTCGAGGTGGACGGACAATCCGCTGAGGGCTGGAGCGTGCAGCTCGCGGTCTCGAAGATCCGGGGTCCCATCGGGAGCAAGGTGACGCTGAAGATCAAGCACGCGGATGGCAATATCGAGACCCTCACCATCGCTCGCGACAAGATCCCGGTCGAGAGCGTGAGCCGCCTCCCACTGTTCGGTGGAGTACTCCGTGACGCCGCCGGCGAGGAGGTCAAAGACATCGGCTACATGCGGATCCGCTCGTTCTCTCGTAACACGCCAGAGGAGGTCGAGAAGACCCTCAAGGAGATCATCGCTGGCGGTGCGAAAGGTTTGATCATCGACGTCCGCAGCAACCCCGGCGGGCTACTGCAGGAGACGATCCAGATCGCAGACATGTTCCTGGACAGCGGTCAGATCTTCTATCAGCAGGATCGCTCCGGTCGTGAGACGGGCGCGGTGGCCCGTGCCGGCATGCTGACGAACCTGCCGATCGTGGTCTTGCAGGACGAGTTCTCCGCTTCCGGTGCAGAACTCCTGGCCGGAGCACTGCAGGAGAATGGCCGCGCGAAGGTGGTGGGGACACGCTCGTTCGGGAAGGGCACCGTCAACCACGCCCGGGATCTATCGAACGGCGGCGCCCTGTACATCTCGATCGGTCGATGGCTGACGCCCAAGCACAACCAGATCGAGGGCAAAGGCATCACCCCCGACTACGAAGTGAGGATGACCCTGGAGGAGATCGAAGCCCGGAAGGACATCCCCGCCGTGCGGGCGGTTGACATGCTGCGTGGCAAGCCGCTGCCACCCCCGTCGCCGGCCCCAACGTCCTCGCCGACCGCGACGCCGACCCCGGCCCGATAGGACGAGGCACCCTCATGCCGAAGCAGGGAGTGGCGCTCCTTCGGGCTGCGGCGAAGCCGAAGCCAGCGGCCTCGGACGCTGGGCCCACGGTGGCGCAGAACCGGCGGGGCAGGTTCGACTACGAAATCCTGCAGTCCTACGACGCCGGGATCGCGCTCCTCGGGTCGGAGGTGAAGTCCGTGCGTGCCGGGCACGCCACGATCGGGGAGGGCTACGCACGCTTCCAGGGGCCGGAACTTTTCCTGCACAACGTGCACATCGGGCCGTACGCGCCGTCACGAGAGAACCACGATCCGCTGCGGGTGCGGAAACTGCTGCTCCATCGCCGTGAACTTGCCCGCCTGCGCCGGGAGATGGAACAGCAACCGCGGAGCACGATCATCCCGCTGCGGATGTACCTCAGCCATGGCGTGATCAAGGTCCAGATCGCGCTGGCCCAGGGCAAGCGTGCCTACGACAAGCGCGAGTCGATCCGTGAGCGCGAGGCGGACCGGACGATGCAACGCGCGCTCCGGCACGCCCAGCGGTGATCCCGCCGGTGACGGGCGCGCAGCGCCCTCGTCGTCGCCCGCGTATTCCGATGCCAGAGCAGGTCGCAGTCATCCTCGAAGAGCAGGGGTTGCGCGAGTTGTACGACGCGCGTCCCTCGTACCAGCGCAACGATTACCTGGGCTGGATCGCGCGCGGCGTCCGACCGGAGACGCGCGCCCGCCGGCTGGAGCAAATGCTGGACGAACTGCGGGCAGGTGAAGGCTATATGGGGACGCCCTGGAAGCCTCGCGGTCCTCGCTGAGGGGCGGCGGGACGCACTTCGCCGGGGCACGGCGCCACCGCGCGAGCACACGGTCGGCGGATTCCCTTCAACACGAGGATCCCACTCGCGAACGGCTGGGGGGACTCTCCGCGCGCAGGCTGGGAGGAGGGGGACCTGGGATCCCCATCACAGCATGACGTGCGTGGTAGGCTCGCGCCGCCGGAGGACGTCCGGTAGTGGCTGGCGCGCATGACCGCGCCGAGGAGTGGACGGACACGATGGACTGGAGCGACTCGGCCGAGCAGGCGCAGTTCCGGACGGAAGTGCGCAGCCTCATTGAGACGGGACTGCCGGAGCGTTACCGCGTCAGCGCGGGCGAGGGCGAAGGTGGCTCCTGGCAGTCGGACCGCATCTCCAAGGACCCAGCCGCGAAGCAGGCCGCCCAGGAGTGGGCGCAGGCCCTCGCGGCACGGGGATGGATCGCTCCGCACTGGCCGAAGGAGTACGGCGGCGCGGGACTGACCCCTATGGAGCAGTTCATCTTCAAGCAGGAGATGGCCGCCGCACAGGCGCCCGCTGTGGGCGGCATGGGCGTATCCCTGCTCGGACCCACCCTGATCGTGCACGGCACCGAGGAGCAGCGGGCGGAGCACCTCCCACGGATCCTGTCGGGGGAAGTCGCGTGGGCCGAGGGATACTCGGAGCCGGGTGCAGGGTCGGACCTCGCCTCGCTGCAGACCCGCGCGATCCGCGACGGCGATGAGTACGTGATCAACGGCCAGAAGATCTGGACCTCGGGTGCCCACACGGCGGACTGGTTGTTCGCGCTCGTGCGCACGGACCCGGAGGCGCCGAAGCACCGGGGCATCTCCTTCCTGATGATGGACATCAAGACGCCCGGCGTGAACGTCCGCCCCCTCATCAACATGGCGTGGCAGCACGGGTTCAACGAGACCTTCTTCGAGGATGTCCGCGTGCCCGTCGCGAACCGGGTAGGCGAGGAGAACCGCGGCTGGTACGTGGGCGCGACGCTGCTCGACTTCGAGCGGTCGAACATCGCGGCCGCGATCGAGAACCGCCGCCTGCTCTCAACCCTGCTTGACTATGTGAAGACCGACAACGGCCAACGGCAGTCGCGGCTGTCCGAGAGTCATGGTCTGCGTCATGAGGTGGCGGAGGCCTTCGTCCAGACGGAAGTACTGTTCAACTTCTCGTTCCGCGTGATCTCAATGCAGAGCCGGAACATGATCCCGAACTACGAAGCCTCCATGACCAAGCTGTTCAACTCCGAACTGGTCCAGAAGATCGCCCGCCTCGGGACGCGGACCTTCGGGCTCTATGCGAACCTGTGGTCGGACCACGAGCCGCTCGCACCGGCGGGCGCGCAGTTCACGCGGCTCTACGTGACCTCGATCCCGCGGACCATCGCGGCGGGGTCCTCCGAAATCCAGCGGAACATCATCGCGACGCGCGGACTCGGTCTGCCTCGCGGGTAACGCGCGCGGGCGACCCGATCACCGAGGAGGCCCCCATCGGTGGGGCCTCCTTCGTGTTGGGGAATCTCAATCGCACGCCAACCGCCAGACGAAGCGACGCACTACGATCCGCGCCGTGACGGGAAGGTAGCGATGTAGCCGTGCCTGATGTGCTCTGGCTGGACGACCGCCGATGCCAGGACGTGTCCCAGGTCGGTGCGAAGGCGGCACATCTCAGTCGCCTCGCCAGCCTCCACCTCGTCCCACCTGGGTTTGCCGTCTCCGCGATGGAAGGCGGCAGCGCCCTCGGTCCCGAGCTGGAGGACGCCATCCGGCGCGGGTATCGGACGCTCACCTCGATCACCCGCAACCGCATGACCCCAGTTGCCGTGCGGTCCTCCGCGATTGACGAGGACGGGGCCGGCGCGTCCTTCGCCGGGCAGCATGACACCTACCTCAACATCCGAGGAGAGGATGCGGTCGTCGAAGCGGTCAGACGATGCAGCGAGTCGGCCCTTTCGAGCGTGGCACGCGACTATCGCGAACAGCGCGGCCTCGGCGTCGAGCGACCGCAGATCGCGGTGCTGGTGCAGATGCTGGTCGAGGCCGACGCCTCGGCAGTGGTCTTCAGCGCCAACCCGATCAGCGGAGCGAGAGATGAGGTGATGATCACCTCGGCGTGGGGGCTGGGAGAGAGCGTCGTCGGCGGCATGGTGACGCCTGACCTCTTCGTGCTCAAGCGTCCCGACCTCCAGATCGTCGACCGACAGGTCTACTCGAAGGAGATCATGACCGTGCTCGCCGAGGGAGGGACGACGGAGGTTGAGGTACCTGCCGACCTCCGGGACAGCGCTTCCCTGGACGCCTCCCAGGTCATCGAGATGGGGCGGCTTGCCACAAGGCTCGAGGGCGTCATGGGATGGCCGGTCGACGTGGAATGCGCCGTGGCCTACGGGGAGCTGTATCTGCTGCAGTGCCGTCCAATCACGGCGTTGGGGCGCTGACCGTCGACGCCGCCTCGGACTCCACAGGGAAGCGATGGATGAGGCAGGCTGCGACGACGGCAGCGCCTGCCATAACCGCAATCACGGTCTGTAGCATTCCAAACGCCGCGGCATCAGGAGGTGCCCCCGCGGAGGTCTGTAGCGAGCCAGCCAGTACTCCTGCGCCGACGATGCTTCCGACGTACCGCATCATGGAACTCGTCCCCGCGGCGGCACCCGCCATCGTTCGCGGCGCCGACTCGATCGCGGCAGTCTGGGCAGCCCCGGTGCTCATTCCCACGCCCCAGCCCATGAGCGACAACAGTACCGCGAGGTGCTCCGTCTCCACCCCGCGCCCGAGCACGGCTACGAGAGACAGCGCCGCGAGGAGCACGAGCCCTCCGCCAGTGAGGGCGACGAGGCGCCGTCCTCGAGCGTCCGAGAGACGCCCGCCCACGGGCGCCGCCAGTCCCATGAAGAGCGCCATCAATCCGAGCAGCAATCCACTGGTGCCGGCGCCGCCGCCCAGTACGTCCTTCACGAGAAAGGGCACCATCAGGAGCGTCGTGTACATCGCGAGGTTGGTGAGCAGCACCTGCATGCTGGCGGCGGCGAAGACACGACGCCGGAACAGAGACCACGCCGCGACGGGCGTGGAGGCTGACCGCTGCCGCATGACGAACCAAATCAGGGCGAGCGAGAACGCTACCCACCCCCCGGCGAGCAGCCACATCGAGTGGCCCCCCCGCGATTCGCCAAGCAGCGCAGTCACCGCGACAAGGAGGAGGGTGTACAGGGCGACGCCCAGCCAGTCGGCGCGCGACCCGGAGTCCCCGGTGCCGGCTCCAAGCCTGAGTCGAGGGAGCAGGAGCAGCGCACCAATCGCACACGGGAGACCGATCGGAAAGATGAAGCGCCATGAGCCGGCCGCAAGCGCGGCGGCACCCAGCAACGGCCCCAGGCCCGCAGCGGCGGCGATCGCCGCCGCGTTGTACCCGTTGAGTCTTCCCAGCTCGGTCGTAGACGCCCGCTCTCGGAGCAGCGCCACCGCATTGGGGATCAATCCGGCGCCGACGATTGCCTGGGCAACCCGGAGCGCAATCAACGCAGCGAAGTTTGGCGCGAAGGCCGCTGCCAGGGTCACCGCGATGAAGAGCAGAAGCCCAACCCGCACGACCCGGCCACGCCCAAGTTGATCGCCGAGGCGCCCAGCCACCGGTTGTGAGACGGCCATCGCAATCAGGTAGGCAGACACCAGCCATCCAACCGTACCGCGACTGACCGAGAAAGCGTCACGGATCTCTGGCAGGGCCACCGCGATCATCGTGGAGTTCAGAGGGGCCAGGACACTGCAGCAGGCCGCAAACGCCACCAGCAGCGCCGTCTTCGTCGAGTGTCCGTGGTCTTGCTGCGTCACCGGCCAGAGACCCAACCGGTCCGTGGACCGTGGGCTGATGCCTCCGCGCGCGGGGGCTCCACGGGAGCGCCGACCCTATCCCAGGATCTGGACGCGCCCGGTGCCGCCATCGACGCGGATGCGCATCCCATCCCGGATGACGGAGGTGCCGACCTGCGTGCCGGCCACGCACGGGATGCCGTACTCACGCGCAACGATGGCGCAGTGCGACAACGGCCCGCCCGCGTCGGACACCACCGCGGCGACCACGCCGAAGAGGGGCGTCCACGCCGGCATCGTCATCCGACAGACCAGGATGTCTCCCGGGCCGACCTTCGACATGGCCTCGTCCAGGGTGACAGCGACTTTCGCCTCGCCCGTGACCACGCCGCTCGATGCGGGATAACCGGTGACGACCTTCGGATCTCCCTCCTGGACCACTCCGAAGCCGAAGAACTTGGTGACCAGCGGGTCCACCGGCGCGTCTGGCGGTGGCGGGGTGCCGAGGGCGGGCGGGGGCACAGTGGCGCCCTGTCGCACGAAGTCGCGCCGCCGGGTCGAGACCAGCGCGCGCAGCCCGCCCGTCGCACCACCAGCGGCGAGTGATCGGATGTCATCGAGCGTGAGGAAGAAGATGTCCTCGGCGTCGTCAATCGCACCTGCCGCGCGCAGCTTCCGGCCGAGGCCGAGCATCCCCTCACGCATCACGACAGTGAACTTCTGGTCGATCGTAAAGTTGTGGTCCTCCGCGATCGGGATGTACTGCTGGGCCATGTCGAGCATCGCCTGGAACTGTGGACGGAGGGGCTCCGGGACGCGCTCCGCCATCGCTGCCGCGAGTTGGTCACGCTCCGCCGCCTGCCGCGTATGTGCCAGGAACGGGTTTGCGGCGTCTTCCTTGCGGATGAAGGCCTTGAGTTGTGTCAGGGGTGTGGAGGGATCCTCCCGCCACGAGCGGTGCCCGAATTCGCCGAAGACGTCCGAACGCCATCCGAACTCCTCAAGGAATGATGAGAAGCGCTCGCTGAACTCGCCTGCCTGCGGGTGCTCCAGCACCACGCCACCATCGCGCACGCGACCGGCCAGGACGGCGTCCGCGAGGCCCGGCGTGGAGTTCACCCAGCGGCTGAGGTCCCAGAGCGCCTTGCCGAGTGCGATCGACTTGTTGTCAAAGCCCTGGAGCAGGAGGCGCGACTGCGCGACCGCATCCGATCCAACGACATGCGAGAGGAATTCCTCGAACCCAAATACGGAGTTCATCGCGGGAATGTTCACCCGCATGTGAATGTCCCAGACGTCGGCCAGCGCTTCGTGAGCAGACTCGATGAAGCGGGCGGCGTCGGCGATCGAGGCAGAGTCGAAGTCGAACGCCAGGATCCGTTCAGCGTGCGCAAGCACCTGAGGTTCAAACGTGGAACGCCAGTCCGCCAGCACGGTGCTTCCGAGGTGCATCGCGATCCGCTTCATCTCCTCGAACCGCGCGGCCAGTTCCTCCGGGGTACCCGGGACCGGGACCGGGCACAGGTAGAGGTAGCCGTTCTGCACCATCGTCCGCAGCCCGGAGATCGGCATCGAAAGCCCGGCGATCGCGCGGCTCGCTCCCTCGGCGAACGCTGTCTGGAAGATGGTGGCATTGGCGGGCGTCACCGCGAGGGGGAAATGAAGGTTGTCCTGGAACCAGAAGAGGCCGTCATCGGATGGTTCGCGCCACTCCACCGGGAACCCAGGTGGGACGGGCAGCGGGGCGGACTGCGTTTCGGCCATCGGGACGGCTCCTTCGACTCACGCGCGTTCATGGCGATCTGCGCTGTCGCTCGCGGAGAGAGATCGACAGGACGGCGCATCCTACCACCCGTGATCCGCGGTCGATCACGGCCCCACGGGTGACCGCCTCGCCGCTGCGACCACAGTCAGTGATGCGAAGGGCTGCTAGGTGAGGACGTCGACGGTGCCCGTGGCGCCATCCACGGTGACCAGCCTGCCGTCGATCAAGATGTGGACGGAGCCGGGATGCATGATCACTACCGGGAACCCGCGTTCGCGGGCGACAGTCGCGCCTGCTGAAAGCGGACCGCCGCGCAGAGCAATGAGCGCACCCGCCGAGGCGTATGCCACAGCGGACTCCGCTGAAAGTTCTGGGACGAGGATGACTTCCTCACCTCGAAGCGGGCCCATGTCTTCCGGCCTGCATACGAATCGCACCCGTCCCGTTGCCCTTCCGGGGCTGGCCGGACGGCCGCGGAGGAGGACTCGTGCCGGCTCCTGGAGGACCAGGGTGCTCACGTCCCCTGCTCGTCGGATGTCCATGAATCCAGTGTGGAGCAGTGCGGCGTCCGGAAGGTTCAGGCAGGGTTAACGCGGCAATCGGACCGCTGCCTGCTCGAGGCGGGCGGGAACTCCCGTGGGCCGCGACGCGTTATACTGGATAAGCAGGAAGCACCCGATGCCCTGCCTCTCGGGGACGACAGGACTCGACAGGCGACACCGGATGCGGATCGCGGGCCGAGGTGTCGTCACCCTCGTAAAACAGGCGGCAAAAAAGTAACTGGCGACCGACAACTCGCCCTCGCGGCCTAACTAAGCCGTGACGTGGCCAGCCACCTCGCCCCGACGGGTGGTTGAACCGCGACGCAATGCCGGGGTGCTGCGGACTGCCGCGTCTCAGGACGCTCCGCCTAAGACTACTGAGACTGGCCGGAACCACCTGCCGCCATAGGAGGGGTCCGGTGAGATGAACTCCTGGTGGCTACGCCCGTAGAAGTCCGTATCAGGTCCGCTCTGGACGGGGAGTTCGATTCTCCCCCGTCTCCACCAAGCCTACTAGGGAGCCCGCCGAAAGGCGGGCTTCGTCATGTGCCGAGGAGTTCCGGCCGCCTTCCTCGAGACGCGACCATGGGACCCGGCGACGTGCAGGCCCTGTTCGTCATGGCCTCCGCCTCGGCCCGCTGGACTGAGTCAGGGCTGCAGGGTCGTCGCAGCCCGACTCCGACACGCACGGAATCTCCACGAAGAGTCCCCTGCAGGGATAGACAATCCGCTCGCCTCCTGCGATCCCGAGTGGGCGCAGGTCGGTGCTGTCGGAAGGATCGAGCGTTGGCGCATCCGCACCCTTTGCTGCTCGACCTCGCCGCGGGGCGTCCGCTGACGCCCGGTCCGACCGCGCCGGGGCTACTCGAGTCCGCCATCGAGCATCGGATGACCGGGCTGCTCTGGAGCGCCATCCTGCGGGGCGAGGTCGAACTCGACCCCGGCGACCGCAGGCGGCTCGGCACGATCGACATGGCGAATCGCCTGCGAGAGCGACAGATCGAGGCGGCACTCTCAGAGTCAGTGCGCCGGACGGCCGGCCTGGGTATTGAACTGACCACGTTCAAGGGAGTCTCGGCTGCCCGGCGTTGGTACGGGCGGCCCGGTGAGCGGCCGACATCTGACCTGGATCTACTCGTGAGCCCGCACAACCAGAACCTGCTCGCCGAAGTTGTCCGGGTGCTGGCCCCCGGCAGCCAGCTGCTGCGCCTGGGGGAGACAGATCTCCTGGGACGTGCCGCTCGCGACCAGGCTCTCAACGTCACACTCGAGGCCGACCTGGGGAGTCTGACCTGGTCGGGCGAGCCTGTGACTATCGATCTCCACGTTGACCTGCTGAAGTACGGCATCCCCGGGCGCCAGGGCGCCGAGATCTGGGCGAGGACCCGCCCCGTTGAACTGTCCGAGGGCGCCACAGTCCGCGTGCTCGACGCTGAGATCGCGCTCGTCCATCTGTTGCTGCACATGAACCGCGACCGTTTCGCATACCTCATCGCTTACGCCGACGTCGCCCGGCTGCTGCAGCGCGAGCCGATCGATTGGGAGTACGTCCGTCACTTCGTTATGCGCGAGGGCCTGGATGTCCCGGTGTATGCCTCGCTCCGTGCGGTGACCGAAACCCTCGGCATCACTGTCCCGGTGCCTCCACCCATCGGAGGCTGGCGAGCGTTGCTCTGGAGGCGACTCTGGAACCCTCGTGTCCGCCTTCAAGGCAAGGCGGGACAGCGAGGGATCCGCCGTCGCAGGCGCTGCATCCCGGTCATGGCGCGTGGCAGAGCCCTCGAAGGCCTGAGCGCCTGGGTGCGAGGAGTGAGTTAGTGATGGCGACGGACGCCCCTCGAATGCAGGCCGGGGACGCGGCTGCGTTGCTCCGCCGTCGGGTGGCACTGCGTCCGACATGGTTCCCAGTGGTCGGGGAATCTATGGGGAGCGCCATTCGCACGGACAGCGAGGTGTTGGTGGCCGGGGCCGCCGAACCACGGTTCGGCGAGGTGTGGGCCTTTTGCGACGCCCAGGGCGTGCTCGTCGTCCATCGCCTGGTTCGTCGGCGTCGAGGGGCGTTCTGCTTCCAGGGCGACGCGCACTGGCCGGATCAACCCGTGGGCAGGGAACTGCTAGTCGGCCGCGTGGTGCGCGTGCGCTATCGAGGCCATGAACGACGCCTTGGCAGGCGAGACCGGCTCGCCGGAGGGGCTCGGGCAACGCTCCGAGGTCTGGCCCGCAGGGCAGCGCGCCGCCTCGGTGCACGCGGGCTTCAGGGCACCGCCCGGGCGCTGTTAAGACGGCGGGCTCGCTAGGCCTGTCAGCGGGGCGCCTGAATCTTCACCTTTGCTCCACGCCTCGAATCCACGATGGCCTGGACGACCCATGCGCAGCCGAAGGAGAAATTGTGATGACGTACGAGGAACCCGAGATCGTGGAAGTGGTCAACGTAGTTGGCCAGTTGAACCGCGGCAGTGGCAACGGCTACGCCTACGGTATCGGTCGCGGAAACGGGCCCAAGTAGCCCGGCTCCGCCCGGATGACGCAGGAGCCGGTCTTCCCGGGAAGACCGGCTCCGAGCGGGTTGGCGGATCCGGCTCGGTGCTGAGGTGCTCGCATGTACCGACGGGTGGTCTCCCTCGCTGGCGTTCCGGCCCTGCTCTCGGCCTCGAGTGATATCCATGCGAGGGCTCTGGACCAGATGTTCGGCGCCCTCCCGCCGGCGCGCGCTCGTCCACGCGCACGCATCGACCTGAGGCCGGGGCGCATCGACCTCCCCACGAGGCCCCCTGATGAGTCACTGGGCGACATCCAGTGCTGGCATGAGCCGGATGGCGTGACAGTCGAGCACGAGACCGGGATGACCGCCCAAGTCACCGGGACGGCTGCGAACATCCGGGGCGACGGCCCTGACATCGATCTGGTGCTTCGCTGGGTGTGCCAGCCGGTGCTCGGCTATCTCCTTTCGCCGTTCGGCTGCTTCTTATTGCACGCTGGCGCGGTCAGTCGCGGTGGTTTGGCACTGCTGTTGCTGGGACCGAGCGGCAGCGGGAAGTCGACTGCCACGTACGCCGCACTGCGGGCGGGGTGGGAGGTCCTGGGTGACGACCATGTCGTGATCCGTCGCAACGGCGGAACGCTCCAGGTGACGGGGATACCGAAGCCGTTATCGGTACCGGCCGAGGTGGCCACGGACCTGTCAGCCGGTGCGCGCCGGATGTATGACCAGCGGGACCGCTGGGAGATCCCCTCGGGTGTGATCGCGAGTGGCTGGCGGGAGGCCGCTGGCGCGGTGGCAGTCCGTCACGCCGGCTCCCTCAGAGGGGAGATCGGCGAGGCCGACCGGCTCCGGCTGCTGCGCGAGTTGATCGCGGCGTTCCCTGCCTCGGGCTCCCGAGGGCCGCTCGCACAGTTCATGCCGGTTGCCGCAGCACTGACCCGCGCCTCGCACAGCGAGCTCTGGCTGGGCCTCGACCCCGCCCAACGGGTTGATGGCGCGGCCGAATTGTTGGACCGCATCATGGCGCGCGGTGCGCGTCCGATGGCCGCGGGTCGGTAGTGTCAGAAGGTGCCCAGGGTCCCGGACACGCGCCCCCAGCGCAGTGCTCTCTTCAGCGCCCACATCGAGAGCGGCAAGAGCACCGCGGTGATCACCGCGAGCACCAACATCTCGTCCCAGGTGGAGAGTGGGTCATTGGTGAGCAGCGCTCCCCGCAGGCCCTCGATGGCGTAGTAGGACGGAAGCAGACGCCCCACGATCTGCAGCGGTTCCGGCAGAAGGCCGATGGGGAACACTGCTCCAGCGAACAGGGCGGTCGCCGCGCGGATGAGGGGTGTGACGGGCTCGCCCCGCTTTGTCACCACGATGAACGCAGCGGAGAGGATCCCGATCCCCGCGAAGGAAGCCACCGTCAGCAGGGCGATCGGGATTGCGACCAGCACGCCGGCTGCCGAGAACTCCGCTCCGAACAGGCCGATGCCGAGCGCGATGTAGATGAGCACCTCGATCGCCGCGAACCCAAACGGGAACAATGTCGCTCCCATCAGCAGCACCCACAGGGGCGTCGGCGTGCTGAGGAGTGACGCCAGCGTGCCCTCTGACTGTTCGCGCGAAATCATCGAACTGAACATCTGCGCGCCGAGCGTGGCCAGGGTGGTGCCCACCAGCCCGACCAGCACAAACTCGAAGTAGCCGCCGCGGTATCCGGCGAGCTCCGGCGCCCCGTCGACCAACTTGGAGACGTAGAAATACGTCGCGAGTGGGAACACGATCGACAGCATGCGCATCATCTGCCCGAAGTGGTAGGACATCTCGATTTTGAGGTCGCGCCGTCCCAGCGCGAGCGCGCGGTCGCGGTATGACGGCCCCGCCGTCCCGGCACTCATCATGGATGGGTGCCTTCCAGCGCCTGGAGCAAAGCAGACACCCCGTCCTGACGAGCGCGGATCCCTGCGGAGGTGTCCCCGAGCACCACCACACCTTCGTTCATGACGATCACGCGATCGCAACACGTCACGACTTCGTCGATGTTGTGACTGGACAGGAGCACGGCGTGGCCCTCACGGGCAAGTGTTCGGAGGGTGCGTCCGACCTCGAGGCTCACGAGCGGATCGAGGCTGCGGGTCGGCTCGTCCAGCAAGAGCAGAGGGGGATTCGCCATCAGCGCGCGAGCCAGGTGCAGTCGGGTGATCATTCCTGATGAGTACCCGAAGACCATGCGGTCTCGGCGCGCCAGGTCGGCTTCGCGCATGAGTTCTTCTGCGCGATCCCGTGCGCGGTCTGGGGTCAGCCCGGCCAGTACCCCGAACAGGGCCAGGTTCTCGCGGCCGGTGAGGCGCCAGTAGAAGCCCCGGTCGTCGGCAATGACAAGGCCGGTCCGCCGCCGTACCTCCATCGAATCGGAGCGCGTATCGAAGCCATCCACTCGCACGGAGCCGGCGGTGGGCTCGAGCAGACCGGCGATGATGTGCAGCAGGGTCGTCTTCCCGGCGCCGTTCGCACCGACGAGCCCGACGACCTCTCCCCGTTCCACGCTCAGCGAGACATCCGTGAGGGCCTGCACCGGTTCGGGCGAAGCGACGCGGCTCAGCAGTCGAAGCAACCTTGGGGGAGGTTCGAAGCGCTTCGAGACATGTTCTGCCTCAAGCATCGGTCTCTAGCACCAGTCCACGTTCGCGCATGCTGTCCAGAAACACCTCGATGTCCCGCTCGAGTTGCTCCAGTGGTACTTCCTTGAACCTCGAGTGCAGTTGCGCGGCAACTTCTCGCGCCTCCATCGCCGTGCCGAGCATGTCCCACACCATCGTCCCGACCGCATTCAGGGTGATGAGCTCGGATCCGTCTGGTGACACAAGCATCGCGCGCTCGTCGACCGCCTCGTGGATCACCTCAGGTGAACGTTGCACAGCCACTAGGACCTCCACGTGGGCACTTCCGCGCCCTCCATCACGTTGACGCTTTGTCGAACCGTACGGAGGTAGGGATGAGCGACCGTCGAGATCAGGTGACGGTGGTGGCCACTGCTCGAGCCGAATGGGCGAGCCCGCGAGATCGGGGCCAGGACGGGCCTCCCCACTCAAACCGCGTCTCAACCTTGGTTCGACGGCGTGCTCGCACATTCCCGGTGGTACTGGAGGACGTTGAGACGTCTCAACCAGATGGGTCGGAGGACGAAGATGCCAACCATTGCGATCGTGGAGCCGCTCGAGGCGGTACGGAGAAGGCTTGCCCGCATCGTCTCAGCGGATGGCTTCGAGATTGTCGAGTCAGCGGATGCGCTCGAAGCGCTTCGCGCGGCGTTTCAGAGCCCGCCGGTGGCGGTGATCATGGGGACTCGCCTCGCCGGGCTCGGTGGCGTCGACTTCATCAAGGTGCTGAGGGCCACGTGGAACGTCCCGATTGTGGTCACCATGGAGTTGCAGGAGCCCCGGGAGGTCGCCCAGGCATTGGACGCTGGCGCCGACGACGTCGTCGGATCGTCATGTTCGCCGGTCGAACTGCTGGCGCGGTTGCGAGGCGCGATGCGGCGCTATGTCGGTCGTGAGCCTGGTGGCTCGCAGACGAGAGTGGTCACGGGCGCGCTCGATATTGACCTGGACGCTCGGATGGTGGCGAAGCGGGGTACAGCGATTTCCCTCAGCCGCATCGAGTATCGCTTGCTCAGTGCGCTTGCCAGGCGGCTCGGTGAGACGGTCACCCACCGCGAACTACTGACGGACACGTGGGGGCATGAGTACGCCGACGACGCTCACTATCTGCGGCTGTACGTCGCCTACCTGCGCGCGAAACTTGAGGACGACGTCTCACGTCCGGTCTATATCCTGAATGAGTGGGGACGTGGCTATCGCCTGGCGCGACTTGCGGTTGAGCACCCCGCGTCTCCGACGCCACGGCCGCTCGAAGCGGAGGATCTCGTCCTCGCCGCGGGCTAAGCCGTACTCAGGCTCCACTCGCCCAACGGGCGATCCTCGCCACGGGTGTAGTCGCGTCCAATCGGTAGCCGCCCTGCTCGGTCAGGATCACTCTGGGTTCTGACGGGTCGTCTTCCAATTTCTCACGCAACTGCCGGACATAGACACGCAGCGCTTGCCGAGCATTCGCTGGCCGTTCTGGCCAGAGGTGCTCGCTGATCGTCTCGTGTGGCACAGCGACGCCGCACCTCATGGCAAGTGCCTCGAGGAGCGCGAACTCCGTCGGGGTGAGGTGGACCGAGTGTCCGGACTTCCTCACCTCGTGACGGCTGAGCGAGATCGCGACCGGGCCGGCCAGCATCCAATCGTCCGTCATCTGGTCTGCGTACCGCGCAGCAGCGCGGAGCCGCGCAACGAGCTCGCTGGGCTGCACCTGGGACGAGAGATAGTCGAGCGCACCGAGGTCCAGGTATCGCATGCCCTCTTCGCTGTTCCCGGGTGGGCCGAGGACCACAAGGGCGAGGTTGGTCCGCGCGATGAGGTGGGCGGCCTCCAGGTGGCGGTGACGGCTGCGGACGTCCAGCAATACGACGCCATGGGGCAAGTGCTCTGGTGCCGCCACGGCCCTGGCTATATCGATGACCTGGACACGGAGGTATGCCTGCCACTCGGCTGCAAACGATGTGTCGTCCGTGATCGCCGTCACACTGAAGAGGGTGTCAGATGGCCCTCGTGCGTCCCAGGTCGACATCGGCCCGTCCCTTCGCGCAGGACGCCAAGCACGCCGGAAGAGTAGCCGGGGCCGAGTGGCGTGTCTCGGGCTTCCTCAAGCGACGGTGCGGCGGAAGGGCGGGCATCACAGTGTCTCAACCCGCTCACCAGCGCATGGATGCACGCTCGCTGAGTTCTGCAAGAAGGATGACGTGGGCGCAACACATCGCTGGTTCCTTCGCGGCGGCATGGTCCTCCTGCTCGGTGGACTCGGCATAGGGCTGCTGACGGGGCGCGCAGGCGCCCAGGTCCCGATCACCGACGCCATCGAGATCGTGGCGCTTCAGCACGACCCGCGGGGGAGCCTCTCCGTAGCGCTGCGTCTCCCCAGGCAGGCCACACTTGAGGACCCGGTCCTCATCCTGGACGACATCCCACGGGCCATCATCCCGCGGACACGCGATGCTCGGAGACCCGCGGGAATCCTGCTGGCCATCGACACCAGCGGCAGCATGGCCGGCGCCCCGATGGAGGCTGCGCGCCGGGCTGCCCGTGACCTCATCGCGCAGCTCCCTGCAGAGGACGAGGTGGCCCTCATCCGCATCTCGTCGACGGCAGAGGTGGTCCTCCCGCTCTCGCCCGATCGAGGGCCGCTGCTGGCTGCGCTCGACCGACTCGCCGCCGGTGGTGCGACCGCCCTCTATGGGGCGATGGCGCTCGCGGCGACCGAGCTTGAGCGCATCCCGGCGACTCACGATCGAGTGCTCGTGCTGCTCTCCGATGGGGCAGACGACGGCGGTGTCTCGCGTGTCGACCGAGCCGAGAGTCTGCGTCTCGTGCAGGCGACTGGCGCGAAGGCATACGTGACCGGCTTTGGCGACGAGATCGATCGTTCGTACCTGGAACAGCTGGCCGCGGCCACCGGCGGCTCCTTCTCGCTCTTCGGCGAGCGGCAGGCGGATGCGCTGGCTGCGCGTTTCGCGGAGATCGGCGGAGTCCTCGGTGCCGCTGAGCTCCTGCGTGTTGACGTGCCCCTCCTGGCTGCGGGCGAGCATGTCATCACCGTTCGCGGCCGGGTGAACGGGAGAGCTGTTTCCGCCACTCGTTCACTACACGTCACCAACGACGGGCTCCTCGCGCCTGCTGTCATGCCTCCCGAGGGCGAAGCGGGGCCGATCACTGTCGCCTTGAACTCACTGGTGCCGGCGGAGGATCTGTCGCTGGTCGCGGAGATCGAGGGCGTCGCGCTGCCGGTCGACCTGGCGGGTGGCACAGTCGCCGTCGATCCCTGGGGGATCTCCGCGGGCCAACGGACGCTGCGGTTATCGGCGTACGCGGGTCGGGATCTTGCGTCGACGGTATCGGTAGCGATCGAGATCCCGCCACTCCGGCCCCGCCTCGATGTCGTTGAGCATGATCGCGGACAGGTGTCCGCAACCGGGAAGATCCAGGGCGAGCCCTCGCCCGTGATCGTTGCTCTGCTGGCTGGTCGCGAGATCGCGCGAGGAGAGGGGGCGGTGTCGGTCGCCGGCGGCCAGATGGAGGGGCCGGTGACGTTCAGGTTGCTCGATGGGTCAGGATCAGTCGTCGCCGAGACGACTACTGGGATCGCGCCATCGAGGACGACCGGGCGTCCACTCGGCTCGATCTTGGCGGCGGGACTGCTGGGCGGTGGCGTCATGGCGTGGGTGCTTCGTCGCCTGCGGAACCGTCTCGCTTCGCGCGCCGGAGAAGTCGGTGCCCGTGCTCTGCCTCGTTCGCGCCCGCGCGTCGGAGGTCAGGTGGTCCGAAGCACCGAGGTGGCGCTCGTCGGGCCGGCGGGGACCGAGGGCGTGTACAGGCTCCATGACCGCCCTCTCACGATCGGATCCTCTGCCGGATGCGACATCCTCTTGGGCGGCGAAGAAGACGGCGAGGGCGTGCTGGCACGGCTCACCGTACTTCCAGGCGACCGTGGCGTACTCGTGCATCACCTGCGCGCGCGGTTCGCCGGCCGCTATGGACGGCGCCCTGCGGACGAGTGGACGGTGCTCCAACCGGGCGAGGCAGTCTCCATCGGATCCCATCTCCTCCGCCTGCCGGGACTACGTGATGCCTGAGCGCATTCCATGGACGAGGACATCGGACCTCACTTCTGCTCCGCCTCTTATGAGTTCCCGGCGAATTCATACACGCGCACGCCATCAGGAGTGGTTCGATCAGTGCGGTGTGATCTCCACACTCACACTCGGAGGAGGCCAACCGTGACCCGTCTTCGGTCCCATGCTCGTGGGCGAGCCGCCTGGCATTCGTTCCTCGGCCGGGACGACGGACAGGTCATCTTCATGGTCCCTCTTCTGATGACCGTCTTCCTGACCTTCGGGATCGCGGTGTTCGATGTCGGTCTCACCATGGTCCAACGACGGAACTACCAGAACGACGTTGACAAAGCCGCCCTGGCGTCCGTCGTCGCGATGTACGAGGAGAGCGGGGATCCGGTCGCCGTTGGCCGGGACTGGCTCGAGCGAAATCAGTTCGATACGTCTGATACGTCCACCTGGGACGTGACGGTCCTCGATCCAGAGCGAGTGCGAGTCTGGGTGCAGACGGGGAAGCCCCCGTTCTGGTCTGGCCTGATCGGTGCGGACTGGAACGTCGGCGCCTACGCGATCGCTCGCGCCCGGGTCGTACCCCTGCGGTACGCGCTGATGGCGATGGACCCGAGCAACTGCAGCCGCCTCACACTCAGCGGACAGTCCAACGTGAGTATCACGGGTGGCGGAGGCACATTTACGAATTCCAGCGACACCTGCGGGAGCGGTGCCCTCCGTGCCAGTGGTGGAGGCTCCCTCCAGGCAGCTAGAAATGACGTGGTGGGGAGCTGGGGCACGGGCGGGGGGAGCTCGATCACGACGACCCCGAACCAGGGCGTCGCCCCACGCATGGATCCCTTCCGCACCCTGGACCCGCCTCCGATCCCTGCGACATGCGGCAATCCCAGCGCCCCAGTGCTCGCCCCGGGCTGCTGGAAGCAGAAACTGACCGTGACCAACAACGGCCAGGTGGTGACCCTGCAGTCAGGCGTCCACGTGTTCATGAACGGGATCACGGTGTCCGCTGGCAGCCTGGTGAGCGATGGGCCAGTCTTGATTTACGCGACCTGTGATCCCTCCCCTTGCAATGGCTCGAAGGTGGACATCTCGATCACGGGAGGGCAGAACACCCTCACTGGACATCCCGACTATCGCAACATCGTCATCTGGGTCGATCGCACGGCGGGGTCTAACAGCAGCGTGAAGCTCGCGGGGCAGGGCAACAACGGGATCTCGGGCTCGATCTACAACATCAACAGTGATGTGAGCCTCAGCGGAGGTTCATCCGGAACGTCGACCACGCTCAACATCTCTGTCGTGGCAAACACGATCGGGCTGTCGGGACAGGGGAACATCGAACTTCCGTGGAACCCGCTCACTGCACCTTCTGAGATCCAGGCCGAACTCGTCGAGTAGTCGTCCCATTGGGCCGCCGGGCTTCGACTGCGCGCCGTGAGGCGCGCAGTCCTTTGTCGTGCAGGGCCGTCAGTGGTCGACACGGTGGACCGGCGGAGTTCCGACGATGCACGACAAAGCAATGACATTTTCTTACGTGCTCCGAACGTCCCGGTTTCTAGATTGCTGGTCACGAACCCGTGGAAGACGAAGGTCACGAGACCAGGACGGAGCGGCGATCGGACGGATGTACTCACCTGGTGCCGCCGCCCCCACCGGTGATGGGGTCGGGCTTCCGGCATGACCTCAACTGCCTCCGCCTACTTCCTCTGGCGCCAGCACCGAGGGCGTCACAACCAACGCAAGAGGTAACTCATGATCCGCATGCTCGTTGACTACACCCGCCACTACCTCGGCCGCCAGGACGAGGGCCAGGGGACGGTCGAATACACGATCCTCTCTGGAGTCGCCGTGCTCGGTCTTGTGATCGCGTTCGACGTCCTCAACGTGGGCGCCACCCTGGCGACGTGGCTCTCTGAGGCGATCGACGGCGTCACGGCGTCAAGCAACTGAATGATGGCTCAGCCTGCATGGCCCCGATGGCGGGCGTCGCGCAGGCTGAGACTGGGTCCGGAGGGAGGAGGGGCATGATGCGTGCACTCGTCGGCGAGCGCGGGCAAGCAGTCATTGAGACCACGTTCATGCTCCCCTTCCTCTTCATGTTGTTGATGGCTATGGGCGAGTTCGGACTGGGCTTCTACACCGCTGTCACCGTCAATAACGCTGCGTCGGAGGCTGCCCGGTTCGCCTCGGTTGGGAACCTGCCTGGTTGTGCCTCCACCCAGATCCAGGGCCGCGCAGTCGCCATTAGTTCCAGCCGGCTGCAATGCGGCGAGGTGGCCGTGAACTATCCGGACGCCAACACGCAGCGAGGCTCTGCCGTCGTCGTCCGTATCGCCCATACCTACACAGCGCTCACACCGTTCCCGGGGCTGATTGACTTTGTGACCGGTGGCGCGTGGGGCTTCCAACAGTGGCCGATCACCGCCTGTTCCGAGGCGCGACTCGAAAGCGACGTCGTCGTCCCGAGCCCGGTGACCGGAAGTGGATGCTGATCCGAATCGACGACGCGCAACTCGGCGCGGCTGACCCCTGCAAGCGAACGAGGAGTTCACCTGATGTCACAGACCAAGACCAGAGTCCGCGGGAGGGCCGGAAACGGGCTCATGCTCACGTCAGTGCTGCTCGGGTTCATCACCGCAGGCCTGGCCTTCGGATGGTTGAACCAGGTCCGTTCGGAGGAGCGAGGTGCTGCGGCACACGCCGCCGGGGCCACGAAGCCGGTGCTGGTCGCGCAGCAGGACATCGCGGCAGGCACGCGCCTCACCGCATCCATGTTCAAGCGGCAGGACGTCCCTGAGTCGCTGGTGCTGAGCGGCGCACTGACGAGTGACGGCGAGGTCGCCGGACGAGTGACGCTCTACCCGATCGCTCAAGGCGAACAGCTGCTGGCGGTCCGGTTGGTCGGGGCCTCTGAACCGAGTCGGAATGGACTTGCATACTCCGTCCCCGACGGGATGCGTGCGGTCTCGATGCCGGTCAGCGAGGTCTCAGCGGCCGGTGGACTCATCGTCCCCGGAGACCGCGTCGACATCATCGTGTCCACCGAGTACGGGAGTCTCTTCGGCCCGTTTGACCAGGTCGCGAAGCGGGTGGATGGATACGACCCGCGCACTCACAAGGTGGTCGTCACCGCCCTGCAGGATGTCCTCGTCCTTGCGGTGGGCCAGACCATCACGCCCGCCCAGACGGAGGAACGAGACGTCGCCACGCTGCGCTCAGACGATGCCAGCCCGCAGCCGAAGGCCACATCGGTCACCGTCGCGGTAACGCCCGATGACGCCCAGGCGATCTTCATGGCGATCAAGTCTGGATCGATCGGGCTGGCGCTCCGCCCGTACGGCGACACCGGCCGTGCGTCCGTTCAACCAGCGCTCAGCCTGCCCTCACGGCAGACGGCCTCCGCGAGTGCCGTCCCCGTCACCGGCCGATAGGGGTCCCGCATGGCGCAGTTGTCTGCATTGATCGTCGACCCGAACCCAGAGGCACGCCTCGATGTTGGCCGAAGCCTGGAGCACGTGGGCGTCCTGGTCATCGGCGAGGCGGCGTACGGAACAGAAGCCACTGTCCTGGCGACGGAGCGCCGCCCGACGGTCGTGCTGCTGGCGCTCGATGACCCACCGGTCCGAGGCCTGGCGACGCTGGAAGCGCTGCAGTTGCTGCAGCCTGACCTCCCGGTCCTGGTGTACTCCCGGTCGAGCAATTCGAATCTCATGCGCCAGGCGATGCGGGGCGGCGCCCGTGACTACCTGGAGGCACCGATCCGTGCCGACGATCTGCGGGATGCGATCGAGACGGCGCTGATGCAGGGGGAACAGCGTCAGATCGGGCGATGGGCCCCGGACGCACTGTCCCTGGCGGGCGGGACCATCATCACCATCGCAGGTGCGAAGGGTGGCATCGGAAAGACCACACTTGCCACGAACCTCGCCATCGCACTCCGCCAGATCACCGGGCAGGAAGTGGCACTGGTCGATACGGACGCCCAGTTTGGCGACGTGGCGGTCATGCTGGACATGCAGGCGCGGCGAAGCATCGCGGACCTGGCCCGCAACGAGCACAGCGTTACCAGGGAAGTCGTCCGCAACTACCTCCAGCGTCATCCTTCCGGGATCGACGTGATGCTCGCGGCTGACGAACCGGACGACTGGCGGGCACTGACGCCAGAGCACCTCACCGGATTGCTGGGCTCTCTCGCGCAGACGCACGAATACGTCATCGTCGACACACCCGGCGTGATGAGCGAGGTGGTGGCCGTCGCCCTCCATGAGGCCGCGCTGGTGCTCCTACTCACCTCCCTCGACATGTCGAGCGTGAAGGACACCAAGACCGCGATGCGGATCCTCGACTCCTGGCACCTCGACCGGTCGCTGGTGCGCCTGGTGGTCAATGACAACACGCATGCCGCGGCAGTCTCTGCGGCCGACGTGGCGACCGCGACGGGCATTCCGGTCTCATATGTGATCCCGCATGACCCGGGAGTCGGCCTGTCTGTACAGACCGGAACTCCGATCCTGGGATCAGCCCCCAACGGGCGGTACGCACGAGGGGTCCTGCAGATCGCGCAAGAGATTTCCGGGGTCGCGCCACGAGAGCGACGGTCGAAGATACGGATGCCCTTCATCGGGCGGTACGCAATGGGGGTGACGAGATGACCACCACAGACAACCGGCCCCATCTTCGGCCGGTCGCACGGGCGAACGAGTCCCAACATGAACTGGTGCATCGGGTGCATGAGCGGATCATCCAGCGCCTGGACGTCCGTGCGCTCGATCACATCGCGCCGGAGGAGTCGCGCCGCCAGGTCGAACTCGCGGCCTTAGCGATCATCAGCGAGATGGCCCCGACGCTCGCCGTGGTCACCCGGCAGACCATTACCGAGGGAGTGACGCACGAGGTCCTGGGCTTCGGCCCCATCCAGCCGCTCCTGGATGACCCGGAGGTCAGCGAGGTAATGGTCAACAGCCCGGAGGCGGTCTACTACGAGAAGGCGGGTGTGCTCCATGCGTCGACTGTCACGTTCCGGGACGTCGACCATATTCGGCGCATCGCGGACCGGATCGTCGCTCCGCTTGGACGTCGTCTGGACGAGACGGCGCCCATGGTGGATGCCCGGCTCCCCAATGGCTCCCGGGTGAACATCGTTGTCCCTCCCATCGCCGTGCACAGCCCGATGATCACGATCCGGAAGTTTCGCACCGACCGGTTCGATGTCGACGACCTGATCCGGATCGGGACGCTCAGCACGCAGGTCGCGGGGTTCCTGCGTGCGGCTGTGGTGTCGAAGGTCAACGTTGTGATCTCCGGGGGGACCGGCTCAGGGAAGACCACGCTTCTCAACGCGCTCTCCGCCTTCATCCCGCGTCAGGAACGAGTGGTCACCGTTGAGGACCCGCTGGAGCTCCAACTGCGCCAGCCGCATGTGTTGAGCCTCGAGGCGAAGCCGCCTACGGGCGAGTCCGCCCGCGAGTTCTCTCAGCGCGACCTCGTTCGTAACGCGCTGCGCATGCGGCCGGACCGGATCCTCGTCGGCGAGGTCCGGGGTGTCGAGGCATTCGACATGCTGCAGGCCATGAACACCGGACACGAGGGCTCTCTCACCACGGTGCATGCCAACTCGCCCCGTGACGCGCTCTCTCGGATCGAGAACATGGTCATGATGGCGGGCCTCGCCCTGCCGGAGCGTGCCATTCGCGAGCAGATGGGGTCCGCCCTGCACCTGATCGTGCAGATCAGCAGGATGCAGGACGGCCAGCGGCGGGTGACGCATGTCACTGAGGTCTCCGGGCTCGAGGGCGACGTGGTCACACTCCAGGACATCTACCGGTTCGAGGGGCAGCGGCTGTCGCCCTCAGGCACGGTGGAAGGACAACTGGCGCCGACGGGGATCCGTCCGGCATTCGCGGAAAAGTTCGCCCGCTCCGGCATCTCAGAAGCGTGGAACGGACCCGCAGAACGGATGAGGCTGCCATGACCCTGCCGATCATCGCCGCTGCGCTCGCGGGGCTTACCGTCGCCGTCGGGCTCATGGGCCTCGCGCCCTACCTCCCGACTGCCCATGCCCGCACGCGCACGCGGATCGCCGCGCTGGCCGGTGAACCTTCGATGCCGTACGAGCGGCAGGCGCCGGCACTCGTGGACGATCGCATCTCCTCAGTCAGGGCCCTGGACGCCTTCCTGAGTGGGAAGTCATGGACCGTCCGCACCGCGTCCCGGCTCCAGGCGTCAGGGCTACCTCTGCGCGTCGGGGAGTACGCAGCGCTCCGCATGCTGTCGCTCGCCGGCGGCCTGGTCCTGGGCAGGATGTTGGCCGCAGCACTCTCAGAGGACGCCGCCGTGAGCGTCCTCATGCTCGCCGGCGGCGCGGTCCTTGGGTTAATGCTGCCGCCCTGGTACGTCAGTCGACGTGTCCGCCAGCGGCGCGCCGCCATCGAAGGACAACTGGTTGAGTTGTGCGAGGTGATGTCATCGATGCTGCAGAGCGGGTATGGCTATCTCCAGGCGCTGACCGCCGTGGCCAATGAGCTCGAACGCCCCATGTCGGAAGAGGTCGGGCGCATGCTCGACCGGATCCGCCTGGGGGCGGAGGTGGACGAAGCGCTCGCTGAGCTGAACGAACGTCTGGAGAGTAGCGACTTCGAGTTGGTTGCCACCGCGATCTCCCTCCAGCGGACCAGCGGCGGGAACCTCGCGGAGATCCTGCGCGGCGTCGCCGAGACCGTCCGTGACCGGCTTGCCTTCAGGCGTGAGGTGTCGGCGCTGACGTCGAAGGAGCGCTATTCCGCGGTCGTCGTCGCCGGCTTCCCGGTGCTCTTGGTGGGGTTGCTCTGCATGATCACACCTGAGATCTACACCCGCCTGTTCACCGACGTGCTGGGCCGCGTCATCCTCGGAATCGCCCTGACGCTTGATTTCGCGGGCTACGTCATCGTCAAGCGCCTGACCGCACTGGAGGTCTAGCAATGGACCTGCTCCTACCGCTCCTCACCGGCCTGACTGTCACCTGCGCCTTGCTGGCGATATTCCGGAGCCATCACGAGACCGCCGTCGAACGCCGGATCGGACTGCTTTCCGAGACGGCGGTCGGCGACGCGCCCCTCGCCCAACCATTCTCATCACGCGTCCTCCTCCCGGCACTCCGCCGGCTGGGGAGCATCTCGCCTGGGCCAGACCGCCTGGTCCAGGTTGTCCAGCGCCGGCTGGAGCAGGCCGGCAGGCCCGCGACCACGGCGCAATTCTTCGGCGTATGGCTGGCAGCGGGCGCGTTGCCACCGATGCTGTTCTTGGCTGCGGTGGTTGCCGGCGGCCGTGCACCGGATGCGCGCGTCGTGTTCGGGCTGGCTGGGCTGGCCGCGTTCGGCCTCTACGTCCCGTGGACGTGGCTCCGACGCCGGGCAGCGTCCCGGCGCAGGGCCGTGGCGCGTGCTCTCCCGGATGCGATCGACCTGCTCATCACCAACCTGGAAGCGGGCCTTGGCCTGCAGGCTGCGCTCCTCGCCGTGGCGGACCGTGCGCGTGGGCCCCTGGCGATCGAGTTCGGCCGTGTGGTCCGGGAAGTCAGCGTCGGCCGCCCGCGTGCCGAAGCCCTGTCGGAGATGGGCGCCCGCCTCGACATTCCGGAAGCGCGACTGTTCGCCCGGGCGATGACGCAGGCCGAGCAGACGGGCATCCCGATCGCCCGCGTGCTGCGCAACCACTCTCGCGAGATGCGGCAGCGACGCCAGCTCGCCGCGCGAGATCAGGCTGCCAAGATCCCGGTGAAGATGGTCGCCGCCACCGTCTTCTTCATGTTCCCCACACTCTTCATGCTGCTCCTTGGACCGGTGGTGCTGAATGTCATTGGCTTCTTCAAGCAGGCTTGATGGCCTCCGCCGCCTCGAACGGCCGGGCTCTTCGATCGTTGACATCGAGGTCGCACGAAACCCGTGGCAGCGGGCTCGTGGACTCCTCGGCAGGCGGTCGCTACCGCCGACCAGTGGGCTGCTGATCAAGGGGTGCTCGTCGGTCCATACCTGTTTCATGAGGTTCCCGATCGACGTGGTGTACCTCGATCGCTCTCTGCATGTTGTGAAGATCGTGTCTGACCTGCGGCCGTGGCGCTTCAGCCTCGCCCGCGGGGCGGGCACTGTCCTCGAGTTGGCGGCTGGGGCTGCCGCCTTGCACGGCATCGCCGTAGGCGATCACCTGGGCGTGCCCGAATGAACGGCCTCACGGCGAAAAGAGGGCTGGCTGGGGCTGCGGGCTTTGCCCTCGGTGTGGCTGGAGGGATGCTGCTCGACCGTGATGCCGGTGTCAGCCTCGTTTGTGGGATCTTCGGGGCGATCATGACCGTGGCCGCGGCCATTGACCTCCAGGAGCGTCGGATTCCCAACCGCCTCACCTACCCCGGAGTAGTCGTGGCCCTGGCGCTCGCGATGGCCTACGGGCGCTCGACACTTGTCGACGCCGTACTCGGCACCGCGTTCGCCGGAGGGGTCATGCTTCTCTTCTTCGTGCTCGCTCGAGGGGGGTTAGGTCTCGGGGACGTGAAGTTCAGCGCGATGGTGGGAGCCGTCATTGGGGTGGCACAGGTCCCCACCTACCTCCTGATCGCCTCTGGACTCGGTGCCATCGCTGGCGTCACCCTCCTGGCGATGGGACGAGATCGACGCGCCGGCATCGCGTACGGCCCGTTCCTCAGCGTGGGGGGGCTGGTCGTGCTGCTCACCGCCGGCCCCGTCGTGCTCTGAGCGGGAGCCTGCCGGCGACACACAGGCTATGGCGACACGTCGAGTGCACTCCCTCTATCGCGCGGCGAACGAGATGATCTGCGCTACCCAGGTGCGAGCAGTCGGCAGCGTCGCTGACACGCTCTTCATCCCCGATGTGGTCTGCTCCCCATACCCGGTCTGGATCAGCGCATTCGGGGGAGCCCCGAGCGTGCCCCCTCGCTGGCCCGCCCTGGTGATCGAGCCACCGAGGCTGACAGCGGGGTCATCCTGCGGACACGCGCAGCCAATGACACCGTAGTGGTATTGCGTTCCCGGACTCGTGGCGGCGGTCAGGCCAGATGTGACTGCAGTCCCGGTACCGCTCGCGACCGCATGGCGGTCGATGCGCCCCAGCCCTTGCACCACCTCGTACGAGAGGACAGAAGCGCGCGCGTTCCCGGTGAACGTGACCACGAGCTTCGCCGTGCGGGGCGAGGGCGACTGAAGGTAGAACGTCGCAAATCGAGGCGTATCGCCGATGCCCGCCACCGACTGGACCGACCCGACGACCGGCACATCGTGCGTGCCCCATTTCACGGACTTGATGGTCCCGCCCGAGGAGCGCGCTAGGACCGACACGATGAGCGACTCCCCACTCTTCACCGACACATTGGAGATGCTGAGAGAGAGGGAATCCGTCTTGCTCGAGGCGATGCCCTGCGACCGTCGGACGAACTGGGCCGGAGGGCTAGCGACCGCGGCCGTCGCCGCGGACACCGACGTGCTCGTCCCGGCAAGGCTCGATGCGACGACCGCGACTCGCATGGTCTTCCCGAGGTCGGCATCGGTGAGCAGGTAGGACATCTGCGTCGCGCCCGCGATGTCGAGGCAGGCCGCTCCCGTGGCGTCACACCGGCGCCACTGGTGTGCGTACGCCGGCGCGGGGATCCCTGACCAGGTGCCCGTGCTGGACTCGAGGAGTTGCGACACGACCGCGACCCCGGTGACCACCGGCGGTGCCGTGGCCACCGGAGCGATGCCGCCGACCACGGTGCTCGGACTCGAGGTCGCGGTGGCCGAACCGGCCGAGTTGGTCGCGACGACTGCGGTGCGGATGCTCCGCCCGACATCCGCGTCGGACAGGATGTAGGTCTTCGAGACCGCTCCAGCGATCTCGTAACAGGCGCCACCGCTCGGGTCACAGCGCTGCCACTGGTACGAGAAGGTCGGCGCGCCGGTCCAGACGCCGTCCGTGGTCACGAGCGCCTGAAGGACAACGGTCGTGCCACTGACCGTGGGGATCGTGGTGTTCGCAGGGAGTGCACCGGTGACCACGCTGGTCGGCTGAGACACCGCGCTCGTCGTCCCGGCGGTGTTCGTCGCGGTGACGTGTACGCGGAGCGTGCTCCCCACGTCAGCCGCGCCCAACGAGAAGCCCGGTCCCACCGCTCCGGCGATCGCGGCGCAGGAGCCACCCGCCGCGTCGCAACGGCGCCACTCGTAGGTCAACATCGGCTCAGGCACGCCGGACCACGTCCCGGATGTTGCGCTCAGGGTTTCGGGGACGGTCGCGAGGCCGCTCACGGTGGGCAGTACCGAGTTGGTTGGCGCCAGGGCGATGGCCAGAGTGGGTGCGGGCATGACCGCGTCATACCCCGCGCGCCCGCCTGCCTCAGAGATCGCCATCCCCGTGTAGAAATACTTGGACGGTTTCCCGTAGGTCCCCCATTTCCAGTACACGGGCTGCGTGGTGGACCCCTCCTGGATGGTGGCCCCCGCGTATGAGGCGTCCGGGGACTCGTAGTCAGTCCCGTCCGGGTCAAGCCAGAGGCGGAAGTGTCCCTCACTGGTCTTGAGCCATTTGGCCTGCACGACAATCAGCCGAGTGGTGCCGAGCCACTCGCCCACCGGCCAGCTCTTCACGACGGGAAAGCTGACGGCGCCCGTGGATGCGTTGTATGCCTTGCGCACCAACTTGATGGTCCCGGTGGATGCGTCCAATTGCAGAGAGAACGGCGGGGACCCCTTCCCCTCGTGCCACTGCATGAAGATCCGGAACGAGTAGCCGTCGCTCCCGAGTTCGTAGTCGCGAGGAATGTGGACATGGGCCCGGTAGAAGCGGTCGACGTTGTATGGGCGGTTCACGTCCTGGTACTCGGCGCGCGGGCCGCTCGCCACGAACGTATCGCCGGAGCGATATTGCAGCCCGGCCCACTGATACCCCGTGGCAGGCGTGCTGGGCACGAAGCCAAAGTCAGCGTCCGTGATGCCGCCCGCAAGGATCTTCCGGTTGTAGGGGTTCGGCGGGGCCTGCAACAGCTCGGTGACCGCTTCACCGATCCCGTACCTCCGGTCGAGCACGCAGGGAGTCGAAGCGGAGTCGCAGGCTGCTGCGGTCGGGCGGGACTCAAGGGAGAGGGCACCGCCGAAAAAGACGCTTGCGATCACGAGGAGCCAATACTGCGACCGATCCCGGGGGCTACTGAGTTCGAGTCTCCGGCCTTGCATATTCATATCTCCTCTGCGCGGGGCATAACATATCCGTTACAGGGCCGTGAATAATTTGCGCATGGAGAGGCTCTGACGCGCTCCTGCGCACGCCAGATCGATCGATCCGCCTAGAAACGACTGAGGATTCGAATCGAGTGACTGCTGGCCGCCTGCCTGGGCCCACAGGCAACGTTTAGCACTTGATCAGAGATTGACGGCGAATAGTGTCCGTCCGCTCGTCATCCGAGTGACCCGCGCGACATGATGCAAAAGGCTCGTTCCCGGCATCACGAATTCCTGTGAGCCACGGGTCGTCGAAGGTTCGCGCAGGCGAGGGAGCGCAGTCACCACGCCTGGGAGCGGCTGCTACCCGTCCGGCGCGTCTCCAGACACCTCGACCAGCCGCGCGAGTGCGTTCACCAACTGCATCTGTCGCGGCGTCTTACAGCGGACCTGGAGGAGCGTGGGACTCGCGACGACCATCGCCAGGCACTGCGCCCGGCTGGTGGCGACGTTGAGGCGGTTGAGGCTGTACAGGAACTCCATGCCCCGCGGGGCCTCGTCGGCTGAACTGGTAGCCATCGAGTAGATCGCGACGGGCGCCTGCTGGCCCTGGAACTTGTCGACGGTGCCGATGCGCAGGCCCGGCAGTCGCTTGGCCAGTTCCGCGACCTGTGCGTTGTACGGTGTGATCAGCAGGACGTCTGCCGAGGTGAGCGTCTGCCGTCTGCCCTCTGCGTCAGTCCATGTGGGCGCCGCGCGCAGCAGCGCCTGCACATGGGCCGCGATCGCTTCCGCCTCCGGTGGGGACTCGCTCGAGTAACCGGCATGCTCGGCAGGGACGAAGCGGATGCCGGTGCCATGCAGCGGATCGATGCCGGAGAGGTCGAGCGCCTCGCGGCCGGGGTGGGCATGCAGCCGTCCCTCGTAAAACACTTCGGACGTGTAGGCCGCGATGCGGGGGTGCAGCCGCCACGTCCCATCGAGGAAGAGGCCGAGTGTCGCCGGCATCACGCGTTCCTCGCCGAGGACGTGCCCCAGCGCCGAACGCTCCGCGCCCTGGGGATGCGTGCCCTGCAGCACCTGGTCGAGTTGCTGCGGGTCGCCGAGGAGCACGAGGTTCGTCGCGGCGGGCGCAACGGCGACCGCGTCGGCCAGCGCGAACTGTCCCGCTTCGTCGATGAAGAGCACGTCCACACTCTCGCGCATGTCCTCGCGAGCCCACTGCCACGCGGTCGCGCCGAGGACGTCCACCTCACCAGCCCGGAGCGCTGCTGTGGCGTCGCCAGCCTCGGCATACGCCGTCGCCCCGGGGTAGGCGGCGGAGTCGCTACTGGTGCGCTGGCCGATCCGGACGGCCGTCCTCGCCTTCTGCGCGGACTCACCAACCTTTGCGAGCAGTTCCGCGATCACCTTGTGGCTGGGCCCCGTGACGCCGACGCGCTTCCCGGCGGCGACGAGGTCCACGATCATGTCGCCGCCAACGCTGCTCTTGCCCGACCCTGGCGGGCCCTGGACGGCGAGGTAACTCTGGTCCAGTGCGAGCACGAGGCGGCGCGCCGCGGCCTGCACGTCCTCGCCTTCGACTGTCAGCGGGGAGCCCTCGGCCTGTCCTGCCCGCGGCGGTCGGCGCATAAGGAGGTCGCGCACCGCCCGGTACGGCCCGTCGCCCTCAAGCCCATGGTCGATGACCCACTGCCCGAGCCACCGGAGGCTTTCGGGCTTCGGAGACGCAGCGAAGTGGTCGTACGGGATCAGTGAGGTCGCCTGTGGCACAGGGACTTTCATCTCGGCGCGTAGGTCGATCGTGCCAGCGTCCTCATCGATCGCGAAGATGGTCCCTGCCGGCTTTCCATCCTGGTCCCTCGGGTGATCTCCGACACGGAGTTTGTGATCCTGTGGCGGAAAGCGGAACTGGTGGATGTTCGAGCGTGTGCGCGGCTTTGGGTCGCGCCACGACTTCACGTATGTGAGGAGTCCGAGGGGTTCTGATTCCTCAACCCGCTGCTCGTCCGTGTAGTTTTCGAGGAGGTCGAAGTAGCGCCACCAGAACGCTCGCTCCTCACGCCGGTAGTACTGCACGAGTTGCGCGAGCAGCCAGCGCCCGCGCTCGTCGTCTCGGAAGGCCTCGGGGTGCTCGCTGAGGTCTGGCGGCAGCCCGGCCATGATCGCGTCCGCGAGCGCCTGCTCTGCCTGCTGCGCCTCGCTTCCTTCGAGCGCGGGCGCCGCGATCGGGATTGGGCGCGCGAGCGGCTCACCGAGGTCGTGCTCCAGTGCGGTCCGATGTCCCTCGAGCCATTCGCGCAGGTGCCAGGTGGACAGGCAATCGTCGCGGTTGTAGCCGGCGATCTCGTCGAGGAGCGCCTCGCCCCGTGCGCTGTCCTCGGCGCCCCCCAGTTCCAGCCAGGTCTCGAACTCGACGATGCTCGAACCGGCGTCACGCAGGTCGACGTGGCGGGTGTAGCCGTAGAACGGCTCCAGCTTCTTGATCGAGTAGCTCTCTACCGAGGCGCGCACGCCCTGGCGGACCGCGCGGTAGAGGTCGACGAATACGTGGCCGCGCAGCAACTGGTCTACCTCCGCCTCCCGCGTCCCGTACCGGCCGGCCAGTCGCTTCACGGCGGTCGTCTCGTAGGGGGCGTAGTGGTAGACGTGCAGCGCCGGGTCGGCGCTCAGCCGGTCCACCACGAGATCGATGAACGCCTCGAACGCACGGCGCTCACCGGACGTGGTGACGGTCTTGCCTCCGTCGGGCCGCTCCTCGGTCGCCCAGAACGCGTCGAAGGTAGGCAGCCCGGTGGCATCGAGGCGTCCCGGCTCGATCACCCCGAACAGATAGTCGAGGCCGTCCACCTCGTCCGACCCGAAGAACGGGTCTCCCTCCATGTCGAAGAAGAGGTCGCCGGGGGATGGCTCGGGCAACATCAGCAGGCCGCGGCCCGGCTCCAGTACGCCGTCCCGATCCCGCTGCGGCGGGATGCGCTCGGCGAGGTAGGCGCCCTGGCGTTCGCCCTCTACCTGGATGCGCGCCTGCGCCTGCACCCGGGCGAGTGCCTCGCGGCCGGCGCCCTCGATGCGGTCGGGCAATGGCGAGGCGGGCTCCGCGAGGCCAGTGCGTGTCATGACCTCGATCCCGTGCAGGCCGCGACGCTGCCGGGATGTCAGGCCGGCCACGAGCGACAGGTCGTCCTGCTCGCGCCACCGCTTGCGACACACCTCGCTCCAGGCGCAGATGTCGCAATGCTCAACCGGTTCGGGCTCGCTCGCGACCGGGAACGTTGGCTGGCCGGCGTTGAGCAACGCCTCGAACTCGCGGCTGACCGACCGCGTATAGGCCGCGAAGTCCGCCACCCGGTAGGACACCTTCTCCTGCGTGACGCCGCCGAGCGCCAGGTGCATCAGCTCCGGCGACTGCCCCTGGATCGCACCCACCATCTCTGAGTACATCGCGATCTGAAGGACGGCGGAGGACTTCGGCTTTCGCGCGAGCTTCGTGTCCCAGACCTCGTAGCCCCAGTCGCCGAGGCCGGTGGGTGTCTCCACGCGCCGGAGGAAGTCGGCGTAGCCGAGCCGGCGTCCGTCGAACAACACGGCCTGGTAAATCACCTCGGCGCCCGCGCGCATCGCCTCAATGGTCTCGTCGCGACGCCGTTTCAGCGCCCCCAGGCGCTCGCCATACGGCAGGTCGCGATCCTGGGCGATCTCGGCCACGGCGACGTCCGGGCCGATCTCGCGGAGGAATCGCTGCTCGTGCTCGATGCCGCGTTTGGCGATCCGTTCGAGGACACGGTCGACACGCATCGGGCGGTCGACGAGGCCCGCCGCCGCCGCCCGCTCGAGGTGCGCCAGGTGGCGGCACTCCATGAAGCCGACGAGGTCGGTCGCGGAATAGACAAGTTGCCCGTCGATCGACTGCATGACGTCCCCCGGCGGATGGTAGCCGCCGGCCTCGGTCGCGTCCTCGAGCGGGCACGGATTGTCAGGGTGCTGGGAGCACACACTTGCACCGCGCCACGCCTTCCGCTTGAGGCAGGGTGCGTGCGCGGACCAGTTCCCGCATCGCCCGGTGCCCTGAGTCTCAGTTCGGTGTGGCCTTCGCCGTCCGTCGGCAGGCAGGTACCGTTGAGAGAGACGGACCGATGCGGTTGGGAGAGTCCGATGACCACGGAAGATCCGCCCCCGGCCTCGCTGCCCGAGATACCGGTGGTGTCAGAGCGACGCTTCTTTGCCGGCCCTCAGCCGCGCTGGGAGGAACTGCGGTGGGCGACCGCTGTCTTCCGCGAATTCCTGCGTGGGTTCCGCGTCCTGCACTTTGTCGGACCGTGCGTGACGGTGTTCGGGTCCGCGCGACCCGTCGAGGGTCAGCCCACATACGAGCAGGCTCGGGTGGTCGGGAAGAGCCTCGCCCAGCTTGGATTCACCGTGATGACCGGGGGCGGCCCCGGGCTGATGGAGGCGGCCAACCGAGGCGCGAAGGAGGCGGGCGGGGTCAGCGTCGGGTGCAACATCCGACTCCCGGCCGAGCAGCACCCGAACCGCTACCTGGACACCTGGATCGAATTCCATCACTTCTTCGTCCGCAAGGTCATGCTCGCGAAGTACTCCTATGCGTTCGTGGTCATGCCGGGAGGGTTCGGGACACTGGACGAAGCCTTCGAGGCCGCCACGCTGGTGCAGACGGGGAAGATCAAGCAGTTCCCCATCGTGTTCATCGGCACCGAGTACTGGGCGCCGATCCGGCAGATGGTGGAGCGTCAACTGGCCGCGGGGGCGGTCAGCGAGGCCGATGCCGCGCTCCTGACCTTCACGGACTCGGTCGAGGAGGCGATGGCGCTGATCGAGGAGGCCGCCCTCGGGCGCCTCGGCCTCGCCCGCACCCCTCCCCCGCTCCGACGCCGGCGCTGGCTCTTCGAGCGAGCCGTCCGCCGCCCCAGTTCGCGCTGACGCCGCGGCTAGTTCGACCTCGTCTGGTTCTCGCGTTGAGTGGCTACCGAGGTGTCCTGCAGGTGGCAGAGCGCGAAGTGCCCGTGGTCTGCGCAGCCGTAGCGCTCAGTGATCAGGTCCGCCAGTTCGCTCGGCGGCTCGTGTCCGTACTGCAACACGATCAGCGGCGGGGGCGCCGCGAGCGTTGCTCTGCTTACCTCATGCTCGCGCGGCGGGATCCCGCCCACGTGAAACGCGACGAGAAACCGAGACGTGGGCACGGCGCGGGTGAGCGGGTAGACCCAGGCGTTGTTCGACCAGATCAATGCGGGCTGTCCCGCGGCCTCCGAGGCGTCCAGTTCGGCGGCAATCTCCTTCGTCCCCCACCATCCGCCGCCGAAGACATCATGGAACGGCTTGATGTCCCGAGTTTGGACGCTCTCCACGAACCCGCGGTAGTAAGCGTCCGCGTAGTCCGAGGATTCCTCCGCCAGGAAAGTCGTCGATCCGTTCAGGATCACGAGGAGGAGGGCGGCGATCGCGCCGGCGCCCGCTCCGCGCGCCGCTGTGCGAAGTGGCCGACGCCACCTGAAGGCGACCGAGGCGAGGCACAGCGCGGCGGGTGGCGCTGCCTGGATGAAGTAATGGTGATACGCGAAGCCGCTCGTCATCGCGCCGGTGAAGGCGAAGCCAAGCCAGATCACGAAGAGGCCACGGAGTGACCGCCCTCGATCCTCCCAGACCAGCAACACACTGACCGCCAGCGCCACAAGCGAAAGGACGTGCCAGATCACGGGGCGTTCGCTCGAACCGATGTACGAGAGCTGGTAGCCGAGGTTTGCGTCGTAGAACGCCGGAAGCGCGCCGGCTGCGGCAAAGAACGCGACGAAGACTACCCAGGGGGCGGCGACCCCGGCGAGAAGCGCGCCAGTGAGCTGCGGCTGGCGGCCGCCACGCACCGTCAGGAACACCAGGAGTGCAGCCACGTCCATGAACGCGACAGGCTTGAACGCGCTGGCGAGGCCGAACAAGAGGCCCACGAGGAACCACGGTCGCCATGCGTCCGGTCTGCGCTCCACTCGCGTCAGGGTCCGGACGGCCAGCAGCATCCCTGCGGCGGTCAGCGCCACCATGAAGACCTCGGTGAGCGCCAGCTGCCCCTCGAGCGGTGGCCACGCCATGGCCAGCCCAAACAGCCCGACCGCGAGGAGGGCTCGCCCCGTGCCGAGGATCGGCCGGCCGAGCAGGAAGAGGCTGACCTGCGTCGCGGCGACGGCGATGGTAGTCAGGGCACGCAGCGCCGCGATGCTCTCCCCGAACGTCGCGAGGACGCCGGCATAGAGCAGAAAGATGAGGGGCGGCTTGTGGTCCCAGGCGCCCTCGTAGAGCAGATGGCCATCGAGCATCCGCTGCGCCACCGCCGCGAAGATCCCCTCGTCCCCGTACCAGTGCGGCTCAAAGAAGGAGGGCACCCGCAGCAGCGCGGTGGATGCCACCACCACCCCAAGCGCCACCAGCGGGAGCCAGGGCCGGATAGCACGTTGCCCGCGCTGCGCACGCGGGCGGGTTGTAGTTGTTCCGGTCTTCACATTTCAAGTGTGCGCGAGGACAGATTGCGCGCCGGACTCGCCGGCGACCTCCGCGGTTACATCGGCGTATCACTCCCCCTGGGCGTGCGTCACTGGAGGGTGAAGGTCGTGTGGATGCCGGCCTGGTAACGCCCGATCACCGTGGCCTCCCGCGGGTCACTTCGCCCAAAACGCCCGTCGAGTGCCAGTCCGTGTCCGGAGATCGAGGCGCCGGGCGCGACGATGGAGGCATGCCAGAGCGAAGCGGGAATGCAGCGCCATCACCGTCTGAGTACCGCGAGGAGCCGTGTAAGGCCGCGCTCAGTCGCGTACAGGGGATGCCCTTCAGTTGGTCACTGAACCCGTACATGGGGTGCGCCCACCGGTGCACGTTCTGCTATGTCCGCGGCTTCGAACGGCGCGCCGAGCGACCCTCCGGAGATGCGTACGGTCGGTCCTTGCGCGTGAAGACGAACATCGTGAGCGTCCTGGAGGCCGAGGTGCGCCGCCGCTCGTGGAAGCGAGAGGGCGTAGCCATCGGATCAGCGACCGATCCCTACCAGCCGGCGGAGGGTCGTTATCGCCTGACACGCGGGTGCATCCAGGTCCTCAGCCGCTGCCGCACCCCCTTCGAGATCATCACTCGCGGGCCGCTGATCGTGCGCGACATGGATGTCCTGGCCGCGGCCTCCGCGCGGGTCGCGGTCACGGTCAACATCTCGATACCCACGCTGGACGAGGCGGTCTGGCGCCAGACCGAAGTGGGTACGGCACCACCCCGGCAGCGGCTACGGGCGCTGCGCATGCTTGTGGACGCCGGCATTCGCGCCGGTGTCGGCATGGCCCCGGTGCTGCCCGGGCTGTCGGACCGGCCGGAGCAGTTGATGGAGGTTGTCCGCGCTGCCCGAGACGCCGGCGCGACGCACCTGTGGACGCGGACCCTGTACCTGCCGGAAGGCACCCGCGAACACTTTCTGGAACGCCTCGCTCGGGTCTGGCCGGAGGAAGCCGCGCGCTATGCCTCGCTCTACCGCGGCCGATACCTGGACCGCTCGCTCGACCAGCCCATCCGCCGCCGCGTGCAGCGCCTGGCCCAGGAGGCGGGCATCGGCGATCGACGAGCACATCCGATCGAGCCGCCGCCCCAGGAGCGTCAGATCGCGCTCCTGTGAGCCGGGCCACTGTGCCACCCGCCCAAAGAATTCCTGCGGCAGGCGGTTACCTTTGTCCGGCAGGCGCGTTCTCTCCTTCCTAGCGAGGCGCCCCGCTATCCACCCACCCGCGAGCCGGAGACGAAGGAGGCATCTTGCCTCCTTCACGGGTTCGGTCTCGCATGGACCCACCGAGGGGTACTCGGCCACCCAGCGTTCGCCACGCGCGAGCACCAGGCACCTCGTCGAGGGCATGGCCCCGGCGGGCGTGGAAGGAGCCTCAGATGCGACTGGACGAGTATTACCGCCTCGTGGTGAGGGACGGCCGCCCCGGCCGCCCCTCCCACCGGGAGGCCCGCGAGGACTACCAGCGGGCCACGGAGCATCGTCTGCACGCCTACCGCTACCGGTAGGCTGGCCGATTGCCGGAAGGAGGCCCGGGTAAATCCTGGGCCTCCTCCTTCGAGCGACCGAAACACTTCCGAAGAGGTTTACCGACTTTCTACCCCCTGAGCCTCGCAGATAACTATAGAAAGGCCAGAAGATTTAGATAACCGGGTCCCACCCGGCCAGGGGGAGAGCAATGGCGGCACAGAGGCGCTCGATTGCGCCCTCGATCCTCGTGGTGGACGACGACGACCTCGTCCGCGAGGTGGTGGTCGCGGTGCTCCGCGGGACGGGCCACGAGGTCGCCGCTGCTCGCAACGGGGCGGAAGCCATCGAGCGGGTCGCCTCCGCCGCGGAGCCGTTCCATCTGGTCCTGCTGGACGTGCAGATGCCCGTGATGGACGGCTGGTCCACGATCCGCGAGCTGCGCTCCCGCGGCTGCGCGACACCTGTGGTCATGATGAGCGGTCAGGCGACCGAGGCCGAGGCCGTGGGCCATGGCGCGGTTGCCCTCCTGGCCAAGCCGTTCGATCACTACCGGCTGGTGGAGACCGTCTCGCGCTGGGCGCAGCCCGAACAGGACATCGCCGCCGGCTAGGCCTCCACTGGCCCGGCCGCGGCCTTCGCAGCCTCAAGGATCGCCTCCGGGATCCCCCCGGTCGCGGCTCGCTCGACGTATTCGGCCACCCGGTCCAGGTCCACCGTGTTGTTGTACGAGTTCAACGAGAGCCGCACCGAGTCCATCTGCTTCACGGACCGGCAGACGATGCCGCCCTCTGCCTGCAGGTAGTACGCGAGGTGCGCGGGGTCGGTCCCCTTCAGCCGGAAGAGGAACAGGCCGCTGCGGGTCCCCTCTTGCCGAGCGCCGGTCAGCTCCACGCCGGGGATCGACGCCAGCCGGCGCTCGGCTTCCCGGTTGAGCCAGCGCACGTAGTCCCAGTGCGCCTGCGGCCCGCTCTCCAGGTACTGCTCGATCGCCGCCGCCATGCCGGCGGCCGCGGGCGAGGACATCGTCGAAACTTCGAACTTGGTGACGAGGTTGCGCTGCGGCTCGAACTTCCCCTCGTAGTCGTACGAGGCGGCGTAACGCCCGCTCACCTTCACCGGCTCGAGGTCAGGGATACGGTCGCGCTTCACGTACAGCAGGCCCATGCCACCCGGGCCGCAGAGCCACTTGTGGCTGGGGATGGCGTAGGCGTCCACGTCCAGCGCGCGCATGTCCAGCGGTAGGTGCCCGGCCGTCTGCGCCCCGTCCACCACCACGGTGGCGCCCCGCGCGTGCGCCATCTCCACGATCTCGCGCACCGGGAGCAGTTGCGTGGTCGAGAAGGAGATCTCGCTCAGGATCACCAGCCGAGCGCGGTCCCCGAGGGCCTCGTCGAACCGCTCGACGATCGCGCCGGGCCCGTCCTCCGCCTCGATCCGGGCGAACGCGAGTTCCGCACCATGTTCCCGCAGCCGGTAGGCCGGCATCAGCCCGCCCCCGTGCTCGATGTTCGTCGTCACCACGCGGTCGCCCGGCCGCATCTCCACGCCGTTCACGGCAATATTGACGCCCTCGGTGGTATTCCCCGTGATCGCGAGTTCGTCGGCATCGCAGCCAAGCATTCGGGCGCCGGCTTGCTTCAGGCGCGTCGTGATCGCCATGCGATTCTCGGTCACCACCCGCGTCGTCGGGCCCCAGGTGACTTCGAGGTCGAAGCGGTCACGGAAGGCACTAGCGACCGCGTTAGACATCGGCCCAATAAAGCCTGCGTTGAGGTACGTCATCCGTTCCATCGCCGGGACCTGGGAGCGCAGGTAGGCCCAGCGGGCGGCGTTGGGGACCTCGGTTGGCGGGGTGGGCATCGGTGCCTCCGGTTGCTGGGCGGGTCGAGTCGCTGCGGTCGAATCGGCGGCATGGTAAACCCGGCGCATCACACGGCGGTTGCGGGCGGCATCCGGGAGGCGGCATGACCAATGAGGCGGTGAGCCGGGGCAACTGGGACCCGGGCCAGTACGGACGCTTCCGCGATGAGCGGAGCCGCCCCTTCCATGACCTCGCCGCGCTTGTCCAGCCGCGCCCGGGGATGCGCGTGGTGGATCTCGGCTGCGGCACCGGCGAACTCACGGCATGGTTGCACGGCGAGTTGCAGGCCGCCGAGACGATTGGGGTCGACTCCTCCGACCCGATGCTGGAGCAGGCGGCGACGTTCGTGCGGCCCGGACTCCAGTTCGTGCGCGAGGACATCCGGTCCACTCCGGCCCGCTACCCGGAGGGGTTCGACCTCGTCTTCTCGAACGCGGCGCTGCAGTGGGTGACGGGACACGACACACTCTTCCACGAGCTCGTGCGGCTGGTGCGGCCGGGCGGGCAGATCGCCGTCCAGATGCCGGCCAACCAGGGGGTGCCCCACCGGCTCACTGCCGAGATCGCGCAGCGTGAACCCTTCGCCACGGCCCTCGGCGGGTGGGTGCGGGAGGACCCGGTGCGCGATGCCGTCTTCTACTCGCGCCTCCTGAGCGACCTCGGGTTCGCAGAGCAACACGTACGGCTCCAGATCTATCCGCACGTCATGGAGTCCACGCACGGTGCCGTGGAGTGGCTGAAGGGCAGCCTGCTCACCGCGTACCAGGCGCGCATCCCGGCCGACCTCTGGCCGCAGTACCTGGAGGCCTACGAGGCAGCGCTGCTCGAGATCGAAGGAGACCGGCGACCCTACTTCTTCCCGTTCCCTCGTGTCCTGCTCTGGGGCCGGAGGGGCTAGCGTCCGTCTCCGGCGGGGGCACGGGAAGCGGGGAGACTGGGCCCCGAGGGGCGCGCTACCATCCAACCCACCTCAACGGCCCGCGACCGGATGCGGCGCGCAGCAGGAGACCGCCTTGCCTGAACACGCTCTCGAACCGATCTTCCACCCGCGCGGGATCGCCCTCGTCGGCGTCCCCAGCAGTGATGGCGTCCCCGGGAGCACTGGCGGCTCGAGCGGCTTCCTCTCCTCGCTCATGGAGCAGGGGTTCCAGGACAAGGGCGGGCTGTACCCCGTCAACCCGAAGGCGACGCAGATCCGCGGCCTGACCTGCTACCCAACCCTGCTGGACACGCCGGATCCCGTCGACCACGTGATCTCGCTGATCCCGGCACGCGCCGTGCCGACGCTCGTCGATCAGGCGATCCAGAAGAAGGTGCGCTCCATCCACTTCTTCACCGCTGGCTTCTCCGAGACCGGAGACCCCGAGATGGCGCGGATGGAGCAGGAGGTCATCGGCAAATTGAAGGCGGCCGGCATCCGTGCCGTGGGGCCCAACTGCATGGGCCTCTACGTCCCCGCCGAACGGATCGCCTTTATGAACGGGTTCCCGAAGGAGCCCGGCAACGTGATGATGATCTCGCAGTCGGGCGCGAACGCCGGTGATGTGGTGCACGGCCTCGGCCGCCGCGGGGTGCGCTTCTCCAAGGTGGTCTCCTTCGGCAACGGCATCGACATCCGTGCGCACGACCTCTTCGACTACGCCGCGGCCGACCCCCAGACCGAGGTGATCACGGCCTACATCGAGGGCGTCCAGGACGGCCGCAAGATGTTCGAGTCGATCAAGGCCGCCGCGCGCGTGAAGCCCGTGATCCTGCTGAAGGGCGGCCTCACCAGCGCAGGTGCCCGCGCGGCGCACTCGCACACCGGATCGCTCGCCGGGTCGATCGACATCTTCGAGGCGCTCTGCCGCCAGACCGGGGCGATGCGCGCCGAGACCATGGACGACCTGCACGACCTCGTCGTCGCGGTGAACACCTCCGTGAAGCGCGTCCAGGGCCGTGGCGTTGCCCTGATCGTCGGCGGAGGGGGCTTCGCCGTCCTCTCCTCTGACGCCATTGCCACCGCCGGCCTCGAGGTCCCGCCCACGCCCGACGAGACGAAGCGCCTGCTGAACGAGTTCATCCCGGTCGCCGGGACGAGCGTGAACAACCCGATCGACACGAACATGGGCACGCCGGACGTCGCCCTGAAGACGCTGCGGATCGTCGCGGCCGCTCCCACGAACGACGTCGTGATCGCCGCGCCGAACATCGGACAGCGCGCGGTGCAGGGCGTGCCCGAACCGGACACCGAGGAACGCGAGCGGCAGATCCGCGAACAGATTAAGTCCTCGATCGAGACGTACATGCAGACGCAGGAGGAGACTGGCACGCCGGTCGTCGCGCTGCTGCGCGACCGCTCCGCGCGTCCCGAACTGCTGGATGCCTTCGCACAGGAGGCCTACCGCGCGGGCATTGGCACCTACCCCACAGTGGCGCGCGCCGCGCGGGCGATCGCACTCGTGTTGAAGTGGCGCGAGCGCCGCGAGGGCCTGCCCGCCGTCATCTGAGGCTCCGCCCATGCTCTTGGTCGGCCAATCGCTGCAGTTCCGTCGCGGCATCCTGGCTGGCGCCTTTGGCCGTGACGACCGTGCCCTCGTCGAGGCGTCCGCCCGTGCGCAAGTGGAGGCCGGCGCGCAGGCGCTCGACCTGAATTTCGGGATCGACCCGGACCCGGACGAGGTCGTCTGGGGCGTCGCCGCGGCCCGTGCAGCCGCCGTGGACGTCCCGCTCTGGATCGACGCCGGCCGGCCCTCCGCGATCACGGCGGCGCTGGAGATGCTGCATCGCAAAGCGGTCCCCGGCCCGTTCGTGGTGAACTCCCTGCCCGCTGGCTCTGGGATGACCCCGGCGGACGAGGCGCTCCTCGGAGCGGCCTCCGCGGCGGGCGCCGCCCTGGTGATCTCTCCCCGCCGCGTAGACCGAGATGGCATCGCAAACGGCGAGGTCGAGTGGGTCATGCACGAGGCCTCCGCCGCGGTGGACCGTGCCTTCGGCCTCGGCGTCCCTTCGCCCGCCTTCATGGACGCCCTCGCGTACCCGGCGCTTCTGGACCCGCAGGGTGTGCGGCGCTCGCTGGCGCTGCTGCGCGTGTATGGACGGCGGGACGACGCGGTCCCGCTCGTCGCCGTCGGGAACATCGCATACGGGGCACCACGCTCCCTCTCTGTGCCGCTGCGCGTCGTCTATGCCGCGGCAGCCACGGGGGCCGGTGCAGGGGCGCTGATCCTGCCGGTGGAAGATGCTGCCTGCATGCGGGCCGTCCGCCTGGCGCTGGGTGAGGTCGGCCCGGCCGATGCCGGAGAAGCATGGCTGTGCGCCGTCGCCGCATGGACCGCGCGGAATGAGCCGCTGCCCCCGCCACCCGAGGAGTATCGCGAGGCGGCGCGGCTGATCTTCCACGCCGATCGCCCGCTCAACACGCCGGGCGTGCTGTGAGCGATGGCTAGCGCCGCCCGAAGGAACGCTCCAGCGCAGCACGGCTGAGGTGCAGCATGGTCGGCCGGCCGTGCGGGCACGTATGCGGCGTGTCGCAGGCCGCGAGCGCGTCGAGCAACGCCCGCTGCTGGCCCAGGTCCAGCCGGTCTCCCGCCATCACTGCGGCGCGACAGGCAAGCGTGGCCGCCGCGCGGTCCGGCCCGGAGAGCCGCTCCTCCGCCTCCAACCGTTCGAGGTAGTCGCCTAGCGCGCGGACGACATCGCGTCCCGCAAGCGCGGCCGGCACGGCGCGCACGATCACGGCCGCCCCGTCCGCCGCCTCGATCTCCCAACCGACGGCCTCGAGGTCGCGCGCGCCCCCCGCCAGCAGCGCCGCCTGAGGCGCCGAGAGCGTGGCGAGCACCGAGTGCAGCAGCGGCTGGCTCGCATGCTCGCCCGTCTCCATGCGGGCGCGCACCTGCTCGTACAACACGCGCTCGTGAGCCGCGTGCTGGTCCACCAGCACCATCCCGTCCGCGGACTCCGCGACGATGTATGTGCCCTCGACCTGCCCCATCGGCCGGAGCTGCGGCACGCCCGCTCCGCCGCTCCGGTCCCGCCCCGGCTCCACGGCCGCCTCCACCTGCGAGGCGAGCCGCGCACCCGCGATCACCTCGCGGCCGGTCAGCTGCGATGGGGGCAATGAAGCGGCGGGCGAGGGAAAGTCGAACGCAGCCCGCTCCCCCACGAGCGGACGGCCGGGATCAGGGGGGCCTATGGTGGCAAGCCCCGGTGCCGCTGCGGCGAGGTGCGGCGCCGTCGCGAGCGCGGTGCGCACGGCCGCCTGCACTGTGGAGAAGACGAGCCGCTCATGGCGGAAGCGCACCTCTGCCTTCTGCGGGTGCACGTTCACGTCCACCTGGTCGGCCGGCACGGTGATCCGGATGAGGGCGACCGGATGCCGCCCGCCGGGGAGCAGTCCCTCGTACCCCAGTTCCACCGCCGGCAGCAGCGCGCGCGCTACCACCGTGCGCCCATTCGCCACCACGTGGATCGCGGCGCGGCTCGCGCGGTGCAGCGAGGGGGGACCCACGAGCCCCACCACCTCGCAGCGCGCGACCTCGTCACTCCCCTCGATCGCCGCGACCCGCTCGACCTGGACGGGGAGCAGCGCGGCAGCCACCTCCGCGCCGTGCACCGCAGCCACGGCATCGCGCGGGTCGCCCGACCCGGGTGCGGCAAGGGCGCTGCGTCCGTCCGCCGTCAGGTGGAAGGCCACCTCCGGATAGGCGAGCGCGTAGTCCGCCACCACGCGGGCCACCGCCTGCGTCTCGCTGCGCGTCGCGCGGAGGAAGCGCCGTCGCGCCGGCAGCGAGGCAAACAGGTCGCGCACTTCGATGCTCGTCCCCGGTGCCGCCGCCGCGCTCCCCTGGCGCTCCGCCCGCCCCCGGCGCATCTGCAACGTCGCCCCGGCCGTCTGCACCGCCGGCCGGCTGACGAGGTCCACGTCCGCCGCCGCTGCGATCGCGGCGAGCGCCTCGCCGCGGAAGCCAAGCGTGCGCACGGCGTAGAGGTCATGCTCCGAGCGCAGTTTCGACGTGGCATGCCGCTCAAAGGCGTCCGCCACCTGCTCCGGGGGGATCCCGTGCCCGTCGTCGCGCACGCGGATGCGGTCGGCGCCGCCCCCCTCGATTTCGATGTCGATCCGCGTGGCCCCGGCGTCGAGCGCGTTTTCGACCAATTCCTTGACCACTGAGGCGGGCCGCTCGATCACCTCGCCGGCAGCGATCCGTGCGGCCACCTCGGGCGGCAGGAGGCGGATCGGCGGACGTTCAGCCGTCATACGGGCCTCACAGAATGGTCAGGTACGCTGCGTCGAATCTGGTTGCCCGGCGATCCGGCGCTCCGTAGCATGGCCCCGGTGGGCGGCTTGCGAAGGGACGGATGCACCTCTCCGGCACCTCTCGTCACCTGGCAACCGCCGCGGTCGTCTTCCTCGCCGGCCTGGCGCTGCTGACCGCGCGCGACGGCCCTGCCGCGCCCGTCGCCCCTGCGCGTCCCGAGGTGGTGTCGCCGCCCGCCTTCGCAACCCACCTCGCCGTCCAGCCACGTCCTGGCCTTGACGCTGCCTCGCTCGTGGAGGCGCTGGGCCGCCTCGGGCTGATCGCCCGCGCCGCTGGTGGCGCCCAGGACCCTGTCCAGGTGCGAGTCCCGAACGGCGAGGACGCCCGGGACGTGACGGCGCGCGTGGCCGCCACGGGGCTCGTCGCAAGCGTCGAGGAGGACGGTGCCGTACATGCCTCGGCGGTGCCCGCGGCCACCCGCTACGCGACCGCGCAACGCCCGATCTTCGAAGCGCTGCGCCTGCCCGCCGTCTGGTCCCCGGAGGGCGGCACCGGCATCGTGGTGGCGATCGTGGACTCTGGGGTGGACTGGGACCACCCCGCGCTCGCCTCCCGGATCGCGGTCAACCAGCGCGACGCCAACTTCGACGGGCGCGACGACGACCAGAGCGGCTGCGCGGACGACATCGCCGGGTGCTCCTTCGTCTCGCCCGAGGCGGCAGATCCCTCGTGCGGCGCGCTGCCCGCGGCGCCGCACTGGCGCGCCCGCGATGACGAGGGCCACGGCACCTTCGTTGCCGGGGTGATCGCAGCGGGGGGGCCGTCGGCTGAGATCGCCGGGATCGCGCCGGGCGCGCGCGTCCTGCCCGTGAAGGTGCTGGACTGCACCGGCACCGGCCGGATCGCCGAGGCCGCGGCCGGGGTGCGCTACGCCGCGCGCATGGGCGCGCGCGTGATCAACATCTCCTTCGGGACGCGCTCGGACTCCCCCGTCCTGCGCGGCGCGGTCGAGGAGGCCCAGCGTCTTGGTGCCCTGATCGTCGCTTCCGCCGGGAACGACGGCCGCCGCGGCGTCACCTTCCCAGCGGCCTACGCCGGCGTGCTCTCCGTGGCCGCAAGTGGCGCGGTCACCGCCTCGGGCATCGACTACACGCGGGTGGCGCCGTTCGCGGACTTCGGCGCGGGGGTGAGCCTGCTCGCGCCGGGCGTCGCCCTGCTCTCCACGCTGCCCGCGGCACGCTGCGGGCTGGACGGCTGGTTGTGCGACCGCGGCCCCTACGCCTACGGGGACGGATCCTCCTTCGCCACCCCGATCGCGTCGGCGGCGGCGGCGCTGCTCTGGTCGCACTACCCGGACCTGCCGGCAAGCCTCATTGGCGGGGTACTCGCGGGTGCGCATCGCCCCGTCCCACCCGGCACGGCGGGCCTGCTCGACGTCACGCTTGCGGTCGAGGGCCGCCTCTTCCAGGCGGGTGCGCCGGGCACGAGCCGTGCGGACAGCACCACGGGCGTGCCGGGCCCAGGGGATTGACCGGCTGGAGACGGGCGGCACTGGCACGCGTAGCACCTAGCCCTCGACGCCGAGGCGGGCGCGCGCCTGCGCACGCAGGTCGTACAGCCGCTGGAGTGCCTCCAGCGGGGAGAGCCCGTCCGGCTCGAGCGCTGCGAGGTCCCGCAGCAGCGCCTCCTGCTCCGCCGCCGCAAGGCTGAGCTGGGCACCGGCCGGCGGTGCCGGAGGCATCGCGGCGGCTTCGACGGCTCCCGCCTCGAGCGCCGCGAGCAGTTCGCGCGCGCGCGCCACCACCGCGCGCGGCAGGCCGGCGAGCGCGGCGACGTGCACGCCATACGAGCGGTCCGCTCCGCCCTCCACGATGCGGTGGAGGAAGACCACGTCGCCACCCTCCTCGCGCACCGCCACCGAGCGGTTGGCGACGCGCGGGAGCGTCCGCGCCAGCGCCGTGAGTTCGTGGTAGTGCGTGGCGAAGATCGTGCGGGGTGTCCCACCCGGCCGGTGGTGCAGGTGCTCTACCACCGCGCGCGCGATCGCGAGCCCGTCCCACGTAGACGTCCCCCGTCCGACCTCGTCCAGGATCACGAGCGAGTGCTCGGTGGCGTTGTGCAGGATCGTCGCGGTCTCCAGCATCTCCACCATGAACGTGGACTGCCCGGAGGCGATGTCGTCCTGCGCGCCGACGCGGCTGAAGATGCGGTCCACCATCGCCACGCGCGCGCGTACCGCCGGTACGAATGAGCCGCACTGCGCGAGCAGCACGATCAGCGCCACCTGCCGCAGATAGGTGGACTTCCCCGCCATGTTCGGCCCCGTGAGCAGGACGAGGTCCGCGTGCGGTGCCCCGAGGTGCGCGTCGTTTGGGACGAACTCGCCGGCCGCGAGCCGGCGCTCCACCACCGGGTGCCGCCCGCCCTCGATCTCGATCGGCCCGCCCTCGGCGAGCACGGGCCGCACGTAGCCCGCGTCCACCGCGAGCGCGGCGAGGCCGGCCGCCACGTCCAGCCGGGCTACCGCCTCCGCGGCCCGGCCGATCGCCGGCCCCGCCTCGGCGACCTGCCCGAGCACGCGGTCCAGGACGCTGCGCTCCGCCGCCGCGAGGGCGTCCCGCGCGCCAAGGATCTCGGACTCAAGGGCCGCGAGCGGCGCGTAGAAGAAACGCTGCGCGTTGGAGAGTGCCTGCCGCGGCTCGTAGTCCGCCGGGGCGCGGTCCGCCTGCGTGCGCGGGCACTCGAGGTAATAGCCGAAGACACGGTGGTAGCCCACCTTCAACGACGGGATCCCGCTGCGTGCGCGCTCACGGCTCTCCAGCGCGGCCAGCGCACTCCGCGCGTCCGTCGCCAGGGCGCGCAGCCGGTCCACCTCGGGGTCGAAGCCCGCGCGTACCGTCGCGGCCTCACCCACCTCGGCCGGCGGGTCGTCGTCGAGTGCGGCCGCGATCACAGCGGCTACCTCCTCCGCGCCCGCCAGTCCGCGCGCCATCGCCTCCGCCGCCGGGCCGGCCTGCAGCGCGGCCGCGCGCACCGCCGGCAGCCGCTCCAGCGCCTGCCGCACCTGCACCACGTGCTTGGCATGCGCCGTCCCCGCGCGCACGCGCCCCAGCAGCCGCTCAAGGTCCGGCATCCCGCGCAGCGCCCGCCGCAGCGCCTCTCGAGGGAGCATGGGGGTGAAGGCCTCCACCTCGTCCAGCCGCGCCTCAGCCTCCGCCGCGCGCCGCAGCGGCCGCCCCAGGCGCAGGCGGAACAGCCTGGCGCCCATGGGCGTCAGCGTGCGGTCGAGCGCCTCCACGAGGGAGGCCCCCTCGCCCAGGGCGGTCGCGAACAACTCCAGGTTTCGGCGGGTCTGCGCGTCCAGCGTGACGGTGTCACCCGCCCGCACGGCACGCGGCGGCCGGAGGTGCGCAAGTGCCTGCGGCCAGGACTCCTCCAGGTAGGCGACGAGCGCGCCGGCGGCGCCCACGGCGGCGTCCAGCCCTTCCAGTCCGAACCCGTCCAGGGTGGACACCCCGAGGCGCCCCGCCAGGCGGTCACGGGCACGCTCGATCCCAAACTCACGCGACGGCCGTCGCGTCACTCTGGCACCGTCGGGCAGTGCCGGCGGGGGATTTCCGGCCTCGGGGGTGAGCAGTTCCCGCGGCACGAGGCGCGCCCACTCCCCGGCGAGCGCCTCCCGCTCGACCGTCATCACCTCGAGTTCGCCAGTGGTGACATCGCACGCAGCGATCCCCCAGCGCCCCTCGGGCGCCTGGGCGAGCGCGACGAGCCAGTTGTGGCCGCGCTCGGACAGGAGGCCACCTGCATCCACCGTCCCCGGGGTTACCACGCGCACCACCCGCCGCTCCACCAGGCCGGATGCGCCTCCCTTCGAGGGCGGCAGGCTGACCTGGTCGGCGATCGCGACGCGGTGCCCGGCGGCCACCAGCGCGTCCAGGTAGCGGTCCAACTGGTGGTACGGGATCCCGGCCAGCGGCATCCGCCCCTCGTCCTTCCCCATCGGACGTGAGGTGAGGGCGATGCCGAGGACGCGCGCCGCGGTCTCCGCGTCTGCCTCGAACGTTTCGTAGAAATCGCCCATGCGGAAGAACAGCACCGCGTCCGGGTGCTGCGCCTTCATGTCCAGCCATTGCTGGCGGGCCGGGGTGGCCATGTGATGTGCCGCCTGTGCGCGGGGAGGCGCGGGGTGTCTCGTCGGCCTTGCGAGTCTACGCGCCTGCCGGGAGGCACCGCTAGCGAATCCCACCGGCCGGAGACCCGGATTATGTCTATGACGAGTGCGTATGAACCGGCCCGAAGGCGAGACCGTAGGCCGTCGAGCCGCTGCAATTTGCGAGGCGGAAAGGGCGGGGGCCATGACGGTTCGACACTCTCGCCGCGCCTTCATGGCGCGGGCGATGGCGCTGGGCGCCGGCGCGGCGGGTGCCGCGCTGCTCGGCAGACGGGCGCCGGCCGAGGCCCTCCTCGAGTATGGCGGTGACTGTGACATGACGTGGGGGCGCGAGACGCGGCCCTACAAGGGCTTCGCGAGCGTCTCCGACACGGACGGGGGCCAGTGCACCACCCACGCGGCGCTCCGCTTCGACGGCGTCGCGCCGCGGCCGGGGGTCAACTGGCTGGGCAACGCGCGCCACTGGTACCTGAACGCCGCGGCCGCCGGATGGGTGGTGACGGACAACCTCGCCGCGGCGCGGCGGGGAATGATCGCCGTCTGGGGTGACTCGCGCTCGTACACCAGCCCGGCGGGCAATGGACATGTCGCCTTCGTCGAGACGGTCTGGCCGGAGGGCTTCACGGTCTCCGAGATGAACTGGGGCTTCGGGTGCGCCGGCGAAGTCCCCGGCCGTGCCCGCACCTCGATGTGGGGGATCGTCTCGCACACCCCGCTGAGCTGGGAGGCCGCGCAGCAGCGGGGACGCTACCGCTTCGCCGGCTTCATCGTGCCGGAGCGCCGCCACCCTTCCCCCTCCGAGCGCTAGTGGGTGCCCGCGCGCACCCACGCTCAGGCCGCTACGCTGCGCGGCGACCGGAGGCGCACGCTGGACACTCGGTTCTCACGACGTGGTTTCCTCGGGTGGGCGGCGCTCGTGGGGGCGGCTGCGGCCGGCAGCGCCTTGCTGCGCCCCGCTACGGCGGCGTCCGCCGACTTCGGCGGCGACTGCGACATGTCCTGGGGGCGTGACGCGCGGCCGCACAAGGGCTTCGCGA
>CAZVNJ010000008.1:0-70967 GCA_964628985.1 uncultured Dehalococcoides sp.
GCCTGCTGTACAAGGAGATCACGGCGTCCAGCCTCGTGAAGATCGACCTCGACGGGGAGATCGTGTGGAAGCCGGAGACGGACTACACCTACAACCGATCCGGGTACGTGATCCACGGCGCGATCCACGGCGCGCGACCGGACGTCGGTGCGATCATCCACACGCACACGCGCGCGGGCATGGCGGTGAGCGCCCAGAAGCGCGGGCTGCTGCCGCTCACCCAGACGTCAATGCGGTTCATGGGCCATATCGGTTACCACGACTACGAGGGCCCGGCGATCAACAAGGCCGAGCAGGAGCGGCTGGTGGCCGACCTGGGCCCGCACAACGCGATGATCTTGAAGAACCACGGCCTGCTCACGTGCGGGCCGTCCGTGCCCGAGGCGTTCAACCTGATGTACCAACTGGAGAACTCCTGCAAGGCGCAGGTGGACGCGCTGTCGTCAGAGGTGATCATCCCGGACGAGGACGTCGTCGCCCACACGGCGAACCAGTACCAGCCCGGCACTCGACGCCCGTATGGCATCCTCGAGTGGCCCGCGATGCTGCGACGCCTCAAGTACGAGAAGGACGGCTTCCCGCCCTACGACTCTTAGACCGTGACGAAGCCCGCTACTGCAGCCGCCGGTAGAGCGGCATCAGGGTCCACATGGCCAGCGCGAGCGCGAGCATCGCCAGCGCGGTCAGGCTGAGCGCCCACTGCGCCCCGATGATCGAGGCGAGCACCGCGATCGCGAATATCCCGAGCGACTCGATGCCATCCTCAAACAACATGATGCTGCTGATCCGGCCTCGGAACTCATTCGCAGTGTGCCCCTGGATCAGGATGCTGTTCAGCGATTGGCGGACGGACTGTCCCACTCCCATGAAGAAGATGATCCCACCACTCACCAGGAACACGGTTGAGATGGAGAAGCCGAGCAGGGCTATGCCGAACAGGGCGACGCTGCAGATGACCAGCAGCCCACGGTGGCGACTGGGGAGCGAGGCCACGACCAGCGAGCCGAGCAAGGCACCCACACCGCTGATGGTCAGCAGGATCCCCATCCGGATCGCCGTCTCGTCCGGGTCGTCCGCCAGCACGTCGGAGACGAACCCCGGCAGGAGCCGCTGGTACGGGAAGGTCAGCATCCCCAGGAACATGTCCACGATGAGCAACATCCGCAGCACCGGGATGCGCCAGAGATAGACCAATGCATCCCTGATGTCCCGCACCGCATTCCGGCCACCGGGATGCACCGGGGTCGCCCGCCGGGCCGGCTGGTTCTCGATCAGGTCGGCCTGGTCGATGAGCGTCACACGGAACATCGTCAGGGTCGCCAGCGTGTACAGCACGGCCATCAGGGCGAAGACCCAGGACGCCCCCGCGAAGGCAATCAGGAATCCCGCCATCGCAGGCGCGCCGAGCCGAAGCGAACTCATGACGGACACGTTCAGTGCCAGCGCGTTCGTCAGGCGTGACATGCCGACGATCTGCGGGATCATGGCCTGGCGCGCCGGTAACGCGAACGAGTTCGCGATGCCCTGCAGGACGGCCGCGATCACCAGATGGAGGAACTCCAGCCGCCCGGTGAAGAGCAGCGCGGCAAGCCCCGTGGCGATGCAGGCACTCACCATCTGACCGGCTTGCGCGATCGTCCGCCGGTTCGCGCGGTCAGCGACGACGCCACCGGTGAGCGCAAAGACCAAACGGGGCAGCGTGTTCGCGAGTTCCACCGTGCCAAGCGCGGCATACGAACCGGTGATCTGAAAGGTCAGGAACCCTCGAGCGATCATCTGCATCTGCATGGCCGACCAGTTGCCGGTCATGGAAACGAGGTACCAGCGAAACGCCGGTACCTCGAAAATGCTTTCGAACGTGCGTATCCGCCGGAGAGCCGAGAGCCGGCCGCGAGGACGGGGGGCCAGCGGCGGTGCCGCTGGCTCGCCGGTATCGTCTACGTCGGCATGAGAGCCGGCGGGACTGGTCATCGTCGTTGCATCCTGTCGAGGGGGACCAGACACCAGATGGGCCTGTTCCCCCGGCAGCGGGACTGTAACCGATCGGCCGAACGGCCCGAGACCGCCACGCGGAGGGCTAATGCGGGGGTCGGTCCACGATCACCCCTTGCGCCGCAAGCGCGTCAATCTCCTGATCCGCGTAGCCAGCCGCACGCAGCGCCTCTCGGTTGTGCGCACCAAGGCCTGGCGCGCCGGTCCACGCCTCGTAGCCACGCCTGCCGTCGAAGGTCATCGGCAACCCATCGCTGGGATAGCGCCCGACGTCCGGCGTCTCCAGTGTGGTGAAGTACCCGCGCGCGTCGAGGTGCGGGTCGGCGAGCCACTCCGGCGCCGACTGCACCGGCGCCGCCGCGACACCCACAGTCTGCAGGCGTCGAGAGAGCGCCCGCTTGTCCTCGCCTGAGGTCCACGCCTCGATCATCTCGTCGAGGGCGGCCCTTCTCGCAAGACGCCCCTCGGCAGTCGCGTAGCGGCCATCGACGTCCCAGCCCCGGCCGGCAAGGCGGGCGAGCGCCGACCATTGGGTGTCCGTGGTGCATCCGATCGCGATCCAATCGTCCTCGCCGAGGCATCGATAGACCCCGTAGGGCGCAGCGTTCCAGGCGCCATTGCCGAGGCGGTCGGGCTCGCGCTTCGTCAATTGGAAGGCGACGAGTTCCTCGGCGAGGAAGGCCGCCATCGCCTCGGACTGCGAGAGGTCGAGGAGCGCGCCCTTCCCCGTGCGTTCTCGCTGCCAGAGCGCGGTAAGGACCGCGGACAGGCCACAGACGCCGGAGGCTGCGTCGGTGATCGCCATCGCCGTCACACGCGGCTCGTCGTTGCCGTATCCCATCAGCGCGGTCAGGCCGGAGAGCGGCTCGATGCTCGGGCCGAGGCCGACGTAGTCACGGTACGGGCCGCGGGAGCCGAACGAGGGCATGGTGAGGAAGATGAGCCGCGGGTTTCGAGCGCTCAGCGCCTCGTAGTCGAGTCCGAGGGACGGCATCGCGCGGGCGCTGAAGTTCTCCACGACCACGTCAGCGTGTGCGACGAGCCGAAGGACGGCGCGCTTGCCCTCCGGCGACTTGAGGTCGACAGCGAGACTGCGCTTGTTCCGCATCAGCTTGTTGTTCAGCCCCTGGCGGTTATAAGGCCTCTCGCCCGGGTCGCCGTTCGGGTAGTACCCCCCAGCGCCGCGCGGCACTACGGCGGGCCCACGGCCGTCCGGCGCCTCGATGCGCAGCACGTCCGCGCCAAGGTCGCCGAGGAACCGTGTCGCAAGGGGACCGGACCAGATGCGTGTGAAATCCAGGACGCGGATCCCCTCGAGTGGGCGGGCCTTCGGCGCACTGCCACGCGGCAGTGATTCCGTGTCCTCCCACTGGACTCCAGCCGGGGAGTCCAGCACCGGGCGCGGCGGGCGTTCCGGTGCGCGACGCTCTCCGGCAAACTGGAACGCGGAGCCAGGTAAGACCAGTCCGGCGGTGTCTTCCGCATCGACACCGGCCTCTGGCTCGACGCCGCGCCAGAAGCGACGCGACTCGAGCTGCGGATCCGCCAGCATGTCTCCGAAGGACTGCACGTAGCCGATCGGCACGCGCCACTTCTCTTGGCCTTCGCGGAATGCGTCACGCGCCCGCAGCTTCAGGAAGAAGGCCTCACAGATCGCCTCGACTTCATCTCGTCGCTCCATCCGGCCGGCGTTGAGGGCGAGGCCGGGGTCGCTCTCCATCTCGATCCCGCCCACCCAGAGCGCAAAGGAAGGCCAAAACTGCTGGAGGATGTTGACGGCCACCCAGCCGTCCTGCGCCCTGAACATCGTGGTGGGGCAGAGGTTCTCCCACCGGTTCCCGTGCCTTGAGCGGACGACGCCGTCGACCTGCCACATCACGTCGGTGAACTGATGCAAGGTCGCCACGGTCTCGAACATCGACAGGTCGATGGTGGCGCACTCGGCAGCACCGAGGACAGAGGCGAGCGCGACGCTGTAGGCCAGCGTTCCCGCCTGCACATACGGGTACGGCCCGGGCATCGTCAGCGGCGTCCTTCCGGGGTCGCCGGACAGGTGCGTGTATCCGCCCAGGGCGAGCAGAGTGGCCGCGGTTGCCTCATCGTCTCGGTACGGGCCGGTGCGTCCGAACGGTGTGACGGCCACGCGCGCGCGCGTGCGTTCGCTTCCGAGGGCGTCAAAGGCGATCGCGTCGAGATCCCTCGGGCGAAGGTCGGACAGGATGACGTCTGCGCCCTGGGCCAGGGTCACCAGCGCGGCATGGCCGTCCGCAGCAACACGGTCCAGGCGGATGCGGGTCTTCCCGCCGTGCAGCGCGATCTCTGCCGCGCGGCTGCCGGAGGCGCGCCCCGGCGCGGAGACGCGGATCACCTCCGCACCCCAGCGCGCGAACCACTTGCCCGCCCAGGCGGCCGCCTGGTCCACATCGCTGATCTCCAGCACGCGCACGTGGGGCCCCCTCCAGCGCGCCTACCTGCGACATCGAGGAACGCCTCGGTGCCGGGCGCGACTATAGCCGGGACGCCCGGTGCGCGGCATTGGGCCCCACATGCCCCGCCTGGTAGTCAGAATCTGGATGTCAGGGGCCGTTGACACGAGTGCGCCCTGCCTGCGACCTTCCCGCCTCATGGCCAGAGCCCCTCACGGGCAGAACGAGGCGCATATGTCCTGGGTGAACGTCAACGGTATCGACATCCACTACGTCGAGGCGGGCGAGGGACAGCCGCTGCTGTTCTTGCACGGCAACTCCTCATGTGGCGAGGCGTGGTTTCAGCAGTTCGCCGCGTTCCGGGGACGATTTCGCTGCATCGCGTATGACAGCGTGAACCACGGTCACTCCGCGAACTCACCGCGCGACCAGGACGAGCCAGACCGCGCGGACGAACTGGAGGGGTTCATCGCTGCCCTCGGCATCGAACGGCCGGTCATCGCTGGGAACTCGATGGGCGGGAACACTGCGCTGCGGTGGGCGAGCCGGCATCCCGCCGAGGCCGCTGGCCTCATCATCTCGGGCAGCGGGGTCCGCCCAGCGGCCGAAGCCGTGCCCGCCGAGCCGAAGCCTCTGGACCTCGAGCGCCTGTACATCCCCTTCGGCCAGTCGTTCACGCCGGGGTTCGAGGCGCAGCAGCCCGACATGCACCAGCGCTACTACCGCATCCGCTCCACTGCGACCCGCATTGAGGCGCTGCGGCACCCGCGCAGGCCGGGCGCTAAGACGGTGCAGGAGCGGAGCGGCCTCATTGAGGCGGTGAAGAAGATCACGAGCCCCATGCAGATCATCACCGGCGAACTCGACACCGCACTCGACGCCGCAAAAGGCCTCCACGAAGTACGACCGGACGCGGGCTACGTCGTCATGCAGGGAGCGCCGCACAATGCCTACTGGGAGATGGCGAAGGAGTGGAACGCCGTCGCGTCCGCCTTCCTGGACTCCGTAATGGCCAGCGCACCGAGGCGTTGAGTCGCCCGGTCGTCGTCCGTCGAGGCCCGGCACACCGGGGGGGAAGTGCCGGGCCTCTCTGTCCCCGGTCTGGTGCACGCGTCGACGCTGTTATGGTGGATGCCGGACGGGAGGCCCGGTGAGCCAGTACCACTTCGTCACCGAATGGGAAATCCCGGCTCCAATCGAGCAGGTCTTCGAAGCGGTCGGAGACTCGCTCCGCTGGCCGGAATGGTGGCGCGGCATCAAGGATGTGCGCGAACTCACTGACCACGAGCCGCAGGGCATTGGCAATCGCCGTCGCTACACCTTCCGCAGTGTCCTCCCCTATGACCTGGTCTTCGACATGGAGGTCACGAGGTTCGAGCAGCCAACCGCACTGGAAGGCCACGCGACGGGAGAACTCGAAGGCGATGGCCGCTGGACCTTCACTCCTACGCAGCGTGGGACCCACGTGCGCTACGAGTGGGATGTGCGGACCACCCGACGCTGGATGAATCTCCTCGCCCCCATCGCTCGGCCGGTGTTCACGTGGAACCACGGCATCGTCATGCGCTGGGGTGAACAGGGGCTGCGGCGTCGCCTCGGCCTGCCGCCGAACGGCGCCCGCGATACAGTGGGCGCCCAGCCGGACCATGGACCGAGGCCCCAATGAGCGTGCTCTTCACCCCCGTGCGGCTCCGCGAGCTCGAGATGCGGAACCGCATCTGGGTGTCACCGATGTGCGAGTACTCCTGCGATCAGGCGGACGGCCTCGCGGACGATTGGCACCTGGTGCACCTTGGCTCTCGTGCCGTCGGTGGGGCTGGACTCGTGATGACCGAGGCCGCTGCCGTCATGCCGGAAGGCCGGATCAGCGCGTACGACCTGGGTATCTGGTCGGACGAGCATGCGGACGCGCTCAAGCCTTCTTCGCGCTTCATCGAGAAGCACGGCGCGGCGCCCGCCATCCAACTGGCGCATGCCGGGCGTAAGGCCTCGACGGCCCGCCCGTGGGCCGGTGGCAAGCCAGTGCTCCCGACTGATGGCGGCTGGGTCCCCGCCGGTCCCAGTGCCCTGGCCTACGCCGAGGGCTATGCCCAGCCGCACGCTTACACCACCGCCGAAGTCCGGGCCGTGATCGATGCGTTTGCCGCTGCCGCCGCACGGTCAGCGCGCGCGGGCTTCCGGGTAGTCGAGGTGCACGCGGCGCACGGCTATCTCCTGCACCAGTTCCTCTCACCCCTCTCCAACCAGCGCAGCGACGAGTACGGCGGCGACTTCGACGGGCGCCTCCGGCTCACGCTCGATGTCGCCCGCGCCGTACGCGAGTCGTTCCCGAAAGAGCTGCCAGTGCTCGTGCGGATCTCCGCCAGCGAGTACGTCGAGGGCGGTTGGGGCCTCGACGACTCCGTGGAACTGTCGTGCCGGCTCAAGGCGGTAGGGGTTGACCTGATCGACTGCTCGTCGGGCGGCAACTCGACGCAACAGCGGTTGCGGGTCTACCCGGGCTACCAGGTGCCGTTCGCCCGCGCGATCCGGGAGCGCGCCGGCATCGCGACCGGTGCTGTCGGGCTCATCACCGCACCTGAGCAGGCAGAAGCGATCGTGGCCAGCGGCGAGGCGGACGTGGTGCTGATGGGCCGCGAACTGCTCCGGGACCCGTACTGGCCACTGCACGCCGCCCGCGCGCTGCGCGCCGACGTGGAGTGGCCGAAGCAGTACCAACGCGCGCGGCTGTAGTAGGTGGCGGACGCTGACCTGGCCGGAAGGCTGAGCGCGCTCGCGGCCTCCGCGTCACAGATCCGGGCTCACGTCGCTGAAGCAGAAGCACAGGGCCAGTGGCCGCGCCCGGTCCTCGACACCCTCATCCAGCAACGGCTCTTCCGCGTCTGGCTTCCGAGGAGCGTAGGCGGGGACGAACTTGACTTGATGGACTCGCTCGCTCTGATGGAGGCCTCAGCACGCGTCGACGGATCCTTCGGCTGGACCGTGATGATTGGTTCTGGCGGCGGCTTGTTCGGTGCGATCATCGAGCCGGAGAGCGCACGCGAGATGCTGGCCCCGCCCGAAGCCGTCATCGCGGGCTCCGGCATGCCGCACGGCCGCGCTGAGGTCGTGGAGGGCGGGTACCGCGCGACCGGCCGGTGGCGCTACGCCAGCGGCGCCGCGCATGCCACCTGGTTCACGGCGAACTGCATCGTCTACCGCGACGGGGCACCCGTCCTGGACTCCGCCGGCGCGCCCCTCATCCGCGCGATGTCGTTCCCGGCCTCCCAGGTCGCGATCCACCGCACATGGGACGTGAGCGGGATGCGCGCGACGGGCAGCGAAGACTTCTCGGTGGATGATGTCTTCGTCCCCGCGCGCCGGACCTTCTCCGTCTTCGGGGATCCCCCACACGAGACCGGCCCGCTCTACCGCTTCCCCTTCGTCTCGATCACCCAGGCCGGGGTCGCCGCGGTCGCGCTCGGCATCGCCGCCCACGCCGTCGAGGACTACGCCATGCGTGGACCGGTGACGGACATCACCGCCCATGCCCGCTACGGCGAGGCCGTCGCCCGGGTCGATCTCGCGCGCGCGGGCTGGCGGGAAGTGACGCGTGCCGCATGGGACCGTGTCCTCGCCGCCGAGGCACTCGACGACCGTGCGCAGGCTCGTGTGGCCCTCGCCTGCACCCATGCAACGCGCGAGGCGGCGGCCGCCGTCGATCTGCTCCACGACGTCGGCGGAATGGCGGCGATGGATGAGACGAGCGACCTCGGCCGCTGCTGGCGCGATGTCCACGCCGTGACGCAGCACTCAAGCGTCCGCCTCGCGAACTACGGCTCGGCAGGCGCGACACTGCTCGGACAGCGTCACGAGACAGTCTGAGACGCTACCTGCAAGACCCGCGTGCCTCCCGCTGAAGCATCGCGAGGGATGCTGGCGTCGGTGCTCTACGTCACTTCGCTGCCGCCAAGGGCGCCACTCATCCTCCCCGGCATGACGAACCGTGACACGCAGGGTCTCAAGTCGATCAGGAAACAGCAGGCTGTCACATCGCGCCGGCCTCGCTAGGCGCCTCTGCCGCATTGCGATCCTGTGTCATTCCTCGGTCGGTGCCGATTCCGCGCCGAGGCGGATGCTTTAATCCGTGCGAGCACATAGGAGGAACGCATGCCCACTCGCGAGCGCTCGAGAATCTCCCTCAAGGCCGCGGCCTTCGACCGAGCCCGGCATGTGTGTGCCTTTTTCAACTCCGCAGCCGAACAGTACGAAGTGCTGACCCCGTTCGTGCAGGAAGGTCTGCTGGCGGGCGAAAAGGCGTCCTACATCGTTGACCCCGACCTGAGGAGCGAGCATCGTGCGCGGCTCGCGGCCTTCGGCATCTCTGTGGACGACGCGGAGAGAATCGGGCAGTTAGAAATCCGCGGCTGGGGGGATGCCTACCTGCGAGGTGACCATTTTGACCAGGACGCCATGCTCGCCCTGATCGAAGAGGTGCTCGCAGAAGGAAGGACGCAGGGGTACCCGATCACGCGGCTCGTCGCGAACATGGAGTGGGCGCTGGAAGATCGCCCTGGCGTCGACGACATCCTGGAGTACGAGACGCGACTGAACTACGTCCTCCCCAAGTATGTGGACCCGGTGATCTGCACCTACGACCTCACCCGGTTTGACGCCACGCTTGTCATGGACATGCTTCGGACTCATCCCTCCGTCCTCGTGGGCGGGGTGATCCAGTCCAACCCGTTCTTCGTGCCGCCGGACGAACTTCTGCGCGAACTGAAGGGGCGAGACGGCACCGCAGGGAGCCCATCCTGACTCTCGGTGACGTGGCTGAGCGAGACTCCACACGACTGAGGGCGGCCATGCGCGACATTGTCGCGCTGTCCGCCCTGTCGGCCCTGTGGGACTCGGCTGAGCCCGCACGGCTCGCGGAGCAGTTCGTGGATGCGGTCGTGCGTGTCCTCGCGTTGGACGCCGCATTCGCGAGGTTCGAGGCCGACGGTGACGGGCCAGGCGAGGCCTACGGCTCCCCCAACTGGCCACCCGGGGTCCCCAAGCCGGACCCCGCCCGGCTCGCCGCATACATCGATGCGTATGCGGACCCGGCCTCGCCCATCGAGTCACCTGGCCTGCCGGCTCTCCGGCTTGCCGTCAGTCCGGTGGGGGATCACGGAGGCGTGGTTGCCCTGTCCCGCCGGGTGGACTTCCCCAACGAGGTGGACCGCATGCTCCTCAGCGTGGCGGCCAATCAGGCCGCGATCGCCCTCGACCGTGCCCGCCTACTGGCACAGCGAGAGCGCGCGCTGGCGGCCCTGGCAACGCAGTCCGAGGCGCTGAAGGCGATCAACCGCATCGGCCAGCTCCTGACTCGCGAACTGGACCTGCATCACGTGGTCCAGAGCCTCACGGATGCTGTCACCACTTACTCCGGAGCCCAGTTCGGTGCGTTCTTTTATAACGTCGTGGACGAGCAAGGGGAGTCCTACCAGCTGTACACGCTTTCCGGAGTCAGTCGGGATCACTTCTCCCACTTCCCACTGCCCCGAAATACTCAGATCTTTGAACCCACGTTCCGTGGCGCGGGAGTGGTGCGCATCGGCGATGTCACCGTTGACCCTCGGTTTGGCCACAACCCCCCGTACAACGGACTCCCGCCGGGACACCTTCCCGTCCGGAGCTACATGGCGATGCCGGTCATGAGCCGCACAGGTGAGGTGCTCGGCGGCCTGTTCCTCGGCCACGAGAAGCCGGGGATGTTCGACGAGGCGCATGAGGAGATCCTTGTCGGGATCGCCGCTCAGGCCAGTATCGCGATCTCGAACGCCAAGCTGTACGAGGAAGCCCAACAGGCGATCCGCGCGCGCGACCAGTTCCTCTCCATCGCCTCTCACGAACTGCGCACGCCCGTCACCGTAATCAAGTCCACCGCCCAGTTGCTCCAGCGGCGGATCGGAGGAGATGGCATCACGAGCGACCGCCTTTCCGCGCACCTGATGGAGATCGACCGTGAGAGCAACAAGCTCTCGACGCTCATGGACAACCTGCTTGATGTCGCACGACTCCAGCACGGGTTGATCCAGCTCGAACGGCAGTTGGTAGACCTCGCGGAACTGGTCGGCGGCGTGGTGAGGGAGCAAGAGGCACTGGCGGCCTCCCACGAGTTTGCCCTCGCGGTGAGCGCCTCCCCCCTCCCCGCGCTGGTTGACCCGTTGAGGATCGAGCAGGTCCTGCAGAACCTCCTCAACAACGCCGTGAAGTACTCGCCTGCCCGCGCGCGAGTCGAGGTCAGCCTGCGTCATGAGGGCAAATCCGCCGTCATCGAGGTCCGCGACTACGGCGTTGGCATCCCGGCGGGAAGCGTTGACCAGCTGTTCCGCCCGTTTTCGCGCGCCCAGAACCACACGACCATGAACGTCCCTGGTATGGGGTTGGGCCTGTACATCTCACGTCAGATCGTCGAGGCCCATGGCGGGCACCTCGTCGTGACGAGCCCTGGCGAAGGTCAGGGCGTGACGGCAACGTTCGCCATCCCCCTCGACGAATAGGGCACCGAGGCCCTCCGGCCTCCGGACCAGGAGTGGCTGGCGGCAACAGAGAAGCCCCGCGTAGGCGGGGCTTCCCTCAACGGGCGGGTGATCGATTACGCGAGCAGCGGCGCCGCGGTCAGGCTGTTCTCTCGCAGCACGTCCTGTGCGTAGGTGATGATGCCCGTCTTCTTCGAGGCGTCTCCGTGCACGAGGAAGAGGCATGCCTCCGCCATATGCTCGATAGGCGTCTCGCGCTCTTTCGTGGCCTCGGAGACGAGCTTGTGGTGCACCGTGCCCGGGGTGGCCACGAGGCCAGGCGAGATCACGTTGACGGCCACTCCGTCCCGGTAGACCTCTGAGGCAAGCCCGGTGGTGAAGCGCTCGAGCGCGGCCTTGCACATGCCGTACACCGTGCCGCCGGCGCCCTCCCGGCCTTCGCTCGACTTCGGGTGCAGCGCCGCGTGCGAGGAGATATTGAGGATCCAGCCGGAACGGCGCTCGCGCATGCTCGGCAGCACCATCTGTGAAAGGTGCAGCGGTGCGTAGACCTGGACTTCCTGCATGAGTTTGAAGCGCCGCTCAGGAAAGTCCACGATCGGGATGAAGAAGGTCACGGCCGCGTTGTTCACGAGGATGTCGACCGGGCCAAACGCCTTCGTGGTCTCCTCGATCAGGCGGACGCGGTCGGCCTGGACCGCGAGGTCGCAGCGGATGGCGAGGGCTTCCCCACCGGCGTCCTTGATGCGCTGGACGACGCCGTTAATGCTGCCTTCCAGCATGTGATCGCCCTCGTTCTCCGTCCGGGCGGAGACGACAACCCTGGCGCCCTCCTGGGCGTAGCGGTATGCGATCGCAGCACCGATGCCGCGCGAGGCGCCGGTGATCACCGCCACCTTGCCCGCAAGCAGGCCATTCTTGTTCACAGAAGCCATCTGAGGTCCCCCTCTGCATTCCGGGGAGCCCCCGGGCACAAGGAGGTGTACCACTTCGGCCGAGGCGCGCGCGAGTTACCGGAAACGCAGTACCGAGAACAGGTTGCTGCGGTCGTCCGTCCACAAGATGGGCTTCCGGTCGTCCCACTGTCCGGTCGTCGCCGCGATCGGCGTGCGCTCGAGGAAGGAACGCTGGCCGAGCAGCACCCAATCCGTGAGGAAGTACCCCTGGTAGGTGTCCGGATATCCCTGCACCCAGGCGACATCGAGCCCCCGGTCCGCCGCCACTCCGCGCAGCACCGGCCGGAGGTCCACGTGGCGGTTCGAGATGTTCGTGGCGATCACGCCTGTCGGCGCGAGGTGCCGCTGGTAGATCTCGAACGCCTGCTTGGTCAGCAGGTGGATCGGCACGGAGTCGCTGGAGAATGCGTCCAACAGGAGGACATCGAACTGCTTTGACTCCTGCTCCAACTGACGCTCCAGCACGAGGCGTCCGTCCCCAATGTGGACGTGCACGTCCGCGCCGCGCGCCCGCGCGTCCGCCAGATAGGTGAACGGCGACTCCGCGAGTTCGAGGACCATCGGGTTGATCTCGTAGATGTCGATCGTGTCGCCTGCCTGAGCGTAGGCAGCGAGCATCCCGGCCCCGAGTCCGAGGACGCCGATCCGGATCGGACGGTCCAGCATCGCGCGCTGCTGGTTGATCGCCAGGCCGGCACCACTCAGCGGTCCGTAATAGCCGGTCCGTGCAGCGCGTCGCTCGTCGGACACGAACTGGAACCCATGCAGGATCCGCCCATGCTCCATGACCCGCTGGTGCAACTGCGGTTCATCGACCGCCGCCTCATAGATGCGCACCGACCCGTAAAAGTTGCGGCCCATCACCTCGATGCCCCGGTAGCGCTCTTGCACCTGCCTCCAGAGCGCAGTGGAAAGCATGAGAATTCCCACGACGCAGGCGACCCCGACGGCTCCTCGCACCAATGTGTAGGGCGGTATGAGGTCAAGAGAGGATCGACGGCCGGCCCGCCGGCGACGCAGTTCGTCGAGTCCTCGTGCGGCAAGCACGAGGACCGCGGTCCCGACGAGCCCGACGTGGTACTCCCAGTAGCCATCGAAGATCCGCGGCGCGACCAGCGCCACGAAGACGCCGCCGAGTGCACCTCCAGTGGAGATGAGGAGATAGAAGGCCGTCAGATGCATCGCAGGCGGCCGGAGTCTCGTCAGTTCACCGTGCAACGCCATGCAGCCGAAGAACAGCAGGAAGCAATACAGCCCGAGTTGCACCAGGATGTCGATCAGCGGCTGGTCGACGACCCACCACCCCATCCCGAGTGCGACGATCAGACCAACCCCGTAGGTCTGTGGCTCATACCAGCGGTCACCGCTGAAGCAGAGGATGAAGGTGAACAGGTAGATGGAGAGCGGCAGCACCCAGAGCATCGGCATCGCCGCAACGTCCTGGGTAATCTGCGTGGTGATTGCCAGAAGCAAGATCACTGCGAAGGCCGGGAGCGCCGCCCAGAGCAGCACATTGACCGGGCCGACGGGCTGCCCGCCCCTGTCCGGGGGTGCCTCGGAGCCCTCGGCAGGCAGTGGCACCGGCGGCGTAGACCGCGAGCGCCACGCGAGATAGCCGCAGAGGGCGGCGAAGACCACGTAGCCTGCCGACCACGACCACGCCTGGCCGGTCAGACCGACGACGCGCTCTACGACAATCGGATACGCCAGCAGCCCAACGAGCGACCCGGCGTTGGAGAGTGCGTAGAGGACGTAGGGGTTGCGGTGCGGGTGCTCCCGGGCGAACCACTGCTGGACGAGCGGACCGGTGGTGGAGAGCAGCAAGTACGGTGCCCCTACCGTCGCCGCCAGCAGGAACACGATGCGGAGCGTGGGGTCCGTGTCCGCGTCCGGTTGCCACGTCTTGTCCGGGATGATTGGGAGGACGGCGATCGCCGCAATGAGCAGGATGAGGTGGATGCCCCCCTGTCGCCTCGGCCCGAGCCGCGAGGCCAGCAGGTGCGCGTAGGCGTACCCGCCCAGCAGCGCCATCTGGAAGAACAGCTGCGTCGCCGTCCACACCGCGGAGCCGCCGCCGAACCACGGCAGGATGAACTTCGCAATAATCGGCTGGACCTGGAAGACGAGAAACGCACTCAGGAAGATGGTGACCGCGTACGGCGCAACCGCGGTCCGGTTGCCGCCCAGCCTCAGACCGGCCATGAATCGTCCCTCGCTCCGCGTCCCCCGCGGGCAGCCTAGCAGGCAGCGAGGTCTGAGCGGGGCCGCGTCATCGCCCGGAGTCCCTAGTGGCGCTTCGAGCGCTCGTTCTGACTGAGGATGACCTTGCGGAGCCGTACGGACTTCGGCGTGACCTCAAGACACTCGTCGTCACGGATGAACTCAAGCGACTGCTCAAGGGACAGCTGGGTGTGCGGGATGAGCTTCTCCGTGAAGTCCGAGTTGGACGAGCGCATGTTGGTGAGCTTCTTCTCCCGGGTGGCGTTCACGTCCATGTCGTCCGCCCGGGCGTTCTCGCCGACGATCATCCCCTCGTACACATCGGTCCCCGGGGGGACGAACATCGCCCCACGCTCCTGGAGGGAGAGGAGGGCGTAAGCAGTCGTCGGGCCGCTGCGGTCCGCCACCATGCTCCCGGACGGGCGCGTTCGCACTTCGCCGTGCCACGGTTCATACCCCGCGAACAGATGGTTCAGCAGGCCGGACCCACGCGTCTCCGTAAGGAACTCCGTGTGGAAGCCGATCAACCCGCGGGCTGGGACGATCGAGATCACGCGGACGCGTCCAGTCCCATGGTTCACTAGCTGCTCAATGCGGCCCTTCCGAAGTGCCATCAACTGCGTGACCACACCGAGGTACTCCTCGGGCACGTCGACCGTCAGGCGCTCCATCGGCTCATGCAGCTTGCCGTCGATCGTGCGCGTCACCACCTCTGGCTTGCCGACCGTCAGTTCGAAGCCCTCGCGCCGCATCGTCTCGATCAGGACCGCCAGCTGCAGTTCGCCGCGGCCCTGGACGATCCATGAGTCCGGCCGGTCACCGGGAAGCACGCGGATCGAGACGTTTCCGAGGATCTCGGCGTCGAGTCGGGCCTTGATCAGGCGGGCGGTGACCTTGGTGCCCTCTCGGCCCGCGAGCGGCGAGGTGTTTGCGCCAATCGTCATCGAGAGTGTCGGCTCATCGACGCGGAAGACGGGCAACGGCCGTGGGTCCGCCGGGTCGGTCAGGGTCTCGCCAATCGTGACGTCCGCCAGGCCAGCCACCGCGATCACCTCGCCGGCCGAGGCCTCTTCGGCTGTCACGCGCTCAAGGCCCTCGGTCACCGTCAGTTCCGCCACCTTGACGTTCTCCATCGACCCATCCACCTTGCACCAGGCCACCATCTGGCCTCGGCGGATCGTCCCCTGGCGCACGCGGCACAGCGCGAGGCGGCCCAGATACGGCGAAGCATCCAGGTTCGTCACCAGCGCCTGGAGGGGATGTCCCTCTTCGAACTGCGGGGCCGGGATGTGTTCGCGAAGGACGTCGAACAACGGCTCAAGATCGCTCCCCGGCTGAGCGAGGTCCAGCGTCGCCGTGCCTGCGCGAGCGGAGCAATAGACGATCGGAAACTCGATCTGGTCCTCGGTCGCGTCGAGGTCCAGGAAGAGCTCGTAGACCTCGTCCACGACCTCTTTGATGCGGGCGTCGGGGCGGTCGATCTTGTTGATGACGAGCACAATTGGGAGGCGGCGCGCCAGCGCCTTGCCGAGCACGAAGCGGGTCTGCGGCAGGGGGCCCTCAGAAGCGTCGACGAGCAGGAGGGCCCCGTCCACCATCTGGAGCCCGCGCTCGACTTCGCCACCAAAGTCTGCGTGGCCGGGGGTGTCGATGATGTTGATCTTGATCCCGCCGTGGCGCACCGCCGTGTTCTTGGCGAGGATGGTGATGCCCTTCTCGCGCTCGAGGTCCGTCGAGTCCATTACCCGGTCCACGAGTTCCTGGTGCGCACCGAAGGTGCCGGACTGCCGCAGCATGGCGTCCACGAGCGTGGTCTTGCCGTGGTCGACGTGGGCGATGATCGCCACATTCCGCAAGTCATCACGCTGAGCCATCGCACACACCGCCGTTGGACCGCTGAGAGGGAAGGGGAATCCACGCTACGGGCGGAGCGGCTGAGGGGCAATGCACGTGCCCGAAGCGGCGTTACGCTCCCCTGAACCTCATTCAGTCAGTCGCCACGGAGGCCCCGATGCCCGTCCCCGCCCACGAACCGCTCGACGTGATCGACGCCCTCCACTCCACTCCATCCCGTCGGTACCTGAAGTCCGACCCGATCCCGGACGAGATCGTGCGCGCCATCCTGGATGCAGCCATCCGAGGACCAACCCCAGGGAACTCGCAGAACTGGGGCTGGGTGGTCCTGACGGACATCGAGGTCAAGCGTCAGATCGCCGAGTGGTACCGCGAGGGGTGGCAGCGTGCATACGGCTCCCGCCGCGAGGCGATCCTGGCGGCCGGGTCTGACGCGGGCGGCCTTGGCCGCCGGAACTTTCTCTCGGCTGAGCACCTGGCGATGCACCTTGAAGAGGCCCCCGTCTGGGTGATCCCCGTGTTACCGGGAGCGGCGAAGTCGCAGAACCCGCGCGCTGGCTCCGCCATCTATGGCGCGGTGCAGCAGTTGATCCTCGCCGCACGTGCCTTCGGCATCGGAGCGACGCTCACCTCGCTGTACGCGGGTCACGAGGAGGACGTGAAGCGCCTGCTTGGAATCCCGGACGACGCGCTCACGATGGCGCTCATTCCGCTGGGCTACCCCGAGCGAGGCCGCTGGGCTCAGCCGAAGCGCCGTGGCATCGAAGAAGTCGTCCACTGGGAGCGTTGGGGCGTGAACCTTGAATAGTCGTGCAGTCCCGCCGCGGCGGGCGCTTCGCACAGGCGAAATCACGACATCCATCACGGTCAACCGATAGCCGTCCCGCCCGCCTATCATCGGGGCCCGCCGCCGAGGAAGGCCGCCACGCTGCGTTGCCGGCACCTGCTCGCCATGCTGACGGTTGCCGCCCTTCTCGCGGCATGCTCCGACGCGCCCGCCACCCGATCTGCCACCGCCACCCCAGCGGACGGTGACGGAGTGTCTTCGGGCTCGTCTGGGGGGCCCTCGACGACGGCAGCCGCGACCCACACATCGACAGCCTCGCCGTCGCCCTCAGCAACGGCCTCGCCAACCCGACCGCCCCTCGGCGTGCCGCTGGCGGTGCCGAGCGGGGCGGTAGAAGTCGAGCGCGGCCCGCGTGGCCGTCGCGAGGTGGCGCTCACGTTCGACTGCGGCTGGCGCTCCGAGGCGACGGGGGAGATCCTTCGCATCCTCGAAGAAGAGAATGTGGTCACCACCTGGTTCATGATGGGGATCTGGGCCGAAGCCCATCCGGACCTCACTCGGCGGATCGCCACGAGGCACGAACTGGCAACCCACTCCTGGGATCACCCCGACTATCGCGACCTGACCGACACGCAGATCGCAGCGGACCTGAAGCGCACGGACGAGTTCCTCAAGACATTCAGTGGCCGAGGCTCCGCCCCGATCTGGCGGGCGCCCTCGGCGGCGCGCGACCAGCGGGTCCTGGATGCGGCGGCGAGGGCCGGGTTCCCGATCCATGTCTTCTGGACCATCGAGCAGACCAGCGGCGGCCTCGTCAGCGGAGACTCGCGGGACTGGATGGAGATCCCGGCCAGCGCCGTTCGCGCGAATCTACTGAACGCAATCGGCCTAGGGGGCGGGGCCATCCTTGTCGTGCATTGCGACGCCGAGGCCACGCGCGATGTCCTCCGGGAGGTGGTACGGGAGTACCGGAGGGCCGGGCTGGAGTTCGTGACGGTGTCACAACTGCTCCGACCGTGACGCCGCGGCGCATGACCAGCGGCGCCCGACCACCTCAACACCCTCCCATCCTCTCCGCTACCAATCCTTCACTCACCGGTACTCGTCGTTGACCTGGGCTCTCACCGGGATCCGGGGCAAGGCCACATACCTTCCATGCATCGAGACGCGGAGGCACGGCGATGACGATGCAACTGGCCGAGCGACCCACGGTGACGGCGGAGACGGTGCGCGTAACTGCTGCGCCGTTCAACACCTTCACGCAGATCGCTGAGTTCCAGAAGTCTGTGTGTCGCCTCCGCGGCGTGGCCGGTGCCCGCATCCGGACGGCCCACCGTGGGGTCCTGGTGCTGGATGTGGCATACGACGGCCTCGTCCCACTGCACGTGCGCCTACGTGACCTGCGAGACGTCCGATGGACGCCTGTGCAGGTGACGGAGGACGCCGTGGAGATCGCGGTAGCGTAGGCGGCGCTATCGGGATCTCCTCATGGGAGCCCCCGCTGGCGGAAGCGGGGGCTCCTTCCATTCGTGCCTCTATCCTCAAGGCGATGACTGACGTCCTCCCTCATCGCGCTATCGAATGGGTGCTGCGTGCTGTACCGGGCGCCACGGGCGTGCGCGTGCTGGGGCGGTTCCCGGGTGCCACCACGTCCACCCTCCATGACATCGAGGTCGAGCGGGGCACCGCGCCGGCCCTCGCCCTGGTGCTCCGACGCTACACAGAGGGACGGGTGCTCGCGGAGGAACCCCAGTACCCGAGCACGGAAGCAGCAGCCCTCGCCGCGCTCGCCAGTGCCCGCGGTGTGGTGGCGCCTCGGCTCCTCGCGTTCGACGGGCAGGGCGACGAGTGCGACGTCCCGGCCGTGCTCATGACCCGCCTGCCCGGTCACCCCACGATCTCGCCGGTTGACGTTGAAGCCTGGGTGACCGGCCTGGCTCGTGCGCTTGCCAGCGTCCACCTCTTAGACGGTGACGTACTCCCAGGCACATACGAACGGTGGCACGACCCACGGACGGCGCAGGCCCCGGCCTGGGCTACGAGCCCGCAGTCATGGGAGCGGCTGATCGAAGCGTCGCGCTCACTTGAGCCGGCGGGCGAGACGACGCTGCTACATCGGGACTATCACCCGGGGAACGTGCTCTGGAGCGACGGCGCGGTCAGTGGGATCGTCGACTGGCCGAACGCCTGTCGCGGCGTCCCCGCTCTGGACGTGGGCCATTGCCGTCGCGACATCGTCAGTACCCACGGCGTCGACGTCGCCGAGGCGTTTCTTGCGGCGTACGGCGAAGCCTCCGGACGCCAACCGGACCCACTGTGCGATGCCCTCACGCTGCTTGACAGCGCGAGTGATGGCGAGGCGATCGTGCGGGCCTACCACGCCTATGGCCGGACTGACCTGACCGCCGATGGGATCCGAGCTCGACTCGACCAATACGCCGCGCTGATAGCCTCTCGGTTGTAGTCGTCTGCGGCCCTGGGCCGGGCAGCCCCTACCTCCTCGGATGGGCTTCGAAGAACGCCCAGATCGCGGCTGTCGCATCTACGGTGGTGGAGGGTGGGTCACCGATCACCGACCCGCGCTCACCTCCCGGCCACGCGTGGCCACCGTCGACGACGACCAACACCTCCACCGCGCCGGAGGCACACGCATAGACATGCCGTTCAGCGTCTCCGATGCGCGTCGCCGTGGCGCCCGGCTGACACTTCGCGGTCTCCAGGAAAGGCGCAATGCTCTGGGCGACGCTGCGGTCTACACGGTCATGCGTGTCGAGGCGGACTGCCGGGTCGGTGCGTCCGCCTTCGAACTTCACGCTGCGGTCGGCTGTGCCGTGGACCGCCAGCACCGCCACGGGCCTGGACGGACGGCACAGGCTCAGGTTGTTGGCGCCGGCAACCGGGGCGGCCGCGGCGAAGAGGTCTGCGGCTTCACACGCCAGGCGATACGCCATCATCCCGCCATTGGACATCCCGGTGACGTACAGGCGGTGATAGTCGACTGACACGACGCCCGAGAGGTCCTGGATGAGCGCCCGCGTGAAGGCGACATCGTCTACGCCTTCCTCGAGTGCGTATCCGCAGCAGTTCCCGGAATTGAACGTGAGAAACCGGTCCTGCAATCGCCCGGAACCATCCGGGAAGACGGCGATGAAGCCATGCTCCTCCGCGGCGCGGTCGAAGCGACTCATGCGGACAGCGTTCTCGGCGTTGCCACCGCCTCCGTGGAAGACCAGCACGACCGCGTACTGATCTGCACGGCGCGAAGGGATCTGGACCAGGTAAGAGCGCGACCGTCCGGCCACGACGAGTTCCCGGCGATGCATGCCCGCCGAAAGCGGCCCGGTGCTGGCAGCCTGCGCTGCCGGGGTCGCCGGGAGGACGGCGGGCCCGCGTATCTCGTTCCGCCTCGCCCGATCTGCGACGAGCACCACGAGGATGGTCGCCGCGAGCGCGGCAATCCCCCACCAGCGGGGGGACCGGGCGACCGACTCAATCCCCCGAGGCCAGCGCAAGGGCGTCCTCGATCAGCATGCGTAGACGGGCCTCACTCACCGGCCCTTCGATACGTCCGACAAACGAACCGTCGGCGGCAAAGACGAGCGTCGTGGGAAGCACCGTCACCCGGTGGGCAGCCGAGAAGGTCCCATTGTCGACGGCGTGGGGGTACGACAGGCCGTGTGCCCTCGCGAACGCGCGTGCCGGACCCGGCTCGTCAAGCCGCACCACGCCAAAGAACGTCGCCTCTGAGGGCTCTTGCGCCATCCGCTGGAACACGGGCGCCTCCTCGCGGCACGGCGCGCACCAGGACGCCCACACGTTCACGACCACGACCCGCCCGGCGAAGTCCGCCTGCGTGATCCGTCCACCGTCGAGGGCCGGTAGGTCGAAGCGCCGGCCCGCCTCGCTCGTCGGGGGTGTGGTTACCGCGGTGTCCGTGGACTGGCGGAGGCCAATCGCCGCGACGACCAGGATGGGGACCAGGAGGATGAGCGTGCCGCCCAGCGCGAGCGCGAAGGACCGTCCCGCAGACTCCTCGCCGGGCCGAGTCTCTGTGTCGGCCGGGACGGCGGCCGCCTCGGCGTCAGGTGCGGATGCGTCCACAAGTGCCTCCCGCCGAAGCGTAGCGCCAGCGAGGAATCACTCGTTGCCGGCAGGCCCGGGCGGAACCCCTGGAGGGAACGTGGATCCCGGCCCGCCTAAGGGCGGCGCAGGGGTCGGCGTCGGGATCGGCGTTGCTGTCCCCGGCCCAGGGGTGGGGGCCGGGACCGATCCCCCGCCGGCAGAGCAGACCAGGATGACCGGCATCTCCGGGAGCGACCCTGTGCCTACCTGCGCGTTCCATCCTTCGTTCACGAAGGACGGGGCGCCGGCAATGTAGGCGATCAGCGCCCCATTTCGGCTGACCCAGACGGACCGCACGGCGCAACCTCGCCCGCTCGCCACACTAAGCAGCGTCTCTATCCGTCCACCCGTCCACAGCACGAGCGAGAACCCACCCCCAATGGGGATCGAACCGTTGAGCGTGCCGCCTGTCGGCACCGGAGGTGCCGTGGGCGCGGTCGTCGGGATAGCCGTGGGCACGGGAGTGGATGGAGCGGTGCCGGGTACAAGGTAGATCCCGGCCACCCACCCAGTCTGTCCCCCTGCACTGATCCGCTCCCAGCGCAGCCCGTCTACGTCCTGGCTCTCGCCGAGCGCAAAGACTTGTGACCCATCCGGGAGGCAGGTGATCAGCGCCCCATTGAGGCCCGGCGCTGCCCGCATCCGCAGACAATCGCCGTCCGCGCGCACGATGTGCGGCCCGCTGGCACCCTCAGCGAGCCCGGGGAGCGTGATGAGCAGCACCAGCGCGAGCGCCGCCAGCGCGAGCCAGGTGCGCGCACTCCACGGACGCGCGTGCGGTTGGGCCTGCGCGTGCGCGCGTCCGTCGGTCACGGTGTGAGGATACCCGGCACTCTCCGGCGCGACGAGCGCGCTACGCTCGGAGCAGATTTGTACGGGCAAGGGAGGACGCAATGGCCGGTGGGACGCATGCTGATCTAACGGCGGCCGTGACTGCAGCGTTCCCCGCCGCCCGAGCCGCCCTCGAACGCCTCGTGCGCATCCCCTCCGTCGGCGCTGAGGGGCCCGACACACCAGCCATGCGAGAAGCCGCGGAGGCCGCCGCCGAGATGCTCCGCTCGGTCGGGTTCGACAGCGCGCGCCTCCTCGAGGTACCAGGCGTGGCGCCCGCGGTGTACGCCGAGCGTCCGGGCCCGGCCGGCGCGCCGACCGTCCTCCTCTACGCCCACTACGACGTGCAACCCGTGGGCGACCTCTCGCTGTGGACGGCGACACCGTTCGACCCGGTGGAACGAGGCGGGCGGCTCTACGGACGCGGCGCTTCCGACGACAAGGCGGGGATTGCCACCCACCTCGCGGCGCTCGCGGCGCTCCAGGCCTGCGGGCCGCTCCCGGTCGGCGTGCGTGTGTTTTTCGAGGGTGAGGAGGAACAGGGCTCCCCGCACCTCGGCGCGTTTCTTGAAGCCCACGGCCATCTCCTGGAGGCGGACGTCATCGTCGTCGCAGACTCGGAGCACTGGCGTGCTGGGGAGCCCGCACTGACCACGTCATTGCGAGGCATCGTCGACTGCGAGGTGGAGGTCAGGACGGCGCGTGCGGCGGTCCACAGCGGCCAGTTCGGGGGCGCGATCCCGGACGCGATCTCCGCGCTCGCGCGTCTGCTCTCGACGTTGCACGACGACGCCGGACGCGTCGCGATCGCAGGTCTGGTCCGTGCGGGCACCGCACCCGTCGACGAGGACGAGGCACACCTGCGGGAGGCCGCAGGCATGTTGCCTGGCACCCAGTTCATTGGCGAGGGTCCATTGAGTGCGCGACTCTGGCTCCAGCCAGCCGTGTCCGTCCTCGCCCTGGACGCCCCACGCATCAGCGAGGCCGTGAACGCTCTAGTACCCGTCGCGCGCGCGAAAGTGAGCGTCCGGCTCGCACCCGGGCAGGACCCTGGGACGGCCATGGACGCGCTGGTCTCCCACCTGGAGTCGCACGCCCCGTGGGGCGCCCAGGTGACAGTCACGCGAGGATCCATGTCCTCCCCGTTCCGCCTGGACACCTCGAGCACCGCAGCGGAGGCGTTCCGCATCGGGCTCGCGGAGGCCTGGGGTCGGCCCCCGGTGGAGATTGGCGTGGGAGGTTCGATCCCGCTGGTAGCCGCCCTGGCAGATGCGCAACCGGACGCCGCCATCCTGCTGACCGGCGTGGGAGAGCCTCTCAGCAGGATCCACGGGCCGGACGAGAGCCAGGATCTCGAGGAGTTGCGAAGGGGCGCCCTGGCCGAAGCGATCGCGCTCCGGCTGATCGGAAGCCGCTAGCCTGCGGCCACCGCCTCGGATGGCTGTTCCACCTTCAGGTGGGGTTGCCTCGCCAGGCCCACGAGCACGACGGCGACCAGTGCTAGTCCCGCGACGATGAAGAACGCCCCGTCGTAGTTCCCCACGCGGTCGAAATAGAACGACGTGAGGAAGGGCGCACTCGCACCGATGATGAGCGCGAACGGAAGTCCCGCGCTGCGCACCGAGCCGAGGTAGCGGCGCCCGAAATAGGAGGCCCAGACCACCTCCTGCAGTGGGATGAGGCCGCCCCATCCGACGCCCAGCAGGAAGAACCCCGCCAGCACCGCGACATCCGCCTGATTGCGCACGGCGATCACGATGATGACCAGGGAAATCGCGTTCAGCGTGAACCCGATCAGCGAAAGCCGCTGCGCGCTCGCGTAGTCGATCAAGAGCCCCCAGAGAGGCTTGGTGAGCAGCGACGGCACCGAGGTGAGCAGGATCATGCCCGCCCCCACCTTGCGGCTATATCCGGCGTCCTCCATGAACGGCACCGTCTGCACCAGCATCACGCCGATCGACAGGGCGCCCAGGCCGAAGCCGAAGACGATGAGATAGAACGACGATGTCCGCAGCGCCTGCTGCCGGGTAAAGGACCGAGCGAAGTCCGCGGCAGCCGCCCGACCGCCTCCGGCGGCCACCTGCTCCTTCGTCTTGCCGTCCGGGTGCAGCCCGTAGTCCTCCGGCGCGCGACGCATCGCGAACGACAGCGGGAAGATCACCGCGAGGACGCCGACAGCGAGGAAATGCCACGCGGTCCGCCAGCCGACCGCATCCACCAGCGTCGCGGACAGGGGTGTGAGCGCGACACCGGCATAGGAGACACCCATCGCGGCGAATGAAGCGACACGGCCCCGCTTCTCCACGAACCATTTGGAGAGCGTCACGTTGACGACGAGGTTGCCGATCATCGCCGCGCCGGTCGTGACTGCCAGGCCGTTCAACAACCACCACTGCCACAGCTCCTGGACGTACCCGCAGAGGAACGTTGCCCCTGCCAGGACGAACGCACCCGTCCGCATCAGCCGGGCACCCCCGTGACGGTCCACGTAGCCACCGATGAAGAAGCCCGTGAACGCCATGATGAACTGACCGATGCTGCGTGCGAGCACGAACTCCGAGCGGGACCAACCCAGTTCTTCCGTCATCGGACGGGTGAACGATCCGATCATGTAGTTCTGCGACCCGACCGAGATGAACTGCGCTGTGAACGCGACGGCCACCAGCCAGTAGCCGAAGTAGTTGTTGCGTGCCTTGCGCGACCAACGACGCCCGTCAGAGTCGGGACGGCTGAGCCAAATCAGGCCGCCGGCTACCCCGGCGAGGGCGAAGCCGTAGACACCGACTCGATAGAGCCAATCGACGAACTCGGTCACGGAGGCCTCCAGCCTGTTGAGGGGTCCGCCGCACGCCCGCTGGCGGCCCCCAGGCGGGGCGAAGCATACTCCCTGCATTCCGCCCGATCTGCCCCAGGCCAGGGGCGCCTGGCTCCTCGACGGCGTCGCAGGGCGTGGATAGGATCGGGCTGACGCGCTGCCCGTGCATGAGCGGTGGCGACGGAGGAGGCGACCGTGGCGTTCGTGATCACCGAGACCTGCATCGGCACTCAGGACCAAGCCTGCGTCTCTGTCTGTCCCGTGGATTGCATTCACTTCGAGCCCGGCACCGACGCAATGCTCTTCATCAACCCCACAGACTGCATCGACTGTGGCGCGTGCCAGCCGGCTTGCCCGGTGAACGCGATCTTCCCCGAGGCAGATGTCCCCGCAGACCAGCGGAAGTTCATTGAGATCAACTCGTTGTGGTACGCGGATGCCCCGGCAGCCCGTTCCCGCCTCGGCAACGTTGAGATCGCCACCACCGTCGCCAAGAAGGAGCCGGCGCCCGCTCCGGCCATGGACACGTCGGCGGCTGCCCCTTCGGAGCCCGGTTACGTCCCGCCCGAGTTGCGGCCGCGGACCGACGGCTTCAAGTGGGGTGAGAACGGCGTGGAGGGCAAGTGCGCCGTCTGTGGCACCTACGTGATCAAGGGTGGGGTCAAGTTCCGGGAGAAGTCTGTCCTCTGCCCGGAGGACGCTGCTCGCCAGGCGAAGATCGCCAACCCATACGGTGTAAACGCCGGCCGCCGCTAGCCATCTCGTCGCTCCCGCACAGCCCTCCCACACTCGGGAGGGCTGTTTTTGGCCCCGAATCGGTCCTCTTCCTCCTGATCGGGCCCCCGCGCCGATTTCTGACGGCGAACATTGACGTGAACGGCAGAGTAAGGCAAAGTAAGCACTTCCCCCCTGGCGGAAGAGGACAGCCTTATGGCGACGGATGTACGAGGCACGGATGCTCCCGTCGGTGCGCCGATCACCGACGGTGTGAAGCCGATTGCCGGCCGCTTCAACACGTTCCGATCGCTCCGGCATCGCAACTACCGCCTGCTCTGGATCGGGACGCTCTTCTCCTCCTCTGGCCAGTGGATCCAGCAGGCGGCGCTCGGCTGGCTGACATACGACCTGACGGGATCGGCGGCTCTCCTCGGCGCCGTCAACGGTGCCAGGTCACTCCCGCTGCTGTTCCTGGGCCCCGTCGGCGGTGTGGCCGCTGACCGGTTCGACAAGAAGCGGCTGATGCTGACCACTCAGGCCTTCATGGTCGCGATCTCGGTGATCTTCGCCACGCTAATCGTCACCGGCCTCATCGAAGTGTGGCACATCTTCGTGTTCACCCTTCTGTCCGGCGTCGGCTGGGCGTTCAACATGCCAGTCAGGCAGTCCATCGTGCCAAACCTGGTGCCGCGCGAAGACATGATGAACGCGATGGCCCTGAACTCCGCGGCATTCAACGTCACGCGCATCGTGGGCCCGACGATAGCCGGCGTCATGATCGCGAAGATCGGCCCCGGCGAGAACTTCTTCATCCAGGCCGCCATGTACCTCGGCGTCTCAGTGACGATCATGCAACTCGCCCTGCCGAAGATGCAGTCCGCCACGAACCGTTCGATGCGGGGTGGCGTGGCCGAGGGCGCCCGCTACGTCTGGCACCACCCCACCCTGCGGACGCAGATGACACTGGCGCTGGTACCGGTGGTAATCGCGCTTCCCTACGTCTCGCTGCTACCGGTCGTTGCGCGTGACAACCTGGACAAGGGGCCGGGCGGGTTCGGGATGATGATGTCCGCACCCGGTATCGGCGCCGTCGCGGCAACGCTCTTCCTCGCCTCGATGAGCGATGTCCGGCGAAAGGGATACCTGCTGCTGGGGGCCGTCTTCGCCTTCGGAGTGACGCTCATCGCGTTTGCGGGCTCGGTCTCCGTGTTCAAGAACTACCCACTGGCGTTGGTGCTGCTCGTCGTCGTGGGAGCGGCACAAATGGTGTTCATGACGACAAACCAGACGGTCATGCAGCTGACGACACCGGACGAGTACAGAGGCCGGGTGATGGGCCTCTTCATGCTGAACCAGGGCCTGCTGCCCCTCGGTAGCCTCTTCGGCGGGGTGATCGCGGAGTTCACCAACGCGGAGACTGCGCTGTTTGTGATGGGCGGCTCCGTGATCATGCTCGCGGTCCTCTTCGGCCTCTTCGCGAAGTCCGTCCGCACCCTCTGATCTCACCCGCTGTCCCATCCGACCGCCCGCGCTCCCCTCAAGCGCGGGCGGTTCCGTGCGGCCACCGCCGGGCGAGGATCGGTAGGATGGCGCGACGAGAGGAGCCCTGTATGGTCGGGCCGGAAGCGGAACTGAGCCGGCGCGCGCCGATTGCGTACGACCGCGACCTCTGTCCAGCGATCTTCGAGCCCTTCGCGCGGCATGTTGCCCGCCACCTGGTCTTCCCACCGGGCGTGCGAGTCCTGGAGATCGCCGCCGGCACCGGCGTCGTCACAGAGGCCCTCCTCGCCCACCTCCCCAGCGACGGTGCGCTGACCTCGACCGACATCAACCAAGACATGATCGAGGTGGCACGGGCCCGAATCGGCATCGACCATCGCCTGGCGTGGCAACCAGCGGATGCCCAGGCGCTCCCCTTCCACTCGCAAGCATTCGACATCGCCGTGTGCCAGTTCGGCGTGATGTTCTTTCCGGACAAGCAACTCGCGATGGAAGAGGCGCGGCGGGTACTGCGGCCTGGTGGGACGCTCGCGCTCACGACGTGGGACAGCCAGGAACACAACCCGTTTGGACACGTGACGAACCAGGCGCTGGCGGAACTCTTCCCAGCCGACCCTCCCCGCTTCTTCCACCAGCCCTTCTCCTACGCGGATCCCGGCGCGATGACCGCGCTGCTCACGAATGCCGGGTTCTCTCGCGTGCGCATCGACATCGTCGATGAGGTAGCGGCGTGTGAGAGCGCGAGCCGCCTCGCTGCCGGGCTCGTCCTCGGGACCCCAATCGGCATCGAGGTTGCCACCCGCGCCTCGCTCTCGCACGAAGCGGTCATCGAGCACCTGACGGAACGGCTTGCAGAAGCAGGCGGGCGCTCGCCGCACCGAAGTCCCATGCGAGCGCTCGTGGCATACGCCGAGGTGTAGGCGGCGTGTAGGGTCAGCCTTCGATGCCCGCCAGGCCCAACAGGAATCGTCGCGCTGCCTCCTCCGCTCGGCCGTCGGGAGTCCCGTGGCCGCCTCCTGCGGTGAGCAAGAGGCTTGATGGCACGCCTGATGCGCGCAGCGCGGTGTCGAGAAGCCGCGCCTGTTCAGCGGGGACCACGCGGTCCGCGTCCCCATGCAGCAACAGGAAGGGCGGCGCCCCGCTATGCACATATGTCAGAGGACTAGCCGCGCGTCCTCGGCCGCCGCAGAGGAGGAAGGCGCACCCGAGCGCCTGAAATTCCGCCGATACCTCACATGCAGCACATTCCCCCGCCATCCGAGGCAAGTCGCTAGGCCCGGCGATCGCAACCACGCCACTGACGGCGCTCGATATCCCCGCGTTCCCGCCAACATCTCCCTCAAGGCTGGCGTCTCCCGCGGTCAGCGCTGCGAGCGAAGCGAGGTGCGCGCCGGCCGAGAATCCCACCAGGTAGACCCGCCCGGGGTCGAGTCGATACGCCTCGGCGTTGGCGCGAAGCCAGCGGACGGCCCCCTTCACGTCGTGCAGTTGTGCCGGATGGGAATTCAGCCCGGTGAGGCGGTAGTTCACCGCTGCGACGGCGAACCCGCGATCCCGAAGGTCGAGGAGCAGACGGGGCAGCGGCCGCTTGTCGCCGGCGATCCAGGATCCACCGTGCAGCCACACGGCCACCGGCGCACCGCTCCCCCGCGGCAAGTAAAGGTCCAGCGTGCGACCCCCATCGGCGTACGCCAGGTCATGGTGGGTCGCCTCAGGTGCTGCCAGGGTCGCGACGGCGGTCGCAATCGCGGTCGCGCCCGGTTCTGCCTGGGGCGCAGGCTCGGGCGCGGATCTCACTGCGCACGCCGAGGCAACCCCAAGAATGGCGATGCACAGGAGGCCGTGCAGGACTGGACGAGGCATGCATCCAGCGTACCGCGCTGGTCGCGGGCTACGGGTGAAGCAGCCAGTCCAGCGTGCCCATCTCGAATCCCGCACGTCGCAACCCGCGGATCACCGCGGGAAGGGCCGGCCCGTCCTGGGCCGCTGAGCCAACGTGAAAGATGTAGACAGCCCCGGGCGCGGCCAGCCGAAGACACCGGGCCTCGATGTCTGCGCGGGAAAGGCCGTTCCAGCCGAGCGAATCCACCGTCCACATCGCCACGATCTCGTAGCCCTGCGAGCCGACGTCGTCCACGACCGAGGCGTCGAGGTCGCCGTATGGAGGGCGGAAATACGGCTTGGTCGTGGCATTTGCGATCCGGCGCACCGCCTGCTCCGTGAGTTCGAGTTCGCGGATACGAGCCTCGAAAGACTTTGGGCCTCGTCCGGTGGAATGGCCGGTAAACGAATCGTGCGTCTGTGTGTGATTGATCAGGTGATGCCCTTCGTCCACCATCCGACGAAGCAAGTCCGGGTTCGCCTCCGCCCACTGCCCGGTCATGCCGAAGGAGGCTCGGACGCCCTCCGTCTTCAGCGTGTCCAGGATCGACTCCGCGTAACCGCGGTCCGCACCGGCATCGAAGGTCAGGGCGACTCGACGGGCCTCGGTCGCAACGCTCGCGACCATCCGGGCACGGCCGCTGGTGGGCCGAACACGCACAGGCCCCGGCCGCCCCGCGGGCGCGACGGTCTCAGCGATCATCCGACTGGCGGCCCGTGCTTCCTCCTGGTCTCCGCCCGAGGTCCCCACCGCTGGGATGGCGGCAGCCGCAGCCGCGGGCAACAGCCCCTGGTACGCCGTCGGAGGCGGCGTAGGGCGTTCTTCGACCGCGTTGGGAGCGATGGAGGATCCCGAACACCCGGCGCACATGATTCCGATGGCGACGAGGAGCCATGACTGAAGCGGCATCAGGGCACGCCCCGGCTGCTGAGGTAGGCCGAAATGCCAAGGACAACACCGCGCGCCAAGACCTCGCGGGCCGTGTCGTCCGACAGGAGGCGCGCATCATCCGGGTTGCTGGTGAAGAGCAGTTCCACCAGCACGCCGGGCATCTGCGTGGCGCGGCTTGCGATGGCTTCCTGCCCCGGCGCGAAGCCAAGCGTGACAGGGTCCCCGCCTCGGCGCAGGGCCTCATCACGCGTGGTCACGCGAGGCGGGCCAAGCACGAATAGTGGAAAGCACTGGCCCTGGAAGGCTCGCAGACAGGAGTCGTCCAGCGCACCCCGGTCGCGCACGCGGTAGCCCGCTCGCCCTACCTCGGCCATCACGCTGGACTGGATCGCCTGTGCCAGCCGGCGGTTCTCTGCCGAGAATGGACGCTGGGAGTTGTAGTAGGTCTCGATCCCGTTGGCCGACGAGTCGTTCAGGCCATTCGAGTGGATGGACACGAAGAGGGCCGCGCCCGAGGCGTTGGCGAGGTCAATGCGCGCCTGAAGGTCCCGGCGCTGGGCACTAAAGCCCTGCGGGAGTCCTGGACCGTCGACTCCGCCGATCGCTCGACCGGAGTCCACTCGGGTCAGGAGCACCCGATATCCCGCCTCCATGAGCAGGCGCTCCACGCGGCGCGCCATCTCGAGGTTTGAGTCCTTCTCCACGATTCCATTCGCCGCGGCGCCCACTTCGTCACCGCCGTGCCCGGGGTCGATCACCACCAGGAGCCCGTTCCCCGCGGGCAGGATGAGGCGCGAGAGATCGACCGGCGCGGCGAGGACGGAACCGCTGGTGTTGGGGGTGGGCGGTGTCCCAACCACGGCCACCGCTTGCGCAACTACGGTGGGTGCGGCCTCGACTGACGGCTGCGGAGTCGCCGGGGCGGACTGGGGCGCGCCCGCATTCGACGCAAGCGGGCCGGGCGCTGGACCGCCGCTGCAGGCGATCAGCACCAACCCTGCCGCCACCAGGGGCCACAGGCCACGATGGGACATCCGCCTCCACCCGGGCCGCCGTGTTCCGCCGAAGCGTCCGAGTCCCGGGAGCATAGGTGAACGGCATCGGAGGCGCCCGGATCTCTATCTGAATATGTGATTGGCGTGCGCAGCACTGAGATGGATTGTTTATCCTCGTGCCATTCTGTGGGCTCACGCTGGCGGGCACCTTGCACACCTCACCTCGGTCATCGCGGCGCCTGATCGCGGCCGTGACACTCGCGGTCCTCGCCGGCGCGTTCGTGCTCGGCTGTGGCACGGACCTCGGCGCCGAGGTCCGTGTGACCGCCGCGCCAGCCGAAGAGGCGAGTCTCACCACGAGCGGCGTGGCGGTCCCCTCGGACGATCCCGCGGCAGCCCCCTCGCTGGTCTCGGCGGCCCCTCCCGGGCGCCCGCTCCCGGAGTTCTGGGCTGGTGGCCCAATGGCGACCGCAGGGGCGCCTTCGCCACCCTCCAACACCGCCCTCGCCGCGGTCGTGATGGACGAGGCATCCGGAGCCGTGCTCTACGAGAAAGACGCGCATCGCCAACTGTCGCCCGCCAGCCTGACCAAGATCGCGACGGCGATCCTGGCTGCTGAGAGCGGCCGCTGGGATGAGACATTCACCATCGATGTCGACAGCCGCACGATGCGCGGCAGCACCGTCATGGGTCTCGTCCCGGGCGACCGGTTCACCCTCGGCGACCTCGTGCATGGACTGATGTTGCCGTCCGGGAACGATGCCGGGCTGGCGATCGGACGGGCGCTTACCGGATCCGACGCAGCCTTCGTCGAGGCGATGAATGCCCTCTCCCGTCGACTTGGCCTGACCAACACCAACTGGGCGAACCCACATGGGCTGGGCGGGATCAACCACTACACCTCCGCGTACGACCTCGCGATCCTCTCGCGCTACTACATGTCCTTTCCGGAACTCCGCGACGTGGTGGGGAAGGCTCGCTACACCGCCCGCGGCGACCGGGCGATCACCTTCGGCACCCTCAACCCGCTGTATGGCTATCCGGGAGTGGATGGTCTGAAGACCGGCTACACACGTGGGTCAGGCAACACGTTCGTGATGTCTCGCATCAGGGACGGCCACCGAATCTTCGTCGTCTTGCTCAACGATTCGAACCGGGCGGCAGACGGCTGGGCGCTCTCGAACTGGGCCTTCACCGCGCATCATTGGCCGGAGCCGACCGCAGCCCATCCTTCCAGCCCATCCCCGCCGTCCACGCCCTAGCCGGCACTCTGCTCTCGCTGCCCCCTCAGCGTTGACGCGTAGAGCGGCAACGTGAGCAGGAACGGCGCGACGTAATAGACGAGGCGAAAGAGCAGCGTCCCGAGCACCGCCGCCTCCAGCGGCACCCGACGCAGCGCCAGCACCGCAGCCTGAGAGCCGTCCTGCACCCCCACGCCGCCCGGCAGGAGCGAGGCGAAGCCGGCCACAGTCCCCACCGCGAATCCGCTGAGCACTGACCAACCGCCCACCTCGTGGAAGGCGTGGATGCACGCCCAGAACGTACTGGCGACGGCTGCCCAGTGGAGGCCCAGCAGCGCCACAGGAAGGCCCATGTCCAGCGGCCGGCGTCGGAACGCGGCGCCCGCCTGGCCGAGCGCTTCGTCAAGTTCCTCGAGTCCTCGAGCGACGACAGGCCCATGACGGGGCGCCAGGCGCAGCGCCACGCGGCCGATCGCCCCCACGACTGCCCGGCGCACCCGGCTGCTAAACAGCGTGGCCGTCGACAGCACGACGAACGCGGCAGCGAGCGCTCCGGCGACCGCGATGGTGCGCCGCCACGACGCGACCAATTCCGGGTCGGTCCCCAGGCGGAGGAGGACGCCGGCCAGCAAGACGAACATCACGAGGTTGTTGAGGTATGCATGCGTCAGTGAGACAGCCAGCGAGCGCCCGGCGGTGACCCCGTGCGGCCGCGAAAGCGCAGCGCGAAGCGTGTAACCGGCCACGCCGCCAAACGAGATCACATTGTTCACCGCGATCGAGAGGACAGCGATGCGGAACATCGAACGCGCGGGAGCCACCACGCCCATCGGCGGGCCAAGCAAGACGAGCGCCGCGCTGGCAGCAGCGTAGGACAGCGCGGTCAGGAGCGCTGCGGGTGGCAGGCGCGACCAGTCTGACTCGCTGAGCAGGCGGCGCGACTCGCCCAGGTCGCCCCGCACCAGCAACACGATGGCCACGACGACGGCCAGGGCCGCGACCAACAGGCCAGCACGCCGGAAGCCCCGCAGACGGCTCAACACGGCGGCCGGTAGCCCCGGGACTTGGCCTGCACGGCGTGACGCATTGGCCCCCTCGTGCCTCGCCTGAAATCGCTGGCTGGCACGTGGCCATCCCGAGTCATGGTCTCACTGGGACGGGTTGCCAGCGGGCATAACATACGTGACGCGCCGGGGGACCGACGGGCCCCCAACCAGCATGGAGGACTCGATCTATGGCCGACAAAGTTTGCCTCGTGTGCAGCAAGGAAATCGCGGACGGCAAAGAGATGAAGTGGAACCACGAGGGCAAGTGGCTCGTGTTCGACGACATGGGCTGCCGCAACCGCTTCATCGGGAACCCGAAGAAGTACCTGGACGCGCCGGCTACGGCGTAGTCCGCGCGCCTGCACGCCACGCCGCGCACCTGCGCCATTTGAGGAGCGGGCGCGCGGCGTGGTAGGTTCGGACGAATTCACCACACGGTGAGCCGCTGGGGGGGCCGCAAGGCTGAGATCCGCAAGGACCACCCCTGGAACCTGACCTCGGTTATGCGAGCGTAGGGAAGCGGAACGAACGATGACGGAGCCCACCAGGCTCACGCACCCCATCGGACGTCGCCACACCCCCACCCGCCTGCGTGCCGGGGCAGCCCAGTGCGGCCTGCCGCTCGCGCGAGAGGGGGGACGCCGTGATCCTCGACATCGAAGTCTTGCCACGCCCGGTCGGGACACCTGAGAGCCGCTACGCCCACGTGGAGGCGGCCATCGCCGTGATCCAGGCGTCCGGACTGACGTACGAAGTCCACGCGCTCGGCACCACCGTCGAGGGCGATCCGGCCGCCATCTGGGATCTCGCGCGACGCATCCACGAGGCGACCCTGACCTCCGGGGCCGAGAACGTCGTCACCGTGGCAAAGTTCCAGCAGAGCCGTGCTGAGGATCCACCCACGATGTCCTCGCTGACGGCGAAGTTCCGTTAGCGCCGTGGGCACCGCAGCGTCACGCTGGCCTGGGTTGCTGCGCGACTATGCGCCCGCAGCCCTCCTCCTGATCGCTCTGCTCGGAGCATGGGAGGCGGCCGTGCGCATCCTGGATGTCGCGCCGTACCTCGTGCCCGCGCCCAGCCGCATCGTGCGCGCCTCCGGTGAGGTGAGCGGGGTACTCCCCGGGCACCTGAGCACCACGGCCTCTGAGGCGGCTCTGGGCCTGGCGCTCGCGGCGGTGCTCGGTGCCGCGTGCGCCGCCCTGCTCGCGTGGTCCACGCCACTGCGCCGCGCTGCCTACCCACTGCTGGTGATCTCCCAGAACATCCCGCTCGTGGTGCTGGCGCCACTCCTCGTGGTGTGGTTCGGCTTCGGGATGCTCCCCAAGGTCCTCGTCGTGACCCTGATGGGCTTCTTCCCGATCGTGGTAGCCACCACGGACGGCCTGCTCCGAGCGGACCGAGACCTCGTCGACCTGGCGCGTTCGTTCGGCGCGGGCCGTGGGCAGGTCCTGCGCCAGATCCTGGTCCCGTCCGCGCTGCCGTCGTTCTTCGCCGGACTGCAGATCAGCGCGGCGTACGCCGTCCTTGGCGCCGTGATCGCCGAGTGGGTAGGTGCCAGCAGCGGGCTGGGACTGTTCATCACCCGGTCGCAGACCGCATTTCGGATCGATCGTGTGTTTGTCGCGGTGGCGCTCGTCGCCGCGCTCAGCATCGCCTCCTTCGCTGCCGTCCACCTGGCGGCGAGGCTGGCGATGCCCTGGCAGCATGTCGCCCGCGGGGGCACGCAGGAGGAGGCCCGAAGATGACACCGAGGCAATGGGCGGGGATGACTGCGTTGGCCCTCGCGACGTTGGTGGCCGTCACGGCGGCCGGTTGCGGGAGCGTGAAGAAGGAGACACCGGGCGACCTCGTCCCCGTCACGCTCATGCTCAACTGGACACCGAACAATCATCACGCCGGGATCTACGCGGCCCTCCAGAACGGCTGGTATCGAGAAGAAGGGATCGACCTCCGGATCGTGGAGCCGGCGTCAGCCGGAGCGGATCAGGTCGTCGGTTCCGGTGGTGCCGACTTCGGCATCTCGCAGGCCGAGTCACTCCTTCCGGCACGGGCCGCGGGCGTCCCGGTCGTCTCGATCGCCACGCTCCTGCCCCATAACGACTCGTCCTTCTTCGCGCTGGCCTCCACCGGCATCCGGCGCCCCAAGGACTTCGAGGGCAAGACGTACGGAGGCTACGGGGGCCCACTGGAGCGCGAACTGCTGAATACGCTGGTCGCCTGCGACGGCGGTGACCCCACGAAGGTCAAGCACGTCGAGGTGGGCAACATCGACTATCTGCCCGGCATGGAGCAGAAGCGCTTCGACTTCGTCTGGGTCTTCGAGGGCTGGGATGTGCTCCGAGCGCGGGAGATCGAGCACAAGGATGTGACATCGGTGAAGTTCACGGAATGGCTCCAGTGCGTGCCTGACTGGTACACCCCCGTGATGATCGCCAGCGAGAAGACGCTGAAGGAACGCCCGGACCTCGTCAGGAAGTTCTTGAAGGCGACCACGCGTGGGTATGACCTCGCCGTCGCGAACGCGGACCAGGCGTCCGCGCTGCTGCTGAAGTCGGCTCCGGAACTGGACCGGGGCCTCGTCGCCGCGAGCGCCCGCTACCACTCCGCGAAGTACGCGGAGCGAGGAAAGCCCTGGGGCACGCAGGAGGCGCGCGTCTGGACTGATTTCGCCGCGTTCCTCCGCAAGTCCGGCCTGCTCGAGAAAGACATCTCGGCGGAGGCCGCCTTCACCAACGAGTTCCTGCCCAGGAAGTGACCAGGCTGCCTGGAGTGAGGACGACGTTGCACAGGCACGCAATCGATGTGCGTGGCGTCGCCCTTACGTACGAGGGCCGGCCGCCGGTCGAAGCGCTCGCTGGAGTCGACCTCCGTGTCGAGCACGGGGAGTTCGCGGCGCTGCTGGGACCCTCCGGCTGCGGTAAGAGCACGCTGCTCCGCATCCTCGCCGGCCTCCTCCAGCCGACCGCCGGGACGGCACAGGCGGAGAGCACGGCGTACATGCCGCAACGTGACCTGCTGCTTCCGTGGCGCCGCGTCCTCGGCAACGCGGTGCTCGCCGCGGAACTCGCCGGCGTCCCCAAGGCGGAGGCGCGCGCTCGGGCCACAGCGCTCATTGAGCGGTTTGGGCTGGGGGGCTTCGAAGGCGCATGGCCCACGCAGCTCTCCGGCGGGATGCGACAGCGAGTCGCACTCCTGAGGACGTTCCTGGCCCCACGCCAGACGCTGCTGCTGGACGAGCCGTTCGGGGCGCTCGACGCCATCACCCGGAGGCGGATGCATGGCTGGCTCCAGGGCGTGCTCGCCAGCGAAGCGCGCACCGTGCTCCTGGTCACGCACGACGTGGAGGAAGCGATCACCCTGGCGGACACGGTCTACGTGATGTCGGCGCGGCCCGGGCGGATCCTCACGCGGGTGGGGGTGGATCTGCCGCGGCCGCGCACTGCGGCCGCCACCACGTCCCCTCCATTCACACGGCTCAAGGCAGACCTCCTTACGGCGCTCGAGATCGACTCCAGCGAGACAGATCACTGACGATGTCCTGACAGCCGGGGGGTCTTCTCCCGATCTTCACTCGCCGCCGCTCCGACCGAGGGTTTCTCCTGATGGCCGCCCCCTAAGGGTGGAGCGCGATAATGCCAGCCGAATCTGCTGTCCGTGCGGCACCCCTCGGAGCCCCCCGTGACCACGCTCCCACCGCCGCCGCCTGATCCCGCCTCCAACGGCCCGCCGCCGACCGAGGCGGCCATCCCGGGTGTGAACCTGGAGACTCTGCGACTGACAGTCGACTCCCTCACCTGTCCGGTCCTGATCATCGACGGTGCCCTTCGAGTTGTGACCGGGAATGCCGCCTGGCGCGAGAACCTCGGTGCACGGGTTACGCAGACGGAGGGTGCGCGGTACGCCTCAGTAGCGCAGGAACTCTGCGATGACCCGGAGAGCGCGGCGTGCCTCGTGCGTCTCGTCCAGGACGCCTTCGCCGGCGCGAGCCCTGCTACGGTGCTGGTGCGCACCCCCGGGCGGCCAGAACCGCGGTCCTGGCGGGTGGCAGCCACTGTCGCCGGGCGTTCGCAATTCGTCACGCTGGTCTACCAGGACGTCACGTCCCTCGTTCACTTCGAGCGGGAACAACGCGCGCAGCAGCGGGTGCTGGAACACGCCCAGCACATGGGCCGGATGGGGCACTGGCACTTTTCACTCGAGTCCCGAGCGGCCTACGCCTCCCCACAGACGCTGGAGATCCTCGGCGTGGGAGAGGAGGCGCTGCGAGACTTCGCGGCGTTGCTCCAACTGGTGCCGGAGAACGAGCGTGACCACGTCCGCGCCGCCGTCCGCGCAGTCCGAAACGGCGAAGCGGGCAGCCCCGTCCGCCACCGCGTGATCCGGGCAGACGGCTCCGCTCGCTGGGTGGATCACACCTTCGACCTGCTGCCGGACGCCGGGGGCCAAACGGTCCTTATGGGCGTGATCCAGGACGTCACGGACCAGGTGGCAGCCCTCGAGGCACTCCGCGCCAACCGCGAGGCGCTGCACGAGAGCAACACGCGACGCCGGGAGGCCCTGCTGATCGCGCGCGCAGCCCCATGGCGCCTCGACATGGCCACCGGGCGTATGTCCTGGTCGCCCGAGGCGCTCGAGGTCTTCGGCGAGGGCCTCGGGGACACAGCCGCCGAGGTGGAGGCGAACCGCCATCCGGACGACCTTGCCCATGTGACGCGGGCGTTCCGCGAACACGGCCGCACCGGGGAGCCCTTCTCGGTCCGCTACCGCATCCGCCGCGCGGACGGCACGGGATGGCGGTGGATAGAGAACCGGGTCGTCCCCGAGATCTCCGAGGATGACGTCCTGGTCGGCTACCGCGGGATCATGCAGGACATCCACGACCAGATCGAGCGCGAGATCGCACTGCGTGAGAGTGACGACCATCAGCGCGAGGCGCTCCGCATCGCCCGCGCCGCAGTGTGGACATGGGACCGCAAGACCAGGCAGGTCTGGCAGTCTCCGGACCTCTACGAACTCCTCGGGTACACCTCCATGCCTCAGGACTTCGAGGACCGCGTCAGCCAACGGCACCCCGACGACCGCGAGCGCTCCGTCGCATTCGAAAACGACGCGATCCGACGCCGGGAGCCCTTCACTGTGCGCTACCGCCTGGCCAGACCGGACGGGTCATGGGGCTGGATCGAAGAGCGCGGCGCCCCGCAGTTCGACACCAACGGAGAACTGACCGGCTACCGCGGGACCCGCCAGGACGTAGACGATCAGGTCCGTCGAGAAGAGGCGCTGCGCGAGAGCGACGAGGGCATGCGCGAGGCGCTGCGTATCGCGCGGGCTGCGAACTGGTCCTGGGACTACCGGACCAAGAAGCTATGGCACTCCCCTGACCTCTACACCCTGCTGGGCTACGAGACGATCCCCGAGACCTTCGACGCCCGTGTCGCTCTGCGCCACCCAGAAGATCAGCAGCGATCGCGCCAGGAAGCCGAGCAGGCGATGCGCGAGCGACGCCCGTTCGTAGTCCGCTACCGCCTCGCCCGGCCGGAGGGCGGCTGGGCCTGGATCGAGCAGCGCGGGACACCTCAGTACGACTCGGCCGGACAGTACGTCGGCTACCGCGGGACCCGCCAGGACGTCGATGAGCAGGTACGGCGGGAGGAATCGCTGCGCGAGAGTGATGACCGCCGGCGCGAGGCCCTCCGGATCGCCCGCGCCGAGACCTGGACGTACGACGCGAAATCCAGTGCCGTCTCTTACGCCTACGATCTCCGCCGATTACACGGTCACGCGCCCTCGTCGGAAGAGACTGACGCACAGGCGGACCTACGTCACCCTGACGACGACGCCCCATCACGTGGGCTGATCCGCGCCGCCATGAAGGCGCACGAGCCGTTCGTTGCCCGTTACCGCGTGCCGCGAGCGGATGGCTCGTGGGCGTGGGTCGAGAGCCGAGGCGTGCCGCAGTTCAATGCTGACGGCGAGTACATCGGATATCGCGGAACGCGGCAGGACGTGGACGAACAGGTCCGACGCGAGGAGGAACTACGCGAGGCGCTCAAGATGGCGCGCGCCGCCTTCTGGTACCACGGTCGGCACGATCCAATGCCATGGTGGTCGCCCGAACTCTACGAGATGATCGGACTGCCGGTCGCAGACATGCCGGGGCCAGATGCAGCTGAACGTCACCCCGACGACGTTCAGCGCCTCGAGGACCTCGTCCGATCCGCCCTTCGAGCGCGTCTACCATACACGGTCCGCTACCGGCTCCGGCACCATGTGACGCGTGAATGGGTATGGATGGAACGGCGCGGCGTGCCAGTCTTCTCCACTGAGGGGACGCCCATCGCGTACCGAGGCGTCATCCGCGACATCTCTGAAGACATGGAACGCCAGGCCGAACTCGAACGCTCGCAGTCGCTACTTGAACAGGCCCAGCGCCTCAGCGGCGTGGGGTCCTTCTCGATCGACTTGGAGAGCGGCGAGCAACGTTGGTCGGACGAACAGTACCGCATCATGGGTTTCGCACCGTTCGAAGTGGCGGCTACCGCCGACCAGTTCTACGCACGCGTCCACCCCGATGATGTGGCGGCCGTGCGAGCCTCGTTCCGGCTCATCCTTAAGACCGGGCAACCGACCGTGATGGAGTACCGCATCGTCCGCCAGGACGGGGCGGTCCGTACGCTGCACGGCGCTGCGGAGGCGCGCCTGGCACCGGACGGACGCGTAACGGAGCTCATCGGCGTGACCCAGGACGTCACCGAGCGGATCGAGGCCGAGGCCCGCATCCGCCAGAGCGAAGCACGACTCCGCGGGGTCCTGGACTCGGTCGGAGACGGCATCACGCTGCTAACGCGCGGCAACCGCAACAACTGGACCAACTCGGCCTTCCTGCACATGATCGGCTACACCGGGGCCGAGTTGGCGGAGGCTGGGCTGGATGCCCTGTTCGACGCCGACGCGATGCGCGACACAACGGACTGGTGGCGACGTGTCAGCGAGGGACAACCCGCGGGCCTGCCACGAACCTATCGGCTGCGACTTCGCCGCAAGGACGGGACCTACATCACGGCTGAGGCCAAGCCCTCGATGTTGAAAGATGGCGACGAGGTGATCGGACTCCTGTCCGTCATCCGCGACACCACGGAGCGCGACCGGCTCCAGGCGCAGATTGATGCCGCGACGGCGGAGACCCGCCAGGTCCTGCAGACCGCGCCCCTGCCCATCTTCGTGCTGGAGGCGGACGGCACCATCGCGATGGCGAACGACAGCACCGCCCACGCCTTCGGCTGGGAGCCGGACCAGCTCGTCGGCCGGTCCGTGGTGGTGCTGGGCGAGGGCCTGACGCCGCAGTCGATGATCGCGGCGAGCGCGAGGGCGCGCGAGTCTTCCACCCCGGGGCTGCACGTGCCCGAGGTCACCTGCCGCCGCCAGGACGGAAGCGAGTTCCCCGCGCAGGTCGCGATGACTGAACTCCAGTTAGCGGGCGGCGGCCACCGATACCTCTGCGTGCTGATCGACCTCACCGAGCGCAAGCGCGCCGAGGAGGAGCTGACGCGAATGCAGAAGACGGAAGCGCTGGGCACGCTGGTCGCCGGCGTCGCTCACGACTTCAACAACCTGCTCACGGCGATGGTCGGTGGGATCTCGATGGCGCAGAACGAGCCGGAAGAGCCCCGCTGGCTGGACATCGCGAAAGAGGCCGCGGAGCGTGCCACGCGCCTGGTCCAGGAACTGCTCCAGTTTTCCCGCCGCTCGACGCCCCAACTCCAGGCAGTTGACCCAGTCGCGCTCGTGCAGCACACGACCAATCTCATCCGAGAGACGATCGACCGCCAGATCACCGTCACGCTCACCACCGAGCCGGTCGAAGGGAGCCTGGCCGGCGACGAGGGCCAGTTGCAGCAGGTGATCATGAACCTGCTGGTCAACGCGCGGGATGCGGTCCTGGAGCGGGCGCTCACCGAGGGGGCCGGCTACTGCCCGAGCATCGATGTGGCGGTCCGCCCGGACCGTCTGCGCGGCGAGCCCGCCGTGCGGATGGAAGTCAGCGACAACGGCCCGGGGATGCCGGACGCTATCCGTGCGCGCGTATTCGACCCCTTCTTCACCACGAAACCAGTCGGTGCAGGGACAGGTCTCGGCCTCGCCATCGTCGCGGGCATCGTGGACCGGCACGGCGGCATCGTCTCGGTGGAGACGGCCGTGGGGACCGGCACCACGTTTGCGATCCTGCTTCCCCTGGCAACGGCCGAAGGCGCGCCCGATCGCGTCGAGCGGGAAGCAGGGCTCATCCGGTCCGATGTCCAGCGGACCGCACTCGTGATCGACGACGAGGACATGGTGCGGGCCATCTCTGCCGGCTACCTGGAGACGGCCAACTACCGAGTCATCCAGGTGCGAGACGGCCACGAGGCGCTCCGGCTCCTCGAGTCCGGGGCGCACTTCGACATTGTGCTGACGGACATCAGCATGCCGAGCCCGAATGGTTGGGACATCCTGGCCGCGCTCCATGGCCGGGCGGGGACGCCGCCGGTGGTCCTTGTCAGCGGATACGCCGAGGCTGAGGTCGCGCGGGAACGGGGGGCCGCCGGGTTCCTCCAGAAGCCATTCACGCAAGCATCGCTCCTGGCCATGTTCGAGGAGATCCTCACCCGGAGTTAGCGAGTCCTCGCTGGCATGGCCGGCCCTCCGCGGGCGATGATGTCCCAATGCCGAAGGAACGCCCGTCCCTGAAGGGCCGTCTGCTCGTCGCCACTCCGCTCCTCACCGATCCCAATTTCTCGGGGACGGTGGTCCTGCTCTGCCGCCATGACGCGGAGGGGGCCTTTGGTGTCATCCTGAATCGACCGCTCGAAACGGAAGCGGTTGAGATCATCCCGGAGTGGGCGGAACGATGCGCGCTGCCGCCCGTCCTGTTTGATGGCGGCCCGGTGCGCCGGACGAGTGCGCTTGCCCTCGGATTCGACCCTTCGCCCGCCGGTGCCGCCCGCGACCTCGGCCGTGGGTGGACGCCGATCCAGGGCCCGGTGGGCATGGTCAACCTGCATGTCCAGCCGGAAGCCCTCCCTCCCACCATCGAGTACGTCCGCCTCTTTGCCGGGTCATCCGGTTGGGACGCCGACCAACTCGACCGTGAGATCCGAGAGGACGCCTGGTTCGTCGTACGCAGCCGCGCTTCGGATGTCTTCGCGACCGAGCCGCAGAACCTCTGGCGGGAGGTCCTGCGCCGCCACCCGAGGTACGCCCTGTACGCCTTCTCGGGAAACGACACCGCTCAGAATTGAGTGGGCCCCGCAGAGGTGGAGACCGGCTCGCGGCTGGCCACCCGGTGAGCCTAGAATCGCGGAAGCGATGCCCGGGGAAGTCGGTGCGAGTCCGACGCTGTCCCGCAACTGTGAACCTCCGACGAGGAAAGCCAGAGCACCGGCCTCGCCTCATCCCTTGTCGACCTGCGCGGACAGGCGACGGCAAGTGAGTGACGCCCGGCGTCCCGCCCTGCCCTCGCCCCCCGCGCCGGAGGTGTCGTGTGGCTAGAGGCCTGCTCCCCGTGGTCGCCTGTCTCCTGGCCTTCGCCGTCGCGTGCGGCAGCAGTCCGCAGCCGGTCGCGGCCCCGCCAGCGGCGCCCAGCGCTTCCCGGTTCCCCCTCAGCGTCACCGACCAGGACGGGCATCCCGTCTCCATCCCGTCACCGCCGCAGCGGATCATCTCGTACTCCCCCGGCGTCACCGAGATCCTGTTTGCCATTGGTGCCGGGGCACAGGTGGTGGCCGCGGACCAGTTCTCTGACTATCCGGCCGCGGCGAAGTCACTGACCGAGCGCGTGGCCTATTCGAGCCCCGACGTGGAGCGCGCCCTGGGACTGGACCCGGACCTCGTGATCCTCTCTCGTGCCCAGCGCACCTCGGTGGAACGCTTCCGCGCAGCCGGTCTCCCAGTGTTCTACATGCCCGAGCCGTCCAGCCTCGAGGCGATCATCGCGAACGTCCGGATGTTGGGCCGCGTCACAGACCGCATCGCCGAGTCGGAAGCGGTCGCTTCCTCCATGGAGGCGCGCATCGACGCCGTGAAGGCGAAGGTGGCAGATGCCGGTCAGGGCCCGCGCACCTACTACGAGATCAGCGACCGGCTATTCACGGCCGGAGACCGCACATTCATCGGCGCGATCCTGACCCTCCTGAAGGCGACGAACGTCGCGGGCGGCACCACGACGGACTTCCCGCAACTGACCGCAGAAGCCCTCATCGCACGCGACCCGGAGGTCATCATCCTGGCGAACGCGAACACCGCCGGGCAGAGCCTGGAGACACTCCGCAAGAGGCCGGGCTGGGCCGCAATCACCGCCGTCAGGGAGGGAAGGGTCTATCCGATCGACCCGAACATCGGCACCCGGCCCGGGCCACGGATCGTGGAAGCGGTCGAGGAGATCGCTCGGCTGCTCTACCCGGAGCGCTTTCGATAGCGGGCGCGGTTCACCCCCGCCCGCCGAAGATCCCACCGAAGGCCATCCCCAGGACGGAACCCACCAGCGCTCCGAAGACCGGCATGAGCAGCACCGAGGCGATATTTCCCCCCTCACCCACCGTCTGGAACACACCAAACGCCAACCCGGCGATGGCTCCACCGAAGAGTCCCAGCGTGACAGGGGAATAACGCATCACAAAAGTCTAGTCGCGTCTCCAAGTGCCCGCACTCGGCCCAGCGGATGCGCGCACGCGCGGAAGGCGGCATGATTCCGCAGACCCGATACCATCGAGTCCGGGTCGGAGGGGATCTACCGTGCTGTCAGCGCGCGCTGCGCTCGTGTTCGCTCTGGCTGGCACCGTCCCGGGCATTCTGCTCCGGGTCTCTGGCACACACCTCGGGACGATCCCGGACACCGCACTCTTCGGACTCGCCATCGTGTCGGCGGCTTTCCTTCTCGCATGGACGGCAGAAGCCTCCGAGACAGAGATCGCGCAGGGCCTGGCGGTGGCCTTCGTCGCCCTCATCGCGGTCCTGCCGGAGTACGCGGTGGACATGACATTCGCGTGGAAGGCCGGGAAGGACCCCGCATACGCCCCGTTCGCCGTCGCCAACATGACCGGCGCCAACCGCCTACTGATCGGCGTGGCCTGGCCGCTGATCTTCTTCCTCTTCTGGCTGAAGAATCGCGGCAAAGACCTGCGCCTTGAGCGCGCCTACAGCATCGAAGTGGTCGCCCTGGCGATCGCGACCGTGTACTCATTCACGCTCATGCTCAAGGGCACGATCAACCTCGTGGACACCGCGATCTTCGCAGCGATCTTTATCGCCTACGTCAGCATCATCATGCGTGCTCCCTCCGAGGAGCCGGAACTGGTGGGGCCGGCGCGGCTGATTGGCGGGATGCGTCGCGGGCCCCGTCGGGGAGCCATTGCCGGCCTGTTCATCATCGCCGCGATTGCGATCCTCGCCTCCGCAGAGCGCTTCGCGGAAGGCCTCATCCACAGCGGTACTCAGCTGGGCATCGACGAGTTCACGCTTGTGCAGTGGCTGGCGCCCTTCGCCTCAGAGGCGCCCGAGTTCCTCGTCGCCGGCATCCTGGCCTGGCGTGGCCGGGCAGGGGTCGCGATGGGCGCGCTGCTGTCCTCGAAGGTGAACCAGTGGACGCTGCTCATCGGCGGACTGCCCGTGGCCTACGCCATCTCCAGCGGCTCACTGCAGGGGCTCCCCCTGGACGTCCGCGAGATCGAGGAACTCTACCTGACGGCCGCACAATCACTGTTCGCCGTCTCGGTCCTCGTGAGCCTCAGCCTCGCGAGACGCGAAGCGCTCATGCTGCTGGTGCTCTTCACCGTGCAGTTCGTGCTCTCGGCAGCACATATCCCGCTGCCGTTCACGATCCTTGGGGAGACGGTCCTCACGGCGTCGGACGTCCGCCGGGTGGCGGGGACTATCTACATCGTGATTGCGGTGTACATCTTGGTGAAGGAGCGCGACGAGATCAGGCATCTCTTCCGCAGCGCGCGCAAGACGGCAAGAGATCCCGGGTATGAGCATCCCGAGGACGCTGACCTGCACGCGGTCCACGTCCCCTAGGGGCAAGGTTCTGCGCTTACGCGCGGACGACCAGGACGGGGATCCGAGAGTCCTTCAGGACTTGCTGTGCCACTGACCCGAGCACGCCTCGGATGCCCGTCGCGCGCTTGCTCGCGATCACGATGACGTCCGCGCTGCGGCTCTCGGCCTCCTTGAGCAGGCGGCCCGCCACGTCCTCGTTGCGCTCCAGACTGATGACGGCCTGACCCATGCCAGGAGCCGCTGCAGCGGCCATAGCCGCCTCCGCGCGCTCAGTGACCGTGACCATCGCCTGGCGTGTGGTCGGCGCCTGCACGTCCGCCGCGTCGGTGAGAGGGTTCAGCACCTGCAACAGGTCCACCTGGTCGGAGGCGCCTGCCATGGCCTGCGCCTGCCGCAAGGCCGCCCGCGCGCCGTCTGACGCATCCCATGCCACGAGGAATCGCATACGCCACCTCCACGCGGAATCGTAACCGAGGGGCCGCTAAGACCCACGTGACCATCGCCCGCTGCGAGGGTCGAGGGCGTCCCGTAGCCGGTCACCGACCACCTGGAACGCCAGGAAGAGGATGGCCAGGACTCCGGTGGGAAACGCGAGGCCAGTCCATTGCACCCGTGCGAACTCGAAGTGCTCTGCGATCAGGATGCCCAGGCTTGGTGTCGGCGGGGCGGCGCCGATGCCAATGAACGAGAGCGCAGCCTCGGCGAAGACCACACGAGGCACCAGGAACGTTGCCTCCACCACAATGGGCCCCAGCGCATTCGGCAGCCAGTGCCGCAGGGCGAGTCGCGCGGGAGTCACTCCGAGGGCGATCGCCGCGGCGCTGTACTCAGTGGCGCGGATCGACAGCAGTTGGCCCCGTACCAGGCGCGCCATCGTGGGCCAGGCGGTGATTGAGATCGCGAGAAACAGCAGAAGGAGTGAGGCGTGGGAGGGCACGCTCCGCCCGCGTAGGGCGCCATCGAGGGCCGCGCTGAGGAGGATCACCAGCAGCAGATCGGGGAACGCGAAGGCGAGGTCAGTCGCGCGCATGAGCACGCCGTCGAGCCAGCGGGGCCCCGCGACGGCCAGCGTGCCCACTCCAATCCCAATCACACTCACGACCAGCACGGCCACTGCCGCGGCAGCCAATGAGATACGCAGGCCGGACACGGTCCGGCTGAAGATGTCTCTCGCCAGGTGATCAGTGCCGAAGACATGCGCGCGACTCGGAGCCTCGAACTTGCCCGTCTCGCGTGGGGCCAGCGGGTCAGCCACCGTAGTCAGGGCATCTGGGGCATGCAGGAACTGCCTCGACGTGTCGTACGGGGCGACGATCTCGGCTGCGGCGGCAACCAGCGCCAGCACGACGATCACCGCCAGCGCCGATGTCAATGCCGGGCTGCGCCGGAACCCTCGCCATATCACCGGGCACGCATCCGCGGATCGAGTACTGGATACAGCAGGTCCACCACGAGGTTCAGCGTGATGACCAGCGCGGCATAGAACACCGTCACACCCATGATCACGCCGTAGTCTCGGTGGCCGATCGAGGTGACAAAGAGCGTGCCCACTCCCGGCAGACCGAAGATCGACTCCACGATGATCGATCCGACCACGAGGTTCGCCAGCAGCGGCCCGGAGAGCGTGAGCACCGGGACCAGGGCATTCCGCAGAGCGTGATGCCAGATCACCGCACGTTCATGGAGCCCCTTCGCTCGGGCCGTCCGTACGTACTCGGCCCCGAGCGCCTCTGCGAGCGAGGCCCGTGTCATTCGAGCGAGCAGGGCCAGCGACGGCGCCGCGAGGGCGACCGCCGGTAGGATCCCGTCTCGCAGGCTCATCAGGTTGGTGCCGAAACCGCTCCCAGGCCTCACGTCGGTCCAACCCAACCAGATCGAGAACACGAGGAGCAAGACGAACGAGAGGACGAAGGAAGGCAGCGCCGCCAGCGCGGTGCTCGCCGCCAGCCCCGCGGCGTCCCATGGCGTCCCTCGACGCGTCGCCGTGAACACCCCCGCAGGCACGCCCGCGCCAATCACCAGGACAAAGGCAGCGACACCGAGGACGGCGGAGACGCGGATGCGCGGCGCGAGCAACTCGGAGACCGGCTGTCCGCGCTGGGCGAACGAGATGCCGAGGTCACCGCGCATCAGGTTCCCGGTGGTGCGGACGAACTGCTCGGCGAGCGGACGGTCGAGGCCGTAGGCCGCCTCCTGGGCCGCCACCACGCTCCGCGTGGCCGTGTCACCCGCCAGCGCCTCGAAGGGGCCCCCGGGGACCGCATGCATCAGCGCGAACGTGACGGTGACGATCCCGAGCAACGTGACGGCCGACGCGAGGAGCCGCCTCAGGACGTAGGGGAGCATCGCGTCGCCTTGCTGCGGGTGGAGGCTAGCGCTGCTTCCCGCTGATCATCACTCGGTCGAGGAAGTTCCCGATCGGGATAGCGCCCTCCATGGTCGTCGTCACGGCGCCCTGCACGTATGGCTTCACCAGCACGCTACGGCTGCCGTGGAACAGCGGCGCGAAGGGCATGTCTGTGAAGAAGACCTGCTGGGCGCGTCCGTAAATCTCGAGTCGCTTCGCGGCGTCGAGCTCAGCATCTGCCTGGTCCATCAGACGGTCGAACTCGGTGCTGGAGTATCTCCCAGCGTTGAGGCCCGCGCCCGTGCGGAATGGGGGCCACCAGTTCTGGGGGTCCGGGTAGTCCGCTGCCCAGCCGCCGAGGACAACCGAGAAATTCCCCTTGACGCGCTCCGCCACGTAGGTCGCCGGCTCCAGCGCTCGGACCGTCACGGTCACGCCGAGGTGTTTCTGCCACTGCTGCTGCAGCCACTCGGCCGTCAGCTTCGAGGTCGCGGTGTTCGCGATGAGGATTTCCACGTTGACGCCGCGTCCACCATCGAACCCGGCCTCCTTCAGAAGCGCCTTCGAGCGCTCGAAAGCACCTCGATACTGCGAACCGGCCTGCGCGTCGTATCCCGGGATACCCGGTGGCAACCAGCCGTAGGCAGGCAGGACGGCGCCCTCCCGCACGATCTGCGCATACTCATCGCGATCGAACCCGCCGGCGAGTGCCTGGCGGACCCGGACGTTGGCAAGCGCACCATTGGCCACATTGAACGTGATGCCCGTAGTGCTGAGTTGGGCATACGCCTTGAACTCGGGATGCAGCTCCTTCTTCTGGCGCACCTGCACGATCTGGGCTGGCCCCAGGGTCACCACGTCCAGTTCGCCCTTCTCGTAAGCCGCGAAAGCGATCGCCGGGTCCTTGATGAAGTCGACCCGCACTACATCGAGGGCAGCGGGCGCACCGTGGTAGTGCGGGTTCCGCCCGAGCTCGATCCGTTCGTTGTGCGACCACTTGGTGAGCATGAAGGGGCCGCTGGACACCAGGTTCCCCGCCTCGGTCCAGCGATCGCCGTGCTTGGCCACCAGATCTGAGCGCACCGGATAGAGGGGCCAGAGTGCCGCCAGCTGGAGGAACACGGGACTGCGGCGGGCCAGCCGGATCACCACCGTGCGGTCGTCCGGTGCTGTCACCTTCAGCCCATCCTGCACTCGCTTCTTCGCTTCGCGCAGCTCGTCACCCTTCTTGCCGGACGCCTGGGCTGCCTGCAGCTCCTTCTCCGCGCCTCCAGCGTCCATCACGAGGTAGAAGTCCGCATAGCGACTCTCCTTCCCCGGCTCGAACAGGCGCTTTGCGGCATCGACGAACGCCTGCGCCTTCAATGGCGTGCCGTCGCTCCACTTCAGGTTCTCCCGGAGCCGAAAGGTGTAGGTGAGTCCGTCCGCGGAGATGCCGCCGTTCTGCAGCGTTGGGATCTCGCGTGCGAGGTCGGGCTGCGGGGCGAGGTCTGGTCCGAACCGCAGCAGGCCCGCGTAGATCTGGCGCAGGATCGCGGTCGAGTTGGCATCCTGGGCCGCCTGAGGATCGAGCGTCTGAGGCTCGCTATCCAGGTTCACGGCAAGGATTTGGGGCTCGGAGGGCACCGCTCGGTCCGCCCCCGCTGCCGGTGGCGGAGCAGGCGACCGGTCCTGTTTCACACTGCATGAGACGAGCAGCGCGCTCAGGGAAGCGATCACGAGGAATGGGGCGAGATGCCCCGCGATGCGGCGCATGGCGCGCTCCCCTCCAGCGGCGCATTCGTCGTGGCGGCGACGAATCTGCGCAATGGCCGGATAGTAGCCTTCACCGATTCCTGCGGCGATGGTCACGTAACATTGTTCGGAGAAACGTCAGAAGGCACCGATGGACGCACCGACCCCGCAGCCACTCGTCTTCGGCGTCCTGCCGGGGCGTGCCCACGTGCCCGCACCCGAGGGCGGCGCGCGCGTCCTCCTGATCTCGACGTACGAACTCGGCCACCAGCCCCTGGGTCTTGCAGCGGCCGCTGCTGCCCTGCGCGCTGGCGGCCACGACGTGCGCACACTGGATGTCGCCGTCGAGCCGCTCAGCGCCGCCGCCATCAGAGACGTCGACCTCGTCGCCATCTCGGTGCCGATGCACACCGCCGCGCGCATCGGCCTACAGGTCGCCGAGGCGATCCGGGAGGCCCGCCTCGCCGTCCGGATCATCTGCTACGGGCTCTACGCCTCGCCGCTCGCCGAGCAACTCGCCCGGCGCAACATCGAGGTGATTGGCGGCGAGTACGAGGCCGGACTGGTCGAGGCCGCTGACCAGACCGCGAGGCGTCGCACCGCCGCGATCCGGGGCCATGGGGGAATACCGTCGCTCGCGCGGCAGCTGTACCGCGTCCCGGACCGTCGAGGCCTCCCCGCGCTCAGTGAGTACGCCCGCGTTCGTCGCGGAGACGGCGAGCATCTCGCCGGATACGTCGAGGCGACACGCGGATGTGCGCACACTTGCAAGCACTGCCCCATCACGCCGGTCTACGGCGGCGCCCTCCGATTGGTGCAGCCAGACACCGTCCTCGCCGACATCGCCCAGCAGGTTGAGGCCGGTGCCGCGCACATCACCTTCGGCGATCCGGACTTCCTCAACGCGGTGCCCCACAGCCTGTCCATCCTTGATGCCGCACACCGCCGCTGGCCGAGCCTGACGTTCGACGTGACTGTGAAGGTGGAGCACCTGGTCGAGCATGCCTCGGTGCTGCCCCGGCTCTCGGCACTCGGCGTGCTCTGGGTCACCAGCGCGTTCGAGTCATGCAGCAGCGCCATCCTGCGGAGGCTCGACAAGGGACACGCGGTCGATGACATGCGTCGCGCGGTGGAGCTCGCGCGTGCGGCAGGGCTTGCCGTCCGTCCCACGTGGGTCGCGTTCACTCCCTGGACGACGCTGGACGACGTGATCGAGATGTTCGACTTCATCGCGGAACAGCGCCTGCAGCGCGCGGTGCAGCCGGTCCAGTACGGCCTCCGCCTCCTCCTGCCACCCGGCTCCCCGCTGAATGACGTGCTTCAGGGCGAAGGCCGGCTCGGGCCATTCGACGATCTGCTGCTGACCTACACGTGGCGCAGCCTGGACCCTCGCGTGGATGCCCTGCAGGCCACACTTGCCGCGATGGCAGAAACCGCAGCGGAGGCGGGCGAGGAGGAGGCTGAGACGTTTGAGCGTGCCTGGGGCGTCGCATGCAACGCGGCAGGGCGTCCGAACCCGCCACGCACCGAGCCCGGTGTGGCCGTGCCGGGCCTCACCGAGTCATGGTTCTGCTGCGCGGAGCCCACAGCCGGGCAACTGGCAGCGCTCAGCCTCGTTTGAGACCGTCGCGTTGCTGCTAGGCCATCGTCCGGCGTCGCTGGACCTCCACGGCGGCGACTACGGCGGCCGCAGCCAGCCGCGCCTCAGCAAAGACGCCCGGGAGCCTGCCCAGGGTCACACCCGCCGTCCGGGCACGCCCCGCCTCCGGTGTCGATGGGATTTCACCGATCTGCGCGACCGCGCGTTCCAGCCGGTCTAGTGCCTCACGCCCCACGGGCCGGCCGTTGCGGTGGTTGCGATTGAACGACCGGAGTACCTCGGAGGCCGTGGCGGCGGGCAGGAGATCGGACAGTGTCTCGGTCGCGAGGTGGGTAACGCGCCGGAAGTGTGCCCGGTAGGCCCGTTCGTACGCCACCCGCCAGTCCAGCGCCCGAGCATGCGCCTCTTCCCAGCCCGTCGGGTCGGCGAAGTAGCGCAACGGCGTGAGCCGCTCGAGGACGGCGCGACGTGCCTCTGCGAGCGCCACGGTGTCCCCCTCGGGCCACACATCCGCCTCCTCTACGAAAGCGATGAGCGCAAGGGCGTCCTCTTCGCCGGCCTCGGCCATCCGCTCCGCGAGCACCGCGCGGGCGAAGTGTTCGGGCGACCGCCACGCGATGCGCAACCAGCGGTCGAAGCCGTCACGGCCCTCCTCGCCCAGCGGCGCGAACTGGCCACCCCGGCGTCGCGCAAACGCCGTCAGCATCTCGCGGGCCTGCGGGCCGGGCGGACACGGCGGGTGGGGCGGGCAGAACGCCTGGAAGCCGGCCACGACGTAGTCCGAAGCCAGCGCGCCCGGGGCTCGGTGGTACGGGGAGCGGAGCCACGCGCGCGCGGCCAGCGAGGCCACCTCGTCCTCCTCAACGGCGTCAGGGTCGTCCGCGAGCGCAACGAGCCAGCCGGGGAGGCCCGGTGGGGCGGGCTCGGGACAGATCACCACGCGGGCATCCGCCACCCCGACGGCCGGCGGGATTGCGAAGTTCTCGTCCCACACCCGCGCAATGGCCACCTCCACGGCGTAGGCCGTGCCGAACGGGTCAGCGAAGAAGCGGCGCTGAATCGGCGGCGACTCCATCGAAGCTCCGTTCCAGTGACCCGTGAGAGGGGCGTCCGTCGAGGAGGTCCCTACGCGACAGCCACGTGGTCCAGAAAGAGCGCGGCGCGGTCAAGCACTCCGCGCCAACCGCCAGCCTGCTCCAGCGCCGAGCCCACACGAGGCGTGGCCCAGAGGGGGGCTGGCGCCTCAAGACGCGCATCCGCGCCATCGCTCTCACCTCGCGCCAGTGCATAGGCACGAGCCTCGCGCACGAGCGCTGCGAGGGAGGCGCGGTCAGGGCGTTCGGTGTCGGCGGCCGCTGCCGCATCGCAGAGGGCGGTCGGGAAGCCCCATGCCCGCACGATCGTCCGTGCGAGACTGGCGTCGGTGTACCCAAGCAGTCGCAGCTGCTGCTCCACCAGCGGGACGCCATCGCGCTGGGCAGCAGCGAGGGCGCGTGCGAAGTCGTCGGGGCGCCGCTCGGCCAGGGCAAGGCGGCCGACGCCATGCAACACCCCACCGATGAACGCGGTGTCGGTATAGGCACCCTCCGCACGCGCGAGGACCTCCGCCAGCAGGCCGACGATCACGGAGAAGCGCCACACGGCGCGTCGGTCCAGGACGTCATCCGGCGGCCGGGCTTGCGCCTGGGCGAGGCAGCAGGCGAGGGCTGCCGAGCGCACTGCGCGGAACCCGAGGAACACCACCGCGTCCCGCACGGTGGAGATCCGCCGGGGGAACCCGAAATACCGGGAGTTCGCCAGCCGGAGCACATGTCCCGTGAGCGCGGGGTCGGACGCGATCGCCTGACTGAGTTCGTGCGCCGAGAACCGGTCGAACTCTCCGACCTCAAGGACCCGCAGGGCGACCAGGGGGAGGGGCCGGCGGGCGGCCTCGGTGGAGATGGAGAGCAGGTCGGACGGCTGGGGTTCCGCGACCATCAGGCTTGCCGATCTACCGGACGCGGACAGAGGGCCGGGCGGAGGCGGACCGCCCGACCCTCGCGGCTGCGATCCCGTAGTGGCGGTACGCAGCCGGCGTCCAGATGCGAGTGGGGACTAGAGGTCCCAGATCACTTCCGCGAGCGCCGGTGCGGCGGTCGCGACGAAGGCGGCGGCGGCGAGGGCGGTGGCGACGGTGGTGGTGATGATGCGGCGCATAACGATTCTCCCCTGCTGCGGCTGTCGCCGCGTCGTTGCTCGATGGCAGGAGAACCGTACGAGGAGGCCTCTTACCAGCCTCTCACCAGATTGTGAAGTTGAGCGCAAAAGCCGCATTGCGCGATGCATAGATTCAGCGGCCCCGCCCTCGGCGGCTCGGAGGAGGGTCGTCGGGGTCGTCGAGCGCCTCGCCCGAAAGCACCCGGTCGTACAGGGTTCGGAGACGGGCCGACGGCCGGGCGCCCAGCTCGTCACGCAGACCGTCGGAGAGGCGCCGGTACGCCCTCGCCGCTTGATCCAAATCCTGCCGGCGCGCATGGGCCTCCATCACGCGGTAGGTCGCGTCCTCGTTGAGTGGATCCACGTCGATGACACCCTGGGCCATCCGCACTGCCTCGGCCGGGTCGCCGCGCGTCAGGGCTGCCTGCGCGAGCGCCAGCATGCTCGTCAGGTACATGTCCTGGTAGCGCTCCCGCGCCTCTTCGACCCACTCGGACTCCAGCCCGGCCGCGAACGGCCCGCGGTACAGCCCGACCGCCCGGGCGAGGCCGTCCACCCACTCCTGACTCCAGGGCTCCACACGCTCCGTGGAACGGGCGATTTCGTCGAACTCCGCAGCGTCGTACCACACGTCGAACTCCGGGTTGACTTGGTAGCCCCCGCTCGACTGGATCACGACCTGGGGGTGTATGGCCCGACGCAGGCGGTAGAGCGTCGTGTGGAACGTGCTGTTCAGTTGGCGAGGGGAAATGTCCGGCCAGAGTCCAGCGGCGATTTCCTCCTTACGCAGCGGCCTCCGATTCTGGAGCAGGAAGAACAGCAACTCCTTGGCCCGCTCGCTCCGCCACTCGAGATCGGGAATGTCCCGTCCGTCTACCACCACCCGAGGGGTCCCAAACGCCTCGGCCCGGATCCGCAAGGAGCCAGGCGCGGATGGTTCCTCCGGCGCGGGCGGGCGGAGACGGTCCGCCAGTCGTCGATAGTAGTCACCCGCCATCCGGCGGGCGGCGGCGTGCTCGATGACATCCGCCACCTGGCGTGCCTCCGCGACGAGGAACTGGTCGTACCCCAACTCCTCTGTGATCTGATGGACACGCACAAGGTGCTGAGCCACCTCGCCTCGTCTGCGGCCGTGGTAGCAGGCAGCTGCCAGGAGCAAACGGCCAGACGCCTGCTCACGCCGGGCACCGCACTCATCGGCCGCCGCCACACCGGCCTCGAGCATCGGAATAGCGTCCTGTGGCTGGCCTTCGGCAAGCAATGTGGCGCCGATACCGATGCGGAAGCGGGCCTGATAGAGCAGCGCGCCCGATTGCTCGGCAGAGCGCAGCCCGTGATCTAACAGTGTGCGTGCCCGCGCCAGTTCACCCCGCTCCCGGTAGCACATGGCCAAGCCGTGAGTGGCACCGAGGATCAGCGGCGTGTCGTCCACTTCCTGCGCTTCGTGAATGGCGATCGTGTAGAGCGTCGTCGCCGCTTCGAGCCGTCCCATGTCACGCTCGACGGTCGCGAGGCCTTCGCGCCCATATGAGGCATACCGCTGCTGCCCGATCTGTGCAGCGCGCTCGACTACCACCGTGTAGGTGTCCCGGGCGGTCTCCAGTTCACCCAGCATGTGCTGTACGTTTCCCATGTTGTTCATCGTCGCGACCTGCGCCTGTGGTTCCGCGAGCAATCGCCAACGCCGCTGCGCGGCGGTGTATTCCGTCATCGCCTCCGCGAGGCGGCCAATCTCGTAGAGGGCGCTCCCAAGCCCGTTATGCGCCTCCGCTGCCCGATGCTGGTCACCGAGCCGGTCAAACGCGGCTGCAGCGTCAGAGAACCGTTGCTGAGCACCTTCCAGCTGACCGCTCCTGCCCAGCGCTGTGCCTTCCTCCAGGTCGATCTCCGCGTATAGCGGGTGGTCATCATCCAGGTGCTCGCGGGCGAGGATGCGTGCGCGGCGGCAGGCGGCGATCGCGTCCGCCAGACGGCCCATCCCGCGGTGCGCGATGCCTCGGTAGAGCTGCACTCGCACCTTCTGCTCTGGGCCGAGCGGCAGCCGCTCAACTTCGTCCAGCCGCGCAAGGCACTCCTGGCTGCGCGAAAACTTCGCAGCCAGGCGCGCGCGAGTGATCGCCAGGTCTGCCTCCCGCTCGAGAACTTCGCGAGGCAACCGGTCGATCCAGCCGGCGAGGGTGCCCCACTCGCCGCGCTGGTAAAGCGCCTCGCGCTGGTCCTCAAGTTCACGCACCACTTCAGGCCAGTCGCGGGCGTCGAGCGAGAGCTCCATCGCCTCCGCCACCATGCCTCGACGGTGGGCGAGCGCGGCGGCCTGCCTCCGGAGGTCCAGCAGCCGCGCCGGCTGCTCGCGCTCGAGGCGCCCGATGAGATGCTCACGGAGCAGCGCGTGCATGCGGAACCACTCGGCCGTGTCGCCATAGCCAAGGCGCATCAGGAAGTGGTTCGTCCGCTCCAGGTCGCGAAGCGTGGCCCCGGCCTGCGGGTCGCCCGTCAGCGACTGCGCAAACTCGAGATCGAAGAGCGGCAGCACGGAGCAGGCGGTCAGCAACTCGAGGTGCCGCGCGTCCAGCCGGTCCAGCACCTCGCGGTCGATGAACTGATCGAGGATGAAGTCGGACTCCGCGGCGCGCGGTCGGCCAGGCTCGTAGCGGTCCGCAAGGACGGCGAGGGCGGCGGCCCAGCCGTCGGCGCGGCGCGCGAGCTCCGCCCGAGCCTCCGGATCGTCCACGTGGGACTGGCTCAGGAAGGCGTCCGCCTCGTCGTCCGTGAAAACGAGTTCGCGGGCGGCGACCGTAAAGGCGCGGCGTTGGGCGCTCAAACGAGCGAGCGAGGGAAGGGTCGGGAAGGTGCGTGAGAGCAAGAGCACACGCAGGTTCATGGGCACGTTGCGGATGAGCGTGTCCATGACATCGAGGGCCGCGGGAGCCGCATCCAAGACGTGCAGGTCATCGACCACCAGCACGGCGAGTTCGTCCACATCCGACTGGATGGTCGCGGCAAACTCGGAGACCAGCGCCCCGGCGGCCTGCGGTGCCGCGCCCGCGCGCAACCGCTCCGAGAGATCTTCAAGCGCCGTCGGGAAGCGCTGGCGTATGGCACCGACGAGATCCGCGATCAGCGCGAGCGGGTCCGTGTCACCTCGGTCGAGCGAGAGCCAGACAGCCGGAAGCGCGGACTCTGCGCACCAGTCGACGGCAAGCGTCGACTTTCCGAAACCGGCCGGAGCGCCGATCACCGTCACTTCGTACTCCACGCTGTCCGTCAGGAGGGCGTGGAGGCGGTCGCGGCGCACCGTGTCCCCGCGCCGGCGCGGCGGGAGCCACTTGGGAAGCGCGCGGCGAGGCGCAGGACGGCGCGGGGCGTCCGGATGATGCATGGCATCTGAGATATTCGTCACGCCGGCGATGATACGTAGGCGGTCGCCCGTACGCTGCCTGGCAGCAACGAGGACACTGTCCGGTACGCTGGACGGGCTTCAAGGGCCCCCACGACAGGATCTCCGTTGAACGCTGAAGACGAACTCCTTTTCCTCCGGGCGTTTGAGCAGACGGCCGTCACCAAGCCGCAGATCGTCGCCGACAACGTACTCACGGGGATTTTTCTGACGGACACTCGCTACCGGACCGCCCTGACGGCACTCCTCCTCCAGGAAGCAGTGGAGGCGGGACGCCGGCTGGCGCTGGTCTGCATCGCCCTTGCCGGTCGAAATATCCCCCCGGCGCGGGCCCTGGCGCGGCCGTTACCCACGCTCGCCGAGTGGCAAGGATTCGCGGAGGCGGTGGGGGCCTTCGAGGATCCGCGCCAGATCCTCGAGTGGCTGCATGTAGACGGCTCGGCTTCCCAGAGCGCAGAGGAGATGATCGCGTTCGGCGGGTTCACGCGTCTGAACGCCGCTGTCCGGGTCCTACAGGATGGACCTCCAGAAGTGACCACCGCGCGGAACGAGGATGGCACCGCCGTCCTCGTGGTCCGCTCCTATTCGGGCTCCGGCGATCGCGCAGAAGCACGCCTGCCCCTGGTAGACGACCAGATCATTGCGCTGGGAGACATGGCGGGCGACTTCGTCGCCTGGACGCGAGACTTCCTCGGGGCCTACCTGGACGCCCGCGGCGGGAACTAGCCGCCGAGCCCCGCCAGCAGGATGCCGGCTGCGACCGAGACGTTGAGAGACGTGACGACACTCCCTCGTGGGGGGACTGCGCACACCTCGTCGCAGGACTCGAGGACGAGCCGGCGCAGGCCGGCCTCTTCGTTGCCCAGCACCACCAACCATGGTCGGTCGTGTGGCACCTCAGCCAGCGGCTTCGTCGTATGTTCAGAGGTGCCCAGGATCCAGACGCCGGCAGCCTTCGCCGCATCCAACGCCCGACGCAGGTTCGTGGCCACGGTGTGTGGCACGGCCTCAACGCCACCCGAGGCCACGTCGTAGACCACCGCGGTCAGTGGCGCGGCACGGTCCGCCGTGGTGATGATGCCGCGTACCCCGAAGAATGCGGCGGTGCGGAAGATCGCACCAACATTGTGCGGATCCTGCACCCCGTCCAACGCGATCCATCGGTCACCGCCCGCCGCCTCTTCAAACAACCCGGCCAGCGGCTCCGGCTTTCGTGGGCGCAGGTCCGCCTCCGCCCCGGCACGACCGCCGGACTGCGCCCGCTCGTCCACGCGCGCCGGGCTCGGCTGGAGCTCGTGCACACGGATGCCGCGTGCCCTGGCCCGCTCGGCGACGTCCCGCCAGCCCTTCGAGGCCGGCTCGCCCGGCAAGCGCACCTCGAGCACGTCCGCGGGTCGGCTGTCGAGGGCTGCCAGGACGCTGTGCGGATTCCGCAGGACGAGACGGGATGGCCCGCCATCATCCCGAGGTGCCCGGTTCGGACGGGCCGGGCGGCCGCCGCCCGGCCGGTTCACCGTGGGGCGACCAGCACCGGGTCGAGGCGGGCGCGAGGTGCGATCGGGTCGACGGTTCATCCTCGCACGGTACGTCGTGAATCCAGCGCCGTCGCGTGTCATTAATCGATCACAACTCGCGGGTGGCCAGGTGCCATGATCTGGCCCGGGGAGGGACCAATGGAAATCTTCGGCGAGTTAGAGCGGTTCGCTTCCGAGGTGCTGTACCCCTATCGGGTGCCCATCTCGGCGGTAGGTGCCTTGGCCCTGGCCGCGAGCCTGGCATGGGCATGGCGCGCGGGATGGATCAGGCGGGGCCGTGAGTTCATCCGCAGGCGCCCGGCCGCGTCCGCCCTCGCGACGGTGGCCCTGCTGGCCGTGCTGGTACCGGCCGGCAACTACCTCGTGACACCGCTCTGGACCCGAAGCGAGGTGGTGGAGGCCAGTCCCCTCGATGTCGCGGCGTATGCCCGGGAGCAGGACGGACGGCCGCAACCGGCCCGGGAAATCGTGGTCGCGCCAACCTCCGAGGCGAAACCGGCGGCCGCCGCGACGGGCTCAACCGCCTTTCAGCCGCGCGTCGTGAGCCGAGGCGACTGGAAGGGCGCGGACGATTTCCATTTCGCACGCGGACGGGTGGTCGTCATCGAGACCGCACCCGGCCAGCACGTGCTCCGCGTGGAGGATTTCTCCGTACGCAACGGGCCTGACCTCTTCGTGATGCTCTCTCCTGCGCCGGACGGATACCGCGAGGGTGCGCTGAAACTCGGGCGGCTCCGTGCCACGGACGGCGCGTTCAACTACGAGATCCCCCCCGGGACGGATCTCGCACGATTTCAGAGCGCGGTGATCTGGTGCGAGCAGTTCGCCACGCTCTTTGGGACGGCAACGCTGGCAAAGAATCCCTGACGACTCGGGCGGTAGACTGCCCGTACTCCCTCTGGACGGGCACGCATGGGCGCAGGGTTCCTCGGCACTTCTGGAGCCCGCCCGCGCGGGTGGTGGATCGTGCTCGCCTGCGGGCTCCTCGCGTGGTGCCTTCTCGGGGCCCGCCCGGCCGCGGCCGCGCCGGCCTGCACGGGTCTGCCCCATTCCGACGCATTCATCGAGGGTTGCGGCCTCCTGATCGATGGCTGGCAGGTCCTCACCTGGGACCGACCGGCGACCAACCTCTCAGAGGCCTTCTCACCGGCGAGCATGGTCTTCATCGGCCTCCCTCGCCAGGGCGAGACGTCACCAGCACTCGCCGTCTCCGTCTGGCATCGCGATCCCTCCTCGCTCTGGCGGGCATGGGGCGCCGGGGTTTCTCGGTTCACACCGGCGATCCAGCAACTGGAGCCCGGCGGGGTCTACTTCCTGGTGAGCAACACGCCCGTCGCGTGGAGCCTGCCCCCGATCCCCGCGGCCCCGCCGACTCCCCCCGCCTCCGTCTTCTCAGGCCGCCAGGTCGTCGCTTATTACGGCTTCCCGGGAGTGCCGCAAATGGGCATCCTCGGCGAGTACGACGCGAAGACGGTGATGCGCCTGGTGACCGAGCGGGCCGCGGTATACGACGCACTCAACGGCGAGCAGACCGTGATCCCTGCCCTGCACCTCATCACCGCCGTCGCCCAGGCCGACCCGGGCTTCGACGGCACATACCTCGGACGCCTCTCGACCGAAACGGTCATGGCCTACGCCGACATTGCGGATGCCGCGGGCGGCCTGCTCATCATTGACATCCAGATCGGCTGGTCAGACCCCCTCGCCGAGGTGCGGCTCTACGAGGACGCCCTGCGCCGGCCGAACGTGCATGTCGCGCTGGACCCGGAGTTCGCGACGTGGCGCAAGGGCGAACCTCCCGGCGGCGCGATCGGCAGCGTCACGGGCGACGAGGTGAACGCGGTCCAGCGATATTTGGGCGACCTCGTGCGGGAAGCCGGCCTGCCCTCGAAGGCGCTCATCATCCACCAGTTCCGAGACGACATGATCCTCCAGCCGGAACGCATCGCGGCGCATGCAGGCGTGGACCTCGTGATCGACATGGACGGTTGGGGCGGTCCGGCGGTGAAACTCGCGGGGTACGAGCGGTACGCGCTCGCGCCCTATGCGTCCTACGCCGGCTTCAAACTCTTCTACCGCTGGGACACGCCGCTCATCGACCCGGCGACGATCCAGGCGCTGCCGTACCCACCCCACCTGATCATCTACCAGTAGCGGTTTGGGTCAGGCGGGAAGGACCTGCTCCTGAGCCGCGCCACCAGTCAGCAGCGCCGTCACGGCGTCCGCCGGATAGCCACACTCCTCAAGGATCGCGCGAGTGTGCTGGCCAGCCAGCGGCGCAGGGCCCGCTGCGGTGCTCTCCGCCTCCGAGAAGAACAGGGAAGAATCGACGGCACGCACGCGCCCGTCGATCGGATCGCTGACCTCGGCGATCATCCCGCGCTCGGCGAAGTAGGGGTGCGCTGCAGCCTCGTGCATCGTCATCGCGAGCCCGTACGGCGCGCCTGCCGCCTCCAGCCGTTGCACGGCGTCGGCGGCATCCAGACCCACGGCCCAGGTGCCCACGAGCGCGTTCGCCGCGGGCGGGCCCGCGGGCATTGGTGTGCCAGAGTGCCCAAGGGCGGAGGCGATGCGCTGCCAGTTGTGCGCCTCGCCGATGTTGATGGTCAGGTGGCGCCCATCTCGCGTCCGGTGGACTGGGTGGCGGAACGGCTGCCATGCCTCGACCGGTGCGCCGTTGAGCGCGGGCCCGGCGACCTCGCTGAGCGTGTGGAACTGGGCGTCCATCAGCGTGGTGTCGATCCACTGCCCGCGGCCGGTGCGCTCGCGGTCGTACAGGGCCGCGAGGATCCCGGAGAACGCCGTCGCGCCGGTGACGAGGTCCGCGACAGTGACGCCAGGCGCGAATGGCTCGGCGGCACTCTGCGCCTGCTGTTGCACCCACAGCCATCCGGCCTCGGCGTGCGCCGTCGCACCGTAGGCTCGCCGGTGGCTGAACGAGCCCCGCTGCCCGAACCCGGAGATCGAGGCGTAGATCAACCTCGGATGGTCCGCGGACACCTCGGGATAGCCGAGGCCGAGCCGCGCCATCACGCCGGGAGCGAAGTTCTCCACCACCACGTCCGCGACGGCGATCAGCCGGCGGGCGACCTCGATGCCGCCCGGCTGCTTGAGGTCGAGGGCGATCGAGCGTTTGCCGAGGTTGTTCTGCACGCTGCCATTCGCGCGGACGGGCTTACCGCCAGGGACGAACGGTGCGTCCACCTTCACCACCGCAGCCCCCATGTCGGCGAGCATCCGTGTGCAGTACGGCCCCGCGACCACCCGGGTGAAATCGACCACCTGGAGCCCATCGAGGATTTTCCGTGCCATCGCCCGCCCCTTGCCCTCATGCCGGATACACGGACGCCGCCTTCCGGCGGCGTCCGGTCACGCTTCGCGATGAAGCCTACCGCTTCGATATCTGGTCGACCTCGGCCATCTCCTCGGCCGTCATCTTCCACGAAGCGGCGGCGGCGTTCGCGGCCACCTGCTCCGGCTTGGTGGCGCCGGCGATCACCGAGCCGACATACGCCTTTGAGGCGAGCCAGGAGAAGGCGAGTTCGAGCAGCGTGTGCCCGTGCGTCTGCGCATACTCCTCCAGCCGCTCGACGATGTCGAAGTTGGAGTCAGTCAGCGCCCGCTGGGCCATCGGGCCAGCCGCCAGGCGCGTGCCCGCAGGGGCCGCCTCGCCGCGCCGGTACTTGCCCGTCAGCAGACCACTCGCCAGCGGGAAGAAGGGCAGCAGGCCGAGGCCGAACGCCTCCGAAGCCGGCACCACCTCGCGCTCGATGCCACGCTGCAACAGCGAGTACTCGTTCTGCGCTGAGATGAAGGCAGTGAGGTGCTCGCGCTGCGCGATGTGGTGCGCGTCCGCGATCTGCCAGCCGGCGAAGTTGGAGTTGCCGATGTAGCGCACCTTGCCCGCGCGGACGAGGTCGTCCAGCGCGCGCATGGTCTCCTCCATAGGAGTCTTCGCGTCCGGCCGGTGGATCTGGTAGAGGTCGATGTAGTCCATGTTGAGCCGCTTCAGGGAGGCGTCCACGGCGGACATGATGTACTTGCGAGAGCCTCCCGAGGTGTGCGGGCCCTCGCCCATCGGGCTTGCGAACTTCGTGGCCACGATCGCCTTGTCGCGCTTGCTGCTGTCCTGCAGCGCTTTCCCCAGGTACTCCTCGGACTTGCCCTGCCCACCGTAGACATCAGCGGTGTCAAAGAGGTTGATGCCGTGGTCCAGGCAGGCATCCACCACGTTTGCGGCCGCACCGGCATCCATCCGGCCGCCAAAGTTGTTCGTCCCCAGTCCAACGACCGAGACCTGCAGGCCGGAGCGGCCCAGGTTGCGGTATTCCATCGTTCTTCCCTCCGCACGATCTGTCAGTGAGCCGACGAAGTATAAGCCTCGTCGCCTGAGCGCCCGCGCCGGTATCGTGCCGCCATGGACCGACCTCTCCCGACGCTCCTACTCACGGACGGGACCTCCGTGGCACATGCCCACGAACACCACCCCGAACGCCCGGCACGCCTCCGGGCGATCCTCGATCACCTCGAAGTGAGTGGCCTCCGGCGTCGGATGGTCGAACCGTCTACGCGCTCGGCGAGCGACGCGGAACTGCTCCGGGTCCACTCCGCCGGGCACCTGGAGCGCGTTGCTGCGACTTCGGCCCGCGCGGGCTGGTTCGATGCCGACACCTATACGACCACCGCTTCCGAGGGCGCGGCCAGGCGGGCGGCGGGCGCGATGGTCCAGGCGGTTGAAGCGGTGTTCGGCGGCTCCGCACGAAACGCATTCGTCGCGACACGTCCGCCTGGACACCACGCCGAGGCTGAGATCGCCATGGGATTCTGCCTCTACAACACTGTCGCGGTCGGAGCGGCCGCCGCGCTCGCGGCAGGGGCCCAGCGAGTAGCGATCCTCGATTGGGATGTGCATCACGGCAACGGCACCCAGGCGATCTTCGAAGCGGACCCGCGCGTCCTGTACGCGTCCACCCATGAGTACCCGTACTACCCCGGGACCGGCCACTTTTCCGAGCGAGGCGTTGGTCTCGGCGCGGGCATGACGCTGAACGTGCCCTTGCCGAGGGGCGCCGGCGACCGAGCGATCCTGCGTGCGTACCGCGAGTTGATCCTCCCGGCGGTCGAGGAGTTCCGCCCCGACCTCGTCCTGGTGTCGAGCGGCTGGGATGCGCATGCGCGCGACCCGCTGGCCGGGCTCGAAGTCACGACCGCGGGCTACACCCAGATCGCCCGCGAGGTGATCGAGGCAGCAGACCGCCTCTGCGAGGGTCGCTTGGTATGCGCGCTTGAGGGCGGGTACGACGAGCACGCGCTTGCCTGGTGCGCGGGGTCGCTGGTGTCGTTGCTGCTCGGAGATGAGCCTCAGGCTGATCCGGAACCGGTGCTGGCAGCGCCCGAACCGGACGTGACGCCCGTGTTCGACGCAATCCACCGGTCGCTGGGACGCTACTCGTCCGGCTGAGGTTGCTTCCTGCGGGTCCGCCGCACAGTCTCCGCGGCCTCCTCACGGGCGGCCCGCTGCTTTCGGGTACCGCTCGTATTGCGTAGGCGGGCCTTGAAGAACGTGTCCTGCGCCTCTACCGCCGCATGCGAGATCTGCATACCGGTGTCCCGCTTCAGTTCGCTCTGGACCACCTGGCGGAATTCGTACTGCTGGATCTCCTCCACGCTCGGGGCGTCGTACTGCGGACGGGTGCTGGGCACCTCGGGGTGCTCCAACCCGTGGACAGTCCCCGTCAGGGGCTCAGAAACCTTGTGGCCCAGGTGCCAGTAGCCGCCGTCGTCCGGAAGCCGGCGTGGGAAACCCTCGCGGAAAATGAAGGCGGACCACTGTTTGCTGACGATGCGCTTGGCATCCTCGTCACACTGCGGACACGGCTGCGGCTTTGATGCGTCCTTGGCTGAGCGCAGCAGCTCAAAGACCCCGTTGCAGGGCTCGCAGTAGTACTCGTACAGCGGCATCGTGACCCCCTCCGACATCGGACGGCCTAAGCGTAACACCGCCTCCCGGCCAGATTCGCCGGTGCTCCTTCCCCAATGAGGCGCCGACGGTCGATGATGGAGATACGCCTTGCATCCGGAAGCGGACGCACCGCCAGCCAGGGAAGGAGGCGCTGTGCCGTATTATGTCACTGGTGGTCGGTACGCCGACACCACCTTCCGCACCCTGCTGGAACCGGCTGCGACGCTTGGCCCCTTTGCGACGCACGAGGAGGCGCTGGACGCGTGGCGGGCCCGTGCGCGCGCCACGATCGACTTCGCAACGGTCCGCTTCCAGATCGCCTGGCGGGACGAGGGAAGCGGCGCGCCGCCGCCCCTGCCGCACGCCCCGGACGCCGTGGCGTGACGCCGCGAGCCCCGCTCCCAGAAGCCTCGTGTCGGGGAGCGCATACAGCGCGGACTCGGTAGGATGCGGGCGCGAAGGGATGGACGCATGCAGAAACCGCACGCAGGCAAAGCCGACTACGAGAACGCCTTCCGCGGCTTCCACTTCCCCATGTCCCGGGCCGCAATCCTGAACGCGGGCCGCGACAAGGGCGGCATTGACCGTGAGGTCGCCGTCGTCCTCCGAGCCCTTCCCGACCGCAAGTACACCAGCCTGGACGACCTGAAGGAGGCCATCCGCTCCGTATACCGCGCCAGCGGTGTCGCGGACACGGACATGCCCGTCTAAGGAAGCGTCCTCTGCGAGACCAGCCGAGAACAGAAGGCCCGCCCTGCGGGCCTTCCCCGATCCCGCCGACTCCCCAAGTTGGTTACTTGATGCTGACCAGTTCGACTTCGAAGGTGAGGGCCTTGCCGGCGAGCGGGTGATTGGCGTCGACGGTGACACTGGTCGCGTCCACCTTGGTCACCACGGCCGCCTGCCCGCCCACACTGACGCGGTCGCCGACCTTGAGACGCGGCGGCGCCTGGCTCGCGGGGGCCGTGACGATGAGGTCCTCGCGCCGCTCACCGTAGGCCTTCGAGGCCTCCATGCGGACCTTGTTCTTCTCGCCGACCCTCAGGCCCGTCACCGCCTCGTCGAAGCCCGAGATGACCTCGCCGGAGCCGACGGTGAAGGAAAGCGGCTCGCGGCCAGCGGAGGAGTCGAACTCCGTCCCGTCGTCGAGGGTGCCGCGGTAGTGCACGGAGACCGTGTCGCCGTTCTTGACCATCCGATCATCCTTCCTGGTCGCCACTCCCTGGGTCGAAGTCGTGCCGGCGGCAGGCTCGTCGTTACCACCGCACCCGGCCAGGACAAGGGCAAGCAGCAGCACGGCGAGGCCCCCGAGGAGCCCCGCACGGTGTGCCGAAACGTCGAAGGGGAGTCGCATGGAATCTAACGTACCATCCGATTCCTTCGAGGCGCCTGTGCCGCGGGCTCCTGGCCATCGTCCGCGACCGTCCGGCAGCGTAGGCTTCAGGCGTGAGCCCGACGCCGAAACGAGACCCCACGAACCTCGCCTGGATCGACCTCGAGATGACGGGGCTCGACCCCGAGCGCAACGTCATCATCGAGATCGCGTCCCTCGTGACGGACCGCGAACTGAACATCCTCGCCGAAGGGCCCTGCCTCGCCATCGCCCGGACCGAGGAGGAACTCGCGCTCATGGACTCGTGGAACGTGAAGACCCACACCTCCTCCGGCCTCGTCCAGCGGATGCGGGACGAGGGCGTCCCCGTCGCCGAGGCGGAACGTCAGACCCTGCTGTTCCTGCGCCGGTGGCTGCCGAAGGGCGCTTCACCGCTCGCGGGGAACTCGATTGGCCAGGACCGCCGGTTCCTGCGGCGCGAGATGCCGAAGATCGAGGAGTACCTGCACTACCGCAGTGTGGATGTCTCCACCGTGAAGGAACTCGTCCGCCGGTGGTATCCCACGCTGCCCGCCGCGGAGAAGAAGCAGGCCCACCAGGCGCTGGAGGACATCCGCGAGAGTGTGAACGAGCTTCGCTACTACCGAGCCAACGTCTTCCGTCCGGCCGCCGAGGTCACCCCGCCCGAGCCAACAACGACTCCGGTGGAGCCGTCCGAGGCCGCCGGCTCCTAGCCCTGTGCCTGCTCCCCTGCTCTGCCGATGATCCCGGGTGGCGACGGGAGGCCCACGATGGCTGAGTCTGCATCGGTCCGCGCCTGGCGGACGAGCCGCCCCTCGGGTGACCCCTGGGTAACACCGTCAGTGGCCACCGTGATGTCGCGCCCGCTGATCACCATCGAGGCCACGGCCACCCTGCGGCAGGCCCGGACGCTCATGCGCGAGCGGGGCGTCCACCACCTTCTGCTGGAGGACCAGAGCAGAATCGTCGCGATCGTCTCCGACCGCGACGTTGACCACGGGATCTCACCCTGGGCGGACGGGCCGGCGTCGACGAGGCGTGACGACGAGACGCTGCGCCGCCCGGCCTACTCCTCCGCCACTTATGCGATGCGGACGATCGAGCACGACGCCCCCATCGAAGAGGCGGCGGCGGTGCTACTGAAAGAAGGGATCTCGGCACTACCGGTCGTCGGGGCAGACGGGGGCATCGCCGGCATCGTCACGGCACGAGACCTCCTGCGCGAGTTGCTCGCCTGCCACCTGGAGCGCCCACGAGCGTAGCTGGCGCAGGCTGGTGGCAAGGCTGCACCCCCTCGGATAGGCTCGGGCTCCCGGCACACAAGGGAGCCCAGCGATGCCCGCATCCCCGACCTCTGACGACGCACGCCCCGGCGCCCTGGATGGAATCCGCGTCCTCGAGTTCTCGCAGATCGTCGCGGGCCCGTTCGGCGGGGTCGTGCTCTCTGACCTCGGCGCGGACGTGGTGAAGGTGGAGCCTCCCGAGGGCGAGGGATACCGCAACCAAGGGGCCGTAGTCCCGGGGGAAAGCAAGCGGTTCCAGTCGCTCAACCGGGGCAAGCGCTCGTTCATCATTGACCTGCAACAGGAGGAGGGCCGCGCGCTCGTCCGGCACATCATCCCCTCGTTCGACGTGGTGTTGATCAACTACCGCCCCGGCATCGCAACGCGCTGGGGGATCGACTACGACACCCTGAAGGCGATCCACCCCGGGATCATCTACGTCTCCATCACGGGCTTCGGCGAGCAGGGCCCGATGGCCGGCCTCGGTGCCACGGACCTCGTCGCCGGCGCCTATGGCGGGCTGGTCGCGGGGAACGAGCGGCTTTCCGAGGACGGCGGCCCGATGCAACCGACGCCCGCAATCTCTGACTACGTGACAGGTCTCGCCTGCGCCCTCGGCGTCACGGCGGCCGTCCTGCATCGCAATAAGACGGGGGAAGGGCAGCGAGTCGACGCCTCGCTGCTTCGGTCCGCGCTGGCGATTCAGGACTTTTACGTGATGCGGCAGGATGCCACCGACGTCATCCAGCGGGACCCGATGCTCGCGGAGATCAATCGCCTCCGACGCGAGGGCGTCCCCTACAGCGCGCTGCTGGAGGCACGCCGGAACGCGCGCACAAACGCCCAGGGCGGTTCCCGCCTCTACTACGCCGGGTACTCCACGGCGGACGGCACGATCGTCCTCGGCTGCCTCACGAAGCCGACTCGCGCCGGCGCGCGCCGCGTCCTCGACATGACCGAGATCGACAAGACGGACGACGAAGCCTTCGACCCGCGCGATCCCACGATGCCCGCCGCGGTCGCTGGATGGAAGCGGCTCATCGCCGAGCGTGTCCGGCAGCACCCTACGTCCTACTGGATGGAACGCTTCATCGCCGCCGGCGTTCCGGCATCACCCGTACAGTTCCCGGAGGAACTCTCGGACGATCCGCAGGTGATCGCACAGGGGTTGATGGCGCACCTGGATCACCCCATCACCGGGCCCCAGCAGGTCGTGGGGCCGGTGATGTCGATGAGCGTCACGCCGACGCGCGCACGACGCCCCTCACCGGTCCTTGGCGTGGACACGGACGACGTACTGCGCGAGTGCGGCCTCGACGAGGCGGAGATCAAACGCCTGCACGCGATCGGCGCCGTCGGCCTGCGCGGTGAGTAGCCGGACGGCCTACGCCGCGGAGTAGCCCCCGTCCACCGGCAGCACGATGCCGGTGACGAAGTCCGAGGCATGCGAGGCAAGGAAGACAGCGGCCCCGGCCAGTTCCTCGGGCTCTCCAAATCGACCGGCGGGCGTACGCGCGACGATGCGGTCGTGCATGGCCCCGCTTGAGGCAACGCCCGCGGTCATCTCCGTCGTGATCCAGCCGGGCAGGATCGCGTTGACCTGGATGTTGTCCGAAGCCCACGCGGCGGCGAGCGACTTCGTCAGTTGGACGACTCCGCCCTTGCTCGCCGCATAGGGGATCGCGCGATTGATCCCGAAGAGCGAGTACATCGAGCCGATATTGATCACCTTCCCGCGCCCACCCGCCTTCAGATGCGGATGCGCCGCGCGGCAGCACTGGAATACCGACCGCAGGTTGGTGTCGACGATGCGGTCCCACACCTCGTCCGTGATCTGCTCGGGGCGTCCGCCCCCGGCGACACCCGCGTTGTTCACGAGGATGTCGAGGCGTCCGAACGCCTCGACTGTCGCCCCAACCGCCGCTTCGATGCTGGCGAGGTCGAGCACGTCGCACGGGACGGACTGAGCCCGCACGCCGAGGGTGCGCAGTTCGGCGACGACCGCCGCGCTCTTCTCCTGGTCGCGTGCGGCGACCATGACATCGGCTCCCGCGCCTGCCAGCCCGAGCGCGATCCCGCGCCCGATGCCGCCATTCCCACCGGTCACGAGCGCGACGGTCCCGGTGAGGTCAAAGAGCAGGCTGTCCGGCATACCGATCCCTTTCCGTGCGGAACGGCGGGAGGCTAGCACGCAGGCCTTGTCCGCCTCCCGTGTCTTCCTCGCTTGCGGCGGGCCGGGTTCGCGGTGTATCCCCTAGATACAGGTTGTACGCGACGCCTCGTACCGCGGGAGGGCAGGATGACCCAGGGACCGGACAGTGCTTCCTCCCTCAAGGGTGGCGGGGGCAGCCGCGAGTACATGTCAGAATTCGCGCGCGGACGGGTGGACCTCAACTGCGAGTCGTGCGGCTTCAACATGAGACGGAACGGGGACTTCGGGACGGAGGCGGACGGGTCCTACACGGAGCGCTACTGCTCCATCTGCTACGCCGGCGGCGCGTTCCGCCACTCGGCGAGCACCGTCGACGAGTTCCTCGCGCTGTCGATCGAGGAGTTCGCCGCCGCGCGGAAGTCCGCGTCGGGCAAGCTCCGCCTGACGATGAAGAAGGAACTGCCGCGACTCGCTCGCTGGAAGAAGTGACAGCGCTCCCGCGCTAGCGGTGATGCTCGTCTCGCTGCTGCTTGAAGGCTTCCCACCCCTGCTGCCGGAGCGTCTCAAGCCGCGCGGCGGAGACCGTGTCGCCGCGCGTGGCGTTCGCGAGCGCATCCAGGACGGGGTCATCGCGCCACTGCATCCCGCCGACAAAGCCCGCGAGTTCGTGGACCCGGTTCACGAGCAGTTTGTTCAACGCGACGGTCGTCGGCGGCAGACTGACGAGTCGTGCCGCGAATGCCCTCGTTGCCTCGTCCAGCTGATCGCCCGGGACGACACGGTTCACGAGGCCCATGCGCAGCGCGGTCTGGGCGTCGAAGAGGTCGCCGGTCATCATCAGTTCCTTCGCGTGCTTCGGGCCCACGAGGAACGGCGTGACGAGCATGGGTGGCGGGAACCCGTGGCGGATCTGGATCTCGCCAAACTGCGCGTCATCCGAGGCAAGCGTGAAGTCGCACATCCCGGCAATCTCGATCCCCTGCCCAACGGCATGGCCTCGCACGGAGGCAATGACCGGCTTCGCCATCCGCCAGATGCGCAGCACCGTGTCGAGCATGCTCACCGGCTCGAGGTCGTCAGGTCGCTTCGAGCCCTGGAGATCACCGCCAGCGCAGAAGGTCCGTCCCGCGCCACGCACGATGATCGCCCGCGCGGTCTCGTCCGCCTCAGCGCGCTCGATCGCCTTCGCGAAGTGGTACGTCAGCGACCAGTCGACAGCGTTCAGGACCAGCGGCCGGTTGAAGGTGATCGTCGCAATGCCCTCGGCGACCTCGTAGAGGACGTCGTTGGCGGACGGCGCGGGGACCTCATAGCCCTCGGGGGTGTACCGCTTCTGGGGATCGCGATCGGCGACGGGCACAGCGATAGGGTCAGGCATCGATTCCTCCGGGGTCACAGCCAGCGAGGTCTGCGCTCGCAGATGATAGCCGCGAGTCCGGCCGAGACGCCCGAGGCCCGCCACTACACGCCATCCGACCGCGGACGGAGCGCCCATGTGTACATCACGGACTCCTCGCGGGTGGTGGGCGGGCCAACCGAGCGATAGGTGGCGTTCCCCGCCTCGTTGTCTGGGTCGGTGAGCACCCACACCTCATCGAAGCCGAGCGCGCGCGCCCGCTCTGCGAACGCGGCAACGAGCGCCTTGCCGTGGCCGCGGCGTCGATGCCCCTCCACAACGTCGAGGGAGTAGAGCAGCATCTCAACGCGCCCGTCCGGCAGCGGCACGGTGTGCCCATAGGCGACGCCGACCGGTGCCCCGTCGACGAGCGTTACGGCGAAGTGCACCCGAGGGTCGCTGAGCCATCCCTCGACGACGCCGCCCGATTCCTCCAGCACCTCGCGCATGGCCCGGTCTGCAAGGATGTGGTCTGCCGGCCCGAGCCAGCGCACCTCGGGAGGAGTCGGAGAGGTCATCGCGCTGTGTAGCCGCCATCGACGGCGAGCGTGGTGCCGGTGATGAAGGACGCATCGTCGCTCGCGAGGAACGCCGCTGCCGCGGCCACCTCCTCGGGACGGCCGAGGCGTGCCATCGGATGCAGGGACTCCAGGTAGGCCTTCGCCTCCTCCACGCTCACGGCGCCGGCGATCATCGGTGTGTCGATGTAGCCGGGGCAAACGGCGTTCACGCGGACGCCCCGACGCGCGTAGGCCAGGGCGAACTGTTTCGTCATGCCGACGACACCGTGCTTCGATGCGACATAGCCGGAGACGGGCGGCGGCTCGTCCGGCCCCGGTGCTCGGGTGCCGACTAGCGCGACCAGGCCGGCGACCGAGGCGGTGTTCACGATGGCGCCTCCACCCCCTTCCACCATCGCCTGCGCTCCGTGCACGAGGCCGTAGTAGACGCCAGTGAGGTTGACCTCGAGCGTGCGTGCCCAGCCGCCGCCTGCGATCCCCGCGTTATTCATCAGCACGTTGAGCCCGCCCAGGTCCCGGACGGTCCGTGCGACGGCGTCCCTGACCGATGCCTCGTCTGTCACATCGAGGTGCACGGCCTCGGCGCGCCCCCCGGCCTCCGCGATGCGGGCGGCCGTGTGGCGCGCCGCCTCCTCGTCGATGTCGGCGCACATGACGGCGGCGCCGTCACGGCCCA
>CAZVNJ010000009.1:0-70397 GCA_964628985.1 uncultured Dehalococcoides sp.
TCAACTGCAGCCTGGACCCCGGTGAGGTCACGACGGTGGACTTCGTGGCGAGCGAAGCCGGGGCGTTCGCCTACTACTGCACCGAGTTCTGCTCCGCGCTCCACCTGGAGATGCAGGGCTGGTTGATGGTCACCACCTAGGAGACGGGCGGGCGAGGCGCCCCCCGCCTCGCCCGCCCGGACCAGGAGCACGGCGATGATCACGCGCAGGCGATTCCTCTCACTGGCCGGTTCGAGCGCGATCACGGGCGGCGTGATGCTGCTGGCGGGGTGCTCGTCCAAGCCGGTGGACGCAGACGCGACGCCCAGCGTGCGGATGGGCGAGGAGCGCTGCGCCTACTGCACGATGCTGATTGACGACGTGCGATTCACGGCGGCATGGCGGACCGCGGACGGCATCGAGCGACATTTCGACGACATCGGGTGCATGGTGAACGGATCGCGGCGGGACGCCCCGCCGACTGGCACGCGCTACTGGGTGCACGACTACCGGACGGCCGCATGGCTTCGGGCGGGCGAGGCGTCCTTTGTGATCTCGCCAGCGATCAAGACGCCGATGACGTATGGCGTGGCTGCGTTCGCTTCTGCGGTGGACGCATCAGGCGTGGTCCCGTCGGCTTCACCCTCACTCACCTGGGCGGACGTGCTTCAGACGGTTGAGAGGAAGGGCTGATGTCACCGAAACGCCCCCGGATCGTGCGCGGGGAGGTCGACTGGGTCTGGTCGATCTGCACGCTGATGGCGGCGGCCCTCATCACGTTGGCGGCGTGGCTTCCGCTCTGGGAGATGGAGATGCACGCGCCGCAGTATCCCCAGGGTCTCAGGCTGACTGCCTACGGGACGCGCATCGAGGGCGACCTGGACGAGGTGAACGCGCTCAACCACTACGTAGGGATCGGGGCGATCCATCCTGAGGATGTGATCGAGTTGCGCTTGTTCCCGTACGCCGTGGCTGCCCTCGTGCTCGCCCTGGTCGCGGGGGCATTCCTTGCCCGTCACCGACTCCTCCGACTTGGTCTCGCGCTCGGGGTCTGGTCCATGGCCATTGGGTTTCTCGGCGACCTGCAGTTCTGGCTGTACCGGACGGGCCACAACGTGCTGCCGGACGCGCCGATCCGTCCCGGGGAGTTCACGCCGAAAGTGGTCGGCACGACTCGCGTCCTGAACTTCGAGAACGAGGCGATGGTGGTCGACGGATTCTGGCTGATCCTGACCGCGGCGTTGCTGATCTCATTCGGCCCATGGCTGTTCCGGTTCCTGGTCGCCTCTTGGAGGAACACGGGGCCGGTGAGTCCCGTCACCGAGGTGTCACAAACCGCAGGCTCTGCGCATCGTGGGAACGCCGCATGACCGCCCCCACCGGCGCATGGACGCGAGGAGCTCGAGGGAGGGCCGCCTCCACGGTGCTCCTCTCGGCGCTCCTCGCGTCCTTGCTGCTGGTCAGAGTGTCCGAGGCTGCCACGCCGTCGGGTTCGATCGCGGAGTTGGTCGCGCGTGCCAACCCTGGTGACACTGTCGTCGTTCCCCCGGGGGTCTACCGCGAGCAGCTGGTGGTGGACCGCCGGGTCACGCTGGTAGGAAACGGCGAGGCCGTGATCGACGGTGGTGGAAGGGGCGATGTGGTCCGGGTCGTGGCGGCCGATGTGACCCTCCGAGGATTCACCATCCGGGGCTCCGGCCGGGATGTGGTCGCCGAGCCGGCCGCCATCCGCATCCTCGCCGACCGCGCGACGGTCGAAGACAACCGGATCCAGGACACGCTCTACGGGATCGTGATGGAAGACAGCGAGGGGCACCGGATCCTGCGCAACCAGATCTCCAGCATGGTGGAGTTCGGTGCGGAACGTCGCGGGCACGCGCTGTACCTGTGGCACGCCGACCGGACCGTGGTGGAGGGGAACACAGTACGAGGTGCGAAGGACGGGGTATTCCTCGGGTTCGCGAGCCACAACCGCGTAGAGCACAATCACGTCTCGGACGTGCGCTACGGGATTCACTACATGTACGCGGACCACAACGAGTTCGTGGGCAACGTGTTCCGGGACGGCGTGGCCGGCGGCGCGATCATGTTCTCCCGCGACGTGACGTTCCGGGGCAACGAGTTCTCGTACAACCGCTCGGCGGCCTCGGGGTACGGGTTGCTCTTCAAGGACGTGGACGATGTCCTGATGGAGGACAACCGAGTCCACCACAATCGCCTCGGCATCACGCTCGAGGGCGCGCCGCTGGCCCCGGGGGCGACCGTCACGCTGCGCCGCAACCTCGTGTCGTTCAACGACGTGGCGATCGAGGTGTCCACGACGACCGCAGCGACCCTCACCGAAAACACCTTTACGGGGAACCTGCAGCAGGTGGTGACGACGGGTCGCGGCGCCGGGCGGAACGCCTGGTCGCAGGATGGGCGGGGGAACTACTGGGACGACTACCAGGGGTACGACGCGGACGGCGATGGAGTTGGCGATATCCCATTCCAGTACGACGGGATCTTCGAGGAGTTGACCCGGCGTGACGAATGGATCCGCGCGTACGCCTTCACTCCGGCGCGGATGGCGCTCGACCTCGCGGCGCGCTGGTTCCCGGCATTCCGCCCGGAGCCGTCGGTGGTGGACCGGCATCCGCTGGTCCGCCCGCCGATGCGACTCGAAACGACGTCTTCTCCGGCGGGGCGCGTGACCGCGACGCTCACGATGGCCCTTCTCCTGGCGGTGCCGCTGGTCGGATGGCGCTGGTCTGCGAGGGGGGGTGCGCGATGGTAGCGATGCTGCAGGCGGCCAACGTTGGGAAGCGCTACGGGCGGGCGCTCGCGCTGGACGGCGTTACGTTCGCGCTGGAGGCAGGTGAGGTACTCGCGCTGATCGGCGCCAATGGCGCGGGGAAGAGCACCCTGATCAAGTCGGTGGTGGGGCTGGTGCGGCACACGGGCAGCGTGAGCGTGCGCGGTGTGGACGTGGCGCGGCACCCGAAGCAGGCGCACTCGCTGATTGGGTACCTCCCCCAACACCCCGCGCTGCACCCGGACCTCACGGTGCGGGAGACGGCGCTGTTCTATGCCGGCATGAAGGGCGTGAAGGGTGAGCGTGCGCGCGCGGGCGTGCAGGCGGCAGGACTTGAGGATCACGCGGAGAAGCAGGTGGGAGCGCTGTCCGGCGGGATGCGTCAGCGGCTGGCGTTGGCCGTCTCGCTCCTGGCGGAGCCGCCGCTGCTGGTGCTCGATGAGCCGGGGACGGGCCTTGATATTTCGGCACGCCTCGAACTGCGGCACCTCATCCAGGACCAGCGGGCGCGGGGCACGGCCGTGCTGCTCTCCACGCACTGGCTGGAGGACGTGCCCTACATCGCCGACCAGGTGATGGTGCTGGAGGGCGGGCGCGTTGCCGGTCTCGGACCGGCGGGGTCACTCGGTGGGCTGGGAGCACCGCAGTCGCGACTCTACCTGCGCCTGAACGGCCACAGCCCGGAGGCAATCCCGCTGATCACGAGTCTCTTCCCGGGGGCTGGCGTGGACCAGACGGGCGACTGGCTGGTGGTGACAACCGCAGCCGCGAAGAAGGCGCGCGTGGTGGAAGCGGTCGCGAGCGCGGGCATCTGCATCCTTGACCTGCGGGTCGAGGAGGTGGCTGCTGGGGGCACGGGCGGGATCGAGGTGATGGCGTGAGCGCGACGAGGGCCGTGATCCAGAAGGAGCTGCGAGACGCGGCGCGCAGCCGCTGGCTGGTCGGGTTTGCTGGGACATTCGCGCTGATGGCACTCGCGTTGTCGCTTGCCCAGGGGCAGGGTGGGAGTGTCTCGGGCCAGGGGTTCACGCGGACGACGGCAGGGCTGGTGAACCTCTGCCTGCTGCTCGTCCCCTTGCTCGCGCTCACACTCGGTGCAGGTGCGGTGTCGGGCGAGCGCGAGCGCGGGACGCTGGCCTCGCTCCTCTCACAGCCGATCTCGCCGGCGGGCCTGCTGCTGGCGAAGTACGTGGGCCTGGTGCTGGCGGTGTGGGCGGCGATCGCTCTCGGGTTCGGCAGCGCTGGGCTGGTGCTGGGGCTGGTGAGGCCCCTCGGCGGCATCGGCGAGTATGTGCAGTTCATGATGCTGGCGGGCGGGCTGGCCGCCACGACACTGAGCATCGGGATGCTGATCTCGGTGTGGAGCGACAGCCGAGTGAAGGCGTTCGCGCTCGCGATCGTGGCATGGTTCGTGCTCGTGCTGTTCTACGACTTCGCCGCGATTGGGGCGGTCCTCTCGTTCTCAGTGTCGGGTCAGGGATTGCTTGCGGCCGTGCTGGCCAACCCGGTCGAGGGCGCGCGGATCCTCGCGGTGGTGGGGCTCGATCCGGACCTGCGGGTGCTCGGCCCACTCGGCGCCTACCTCGTCAACGAGCTCGGCGTGGGCGTCACGACAGCACTGCTCGTGGGAGCGCTCGTGGCGTGGACCGTGGTGCCGCTGGGGATCGCGGCACGCGTGTTCGCCCGTCAGGATTGCTGACCGGCGAGCGGAGCGACGCCTCCTCGACGATAGCGCCGAACCAGCACTGCCCGAGCCCGAGCAGGCCGGGCGGGGTGTCCCTTCGACGACGAACCGCCTCGATGCGCCGCAGTAGGATGGCTGCGCTGCGTGAGGGGGAGATCGATGCGCGCACTCGTGGTGGACCCTGGGGTAGATGGGCGATTGCGGCTGGGGGAGGCGCCTGAGCCGGAGCCGCGCGCAGACCAGGTGCTGGTGTCGGTGCAGCACCTGTCGCTGAACTATGGCGACCTGCGCGGGGCGCAAGCGCGGCCAGCCGGCTTCGTGCCAGGATGGGATGCCTCCGGGATCGTCCTGCGCGCCGCTCCGAGCGGTGCCGGGCCCGCCGAAGGCACCCGCGTGGTGACGACGATGAGCACGCAGGGCGGCTGGGCCGAGCGGCGCGCGGTGGATCTCGATGAGCTCGCCGTCGTACCTGCCGAGATCGATCTCGGCGTGGCCTCGACGCTCCCGGTGGCGGGAGTGTCCGCCCTCCGCGCGCTGCGGCGGTCCGGCTCGCTGCTCGGCCGTCGGGTGCTCGTGACCGGGGCGTCGGGCGGAGTCGGGCGGTTCGCTGTGCAACTGGCCGCCCTCGGCGGTGCACATGTGATCGCGAGCGTCGGGTCGGAGGCGCGCGGGGAGGGGCTGCGAGCGCTCGGGGCTGCCGAGGTCGTCGTCGGCCTTGAGGGCGTAACGGCGCCGCTCCACGTCGTGATCGACAATGTCGGCGGATCGCAACTGGTGAAGGTGTGGGGGCTGCTCGGCGAGGGCGGCGTCGTGCAGTGCATCGGCACCACTTCGCAGGAGCCCGCCTCTTTCACGTCGCTGACGGGGATGAAGCGTTCGATCGAGGCGTTCACGAAGGGCCCGCGATCTGGCGAGGACATCGGATATCTCATCTCGCTGATGCAGGCGGGGCAGCTGCAGGTGGACGTCGGCTGGCGCGGATCGTGGTCACGGATCGCCGAGGCCGGGGCGGCGCTGTTTGGGCGCCAGGTTGCGGGCAAGGCCGTCCTCGACGTCGACTGACGGTTCGAGGGCGTCCCGGCGCGGACCCGTTGCGCCGCGCGACCGGGGGGCGCGGCGCGTACACTTCGAAGTATGCAGACAGCCGTACGCTTCCTCTACGCCACCGCGATTGCGCTGTTCCTGGCGCTGACGATCGGGTTCGGGACGCTCACGTTCTATCCGGGCCCAGACCGCCCGGAGTACCCGCTCTCCGCGGAGATCCGGAAGCCGGACGGCACGCCGACTCCGCAGGAGACCGCGGCGATGCGGCAGTACGAGGAAGATAGCCGCCGCTTCCAGGACCAAGAGCGGGTGCACCACCGGAATGTGCTGCTCGTCGTCACGGGTCTCGCAGCCCTCGCGTTGCTTGTAGGTGTGATCGCCTCGTCCGCCCTCGACGTCCTGCGTGTTGGCTTCATGCTCGGGGCGCTCTTCAGCGTCTTCTGGGCCCTTACCTACGGGGCGAGCGCCGCGGGACAAGGCGCCATCTTTGTGGCGGCGCTGCTGGTGCTTGTGCTCCTTGCAGCGCTCAGCGTGGACCGGGTGCGAGCCTGGCTGGCGCGATCGCTGCGCCTCGGTGCGGGGGACGACCTGCTGCGGTAATGGGCGCGCAGCACCTCGTGGTGCTGTGGAGGGATCTCCGCGGCTTCGTCCGGGCAGCCTCCTGTCCCTCCGGCAAGCCTTTGCCCCGCTGAGTCTCGACAGGAACGCGCATACTTCCTCCGATCGCCAGCCCGACGGCATCGACGTGCCGCGGCGAGGCGGACGTGGGAGGGCCGGAGTGGACTATCAGGACCTGATCCTTCAGCACGCGGACGGCGTTGCCCTGGTGACGCTGAACCGGCCAGAGCGGCTGAATGCCATCAGCCCGCGGCTGGTCCACGAGTTACTCGATGTCGTAGAAACGACGCAGCACGACGACATGACGAAGGTGCTGTTGATCACGGGCGCAGGGCGCGGGTTCTGCGCCGGGGCGGACCTCGCGGCGACGCCGGAGGATCGAGCGGCGGACGTGGAGATGGACGAGGCGGCTGGGTACCGCCGCATGCTGAAGGGTCCGATCGGGCACTGGGGTGTGCTGTACTCGGCGCTCGGGCACTATCCGAAGCCGGTGATCGCGGCGGTGAACGGCGTGTCGGCGGGGGCCGGGCTGTCGCTCTCGCTGGCGGCGGACATCCGAGTGGCCTCGACGGCGGCGCGGTTCATCTCGGTGTTCATGCGCCGAGGCCTCGTGCCTGACACGGGGACGAGTTACCACCTGACGCAGTTGATCGGGCGAGGGCGCGCAATCGAGATGATGCTCACCGGCGAAGAGGTGGACGCCGAGACGGCGTATCGCTGGGGGCTGGTGAACCGTCTAGTCGAGCCAGAGCGGCTGATGGAAGAAGCGATGGGACTCGCCCGCAAACTGGCGAGCGGCCCTTCAGTGACCGTAGAACTGACGAAACAGCTCGTGAACGATCTGACGCGTGAGGGCCTCGATCGCCAATTGCAGAACGAGGCATGGGCCGGGACGCGGGTCGCCCTTTCTGAGGACCAGGGCGAGGGGCGTCGCGCCTTCATCGAGGGTCGACCTCCGCAGTGGACGGGGCGGTAGCCCTCAGAGGCTGGACGCAGAGCGGGCGAAGGCGGGGAACTCCCCGCCTTCGCCGTGAGATCCGTTGCCTGATCCGCGCCGCCGGTCCACCTGAGACCTAGTGCGCGGCGCCTCCGGCGGCCGGCACGTCACCGGCCTGGAAGAGCCCGAGTGCGCCCTTGCCGACGTTGGCGAACTTGTGGGTCACGATGGGGTAGAGGCCCACCTTGTCCATCGTGAACTCGACGAAGCCACCCTGTGCCGGCTGCAGGTCCAGTGCCTGCGCGCCGCCCTTCAGGTCACCGGGCCGCAGTGTGTACGCGCCCTCCTTGTACATGGTGTCGAAGATCGTCCCCACGATGTGGAACGAGGAATTCTCCGACGGGCCAGCGTCCAGCACCCACGCCCGGTAGCGCCGGTTCGGCTCGATACGGATGGGCTGGTGCAGGTACTGGTTCACGTAGCCGTTGAACACGACCGCGTCCCATGCCTCGCCCACCATCTTGGTCAGGTCGCCCGGCTGCCCGAGGGGACCGGTGTAGATCTCGCCCTGGACGAAGATGAACTCGCGGTCCACGGCCGGTAGTCCGGGTGGGTCGATGATGATGGCGCCGAACATCCCGTTGCCGATGTGGTGGAGCGCTGGGGCCGTACCGCAGTGGTACATGTAGATCCCGGAGTGCTTCGCCTCAAACTTGTAGACAAGGCTCTCGCCGGGTTGCAGGGTGCGCATCTCCTCATTCCACGCGACCTTGCTGGCGTGGAAGTCGATCGAGTGACCGAGCTTGCCCTTGTTGACGAGCGTGATCTCGAACGTGTCACCCACCTTGCCGCGCAAGACCGGACCCGGGGCCTGCCCGTTGAACGTCCACATCTCCTGGGTCACGCCCGGGGCGACTTCGACGACGGTCTCGTTGGCCTCAAGCGTGAGGCGGTGAGTGGTCGCGGCCGGTGCGGCCGGCGCAATCGGGTCGCGCCGCTTCCAGTTCGCGGCCGGCTTGGCAGCGAAGTCGATCTTCGCCCCGGCGGCTGCGGGCGCGCCGGCTGCGGAGACGCTGCTCTCGGTGGTGGCCGCGACCTTCACGTCCATGGTCATGCCGGCTGCGGCGTGCCCTGGGACGTCACACAGCAATTGGACGTTCTTCGTGATGGGGCCGATTTTCACTTTCTCGGTCTCGCCGGGGCCGAGCATCTTCGTCCCGGTCTTGCCGAGCACGAGGTTGTGCGGGATCTGGCCGCGGTTCGTGACGGTGAGTTCCAGCGTGGTGTTGCTGGCGACCTCGATCTCCTTCGGCTTGATGAAGAGGTCGCCGAGTTCGACGTCTAGCGCTTTTGTGCTGGAGGCAGGCGTGGCTGCGATGGCGACCTTGGGTGCAGCGGTGGAGGTGGACTCCCCGTTCGTGGTGCTCACGAGGGTGATCGCGGCAATGAATATCGCGCCGACCCCGAGGATGATCCCGAAGTACGCGAGCATCTTGTTGTTTGAGTCCATCAGACACCTTCCTCCGCCGGAGGCGCATCCACGTCGAGGACGTTGCTTCTCCGGTGCGTGAAACGTAATTCGCGTGGGGTTCCGGTTCCCCCGACGTTCGTCAACCGTTGAAGGTGCCCAAAGGTCCCTCGGGGTTCCCTAGGGTCCTTCGGTAACCACGCCGCCAGGCGAGGTTCCCGGGCTCCTTGAATCTGCGGAAGCCGGGTCAGAGGTACGGATCGAATCTGACGGGCGCGGTGGACGTCCCGGCGTACACTCCGGCCGAAGTGCATGGGATGCACGTCGAGGTGCGCGATGGCGCTGCCGAGGGACACGGCACCGATGGATGTGGAGGAGCCAAAGCGGCTCCCCCTGCCCACACAGGTCTTTGGACACCGCTTCTACTACGGCTGGTACATCGTCGGCGTCGCCTTCGTCTCGTCGATGATGTCGATGGGCATCACCGCGTACTCCATGGGCGTCTTCCTCAAGCCCATGACGGATGACCTCGGCTGGTCGCGCACGGACATCTCTCTCGGCCAGACCCTCACGACCTTCGTCACGGGACTTCTGGGGGCCGCCATCGGACGGCGGATGGACGCACGAGGCGGCCGGGCGCTGATGGTCGGCGGCGCCGTCATCGGCGGCGCCGGATTCATCGCGCTCGGCCAGGTCCAGGAACTCTGGGAGTACTACCTCGTGCGGTCGGGGCTGGTGGCGGTCGGCTCGATTGGCATGGGCAACCTCGTCGTGAACGTCGCGCTGTCCAACTGGTTCGTGCGCCGTCGAGGGCGTGCGATCGCCCTCGGTGTGATGGGGACCTCTGTCGCGGCACTGGTGCTCCCGACGGTGGCGGACCGGATGATCGACGCTTGGGGGTGGCGGTCGGCGTGGGCGGCGATCGGCGTGGCGGTGTGGGTCACCGTGATCCCCACAGCCCTGATCGCGATGCGGCGACGGCCCGAGGACTTTGGCCTGCTCCCGGACGGAGACGCGGCCCCCGTCGCCGGCGCGCCCGTCTCCGCGCGGGTGAGGGCGGACGTGCTCTGGACGCGCCATGCCGCCGCACGGACGCGCACGCTCTGGATGCTGATCGCGACCTTCGGGCTGGCCAGTACGGGGATGGGGGCACTCCTGCTGCACCTCATCCCCTACATGACCGACGAGGGGTTCACGCGGTCGCAGGCGGCGGGCGCCTTCGGCATGATCGGCATCTCCGGCCTGCTCTCCAAGCCGCTCTGGGGTGTGGCCATCGACCGCTTTCCGATCCGTCGATGTGCGGCCGCCGAGTTTGTGCTGATGGCGCTGGGGATCACGCTGATCCTGGAGTCACACTCCGTGGTGCCGCTGTATGCCTCCGTCTTCACGATGGGACTGGGGATCGGCGGGGTCGTGACGGTACAGGAGGTGGTGTGGGCCGACTTCTTCGGCCGCATGAGCCTCGGTACCGTGCGGAGCCTGGCACAGCCATTCACGATCGTGTCGAGCGCGGGCGGGCCGGTGTTCGCCGGCTTCGCGTACGACCACTTCGGCTCCTACACGACGGCGTTCCACCTGTTCATCGCGACGTACGTGCTCGCCGCGATCATGATCACCCTGACGCCCGCTCCTCGACGTCCCGTGCAGGTGGTGCCGGCACCAGCGCCGGCTGGGTGAGCCGTCGTCTCCGCCCCCGCGGCGCGCCCTACACCCCCGAGGTCCCGCTGAGGCCGTAGCGGTCGCCCTTCAAGCCTCGGACGGCGAGGTCCACCGCGGCGAGGCGGCGCTGGCCTTGCATCCGGGACTCGCCCTGCATGTACGAGGACCACGCCATGTAGTCGCCGAGGACGTCCTCGAGATGGCTCGTGTAGCCCTGGATGTCCTGCGCCTTGTTCATGGCGACCTTCGAGATGCGGACGGTCATCGGGTGGTTCTCGGCGACGCGGCGGGCGTACGCGTAGGTCTCGCGTTCGAGGTCGGCCGGGTCGAGGACGCGGTTGACCATCCCGTAGTCGTGCGCCTCCTGCGCGGAGAGGAAGCGGCTCTCGAAGACCAGTTCCTTCGCGCGCTTCACGCCGAGGTCCCACGGCACGGACATGTACTCAATGAAGCCGGGGAGGAAGCGGGCGTCGCGGGCGGCGAAGACGAGGTCGAGACAACCGGCGAGCATCCACCCGGCGTAGATGCAGTATCCCTCCACCATGGCGATGGTCGGCTTGGGGAAGTTCCGCCAGCGCAGCAGCAAGTCCAGGTTGTACCGCTTGAACTGGTCGTACCGGTCGATGCCATCGACGGCGCCGAGCGACTCACGGTACGCGGCCCCCTCGGGGGTGCCGAGGTCGTGCCCCGAGGAGAAGTTGCCTCCGGAACCTCGGACGATGAGGACGCGGATCTCCTTGTCCTGCTCCGCCTGGTCGAACGCCAGCCCGACCTCGTCGAGGAGACGGTAGGACTGGGCGTTGCGGTACTGGGGGCGGTTGAGCCGGATGGTGGCAATCGGCCCATCCACTTCGTAGGTGATGTCTTCGTACGCCATCGTCAGCCTCCCGCAGTGAATCTGGTTGCTCCGCGCGCAGGGTACGACGGCTGCGGGACCGGCGTGACATGCGGGGCGGAAGGAGTACCGTGGCGGTGCGGTGGGTACCAATTGAGGGATGAGACATGACCTTCTCGGAATCAGTCCGCTCTGGATTCCAGAACTACGCAGTGTTCAAGGGCCGGACGGCTCGCAGGACCTTCTGGTACTGGGTGCTGTTCACGCTGATCCTCGGGCTCATTGCGAGCATCCTGGACAGCATGATGGGAGACACCCGACTTCTGCAGAGCGTCGTGGACCTGGCCCTGATCGTGCCGAACCTCGCGATCGGCGTCCGACGCCTGCACGACATCGGGAAGTCCTGGAAATGGATCCTGCTGGCGCTCATCCCCGTGCTCGGGTGGATCTACCTCATCTACCTCTACATCCAGCCGAGCGAGGGTCCGAACGAGTACGGCGCAGCGCCGGACACCGCTCCAGCCGCGGCGTAGCCGCCTCGCCCGTGTCGATGGACAGCAGCCGTCACTCGTGAGTGTGGCGGCCGGTTCGTTGTGCGGCGGACATCTCGTTTCATCGTCGCGGCTGCCGCCGCCCTCGTGCGCCCACCCCAGCGGGGTCACTCCACCTTGACAGGCCGCGCGAGGCATCGGACGCTCCGCGCCTCGCGGGGGGCTTCCGCTGAGACAGGGGGATCCGAAATGAAGACACGTGCCGCCGTCCTCGTTGAGCACGGGCAGCCGCTCGCCGTCGAAGAGGTCGAACTGGGCAACCCGGGCCCGCTCGAGGTCCTGGTGAAGCTGTACGCCTCGGGTATTTGCCACTCGCAACTCCACCAGATCCACAACCCCGCCCAGCCGCGGCCGGCCCTGCTGGGGCACGAGGCGACGGGAGTCGTCGTCGCGAAGGGGCGGGACGTCTCGCACGTCAAGGAAGGCGACCGCGTCATGGTGACGTGGGTGCCGCGCGACATCACGCCGGAGACGGCGGCGCTCAAGCGCTCCTCGTTCGGCTTCCGCGGCGGCCAGCACGAGAACGGTGTCTACACCTGGGCCGAGCACGTCCTCACGCACGAGCAACTCGTGCTGCCGCTGGATGCCAGTGTCCCGATCGACGTCACGGCGATCATCGGCTGCGCGACCGTCACGGGCGTGGGTGCGGTGATGGGGACCGCTAAGGTGCAGCCGGGCCAGACGGTCGCCGTCTTTGGTGTCGGCGGTGTCGGGATCAACGTCATCGCGGGCGCCAAGATCGCGCGCGCTGGCAAGGTCATCGCGGTGGACCTGGCGGACGACAAACTCGCCTGGGCGAAGGAGTTCGGTGCGACCGACGTGGTCAACGGCAAGACCGATGACCCTGTGGCGGCGATCCGGTCGCTGACCGGAGGTGGCGTGGACTTCGCGTTCGACGCCATCGGTATGGAGTCCGTGATCAACCAGTGCCTGGAGTCGATCATCCCGGGCGTGCTCGGCGCGCGTCGAGGCGGCACCGCCGTGGTCGTCGGCATCCCGCAGGGGCCGGTCACGCTGAAGCCTCGGCTGTTCCCGACCGGCGAGCGCCACCTCATCGGCTCGCTGGGCGGCTCCAGTCACCCGATCGAGGACTTCCCGCAGTACGTCGACTGGTACAAGCAGGGCGCGCTGCCCCTCGAGAAGATGGTGACCAAGGTCTACGAGGGTCTCGACCACATCAACGAGGGCGTGCGCGCGCTGGAGAAGGGCGAGATCACCGGGCGGTCGATCATGGTGTACGACCGGCCGTAGAGGGAGCGCGGATGTCCGCGCGAACCCACCAACATGCGTCCGCACCGTCCGAACCCGTCCTGCAGCGGCGGAGATGGATCAATGTGGCGGTCGCCTGGAGGGGTCAAGATGGTTGACGCTGGTCAGCGCGCGAGACTTCTCGTCGTCCTCACAAGTCCCGAGCACTGGGAGCGCCTTCGCGAACTCGTGCTGCGACTCTGCCTGGGCGGCCAGGGCGACGCTCACCTCGTATTGCCGCGTCGCGTGAGCGCGGCGAATGGCGACGAAGACGACGAACCGGCCTGGTTCATCGAGGCCGTTGAGTGGCTCGCGGCGCGAGAGGTCTCCGCTGATTGCACGGTGGCCGTCGGACAGAGTTTCGAGGGGATCGTGCGGACCGCCGTCGCTGGTCCCCAACTTGATTCGCTGCTGCTCAGATGGCCGCCCAGGTCGGGCGGTGCGAGCGAGCGCGAGGGGATCCGTCAACTGATGGGGCATCCCCCGTGCCGGACCATGCTGCTCCTTGGAGCGGAGTGCGAACTCGATTGGCAGCGCACCGCGAGCATCCAGTTGGGAGTGCCGGAGGACGCAGTCGTCCCAGGTCTGGCTGCGCGGATCGCCGCGGGCGATACCGGCGATCCACCGGCTGGCGGTCCAGCTCTGACGTCCACGGAGAGTGAGGCGTTGCGTGGCGAGCGCATGTCCTGGCGGACGCTGGATGCGATGCAGTCTGAGGACGACCAGCGGCTCGTGGTGGCAGGGATTCCGCGGATAGGTGTGATCCGGCGTCTGGCCCATCCCGATGTCAGGCCGGAGCGGATGGACGGGCGCCTGAAGCCCCTGCTCGTGGTGAGTGACCCACAGGGGGTGACGTCCTCCGTGGTCCATCGCCTGGTTTCGTCGCTCTCCGCGATCCTGCCAACTCTGTCCGAGGAACGGAAGGTGCTGACTTACCGGGAACTGCGACGTTCCGCGCGGCCGGACAAAGATTTCTACGTGATGATGTCTCTGGCGGCAGGGATCGCAACGCTGGGGCTCATCCTGAACAGTCCCGCGGTGGTCATTGGGGCAATGCTGGTAGCGCCGCTGATGGCGCCGATCGTGGCATCCGGCCTCGGCGTGATTCAGGGGGACATGCCTCTGCTGAAGCTCTCCGTCCGCACGATCTGGGGAGGGACGGCTGCCACCGCTGTGGTGAGCGTGACCCTGGGGTTGCTCACCCCGGGCGCCAAGCTGACGCCGGAAGTGATGGCCCGCGCGCATCCGAGCCTTCTCGACCTCTTCGTTGCGGTGTTCGCTGGCGCGGCCGCCTCGTACGCGATGTCGCGCGAACGGGTATCAGCCGCGCTGCCCGGGGTGGCTATCGCGGCTGCCCTCGTCCCTCCCCTATCGAGCGCGGGCGTCGCGCTCTCCCAGGGCGACCTCGAGACAGCGGAGCGCGCGGCGCTCTTGTATTGCGCAAACCTGTTGGCAATCGCTGGGGCCGCGACTGTGACATTCCTCGGACTGGGCTTCCGACCAGAACCGGAGCGCACGGGGCGTCTTCGGGTTGCTGGTCGCGGCGCGATGGGCCTCGGGCTGCTCACCGTCATGGTCGCCGTCCCGCTGATCTGGCTGTCCAATGACGCGATTCGCTCGGCGCGGCTCGAGCAGCGGATCTCTACGCAAGTGTCCGAGGCCGTTGCCGCGAGCGTCAGCGGCTCATCCGGCGTCGACTTCGACCTGAAGCGCAGGTCTGGTGGTGGTCGAGAACTCACACTCCGTCTGCGAGTAGACCATCCGCTTACTCAGGAAGAGAGATCTGCACTGCGAGACGCCCTGATGGAGCGCATTGGAGCCTCGACCACAGTGCTGCTTGAGGTTACTCCGGTGCTCCGACTGACAGCGACCCCGGGCGACTCGGTGAAACCAGCACCCTGACCGACACGATGGGTGAGAGTCATCCGAGGCCAGTCGGCCTAATCCTCAGTTGCCCACCAGCCTTACTCCTCGATCGGACCTGAACGGCATCCGGTCACGCCGCCAGCCCACCCAGCCTCGTTGTAGAGGGTGGAGTCGCCGAAGTAGGCCTCCCAGTCCGCCATGAGCCGGCCGAGGATCGCGAGTTGCGTCGTGCGTACAGCCGGGTCGAAGTAGGCGTACGGGCACACGTGCAAGGGACGGCCGTTGTTGCCTGAGCCGGTGAGGATTCCGAATTCGACGAGGCCAAGTCCGGCGCTGCCCTGGCTGTTCAGCGGCCCGACCTCTGCAATCACCTGACCGACCGCCACGCGGTCGCCAGCGCGCACCGTCGGCTTGACGACGTGCTCGAATTCGACCACCACGTAGCAGCGCCCTGCGAGGCCGTCCGGCTTCACCATCACCGAGACGTCGCCGAGTGTCGGCGTGCTCCAGAGATCCGCAATGCGGTCGACGACGCCGTCGACCGCTGAGCGCACCTTGGTCCCCATCGGCGCGAGGTAGGTGGGCTGTGGGTTGGGCTTGTCGTTACCGGAAGAGGTGGAGGCGGCAGGGATGACGAAGCCAAACTCTGTATAGACACGATTGAGGAAGAGGGGGCGCGCGAACCGAGCGTCGCCGGCGCGACCGGTGGATGCGTCATACGGCGCGAGGTCTATCGGGTGGCGTTTGAGGACGGGCGCGACGCAATCGATGCCGACAGTTTGCCCGCTGGGGCCGCCCGCCTGGCCGGGCGGCGGAGCCGGAGGGGTGCTGCCTGCACCGGAAGGCGTGTTCGGCGTGGAGCTGAGTGGTGGGCTCGGTGCTGGGCTCGGTCTCGGGCTCGCTGCGTTCGGTGAGGTGCCCTCGGCGCCCGTCGGGCGTGGGGAGGAGGCGCCGGGTGTGCCGGGAGTGGCAGTGGTGCGGGCAGCCTCGATGTTGGAGGAGCCGAGGGCTGCGGGGGTGGCGTCTGAGGTGGTGTCCACGGTGGTCGAGACGCCCTCGCTACTGCAGGCGGCGAGCAGCAGCGCGAGGGCGCCGACGAAGAGGGCGCTCCGGGCGACCGTGGGGCGCGCAGGCGCGCGCGCGGGCATGGGCTACGCGCTCGCGTCCTGCGTGCTGCCTCGGAGGGCCGGAAGCGCCGTGGCGATCGCGAGGAGGATCGCGAGGCCCATGATCGGCGTGCCAACCTGCTTGAGCGGCGCCGACTCCGCGAGCAGGCCGACGATGAAGATGGGCAGGCCCACGTTGATCCCGGCGAAGACGAGGTGATCCACGACCGGCGCCACCGGGCGTCGGAAGCGCATGACGAGCGCGAGGATCCCGTTCGTCATGACGCCGATGAAGATCGAGTGGTCGAGCGCGAGCAGCAGGTGCGTCGGCGGATCGAGCTCTTTCGAGAAGTACTTGCCGATGAGGTAGACAAGGATGCCGAGGTTCACGATGAGGAAGACGAGCGCCATGGCGCCGTGGCGGGCTGTGCCGGCAGTCATGAACGACGGCGACATGAGCGGGCCTCGCAGCCGGACGATGAGGATCACGAGGCCGATGATCTCGAACGGCAGGCTGAAGGTGACGAGCGGGACGATGTCGGCGAGCAGTCCGATGATGACCAGGATGCCGCCCAGGAGCGGTAGGCCGATCTGGAACCAGCCTGCGCGCGTGGCTCGTCGGAGCACCGATCCTGGATCGAGGGCCCACTCGATCAGCGCCATGCCGACGGGTACGAGGAAGCCGACGACCATGGCGGCGGGGTGGGCCTCCGCGGTCGTCTCCGGGATGCCGTCCGAGCCGGCCAGGCGTAGGCCAAGCAGGATGCCGAGGATGGCGCCGAGGACGGACATCAGGACCGCGGCGAGCATGCCGATGTGCGGGACGCTGAGGGTCCGTCCTCCAGCCTGGCGGACGCACCATCCGAACATCGCGAGGATGACGAGCCCGACGAGGGTGCCGAGGATGGGGCGCATGACGCCGTAGGTGGTGAGGAAGGCGAGCGCGTAGCCCGCGATGGTGAGCGGGGCGGCGTAGCCGATGAATCGTGCGAAGCCGGCGTCTGTGCCCGGGGCATCGCCGAGGGCGAACAGCCAGAGGGCGGAGGCGAACACGCCGAGGGTGATCCACCCGAGCGTGCCGACGTGGACATGGGTGAGGAGGACCTTGCGGTCGAACTCCACTGCATCAATACCGTTGAGGATGCCGATGACGACAGTGACGGTAAAGAGGGCGAGGGCGGCGGAGAGGAGCAGGCGTACCTGCGCGGCGTGCGGGCTGGCCATGGGACACCTCGATCGGGCGGGGAGCGTCGGTCAGGCGGCGCGACTATAACGGATTGAAATACCGCCGCAACCGGCGGGAGCCGAAACGCCCGTCCGCCGCAGGCCGGCCGCAGATTCGGCAGTCCAGCCGCCGGATTTGCGGCGGGGGTAGTATGCGCGCGGCGTGCGAGGAGGTGGCTGTGGCGACCGAGACGCCAGTGAGCGGGGCGCCTATCGAGAAGGCGACCCCCGGGCGGCGACCCTACTACGGCTATTACATCGTTGGCGGGGCGCTGATCGCGCAGCTGATTTCCACCGGGGCGCAAAACTCCGTGGCCGGTGCGTTCATGTCGCCGATGACGCGAGAACTCGACTGGACCCGCGCGGAGTTCACCTACGGGCTCACGGTGAGCCGGTTCGTTGCGGCGGGTGCCGGGATCTTCATTGGCGTGTGGGTGGACAAGTACGGCGGCCGGCGGCTGATGTTCATCGGTGCGCTGCTGCTCTCACTCACCACGTTCCTGACAGGCTATGTGCACGACATCTGGGAATGGGTATTGCTGCGCGGCCTCGTCCTGACGCTGGGCGCGTCGATGGTGGGGAACCTCGTCGTCAATGTGACGGTGTCCAAGTGGTGGGTGGAGAAACGTGGACGGATGATCGGGTTCTCCGCGATGGGAGTGTCCCTCGCGGGTGTGGTGTTCCCGCCTCTGTCCGCGTTCCTGATCGAGGAGTTCGGCTGGCGGATGGCCTGGCATCTGCTTGCGATCCTGTCGATCGCCCTCGTCGTACCCGTGTCGATGATCATGCGACGAGCGCCGGAGGACTACGGCCTCTTCCCGGACGGACGGAACGCAGAGGAGATGAAGGGCCGCGCCGGTGCGGTGCAGGCGGCCGACTTCGCCAACTCGTTCACGCGCCGCGAGGCGCTGCGCACGCCAGCGCTCTACCTCATCGTGCTGTCGTTCGGACTCGGCGGTGTGGGGCTGGGGACCATGCTGCTGCAGACGCTGCCGTTCCTCACGGATCAGGATTACTCCGTGGCCCAGGCAGCGTTTTACACGAGCCTGATGTCGTTTTTCGCGCTGATCTCGAAGGTGGGCTGGGGCTGGATGGCAGATCGGGTGCCGCCAAACCGGCTCGCCGCGTTCTCCTTCGTGCTCTCCGGCTGTGCCATCACGGGAGTGGTGTACATGGCTGAGGCGCGCGCGCTCATCCCCCTCGGGATCGCGTTCGCCGCAGTCGGCTGGGGATTCGGAGGCCAGATTCCGCTGCAGGAGACAATCTGGGGTTCCTACTTCGGGCGTCGCTACCTCGGTTCGGTGCGGAGTGTGGCGATGCCGATCTCGCTGCTGATTGGCGCGGGTGCGCCGCTGTTCGTGTCCTGGTATTACGACACCGTGGGCAACTACCACGGGGTCTTCCTGGGCATCGGCGGGCTCTGGTTCCTCGCGGCGGGTATCGTGCTGCTCGTGCGACGTCCGACGAAGCCATCTGCCGCGGTGGCGATGGTGTAGTTGCTAGCAGATCGAGGTGCGACGTGAATGGTGAGTTGATCCTGATCCGTGCGCTGCACGTGCTGCCTGGTGTGATCTGGGTAGGCGGCGCCTCGCTGATGGCCTGGGTGATCGAGCCGGCACTGCGCCGGGCGGGCCCCACGGTGCAGGGGCCGGCGATGCGAGCGTTCGGCAAGCGGCTGACGAGCACGCTGCTCACCGCCGCCGGGGTGACGATCATTATGGGTATCGTCTTGGTCGTGAGGACCCCGGGGTACGAGTTCGCGGACCTGTTCACGACGGCCTGGGGATGGGCGATCGGCCTCGGCTTCGTCGCATCGATCATCGCAAGCGGCTTCGGCAGCATGTCGGCGCGCGCGCTCCGCCAGATGGATGCCGTCGGGGCGGCGATCAACGGAGCGCCGACCGCAGACCAGGCGGCGGCGATGGGCGCGTTGCAGGCGCAGTTGCGCCGGAACGCCCGCGTGGCATCCGTGCTCGGCCTGACGACCGTGATCCTGATGGTCAGCGCTCGGTATGTGTAGCGCGTGCTGACCATCCGCGCACGACGGTCGGACGGCACGCTGGCCCTCGGACTGTCGTTCGAGGAGGGTGTCGCGCTACTCGGGGACCAGCAGGCGCTCGTCTGGTTCGACCTCGACGAGGAATCCCGGGACGAGGTCCACGCCGTGGGCGCGGCGCTCTCGCTGAACCACCTGACCGTCGAGGACTTCACGCACCGCCGCCAGCGCGGCAAGTTCGAGCAGTTCGAGGGCTACTCGGTCCTGGTGATGCACGCGTTTGCCTACGAGAGTGGCGTCCCTCGCCTAGACGAGCATGAGCTCGACGTGGCCGTCGGCCGGAACTGGGTGCTGACGGGCCGGGATCCCCGGTTGGCCGCACTCGTGCCAGGAGCCTCGCTTGACGCGCACCTGCCCTCGATGCTCGGGGCGACCGCTGACTTCCTGCTATACGCCATCGCGGACCGCGTGGTGGACTCGATGTTCCCGGTACTCGACGAGATGCTCGATGACGTGGACACGCTTGAGGGACTGATCGTGGGCGGCGATGGGCCCACGCTCCTGGAGCGGATCTTCACCATGAAGCGGAACGGGGTTGTGCTCCGCAAACTGGTTGCTCCCCACCTTGAGATCTTTTCCAGGCTGGCGTCCCCCGCCTTTGGCGTGGCGAGGCCTGAGCACGTGATCTACTTCCGCGACGTGCAGGACCACCTGATCCGTGTCCACGACATCGTGGACTCCTATCGCGAATTGATGGCTGCGGCACTCGAGGTGCACCTGTCGACGGTGAACAATCGGCTGAACGACGTGATGAAGCGGCTCACCGTGCTGACGGCGATGTTCCTGCCTCTGACCTTCATCACGGGCGCCTTTGGGATGAACATGGTCGAGTCGCCTGTATGGTCGGACCCGGCGTTCTGGATCATCGGCGCTGGGATGGGGGGCGTTGCCCTGGGGCAGTGGCTCTTCTTCAAGGCGCGCGGCTGGGCGTAGGCCGCGCCGCCTCGACGGATGGGGGCGAGGGCGGCTACTTGATGCGCTCCGCGCGGACGATCAGCCGGCTGGCGTACTTGTGGGTTTCTGGGTCGAACTTCCCGCTGCAGGTGAAGAGAGTGATCGAGTCCACCTTCACGTTGCTGCTCCAGTACTGACTCCAGTCAGTGCCCTCAGCCGGTACCTGCTCAGCCCAGACGACTGAGTACTTCAGCGTCTGCCCGTTGATCTCGATGTCGATGCGGTCCCCGGCGCCCAGTTGGTCGAGGTCCCAGAAGACAGCTGGGCCGGTGTAGCGTTGGCCGACAGACTCGATCACTCGGTTGAGGTCTGCATGGGCGCCAAAGACGGCGTTTTTCCCGCTCCCGGGGTAGCCGCCGTGGCCGGGGAAGGCGGAGAGGTCGTACCAGGCGACGTCGACGGCGCTATATGGCTCGGGCATCGCATCTCCCGCGACCGCCCAGGCGCCCACCGGCGCATTGACGCCGATCGCGGGGATCTTGAGCCGCGCGAAGTCAGTGCCCTTCGGTTCTCCATACTTCTTCGTCCACGTGGTGACGGAGTCCTGCACCCGAGCCGGGTCGTTCCCGGCCGACGGTACGCCCGCGGCGGAACCCTTCGATGTAACGGAGATGCCGTCCCCACCCAGTTGGCCGGTGGCGACGAGGACGGCGCTCAGCAGCGCGACGCCGCCGATGACAGCGAGGATGAGCATCTGGGCCTGGCGGGTCATCACGTCTCCAACAACAGGTGATGGGCATCAGCGGATGAGCGTTTCCACTCCCATATTAGGCACGCGCACTCGCGATGGCGACAGTGCCCGCCTGGGCTGGAGTGTTCTGTGTGACGCCTCCCGACACCGTCAGGTTCCCGGCCCACCCTGGACCCGGCGTGCGAGGCCTACCGAGTCGCGAGGGCAGGCCGATGATCACGGCATGACGGATGTGCTCGTGGCCCTCGGCGCGTCGCTGATCCTCGCCTTCGTGTTGTCGGGGCCGAGAGGACGTGCGCACAGAGCCGAGGCCGCGGCCGCGCAGACGAAGGCGCCCAAAGCGGCCAGGGCCAAGGCCGCCAAGACCAGTCGCTCGGAGTAGGGCTAACCCCGCGGCATCCGCATTCCGATCCAGGTGAGGGTGTCCATCAGCCGATCCGGGAGCAGGCGCACCGCGAGCGCGCGCATGCGCGCGTCCCGGCCCACGAAGTAGCGCGTCTTCGGCCGCCGGGCACGCACGGCATGGGCGACCGCCTCGGCCACACGTTCAGGCGCGATGCCGCCTCGTCCCGCGCGCTCACCGGAGCGCCGAGCCGCCTCGACGTACGGGGCGTAGCGCGCCCGGGCGTCCGGGGGCATCTCCGCAGCGACCTCGCCAGCGAGTGCGAGGCCCTTCTCCCAGATCGGCGTGTCGATCGCGCCGGGCTCGACCAGGCTCACGCTGATGTCCCACGGCTTCATCTCCAGCCGGAGCGAGTCCCCGAGCGCCTCGAGGGCGTGTTTCGAGGCGGCGTAGGGGCCGTAGAACGGCGGGGCATGCTTACCGGCGATCGAGGACATGATCACGATTCGCCCATGGCCGCGACGCACGAGCGGCATGAATGCCTGAGTGACTGCCACTGTGCCGAAGAGGTTCACCTCGAACTGCTGGAGCAGACGCTCGCGGCCGAGGTACTCCCATGCGCCGCCGACGGCGATCCCCGCGTTGTTCACCACGGCACCCAGGCCACCCGCCCCGGTGGCGGTGCCCACCTGCTGCACGGCAGCCACAATCGAGGCGGCGTCGGTGACATCGAGCAGCACCGGGACGATCAGGGCGCCCCCGCGGCGCCGCAGCGTCTCGCCGTCCTCGACGCGTCGCACCCCGGCGAAAACCCGATGTCCAAGCGCGGCGAGGTGCAGCGCGGTGGCGGCACCGATGCCGGTAGAGGCGCCCGTGATCAGGACTGCGCCGGTATTTGCCGGACGGGTCGCGCGGGCCAAGGCTAGTCCCGGACGACGGTGCGCGAGGTAAAGCGCCAGGCGCCCTCGACGCGTCGGAGCGTGTCCTGGTACCGCGCGGTGGTGACCAGCGTCGCCGGCTCGCCGCCCCCCGTCTTCAACAACTGCAGGTAACACGATATCGACGCCTCGTCGCCCTCGCCGTCAATGAGGACGTTGTTCACCCAGTGGCGGGACCCGGGCATGCGCGCGGCAAAGTCGGCTGCGAACGCCTCCAGTTCTGCCGTTCCGGTGCGTGTACGTCCGCCAGAAGTGAAAGAGCCATCAGGCGTATAGGTGGCTGCCCACGCCGCAGCGTCCGCGGAGTCGATCGCGTGGTTGTAGCGGGCGAGCAGGTCCTGGATCTCGATGCGGTCGGCGATGGAGAGCGGCACGTGTGACCTCCTCGTGGTGGGGAGGCCAATCGTAGCGCCCGCGCGGGCGGGCCCCGGCCAGACTAGACGCCGACGAGGTGCAAGTGGCCGCGTCGCGGCGCTGTGCGTTGCCCTCCCCCGACCACGGCGTTGAGGACGGGTGGGGCGGTGACGCCCTCAAGGGCTGCCTCGAACGACCGCAGGAGGTCCGCTTCCGCGAAGAGATCCGCCGGCTCGATGCCGCCTCCGGCGATGGTGTCCAGCGCCTCGGAGACCGCGAGCGCCGTCGAGTCCGCCGGGACGAGCGGCACCGTCACGATGCTGCCGCCTGTGCGCGTCGCCAGGGTGCCCCCGTAGGCGTCCCCGGTACCGGTAATCGTCGTGGTGAAGGAGGAAAGGACCACCTCGATGGCCAGGTGTTGAGACTGGCGCGCCGTGAGCAAGGCGGTTGTGCCGTCGTTGAATTCGACCTCCGTGACGATGGCCTGTGCTCGGCCGCGCGGCGGGCCATAGGCGTGCGCGACAACGCTCCGTGCGTGGGTGCCAGCGAGATGCGCCGCCAGCGTGGTCAGATCCCCGGCTGTGAGGCGCAGGTCCTCGGGTGTGTCGACCGTGATCGAGGCGGTCCGCAGACGGGCAAGACTCCGGGCGGCCTGCATGGCCGCGGTGATCGGTGCCTGGTGCCAGAGCGGTCGAAGGACGGCGGCGGAGCCTCCGGTGCGCGCAAGCATCGCCAGCGTGTCAGGTTCCAGGGCGTCGCCTGTCAGCAAGACAGCGCTGCCGCGGCTGGCGGCGGCTGCGGCCTCCGTGGCGGCGTCGAAGAGGTCGAGCAGGACGGTCGAGCCCGGCCCTCGGCGGAGCATCTCGCGCGGGTGCTGGTAGCGCGCCGTGCAGGTGAGGCGGCCTCTGAGGGCGATTGACGCGGCGGCGAGGGAAGCAGCCGACGGGTCACCGATGGCGACCGGGACGAACCGCTGCGCCTCGAGCGCGCGCAGGAGGGCAGGAGTGCGCTCGGTCCATCCGCAGATGGCGAGCGTGTCCAGCGTGGATGCGCCGAATGGAGCCTGCATGGGGGGACGGTAGGAGCGAGCAACCGTGGCGCTGCATGGGGGAGACCCTGAGAGGTGAGGGTTGCGGAACCTGATCTCCCGCGCCGGTGCTCCTGTCGCCGGATCGCAGCGTGCGCACCGGTTCGAGGGTCGAGGTCCGGCAACACGTTTTCCCGGAGGCCTAAAGGCGGGTGGGTGGCTGCCGATGATGGCGGGTGAGGAGTGGTGGTGTCCGGAACCGCCGCGAGTCGAACCCATCCGGCAGGGACGCCGGGGACAACTCTGAGGCTTAGGAGGCCGAACGATGGCAATGATCATCAACACGAACATCGCTGCCCTGAACGCGCAGCGGAACCTGGGCACCACCAGCGCCCAGATGGGGAAGACCCTCGAGAAGCTGTCCAGCGGTCTGCGCATCAACCGCGCCGCGGACGACGCTGCCGGGCTGGTCATCTCCGAGAAGATGCGTGCCCAGATTCGAGGCATGCAGCAGGGTCTGCGGAACGCCCAGAACGGCGTCTCGATGCTGCAGACCGGTGAAGGCGCGCTGAACGAGGTGCACAGCATCCTCGGCCGCGTGCGCGAACTCGCTGTCCAGGCCAGCAACACCACCCTCTCCGCTTCGGACCGCGAGGCCATCGGTGAGGAAATGCTGGCCCTGCGCTCTGAGATCGACAACATCGCCACCCGTACCCGCTTCAACGGCCAGAGCCTCCTGAACGGATCGCTCGCGGTGACGCTGGACGCGGCGAACTCGACCGCGGACACGGTGACGTACGCCAACGGTGGCGCGACGACCTCGGTCTCCTCGATCAACGTGGCGGACGCCACGGCTGGCGAGACCTACACGTTCTCGGCAGCCGGTGCGGTCCTGACCCTCACGCACGACGACGGCAACGGCTTCGTGCGGACGGAGACGGCCACGGTCCAGGCGATGGGCGCCAGCGGTTCGCAGGCGGTCATCTTCGAGGAACTCGGCGTCACCCTGAACCTGTCGCACGACGCGAACGCCGCCAACCACACGGGTGCGAACATCGCCAACGCCTTCGCCGCCACCACCGTGGTGACCACGGGCAGCGGCAACGCCTCCTTCCGCGTGGGTGCGGATGTCGGTGACGACATCTCGCTGGCGTTCTCGGACATGCGCTCCAGCGCGCTGGGCAACGGTTCCAAGCTGAACACCCTGATCGCCGCGAACGACGCCGTGTCGACGGTGGCGAAGGCGGACACCCTGCTCGCGTCGGTGGACGCGGCGATCGACCAGGTGTCGACCTTCCGAGCGAAGATTGGTGCCCGGCAGAACCAGCTCGATGTGGCGACGAACTCCCTCGGCGTCTCGATCGAGAACCTGTCGGCGTCGGAGTCGCGCATCCGCGACGCGGACATCGCTGAACTGTCCAGCCAGATGATCACCAAGCAGATCATCCAGCAGGCCGGTGTGGCGGTCCTCGCGCAGGCCAACGCGGCCCCGCAGGCGGTGCTCTCGCTCCTCCGCGGGTAGCCCGTCCTCGGACGCAGCATCGGGAGGCCCCTGCCGTGAGGTGGGGGCCTCTTCGTTGCACTCTGTTCGCGAGGAGGGGGCGGGATTCTCCCGATGGGCGGCCCGCGCTGGCGCCGACAGACTGGCCGGGCAGGGCCCACACGGCCGGGTAGGAGCCATCGATGGTCGCCGTCGAGCCGACGCGCACGCAGGCCGTGCGCGAGTCCGTCCACCAGCAGTACGAGTCGCTGCCATATCCGGCCCGCGACCCGGAAATGGAACTCGATCGGCTGCTCCAGCCAACGATGTGCGAACTACCGCGGGTGAACGCGATGCTCTGGGGCGGCCGGCGTGTCTACGACTCGACCTTCCGCATCCTGGACGCCGGCTGCGGCACGGGCGATGCCACGGTCTTCATGGCAGAGCAACTCCGAGATACCGGTGCCCGGCTGGTGGCGCTCGACCTGTCCTCGGCCTCGCTGAGCATCACGCGGCGACGCCTGGAGAAGCGCGGGCTCGAGGGCGTCGTGGACCTCGTGCAGGCGCCGATCGAAGAGGCGCCGGGGCTGGGTCTCGGGCAGTTTGACTTCATCTCGACGTCCGGCGTGCTGCACCATCTGCCTTCGCCGGAGATCGGGCTGCGGGCGTTGCGTGAGCTGCTGAAGCCGGACGGTGCGATCGCGGTCATGGTGTACGCGAAGTACGGTCGTGAGCCGGTGTACCTCATGCAGTCGCTGCTGCGGATGGTGGCGCCCGCCGAGTTTGGCGAGGAGCGCCGCCTCCGCATCCTGAAGCGGTCGCTCCAGGCATTGCCGTCTGAGCACCGGGGCGTCCGTGGGTTGTTGGACACCCCACTCTTCAACGCCGAGATCGCCCGGTCGGACGCCGGGGCCTACGACCTGCTGCTGCACTCGCAGGATCGGCCATACACGGTGCCCGAGATCTATGACTGGTTGAGCGGCGCAGGCATGCGGTTGCTCGATTGGGGCGTGCCGAAGGCGTACCGCCCGTTGACGTACTGGCCGGGCGCGGATCTCTCGCATCTCCCGGCAGAGGATCACGCGGTTGCGGCGGAACTGATGCACGGCCGGATGACGAAGCACCACTTCTTCGCCGTGCCAGCCGAGGCCTCGCCCCCCACCCAGCCAGCTGCCGACGATCCTTCCACGGTACCGACGTGGACGGCCTGGCAGTTCGACGTCCCCCTGGGACAGGCGCTCGCGCGGCCGGGGACACAGTTGAAGTTCGGAATGGGCGAGGACCGTCAGATCGTCGTGAATGGGGATCCGCTCAATCGCCGTCTCCTGGGCGCGATCGACGGGCACCGCGACGTGGGCACGATCCTGGAGGAGGCCTGGCGGGCCTTCCCCGCCCAGACGCCAGAGCAGATCCGGCGTCGCTGGGTGGAGTTGTGCGAGGGGATGCGGGAGATCGCGGCCCTCGTGCTGTTCCGTCCCGCCGCCTCGTCCGGCCGGCCAGGCTAGAGGCCGACCTTCAGGAACCGTCGCCGCCGTCGAGTATGGCGGTATGACGCTCTCGATGCCCTGCGACGCCTGTAGCACGCCGCTGCGCCGTGACGTGGTGACGGTCAAGTTCACCACGAGCAGCGTGTCGTTCGGGACGGGCGGGCACACGCGACTCACACCCAACAGCCGTCAGGAGTATGTGGTCTGCCAGCGCTGCGCCTCCTATCTACAAGCGTGCATCGCGATGCTCGAGGGGCGCGTGAGCGCAGAGCCGCACAGTGTGAGGGAGATGGTCTGATGAGCCCATCCTTCTCCGCGTGCGACCTCTGCCTGAGCAGCCTGGAGGGCCAGGTGACGGAGGTCCAGATCGCCCCGGCCCGGATGGTGCAACTGACCGAGGAGGGCAGCATTGCCCATCACTCGACGGGCCTGCGCAGTCTGAGGCTCTGCCTCCCGTGCGGCGACTACCTGGTGGCGGGGTTCGAGCGGCTGCTGAACGCGTACGGCCGTGGGCTCCCGGAGCCGGAGCGCCTCGCGGGTTAGGCGGGTTAGGGAGCCGCGGGCGCTCGCCGTCTGGTGACTACTTGAAGCGCTCAAGCCAGCGGTTGGCGCGCTCGATCGACTTCGGTTCGTCCTTGTAGATCGAGTGCCCGATCCCGGGGTAGATCTCCAGTTCCGCGTTCGGGATGCAGCGGTACATGATGACGGAGCCGCCCGCGGGAGTCTGCGTGTCCGCGTCGCCGACGAGGATGAGCGCAGGCACGGTGACCTTCTTCAGCCCCTCGTCCATGCGGTAGCGGGCCACCGCGCGGTTCGTCTCGGCCATCGGCAGGTTGCCGGCTGCCTCAAACTCTTCGGCGCGCTTGAGCCACCCAGCCGCCAGCGGACCGCCGACGCGGCTGGACGTGGCGAAGAGGATGATGCCCTCGACGCGGTGGGGGAAGTCGATCGCGAAGCGCTGGGTGATTGCCCCGCCCATCGAGTGGCCGGCGACGATCGCCTTCTCGATGCCCAGTGCCTCCATCAGCGCGTCCAGGTCCCGGGCCCAGGTTTCGAGGCTGACCGGCCCCGGTTCGCTGCCGCTCTCCCCCATGCCTCGCACGTCGTATGTGAGGTGGCGGAACCCGGGGAACTGGGGCGTGGTCGTCTCCCAGGTCTCGAGGCGGGAGCCGATTCCGTGGACGAAGACGATCGTGCGGCTGCCCTCGCCGCTCAGCCGGTAGTGCTGCTTGATCCCATTGGCGGTGACGAACGGCATCGGCTGTCTCCTCAGCGGCGACGCGCGGCGGCGGCCGCGGCTGGCGGAGTATACGCATGGCCCGGGGAGGCTGGCTGAATCTGCCGTGCTACATTTCCCGTCGGTCAGGGAGGCGCCCCGTGGCGGAGATCGACTCTCGCGAGTTCCGGAACTGGGGTGGTCGCTTTGCCACCGGCGTCACGGTCCTGACGGTGCAGGTGGGCGACCAGTTGCGGGGCATGACCGCCAACGCCTTCTGCTCCCTCTCCCTCCACCCCCCGTTGATCCTCGTCTGCATCCAGCACGGCGTGTCGATGCACCCGTTTTTTGAAGTGGCGGAGTCGTTCGGCGTGAACATCCTGGCCTCCGACCAGCGCGCGGTCTCCGAGCTCTTCGCGCAGCACGGCGAGCACGCCGCGCCGATGGGCGGCCAGGCCTATCGCATCGGCACCCTTGGTGCACCACTACTGGAGGGTGTGCTGGGCTGGGCGGAGTGCCGCGTCGAGGACCGTTACGCTGGGGGCGACCACATGATCGTCATCGGCCGCGTGGACTCGATGGCGGTGGAGCGGCCCGAGGCTGGCCCATTGCTCTTCTACTCAGGCAAGTACCGGGCGCTGGGCGACCTCGTCTAAGACGCGTCCCGCTCCATCTGAGGGAGCAGGCGTCCGCAGCCGCGGGTACTCCCCGATACGGAGGGCGCCACACGCGCCGATAGCCTGACTCCGCGACGTGTGCACGTCGCGAGGAGAGCGCGTGGACGCACTGTCCCCCACCGGCCCCGGCGGAGCGGCGTCCCACGAGGTCGCCCGTACGGCCTCGCCACCGGCGCAGGCCGCCTCGTTCGCGGCAGTCCTCGAACGGCGGATCGCTTCGGCGCGGTCGGAGATCAACGGCGTGCGCGCGGAGATCGCTTCCCTGCGAGAGGGAGGGGCGCGGGCGCTCGCCGCGGGGGCCGCTGGCCGCGCCGCCACGGACCGCACACGCCCGATGTCGATCGCGGACGTGGCCGCCCGCCTGAAGTCCATGTCGACGGGTGACACGGCTGATCCATATGGCTGGCGGCAGATGGCGCGCAGCACCGGCGAGTCCGTGATTGGCGCGGGATATGGAGCCATCTTCGAGCGGCAGATCCAGCAGGAGTCCGGCTTTGCCCCAGACGTCGTCTTCGGACTGCGCAAGTCCTCGGCGGGCGCGGAGGGGATCGCGCAGTTGATGCCCCAGTACTACCCGAACGTGGCCCGGTCTGATCCGCAGGCCGCCTTGCTGGCCGGGGCGCGCAGCATGGAGCACTACCTCAGTGCATGGGACGGCGACGTCCGGAAGGCGCTAGCTTCCTACAACGCAGGGCTGGGCAAGGTTCGGCAACTCGTCGGCGCGCACGGCGACCGCTGGGAGAGCGCGCTGCCGATGGAGACACGGCAGTACCTGGCGGCCATCCTCGGCGACATGCGCCCGATGTACACGAAGCCCTCCAGCACCGTCGCCGTGTTTGGCGGGCGCGGCCCGGGCGGCGTCCTGACGATGCCGGTCGACCGCACCGGCAGCCGTCCGTCTGGGGATTCGCTGGACCTCTTCGCGCGTGCCGGCAGCCCTGTCCGAGCACCGGCGGATGGCACGGTGCGCGGTTCGTCTGGGAACGGCACCGTCACGATCGACCACGGCAACGGATGGCAGAGCACACTCGGCGGTATCGAGGGCAGGCTGCCGTCTGACGGCGCCTCGGTCAGGCGCGGCGATGTCCTTGGTGCTGTCGGAGAGGACGCAAGAGTCGTGCTTGGCCTCACGCTCAACAGCCGGCCGGTGGAACCGCAGCGCTATCTGATCGGTTAGGCGGCCGACCGCTCGCGCGGTCCGGGCGGATTCCGGTAGCGCGGGGTGGATGCTACGATCGGCTGCCTCCGTGGTGGGTGTGGCCTAGCGGTTAGGGCGTCAGGTTGTGGCCCTGAAGATCGGGGGTTCAAATCCCCTCACCCACCCCATGTGACCTGCCACCGCCGCGCCCGACACCGTGATCGAATCCGGCGGCGGGCGCGGCGGTGCTACACTTCGACTAGAAAGCACCCCACCTCCACCGAAGGACACAGACGTGCGGCGCGGACTCCTCGCCCTCCTCGCCGTGCTTGCGGTCATGCCGCTCGCGGTAGCCTGTCAGCAGGACGCCCCCGGTGGTACACCCCTGACCGAACGCTGGCTGCGCGTCGGCGAGGCCCCGAATGCCGAGGTCACCGTCTACGAAGAGAAGCTCCCGCCGAACCTCGTAGAACTCCTCAACCCAGGTGTGACGAATGACGCCGACAAGGTCCAGTTGCCGGTGCACCCCAGCGGCAAACTGGTCGGTTCCTATGTCGTCCGCAAGCCGGACGGCAGCCACCTGGTCTGGCTGATCTATGACGTCGCCGAGGGTCCCGCCGCGGTGGTGAAGCGTGTGCAGGAACAATTGGACGGCCGTCCCTGGCAGGTGGTGGGCGCGCAGGCAGACGCTTCCGGCACGCTGCTGCGCTTCCAGTCCTCCACGGGCAGCGATGTCCAGGGGACGGCGATCGTGAACCAGCGGCCGGGCGCCAGCACCTACGAACTCGTCGTCGAGCGCGGTGGGAAGCGTTCGACGTTGAAGGTGGACCGCGGCAGCACCGTGCCTGACATCGCTGCCTCGCTCGGGGACGACCTCGTGGTGAAGCGAGTCGACCCCGGAGCCGCCAAGGCTGCGGGCCTGAAGGAAGGCGACAAGATCGTGCGTGTCGGCGGCACCGACGTGACGGACCGAAAGTCGCTCGCCGCGGCCCAGCAGGCGATCGCGAACGAAAAGAGCCCGAGCACCAGCGTGACATACGTGATGCAGGTGGCCCCGTCTGTCCCGGTGGACGCCCCGGTGTTCGCCGAGCCGGTGACACTGACTCTGCCTGACACCTTCCCGGTGAGGGGCTTCTTCGACCCGCTGATCGTGACCGAGTTCCAGTGGATCCAGCAGCCAGGAGCCTCGGGGTACTCGGTCTCGGCCGTCTCGAAGGACGGCAGCACGGCGCTGGCTGGTCGGCTGCGCGACGCGCTGCAGAAGGACGGATGGCAGATCCTGCAGGACGTGCCGTCGGGCGGCTCCACTCAGATGCAATTCCAGCATTCGGACGGGCGGTCCGGCGTAGCCGAAGTGACCCCGTTCGAGGCGGACTCTGCCTACACACAGGTGAACCTGCAGGTGCAGACCGGCCAGGGGTAGTGCCGATCGCGCGGAGGGACGCGGGGTCTCCCTGATCCCGGCGGTCCGCCTGTTCCGAAATCATCTCCCGGTAGTGCCGCGGCATGGACGCTGCGGCCCACCGGAGGTCGCATGTCGCTGCAGATCAACACCAACGTCACGGCGCTGAATGCCCAGCGCAACCTGGCCAGCACCAACCGCCGCCTCGGTGGGCTTTTTGAGAAGCTTTCCAGCGGCATGCGCATCAACCGCGCGGCCGACGACGCGGCCGGCCTCGCGATCTCCGAGAAGATGCGCGCCCAGATCCGCGGCATGCAGCAGGGCCAGCGCAATGCGCAGGACGGCATCTCCATGCTGCAGACCACCGAGGGCTCGCTCAACGAGGTCCACAACGTCCTCCAGCGCATCCGCGAACTCTGCGTCCAGGCCAGCAACACGACGCTCTCTGCCTCCGACCGGCAGGCCACGGGCGAGGAACTCCTCGCGCTGCGTTCCGAGATTGACAACATCGGCAACCGCACCCGCTTTAACGGCCAGCAACTTCTGACTGGCGCCCTCGCCGTCAGCCTGGACGCGGCGAACTCCACCGCGGACACCGTGAGCTACGCCAACGGCGGTGCCACCACCTCCGTCTCCTCGATCGACGTGTCGAAGGCGGACCCCGGAGAGACGTACACGCTTTCGGCGGCCGGCGCGGTGCTGACCCTCACCCACGACGATGGCTCCGGGTTTATCCGGAACGAGACATTCACCGTGCAGGCGATGGGCGCGAGTGGTTCCCAGGCCGTGACCTTCGAGCAACTGGGCGTCACCCTCAACCTCGTCCACGACGCGAATGCCGCCAACCACACCGGCGCCAACATCGCCAACGCGTTCGACACGACGACGGTTGTGACCGGCGGCGGCGGCAATGCGCGCTTCCGTGTCGGCGCCGACGTCGGCGACGACATCTCGCTCGCATTCCAGGACATGCGGTCGAGCGCCCTTGGCGACGCGAACAAGCTCGACACGCTGATCGCGGACAACGACGCCGTCTCCACGGTCGCGAAGGCGGACACGCTCCTCCAGTCCGTGGATGCCGCGATGGCCCAGGTCTCGCTGTTCCGCGCGAAACTCGGCGCGGCGCAGAATCAAATGGATACGGCGGTGAACAGCCTCGCCGTCGCGGTGGAGAATCTCTCCGCCTCGGAGTCCCGCATCCGCGACGCAGATATTGCCGAGGTCTCGAGCAAGATGATCGCCCAGCAAATCATGCAGCAGGCCGGCGTCGCCGTGCTTGCGCAGGCGAACACGGCTCCTCAGGCGGTGCTCACGCTGCTCCAGGGCCGCTAAGGTCGCCAGGCAGGTCGCAGGCCGCGCGGCGCGATCGCGGGCAACCCTTCGCGATCCTCGGGTTTCCCCCGAGACGGACGCCGGCCCGCAACGCCGATGATCCGGACAGGGATGCCCGTGCCCGCGGCGTGACGGCACGCCTCGACGGGGCCCGCAAGGATGGCCGCGATGGCCGACATCAAGATCGAACGAGGGCCCGCATCCATCGGCCCGGCCGCGGTCACGCCGGACCAGCGGCGCGGGAGCGGTGGGGGCGGACGGCGGGACTCGGGCGATTCCGGTGCCCAGCCGCCGGGAGTCGAGGAACTCGCGCTGGCGCTGCGCGAGGAGGGGCGGAAGCACCTCGTCGCGCGGCTGGTGACGGATGAGTCGGGAGAGACGCGCGTGCGGATCGTGGACACGGACCGGGACGAGACCGTGGCGGTGCTCACACCGGACGAACTGCGGATCCTGGCTGCCCAGACGGGGCTCCCGTCTGGCCTGCTGCTGCAGGCTCGGTCGTAGGGGGACGGGATGGTCTCCGGAAGCGCCAACACCTCGGGCAACCGGATCACCTTCGGAGGGCTTGCCTCCGGCATGGACACGAACTCGATCATCAACCAGTTGATGATCGTCGCCGAGCGGCCGATCACACTCGCCGCGCGCCAGCGGTCCACGATCGAGAGCAAGGCCGCCGCGATCGGCAAGGTCGCCTCGGCCCTCTCCGCGCTGCAGACCCGCGTGCAGGCCCTGAACACCTCCAACACCTTCCGGACGCGCGTGGCGAACGTCCTGGCCGCCACCGCGGACGCCAACAAGGTGAGTGTCACCGCGCAGCCGGGCGCCTCGGTAGGTGCGTTCACGCTCAGCGTGAGCGCACTCGCCACGTCGACGCGGGTGACGAGCGCGCAGCCCGCCGGCGCAGCCGTCTCCACGGCGGCCCCGCTGGACGAGGCCGGCATGGTCCCGGCTCCCACCGCGGGCACGTTCTCCATCAACGGCACGGTCTTCTCCATCGATGCCGCTACCGCGCGGACGGTGACAAGTCAGTCCGCCGTCGGCGCTGCCACGACCTCGGGGACCGCGCTCTCCGCCTCCGGTCTGGACATCCCGCCCACGGCGGCTGGGACGTTCGAAGTCAACGGCGTCGAGATCACCTGGGCGGACACGGACAAGATCAGCGACGTGATCGGCTACATCAACGCCTCCGCCGCCGAGGTCTCTGCATCGTTCGACGCCAATACGCGCCAGTTCACACTCACGCGGAAGACGCCAGGCTCTGGCGGCACGATCACCGTCGCCGATACGAGCGGCAATTTCCTCGAAGCGATGAAGATCGTCGACGGTGGAAACGTCGTAGTAGGTACTGAGACGGCTGGGACGGACATGCCTTCGCTGGCGGACATCGTCGCGGACATCAACGGCGCCGCCATCGGTGTGACGGCGAGCATCGAGGACGACGCGTGGGGGCGGCCGAACCTCCTGCAGATTACAGGCGGCGCCCCGGTGCAACTCGGGTCCGCCGCGGACACCAGCAACTTCCTGCAGGCCGCCAGCCTGCTGGCATCCCCCGCAGGCAACACACGAGTGAGCCAGCGAGGCCTCGGCGGGCTCGACATCACCGCCGACCTGGCGGACGCACGCCTCGTGACGTCGCTCTCCCAGCCGGCCGGGTCGTTCAAGGTGAACGGCGTCGAGTTCACCTATGACGCCGCCGTGGACTCGATCAGCAACTTGATCTCGCGTATCAACTCCTCATCAGCCGGTGTGACCGCCTCCTACAACCCATTCGGCGACGGCCTCACGCTGACCAACAACGCCACCGGGGCGATCGCCGTGGGAGTCGAGGATGTGACGGGAAACTTCCTCGCCGCCGCCGGGATCATCGGCACGACGCAGACCATCGGGACCAACGCCGCCTACTCGATCGACGGCGGCGCCACCCGCTATTCCACGTCCAACGTCATCGAGGACGCCCTCACCGGAGTGGCGATCACCGTGCGAGACGTCACCACGCAATCCGTCAAAGTCGACATCACCGTCCAGACGCAGTCCGTCGTGGACGCGGTGACCCAGTTCGTCTCGGCCTACAACGACGCACAGAAGGTGATGACGGACCTGGCCAAGTACAACCCGGACGGTGCCAGCGGCATCCTCTTCGGCGACGGGACTGTCCGCCAGATCCAGGGCGGGCTGCGTCGACCGCTGACCAGCGCGCTCGCCGGAGTCGCTTCGGGGATCCGCACGCTGTCGGATATCGGCGTCTCGTTCGGCGCTGTGGGGTCGGCGGTGGGCTCCACGGACACGCTGCAACTGGACGCACAGAAGTTGATCGCGGCGCTCAAGACACAGCCCGAGGCGGTCGTGTCACTCTTCACCGCCTTCAGCCCCAACGCCTCGCTCACCCCGGGCGGCACCGGGTCCATCGCCTCGATCAGCGGGACGCCGACCCAGGCGACGCGCACCGGCACGTACAGCATCGCCTCGACGGCTGGCGGCGCATTGACGGCGACGTTCACGCCGAATGACGGATCGGCACCGGTCACGACGACCGGGACGATCACGGCCGGAGGGACGAACACCACGCTGATCCCCGGGGTAACCCTGACGGCGGCGGGCGCACTGGTTGCCGGCACGGACACTGTCGCGATCGGGGCGACGCAACAGGGCCTCGCGCGGACACTGAGCGAGTACATCGGTGTCCTCACTAAGACCGCCGGCGTGCTGCGAGCACGCACGGACGAGATGCAGAACACTGTCAAGGACATCTCCGACCAGATCGAGAAGATGCAGGCCCGGCTGGCCGTACGCGAGCAGCAACTGGTCAAGAAATTCGCTCAGATGGAAGCCACCATCGCACGGATGCAGAACCAGCAAAGCGCCCTCACCCGCCTCCAGCAGCAGACATCGAGCAACCAGTAGCGCGGAGCGGCCGGGCCGCGTGTCAGGGTTTCCCCGAGGCGCAAGTGCCGCCTCCCGCCGATGGTTCAACTGACCGGCGCACTGACAAGGTGGACGCCGGCCGGGCTTCGGACGTACGGAGGCAGGATTGAACCAGGCGGCGCAGAACACGTACCTCCGCATCCAGACGGAGACGGCCTCCCCGGGCCAGTTGGTCATCATGCTGTATGACGCGCTGCTGCGTGACCTCGCTCGGTCCGAGCAGGCGCTCATGCGGGCCGACATCGAGGGCGCCCACGCCTCGCTGCTGCGCTGTCAGGATGTGATCCTCGAACTGATCGCCAGCCTGGACATCGCCGGAGAGGGCGAGGCCGGCGTGCTGGCTCGTCAGATGGCCCCCCTCTACGAGTACATCTACCGCCGCACTCTGGACGCCAGCCTGCGCAAAGACGTCGGCCCGGTGCAGGAGGTCGTCCGCCTGGTGACACCGCTACGCCAGGCCTGGCAGGTCGCCCTGGAGTCACTCGCCCTCGAGGCGGGAGGAGCATCGATGGAGGCCATCCGTGGGTAGCGCCGCTCTCCAGTTCGAACTGCTCCGCGAGATCTTCGACCTGGCGCGCGCGCAGCGCGCCAGCCTGGAGACTGACGACATTGACCGCGTGCTCGACCTGATGGCCGAGCGTGAGGTGCTCCTCGAGCGGCTGACCCGCGTCGCCGAGGCGCACGCCGAGGTGCCGGAGAACGTGGTGGTCTTTCCGCGCGCCGTGGACTCCATCCAGCAGGACGCCATCGCCCTTGACACGGTGATCCGGGGCATCCTGGAGCACGACCGGCAGAACGAGGCGTTGCTGTTGGAGAAGATGGCGCAGGTCCGCGAGGAACTGCCCCGCGTGCGCCAGGCATTTCGCGCGGCGGGCGCGTACCGCCCGGTGGATGAGGCGCCGGGCTACGTGAACCGTCGTTCGTAGCGCATCGAGGGCGCGGCCATGGCTCAGTCCACCCCCGTTACCCGTCGGCACCGTCGAGGCACGCGCTGGGCCGCCGGAAGCGCGGTCCTGGTGCTCGCCTCCGTCACTGGCTTCGTGATGGCCGGCACGGGCATGGAGGCCGGGCCCATCTCCTCGGCCCAGCGCCAGGCTGCTGAGGGGGCGGCCGCCCGGATCGTCGCCGGCGGTGGCACCCGACCACAGGCCCAGGGCTGGCGGCCGGCATCTGTCGCCGAGTCCAACCCGATCGAGTTCGCAAAGGGCGGGAAGGTCCTGACCACCGCCTTCGCCAACCGTGTCGTCATCCGATCGGTCGGCATCGACGTGCAGGTGCAGCCCGTCGGCCTCGTCTTCACGCAGGGCAAACTGCAGTACGACGTCCCCTATGTGGAGGCCGGCCAGTACGTGGGCACCGCCCAGCCGGGCCGGCCGGGGAACGCCGTCATCGGCGGGCACGTGTCGAGGCGCGGCGCACCGGGTGTATTCGCGGCCCTGCCGAAAGTCGTCGCCGGGGATGTGGTGGAGGTCTTCAGGGGCGAACAAGTCTTCCGATACTCCGTAACAGAGATTCGCGTCGTCGCATCGGATGCGACGAGCGTGATGAGTCAAACGCAGGATGCGACCTTGACGCTCATCACCTGCTTCCCAGACGACGGCCTGCGTGAGCGGCTCGTCGTGGTCGGGAAGTTGATGTAGCGCGGCCCTCGTGCCGCCCGGCCATCTGGTTGGGAGTACGATGGGCCAACGGTCGAAGGAGCATCCTGCGTTGGAAATTTCCGAGTCATCCGCGGCGCGTGTGCGCCGTACCGCTGACCCCCCTGCCGCCTCGCGGCGTCAGCCCTCGACGACCGCCGATGCCGCGGCGACGGACAGCATCGAGGTTTCACCCGAGGCTCGCGCCCTGGCCGGCGTGGACGATCTCACCCGCGCCCGCCGGGTCCAGCAGTTGCGCGCGCAGGTGGATGCCGGCACCTACACGGTGGACCCCACCGAGGTGGCACGTCGCATGGCGGAGCGCGGTGAGGCGTAGCCGTCCTGCAGAGTCGCCAGACCGCCGCCCGGGTCGCGTCCCCTAAGGCCCCCGCGGAGACGAGACGCGGGGATTTCCCCATACGGAGCCCGCGAGTCCGTCCGTACGCTCGACCGCGAGGTCAAGGAGTGTGCGCGTGGGCTCGACGACGGCTCGTCTGCTGGACATCTGGAGCGGCCTCTCGCCAGCGCGAAAGGGCATGCTGACCGCCACCGCATTGAGCCTCGGTGCCATCCTGTTCTTCGTCTACTCGTGGTCCGGCCGCACCGAGATGGTCACCCTCTACTCCGGCCTCGACCCCGCCGACAGCGGACGGATCGTCGAGCAACTGCGCGCGCAGGGCGTCGCCTATGAGGTCGACGCGAGCGGTGCGACCGTGCGCGTCGATGCGGCCAGCGTGGACGACATGCGTGTCAACTTCGCCGCGCAGGGGCTTCCGCAGGGCGGGAGTGTCGGCTTCGAGATCTTCCAGAACAACCAGTTCACCGCCACCGACTTCGTGCAGCGCCTGAACTTCCAGCGTGGCCTGCAGGGCGAACTCGCGCGGACCATCGAGTCCTTCCCGGCCGTCGAGCACGCGCGGGTGCACCTCGTACTACCGGAGAAGTCGCTCTTCGCGAAGGACCAGCAGCCGGCCACCGCCTCCGTAGTCCTTGCCCTCCGACCTGGGCGTCGCCTGCAGCCCAACGAGGTGAGCGGCATCGCCCACCTCGTCTCCGGCGCTGTGCAGGGGCTTGCGAAGGACCGCATCACGATCCTCGACCAGAGCGGCGCGATGATCTTCGACGGTGCGATGCAGAAGGAGGACGGCTTTGGCATGACCGCCTCCCAACTTGGGCTTCAGCAGCAGTACGAGCAGTCGCTGGTGGAGAGCGCGCAGGGGATGCTGGACCGGGCGCTTGGCCCGGCGAAGGCGACCGTCTCAGTCCGCGCCGCGATGAACTTCGACCGCGGTGAGGTGGAGAAGGAGACGTTCAGCGCGCCGCAGAGCGGGACCGCGCGCTCCAGCAGCACCGTGACGGAGACCTACACCACAGCCGCTGGGCTGGACACAGCCGGACAGATCCCAGGTGCACTCGCCAACGTCCCTGCAGCGAACGGCAACCTCCCCGCGCTCGCCACGCCCGCGGCCGGCTCCGGCAATGGGACGAACTATCAGCGGCAGGAGCAGACCTCAAACTTCGAACTCGACCGCACGAAGACGAAGTCGGTCACCGCGCCAGGGAAGCTCGAGCGGCTCACTGTCTCGCTGATCCTCGACGAGTCAGTTGAGCAGGCCCAGGTGGACGCACTGAAGGCTAACGTCGCCGCGGCCGTCGGGCTGGACGAGAAGCGAGGCGACACGATCGCCGTGTCCCGGGTGAAGTTCGACCGCTCGGCCATCCAGGAGGCCCAGGCGGCCTTTGAGTCGGACGCCACCCAGCAGCGCCTGATGGGCTATGCCCGCCTGCTGTTGCCCGTCCTGGTGCTCGGCCTCGGGTTCGTCTTCTTCCGGATGCTCATGAAGTCGATCGGCCGCCGCAGTGGCGCCCGCTTCAGCGCCTACGACGCCTCGGTCCCGATGCTGCCAGGCGGCGGAGGTTCCATGCAGCTCGCGCAGGCGCAGGCCGCCATCCGCGCGCTCCCGCAGGCGCCGGACCCCGAGATCCGTAAGAGCGACCTCGAGCTCTCGGTCGAGCGGCTCGCCTCGTCGAACCCGGACAGCGTGATCGAAGTCGTCCAGTCATGGCTGCGCGAGGACTAACGCGACCAGGGCCCTCGCGGCCACGGAGACATTGATGGTGACATCGCCGCCCGTCGAGACTCGCAAGAACGCGTTCGCGGACGCGCGCGGCCGCCGTCGGGCCGCGGCGCTCCTCATCGCCCTCGGGCCGGAGACGGCTGCCCAGGTGATGCGCGAACTCCCTGACGAAGACATCGGGCGGCTCACCTGGGAGATTGTCGGCATTGGCCAGCTGTCTTCGCAGGAGCGCGAAGACATCCTCGCCAACTTCTACGAGACCGCGATCGGTCGTGACTTCGTCTCAGTGGGTGGTCTGGAGTACGCGCAGGAAATGCTCACCCGCGCGATCGGCAAGGACCGCGCGGACGAGATCACCTCGCGGCTCGGTAAGCATGCAGGACCTCAGCCCTTTGCCTTCCTGCAGCAAGTGGACATCAAAGACCTTGTCAACTTCCTGCGCGGCGAGCACCCGCAGATGGTCGCCCTCATCCTCGCCTACCTCCACGTGGACAAGGCCTCCGAAGTGCTTTCCAACCTGCCCGAAGACCTCCAGACCGAAGTCTCCGTGCGCATCGCGATGATGGAGCGCACCAGTCCAGACGTGATCGAAGAGGTGGAGGCGGTGATCCGCACTCGCCTCGGCTCCGTCTTCTCGCCGCGCGCTGAGATGCAGATGGCGGGCGGGATCGACGCTGTCGTCGAACTCCTGCGCAAGGTGGACCTTGCGACGGAGCGCGTGATCCTCGAGGGTCTGGAGCGCACCGACCCCGAGACAGCCAACGAGGTGCGCAAGCGGATGTTCATCTTCGAGAACATCACCCTCCTCGACAACCGCTCGATCCAGCGCGTACTCCGCGAGGTCGACTCCAAGGACCTCGGCCTCGCCCTCAAGGGGGCGACCGCCGAGGTGCGCCAGCGAGTCATCTCCAACATGTCCGAGCGTGCCTCCAAGATGCTCGAGGACGACATCGCCGCCCTTGGCCCCGTCCGCCTCGCTCAGGTGGAGGAGGCCCAGGGCCGCATCGTCGCGGTGATCCGCCGCCTCGAAGAGGCCGAGGAGATCTTCGTGATGCGCGGTGGAGAGGACGACATGCTTGTCTGACCTCGCCGCCACCAGCCGGTTCTTCCTCCGCCGTCCCCGCCGAGCACCCGAGGTCACCCTGGGGTCGGACGGCCGCCTCGCGCCCGGCGACATCCTGGCCAGGCAGGCCGGAGACCCCGAGCAGATGGGCGAGGCCGGCGACATCGTGGAGGAAGCCCGGCGTCATGCCGACGAGATCCTCCGTCGGGCGGCCGTCCAGGCGGCCGCCATCGAACGCGACGCGCGTGAATCCGGCTACCGCCGCGGCCTCGAAGCCGGCGCTGCCGAGGCGCGGTCCGAACTGGCGCTCGCCCTCGCGCTGGTCCAGCGTGCAGCCGCCGCCTCAAAGGCAACCCACGACGCGCTGCTTCGCGGTGCCGAGCGGGAGGCAGTGGAACTCGTGATCGACGCCGCGCGCCAGGTGATCGGCGACGCTGTCGAGCGCGACCCTGCCCTCGTCGTCTCCGTTGTCCGCCGCGCGCTTGAGCGGGCGGGGGCATTGAACGTGGTGCGCATCCGCCTGCATCCGCAGGACGTCGAGGTCGTGCAGGCGGCGCTCCGCGAGAGTCGCGGCCCCGCCGTTGCCTTCGAGGTCATCGCGGACGGCATCGTGACCGTCGGCGGCTGCATCGTGGACACCGAGGCTGGGCGCATCGACGCCCGCCTGGACGTCCAACTCGAGCAGATTGCACAGGCCCTCTTGCAGGCAACGCCTGTCGAGACCCCCTCGGCGGTGGCCGCGTGAGCGTCCCCACACCGCTCCCCACGCGCATCGATCTGCGGCGCTATGCCGCGCTTGTCGAGGCCGCGACGCCGATGCGGGTCGAGGGGCGAGTGAGCGAGGTCACCGGGCTGCTCGCTGAAGTCGAAGGCATTCCCGGCCGGCTCGGCGAGATGTGCGTGATCGAGTGCGCCGGAGAGGCGGTGCAGGCAGAGATCGTGGGGTTCCGAGGCGAGCGCACGCTAGTCATGCCGCTGGGTGACCTTCGAGGTGTGCAGGCGGGGACACCGGTGGTCAGCATGGGCGGTCGCACCACGGTGCCCGTGGGCGCGGAAGTCCTCGGGCGCGTGCTAGATGGCCTCGGCCGTCCGATCGACGGCCTTGGCCCGCTGCTCGCGACGCAGCGTCCCGCGCGTGCGGGCGGCAGTCCAGACGTGCTGGCGCGGCAGACCATCGAGGCGCCCCTCACCACCGGGATCCGCGCGATCGATGGCCTGCTCACCTGCGGCCTCGGTCAGCGCATCGGCATTTTCGCCGGCTCCGGCGTCGGCAAGAGCACCGTCCTCGCGATGATCGCGCGGCACGCCTCGACGGACGTCAACGTCATCGGCCTGATCGGCGAGCGAGGCCGTGAGGTGCGCGAGTTCATCGAGCGCGACCTCGGCCCCGCGGGCCTCGCCCGCTCGGTCGTCGTGGTCTCCACCTCCGACGAACCCGCGCCCATGCGACTGAACGCGGCGTGGGTGGCCACGACAATCGCCGAGGCGTTCCGCGACACCGGGGCGCACGTGACGCTGCTCATGGACTCCGTCACCCGCTTCGCGATGGCCGGCCGCGAGATCGGCCTCGCCCTCGGCGAGCCGCCTGCGATGAAGGGCTACACCCCTTCCGTCTTCGCGCAGATGTCCCGTCTCCTGGAGCGCGCCGGCACTGGCACGCAGGGATCGATCACCGCCTTCTATACGGTGCTGGTCGAGGGCGACGATCTCTCAGAGCCGGTAACGGACACGGTGCGCGGCACGCTGGACGGCCACATCGTGCTCTCCCGCGCGCTGGCCGCGCAGAACCACTATCCGGCCATCGATGTCCTCGCGAGCGTCTCCCGCGTCATGCCGGCCGTCACCTCGCGTGAGCACCGCCAGGACGCCGGCCGCCTGCGTGAACTGCTGGCGCGCTACGAGCGCTCGCGCGACCTCGTCCAGATCGGCGCCTACCAGCGCGGCACAGACGCCGCCCTCGACGAGGCGCTCGAGCAACTGCCGGCGATCGAGGCCTTCCTGCGCCAAGCGCCGGAAGAGCACGACGCGCTCACCCAGACCATCGAGCGGTTGACGGGCGCGGTCTACCCCGCGCGCTCGGCGTAGGAGAGGGCCATGGCACGCTTCCGCCTCCAGTCCCTCCTCGACTACCGCCGCCAGCTGGAGGATGAGCAGGCACGCGCCTTTGCGGAGGTCACCGCCGAGGAGCAACGAGTGCGCGCCGCAATCGATGCACTGAACCGCCATCGAGACGAGCAGACCAGCGCCCTCGCGGCGCTGATGGCCTCCGGGACCTTCCACACCGACGGCTACACCCAGCGCGCCGGATACCTGGACGCACTCGGGCTGGCCCTCGACCAGCAAGCCACAGCCCTCGCCGAGGCGATGACGCGCGTGCAGGAGCGGCGCGCCGCCCTGCTCGCAGCCGTCACGGACCGCCGTGTACTCGAACGGCTTCGCGACCGCCAGGCCGACGAGGCCGCTGTCGCGGACGCGCGCCACGAGGCGCGTGATGTGGACGACCTGGTGATGTCTCGTCACCAGCGAGGACAGTAGGGAGGAGGCGCAGATGCTTCCCAACATTCTCGGCGGACAGGCGCTCGGCGTGGCGCGCGCGGCCCTCACCGGCCTCGCACGTCGGCAGGAGGCGATCGCATCCAACCTCGCCAACATCGATACCCCGGGCTACACGCGCCAGGCAGTCGACTTCGAGTCCGCCCTCCGCACCCGGCTCACTCCGGGCGCCATCGAGGCGGGATCGCTCGTGCGCACGGACAGCCGCCACCTCGGACGGCCGGGCGCCCCCGGGCGTGCGGGCGGCAGCGAGGCGATGGGTCGTGACGTGATCTCGTCACGCAACGACTCGAACTCGGTGAGCGTGGACGAGGAGATGGCGCTGATGGCGGAGACGCAACTCCGCTACCAGGCCCTCACGTCCACGATCGGCACCCGCATGAGCACGCTGCGCAGCGTGATCCGCGGCCAGTAGCCGAGGCAGGAGGACCGTCATGGGACTGATCAGCAGCATGCGCGTCTCCGCCAGCGCCCTCATGGCGCAGCGGCTCCGCATGGACATCGTCGCCAACAACGTCGCCAACATGAACTCGACGCGCGCCGCCGACGGCACGGACGGCCCCTACCGCCGACAGTCCGTCGTCTTCCGCGAGCAGCGTGCCGGTGCCTCCTTCGGAGACATCCTCGGCCGCGCCTCCGGCGCATCCGTGCCCACCGGCGTCGAGGTCTCCTCGATCCATCTGGACACCGCCGCGCCAAGGAAGGTGCACGACCCCAGCCATCCGGACGCGGACGCCGAGGGCTACGTCCTCATGCCCAACATCGACATCGTCACGGAGATGACGGACCTCGTCGGCGCCAACCGCGCCTATGAGGCGAGCGTGACCGTGCTCAACGCGACGAAGTCGCTGGCACAGGCAGCGCTGCAGATCGGCCGGCGGTAGCGCCGGCATTCGCTGACGAAGGAGGCCTCGCATGGCACTCGGTGGCATCGGACCCAGTCTCCCGGGGCTCGGCCTCGGAAACACGCACGCGACGGGCGCGGGCACGGTGCGGGGCGCAGAGGCCGCGGGCGGCTCCGGCTTCTCGCAGATCCTCGCCAGCCTCAGCGGCTCCTCCGCGAACGCGGACAACGCGATCAGCCAGCTCGCCACCGGCCAGGACAACGACCTCCACGACGTCATGCTCTCCGTCGAGAGTGAGGGTTTGGCCTTCGACCTGGCAGTACAAATCCGTAATCGTTTGGTCGATGCCTATTCAGAGATCTTCCGGATGCAGGTCTAAGCCCTCCACCGCCACGCTGTCGAGACGGCGCTTCACGCTCATGCGAGGAGGCCGAAGTCGAGGAGCGACGCACTGACCACAGCGATCGCAGCGGGCCTGACCGGCCTGCCCGCGCCCGCGGTGGATGCGCCCCCCGGTCTGACGGGCCCCCCCGACGACCGAGGGTTCGCCCGGGCACTGGACCGGGCGGCGCCGCCATCAGAGGCACCACCCACCCAGGGATCACCCCCGCCGGAATCGGCGGTCGCACAGCATCCGAGCGGTGCGAGTCACGAGGCAGGGACGGCCGCCTCGACCCAGCAGCAGACGGCATCCGCCTCCATTGATGCGGCAGCCGGCGAGGACAACTCTTCACGACCGGACCGCCCCGCGGGGGTTGTCGAAGAGACACAAGACGCAGCCGTGCCGGAGCCCGGCACGCTGGAGGCGATGATGGCGGCGCTCTTCACCCGCCCCGCAGCACCCGCTCCGGACGCCGTCGAGTTCACCTCGGCCGTGTCGGGCGGCGCTGCGCTCGCTTCCACGCTGCAAGAGACTGCCCTCGCCACGGCCGGGATCGCGATGGTCGAGGACCCCTCGGGCATCGCGGCAGAGGCGCCCAGCACAGAGGCGGCTGCGGACGCGGCCACTCAGGCTGCGCAAGCATCGCCCGCGTACGCGGCGAAGGCCGCGCAGGAGGCGAGGCGCCTAGCGTCGAGCGGTGGAGCGGAGGTCGGCGTCTCGGACGCCGGTGCCACTCCGGCGTTCGAGGCAGAGACGCCCACGATCATGATGGATGCGGAGCAGGGCGGGGTGTCTCGCCGCGCCCCTGCATCCACCTCCACGGAGACGGCTTCGACGCCGCTCGGCCTGCTCGAGGGCACGAACGACGTCGAGGCCGTCGACCTCATCCCGGCTCGCGGGGCCGCCCAGCCATCGACGCGTTCCGACGCCAATGCGGCGGACGACGGGCTGGCGGCGATGCGCGCCGCGGTGAATGGGGCATCGATGGCCGCGACCCGCGAAGGCGCGGACGTGGCTGCTGCCGACGCGACGAAGGCGAACGCGCTCCCCACCGTACCCGTCACCACCCAGGTGGCGGAGACAGTGCGCGCTGCTCTGATGCGGGGCGACCACGAGATCAGGCTGGTGCTGAACCCTGGCGACCTGGGACAGATCACCGTCCGCATCGTGGAGCAGGGCGGGGCCCTGCACCTGCGCCTGGACGCCACGAAGGCCGCCACGCACGACCTGCTCGCGCGTGAACTGCCGGGCTTGCGTCAGGCCCTTGAGACGCGCGACCTCCGTGTCGAGCGGATCCAGGTCTCGCACTCTGGTTCTCCGTCGGCGGATGGCTCGGGGACGGCATGGCAGCAGGGGTCTAGCCGGCAGGGGCAGCAGCAAGACCGCGACGGCTCGCCCGCATGGTCCCCAGTGGCCGCCCTCGATAGCGCACGCAACCACCTGGAGGGGCGCCGCGCCCCTCGCCTGATCCGTCACGAGGTCCCTCGTCACATCGGCGTGTTGGACCGCGTGGCGTAGGAGAGACGAATGGGCGTTGCAGGCATCAGCAACTACGGCAACACGTTGAACGACGTGCTCGGCCAGCCCGCGCAGCGGACGAAGGGGGGAGACCTGGGGCAGCAGGACTTCCTCAAGATCATGATTGAGCAGATGAAGGGCGCCAACCCGCTCGACGAGAGCAGCGGAGACAACAACCAGTTCTTCGCGCAGTTGGTCCAGTTCCAGACGCTCGACGCCATGACCGCCATGCAAAAGGCGATCAAGGCGCTGGCCGAGGTCAGCGAGTTGAGCCAGGCCGCTTCGCTCGTGGGCAAGACGGTGAGCGCCATCGCCAAGCCGACCACGGACCCGGTCACCGGCGCGCCCTCTGCGCCGGAGGTCGTCACGGGCCGCGTCACGCAGGTCATCTTCGAGGATGGCAGCGCAGTCGCGCTGCTGGACACCGGCGTGTACGTGCCGATCGACTCCGTGAAGGCGGTCAGTTAGATGGCCGGCATCGAAGGCGTGCGCGCGCTCCCGGGGGTCGCCTCGGGCGTCGCGGACGCAGTCAGGCAGGGAGCGGGCACCGCCGACTTCGGAATCCACTTCTCGAAGCACGCCCAGAAGCGGCTCGAGCAGCGCGGGATCGACATGGCCGGGGACCGTATGGCACGGCTGGAGCAAGCCGTCGGACAGGCGGCGGCGAAGGGCTCACGAGAGAGCCTGATCCTCCTGGACGAGATGGCGCTCGTAGTCAGCGTGCAGAACCGCACCGTCGTCACGGCGATGGACCAGCAGGCAAGGAAGGAGCAGATCTTCACGAACATCGACTCGGTCGTCATCGCGCCCTAGGGCGCACTACCAGGCACTGCACCGGCTGGACCTTCCCAGGGGGCCGGGCGCAGCAGACAACGCAGGGCATCCGCGGGCCTCGAGTCGCTCGAGGCGAGCAGGCCCCCAGGGGAGAGGACACTACCCGCCATGATGAAGGCGCTGTTCGCAGCGATCGCCGGCCTCCAGAACCACATCACCTACATGGACGTGGTCGGCAACAACATCGCGAACGTCAACACGCAGGGCTTCAAGGCCAGCCGCGTGACCTTCCAGGACATGCTCACCCAGACCATCGCAGGCGCCTCGGCGCCCACCGAGACTCGCGGCGGTACCAACCCGCAGCAGGTCGGCCTCGGCATCAAGATCGGCGGCATCGATGTCCTGCACACGCAGGGCTCGCTCCAGGCCACTGGCCGGAACACGGACTTCGCCATCCAGGGCAGCGGGTTCTTCATCATGCAGGACGGCAACCGCACGTTCTACACGCGGGACGGCGCCTTCGACATCGCTGTGTCCGGCGAGCTCGTGAATCCCACCAATGCGTTCAAAGTCCAGGGCTGGCGCGCGGACACCAACGGTGTCGTCAACATCGACGCTCCGATGACATCGATCATCATCCCGATGGGGCAGAGCATCGCTGCTCAGGCCACCACGCAGGTCACGATCCAGGGAAACTTGGACGCGAGCGCCAGCGGCGTCGCCCCGGCAGGGTCCTTCTCCACGACCATCGACCTGTACGACTCCCTCGGCGCGGCGCACGCCGTGACGATCAAGTACACCAAGACCGCCAACCCGAACATCTGGGACGTGACCGCCACGACGTCTGACCCGATGGTCAACGCGCTCACCCTTGACACCGGTGCCGGCGGTACGACCGTCGAGTTCGACGCGAACGGGCGTCGGATCGACCCCGCTGCGGGAGTCCCGATGACGATCGACGTCGACCTGCTCACCGCGTCGGGTGCAGGCACAACGGGGACCACCGCGTTCACCGTGGAGGTGGACCAGGAGGCGATCACCCAGTTCGTCGGCCCCGGCAGCGTGGCGCCCACCTTCAACAACGGCTTCTCGGCCGGTTCGCTGATCACGTTCTCGGTAGGGCCGTCCGGTGACATCACCGGCATCTTCTCCAACGGCACCACGCGCGCGCTGGGGCAGATCGCGATGGCCCTCTTCACGAACCCGGCCGGCCTCCAGCGTGTCGGGTCCAACAACTTCGAGGCCACCTCGAACTCTGGCGTGCCGGCCATCGGCCGGCCGAGCACCGGCGGTCGTGGCTCGATCGGCGCGGGCGTCCTCGAGGGCTCCAACACGGACCTCGCCCGGGAGTTCACCAACGTGGTCATTGCTCAGCGTGGGTTCCAGGCCTCCAGCCGGATCATTTCCACCGCTGACCAGATGCTGGAGGGCCTGGTGAACCTGATCCGCTAAGCCACCGAACGACATACGGGGGTACGGCTTGCCGTCCCCCGTCCGATGATCGAGGGAGCACCAGTCGCGGGAGGCACGTCGCCACCGGGCGCGCGCTGGCCCGCCTGGCCTCCACCCGGTCGAGGGGGATGACATGGGTGCTGAAGCAGAAGGCCTGGCCCGGCTCTCGCGCTTCGCGGAGCGGATCCCCGCTGGCCGCCTGGTCTATGACCAGGGCGAGATCCCTCAGCGCATCGTAGTTGTCCTCCAGGGGCGCCTCCAGTTCGAGGTGGTGGGAGACGACGGCAGCGTCTCCATCGTCGGTTCGGTCGAGCCCGGTCAGATGGCCGGCCACATCGCCGCCGTGAACGCGCGCCCCACCTCCGCGGCCGCGCGGGCGCAGGACGAGACCATCCTGCTCGCGATCCCACTGCGCTCACTCGCCGAAGCGTTCCAGGATGCCCCCGGGCTCGCGCTCCAACTTTCAGACGCGCTAAACAACGCCGGCCGCGGGGGACACACCAACTCATCCGGCGATCCACAGCGTCGAGCAGCCCACGACGCCATCGTGATCCCCGTCCCGCGCCCCGTGGACGAACAGTTCTTCTTCATTGATACGGCGGACTGCCCGGTCTGTGACGCGGCCTTCGAGTACCTGCGCATCCGCACGCGAGGTGTGCGGCCGGCCCAGCGCGATTCTGACCTGCGGGTCGCCTACACGACCATCGATCCCACCTGGTATGCCGTCGTGACCTGTCCGAAATGTTCCTTCGCCTCCTACCGGGACGACTTCTACGCCGTCTCCGACGACGAACGTGCCCGGTTGGAGGCTGGCACCGAGGAACGGCGGGAACTCTGTTCGTCGCCGCTCACTGGGCCGCGCTCCAGCGAGCATGCACAGCTCACGCTCGAGCTTGCGATGCTCTCGTATGCCCGCCGCCGTCCAAACGAGCGCCGGCAGGCCGTCCTCCTCCACCGGCGCGCGTGGATCGCCCGCGCCAACGGGGACACCGCCGAGGAGATGGTGTGGCTCGAGCGTGCGCGGGACGCGTACCAGCGCGCCTACGAGGGCGACCCGGACGTCTCTGACGAAGGCGCCCTCCGTGCCGCCTACCTGATTGGTGACCTCACGCTCCGCCTCGGGGACCCGCTCACTGCCGGTCGGTGGTTGGAGGTCTGCCTGAAGACCGGCGCCGGCGAGCAGAGCGGCCTCGTCCGCATGGCCCGCGACCGCCTCCACGATGCGCGCGAGGCGGCCAAGGGCCTCACCGAGTCGGCGGCAGCCTCCTGATGCGCGTCCCCAGGACCTTGCGCCATGGCTGGCAGATCCTCAGCGACCACCTGCTCGTAGTCGCGATCGTCCTCGCGGTCGCCCTGGTCACGCTCGCGGCGCTCGCCTCGGCCGCGCCCTCCGCGGCCCGCGAACAGGTGTTGGTCGCCGATCTCCGAGGTCACGCCCTCGTGATCCTCGACCCCACCCGGCCCGACGAGGCGCGGCGCATCGCGCTGCCCGGTGGGCCGCACGAGTTGCTGCAGCTGCCGGATGGGCGCGTCGCACTGTCGCTGGAACAGTCCGGTGTCATCGCCGTCGTGGACATCGCCAGTGGGGACGTCCAGACGTTCACCACCGGTGGCCTCCCGCACGGGCTCGCCTTGCAGCGCGACCCCGAAGGCGACCGGCTGCTCGTGACCGATCGTGAACGAGGCACCGTCCGGCGCTTCGTGATCGCCGGCACCACCGCGCAGTGGCCGGAACTCGCCGCGCTCCCCGCCGCGGGGTGGCCGCATGCTGTCGTGGCCCGGCCAGAGGGCGGCGTTGCGATCGCGCGTGCAGCAGATGCCGTCCTCTCTCTCGACGGTCGGGACCTGCGCGTCTCGGAGTTGCCTGAAACCGTCGCCATCTCGCCCGACGGTACCCGGGTCGCCAGCGCCGGGGCGGTGGGCGGCATGGTCCACATCGTGGGCTGGGACGGACGCGACCGTGTGGACGCGCAGGTAGGCGGGCGCCCGGTGCGTACGATCTTCTCGCCGGATGGCAGCCTCGTTGCCGCCGCGCTCTCCGCCTCGTCCAGCGTCGCCTTGGTGGACCGCGCCGGGCTTGTGCGCCGCGTCGCGGTCGTCGGTACGCCGGACGGGCTGGCGTTCTCTGCGGACGGGGAGCGCCTCTATGCCGCGGACATGGCCGGCGGCCGCGTCACCGTCATCGAGGTAGCGAGTGGCCGAGTCATGGCCGTCCTCCCCGCAGGACGCTCTGCCGGCAGCCTGCTCGTGCTCCCGGCCGGCGGGTGACTGCCTAGTTTGGGGCGTGTGCGACAATCGGCTTCTACCGGACACCTCGTGGGATGGAGCCGCGGCGATGCCAGTCGAGGGCACCTGCTCGTCAGGTCGCGGCTTCCTGCGCCGCGGCTGCGGCCGCGAGGCCGTGGGCGTCTGCGTCTACTGCGCCGAGCCCTTCTGCACGAACCATGGCGTCATCCACGCCGACTACTACGAGGTCTGCGACCGTCGCCTCTGCCTCGCCAAGTACGCCGACATCGAGGCGCACCACGCCTGGGTCGAGTCTCACGCTGACTTCAACCGCGTGTCCATGTGTGCGGAGGACGAGTGTCAGGAGCGGATGCAGCACTCCTGTCAGCGATGCCGTCTCCGCTTCTGCGACGAACACCTCCTGGACCGACCGGTGACGGAGCGCCGCCTGGAGGGGGTAGTGCGCGTCGTCCAGTTGATGTGCCCGCACTGCGCCGCGCGCCGTACCCTCTGGGACTAGCGCGCTCAGCACACCGCTACAGCAGCCGTGCGGTTGCCACCATCGCCTCGCCCAGTGGGGTCGCCGCGAGGACGCGTCCCGCGGCGTCCACCACGAAGCCTCCCCCCGCGCGCGAGGTGGAACCGGCCGCGATTACGGATACACCGTCCTCGATCGCGATCGCACGCGCGGACCCCGCCACTGGCGCCGCCGCGTCCCCGGCGCACCACATGACTGCCCCCGCACCGGCCGGCGCCCCGAGCGCGAGCCCTTCTGCCCCGCACATCAACCCCACGACGCCGAGGGCGGTGCGCACGATTGAGGGCGCACGCTGGCCCGCGCGGAAGCCCGCGGCCCGTTCGTCCCGATCCAGCACGGACTGGCGGTGCGCTGCCACCACCTGGCCACCCTCGATCGCGTATGCCGTCTTATAAGTGGAGCCGTCGTCGCGCTCCGCGAGCCCCGCGAAGAGCGTCGCGCCGGTCTCCTCTGTCAACGCCTGCAGGAAGGGCAGCGTCTCCGTCGCCGTCACTGCGCGCGGCTCCGTGCCCGCAAGGTCCGGCAGCACGATGGACCGCGCACCCATCGCGACCGCAGCGCGCACCAGTCCGCGCATGCGTTCTATGGACTCCACAGCCGAGGGCAGGGGGTCGAAGGCGATGGCCGCCACATGCCCCTGGATCGGGATCTGCCCGGCGGCGGCGCTCGCCTCGGTACTCGGCAACGTCGCGAAGTCGATGGCAACGCCCGGGGCGGCGTCGATATCGATCTCGGTCGACGCCACGCCGGGCTGATCGGTCGAGGCACGCGCGCACCAGTGGCCGGACGGGTCCATCACGCCCGCGCCGCCAGAGAAGCGGACGAGCCCGGCCTCGCTGCCCGTCTTGCCGCCTGCGATCCCCCACGCCCCGAGCAGCGCGGCACGCGCGGAGAGCAGGTCGGACTCCAGGCTGAGGTCGAACCCCGGCACGCGCGACGAGTCGCGCGGTGCCGCTGCCGCGATCAGGAGATGCACGCCAGCCAACCCTCGGATCAGATCCCGGCGAGCGAGGTCGCGCCCCACGATGAGGCCGATGCGCACGCCCTCGATCTCTGCCACCGCCGGGCCCCCACCGCGTGTGAACCATCCGGAGACCGTCCGCTCCCCGGCGTGGGCGAGTTCGCGCCCGTCTGGGCCGAAGAGGATCAACTCGTTGCGCAGCGCCCCGTTGGCGTCACGCCGGACGATCCCTGCCGCGATCGCGCAACCCGTCCGCCGTGATCGCTCCGCCAGCGTGGAAAACCACTCCTCCTCGCCCGGCAGGTTCAGCGCGGCCACGGCGTCGCGCGAAAGCAGCGCCCAACCGGGGACGGTAGCCTCGGGCAGCACCAGCAGTGCGTGCCCGGCGATCGCCTGGTCGATGCGCGTGAGCAGCGCCTCCCATGCGCGCAGGTGCTCGCGCGCCTCGAATGTCCGAGGCTGCAGGGCGGCGACGCGGATCGGGCGTGGCACGGCTACCCGCGGCGGACCGGGTTGCTCAGCACGCCGACGCCGCCCACTTCCACCTCGCACACGTCGCCGTCAACGAGGGGGGCAGTCTGGCCCGGCGTGCCGGTGAAGATCAGATCGCCCGGTTCCAGCGTGACGTAACGCGAAAGGTGTGCGATGCACCTCCGGATCGGGTAGATCAACAGGCTCGTGTCCGATTCCTGCTGCGTCCGTCCGCTGATCCGCCCGAGCACCGTGATCGACTCCGGGTCGAGACCCGTCTCGATCCAGGGGCCGGCGGCGGTGAAGGTGTCGCTAGATTTCGCGCGAAGCCACTGCAGGTCGCTCCGCTGCCAGTCTCGTTCGGAGACGTCATTTCCGGCGGTGTAGCCGAAGACATGTGCGTCCACTTCTGCCTCGCTGATATTGCGGGCGCGGGCGCCGATGACCGCCACCACTTCCGCCTCCATGTGCACGTTCGCGGAGTCCGGCGGCAGCACGATCGCCTCACCGTGCGCGACGAGGGAGGACGGTGCCTTCAAGAAGCCCTGCGGTTCCCCTGGCTCTGTCCGCTCGCCCACGTGGCTCTTGTAGTTCAGCCCGATCGCCACGATCTTCGTGGGCACGCTCGGCACCAGCAGCTTCGCCCCCGCCAGCGGCACGCTGCGGCCCATCTCCACTGGCCGGTCGAAGATGTCGCCCTCCAGGAGGTGCGCCGTGTCGCCCTCGATCCGCGCCGTGTAGGCGTAGCCGTCGATCAGCAACCGTGCGATGCGCATGCGGGTCCCTTTCTCTCCTCGGACTCATCGATGCTACCCCGTGGGCCTACCGCCGGGGCGCCAGCACCGCTTGGATCGCCTCCGCCAGCATCCCGTCTGACATGGCGCGCACGAGGACCAGCGCTGCCAGCGAGTCCTCCCCCGCACCTGGCCATGGCGGACGCAGCCGTTCCTCCCACCGCTCCGAGGCCAACGAAGCGAGCGCCTCCACCATCATGCCGCGTGCCTCGATCACCTCCTCGCGCACCGCCGCCCACGCCGTCCCATCGACAGTCGTGGCGTGCGTGCTGGCCTCGGCTGACGCGACACGTGCGTCGAGCGAGGTGAAGAACGCCGCGTGTTCGCGCTCGCGCGCAGCATGCGCCAGCAGGAGGGAGGTGACTGTCCCCGTAGATTCGCCAAGGGCCGCGAACTCCGGGATCGACAGCGCCAGCGCGCCCGCAGAGGCATCGCACGCGTCGAGCGCGGCGAGCAACTGCCGCCGTCCATCCTGCAGGACGGCCCAGGGGTCGAGGTCGTCAAACGTGTGGCGGTCGTATGCGTTGCCGGCGGCGTCGTATGTCATGGGGCGAGTCTATGCAGGCTCGACGTGCGGTGCGATGAGTGACGCGGCGGCAGCGATCCACCGCGATACACCTCGATGCGAGACCGATCGACCTCGTCGCACGATGCAGTCTCGATGCGCGGGACGGTCTGACGTGCGGCTAATCAGAGGATCGCGCGAGTACTTGAAGTGATCGGGATCGGGATCAGCGCACTGGCGATCGGTGAGTAGCGGTCCGGATCGGGGTTCGGAGGGGCATAACCCGCTCGAAAAAAGTTGTCAACTTTTTCCACGGAATCCCCAGAAAAAATATTGTCAGTACGCACATTCGTGTTAGCATTTCGTTCGTCCGGGGCCTCGTGACGGTGAGGTGTAACTGATGGTCACAGCAAAGAAGCCCGCTGCGAAGAAGCCGGCCGCCAAGAAGCCGGCTGCAAAAAAGCCGGCGGCGAAGAAGCCGGCCGCGAAGAAGCCCGCGGCCAAGAAGACCGCGGTCAAGAAGACAGCGGCCCGAAAGCCGGCGGCCAAGAAGCCCGCCGTCAAGAAGGCCGCGGCGAAGAAGCCCGCTGCAAAGAAGGCGGCGGCGAAGAAGTCCGCTGCCAAGAAGGCAGCGGCGAAGAAGCCAGCGGCTCGCAAGACCGCTGCGAAGAAGCCAGCGGCGCGCAAGCCCGCTGCGAAGAAGCCGGCGGCGCGCAAGCCCGCCGCCAAGAAGTAACAAGAGCCACTCGAGCCCCCTGGACAACGAAGACACCCCCGGCGTTCGCCGGGGGTGTCTCCGTCTCTCCCCATCGAATCCCCCAGCCCGCGCCAGTGTTACGATCCCGCTCGCCCTCGCATCGAGGTGCTTCCTCGGCCCCTGCGGCCGGCCACCTGACGAGGTACGCGTGCTCCAGCCGCAGCCCTACGACAACCTCCACCTTTACAACTCACTCACCCGCAAGGTGGAGCGCTTTGTCCCGCGCGAGGACCGCGCCGTCTCCATCTACGTCTGCGGCATCACCCCCTACGACGTCGGACACCTCGGCCACGCCCTCGTCTACGTCGCCTTCGACACCCTTCGCCGGTGGCTGGAGTTCAACGCCTACGAGGTCCGCCACGTCCAGAACATCACCGACATCGACGACGACATGGTCCGCGTCTCACGTCGCCTCGGCCTCACCATCAAGGAACTGACCGACCGCAACCAGCAGACCTACCTGGACGAGATGCGCTCGCTCAACGTCCTCCAGCCCGATGTCTACCCGAGGGTGTCCGAGACGATCCCGGAGATCATCGAGACGGTGCAACGCCTGATCGACCGCGGTTTTGCCTACGAGCGCGACGGCTACGTCTTCTTCGACGTGACCCGCACCCCGCAGTTCGGCGTCCTCGCCGGCCTCAGCGGACAGGCCCTGATCGACTTCAAGAGCGACTCGATGCCCGAGGAGCCGCAGCACCTCAAGCGGAACCCGCTCGACTTCCTCGTCTGGCAGCCCTGTACCGACGAGGGCGCCACGTTCCCCTCGCCCTGGGGGCCGGGACGCCCCGGCTGGCACATCGAGTGCTCCGCCATGGCCTGTCGCCACCTCGGCGACCAGATCGACATCCACGGCGGCGGCAAAGACCTGCGCTACCCCCATCACGATTCCGAGATCGTCCAGTCCGAGGCGGCAAGCGGCCTCCAGCCCTACGCCGCCTTCTGGCTCCACAACGGCACGATGGGCCTCGACGGCCAGAAGATGTCGAAGTCCCTCGGCAACCTCGTCAAGGTCAGCGACCTGCTCGCCGAAGGCCACACCGGCAACGGCATCCGCCTCTCACTTCTAGCCGTCCGCTGGCGCGACGACCGCGACTTTGACCGCGCCGTCCTCGCCGAGTCCGAAAACACCGCGCGTCTCCTCGAACGCGCCGCCCTCGCTCCTGGCGGCCCACCGGACCGCCTCCGCGTCCAGACCTACCGCAACGCCTTCCAGGCCGCCATGGACGACGACCTGGACACCCCGAAGGCGATCGAGGTCCTCCGTGACCTCGCCCAGGCCCTGCTCGAAGGCCGCATCGCCGGCGAGACCGGCATCCCGACGCTCTTCGAACTCGCGGACGTCCTTGGCCTTCGCCTCCGTACGGAGTAGGACACTTCCGGCCGGTGCGAGAGGCTGCGCCGAGACGGCAGTAGCCTGTAGGCATGAGCCGAGACGCCCGCCTCGCCCGACTGTCGCGTGACCACCACCACGCCCTCACGCTCGCGCTGCGCATCCAGCGCGAGTTGCCGGATTCCGAACCGCGCGACGCCGCCGCCCTCCTGCGCGACGCACTCCGTTACTGGGACGAAGCGCTGACGCCTCACCTCGCCGTCGAGGCGCGCGCACTGCATCCGCTGCTCGCCGCGCGGCAGGACGGTGGCCTCCAACTCGCCGGCCGCGCGCAGCGCGAACAGCGAGAACTCCAGGACCTCGCCTTCGAGGTGAAGGGCGCGAACGTCGCCACCCGCACCGGCATCCTCGCGCGCTTCGGTGCCGCGCTCGCCGCCCACATCCGCTGGGAGGAACGCGAACTGCTCGAGTGGGCGCAGGCCCACCTCGACGCCGCCGACCTCGACGGAGTGGCCGCGGCCGTCGCAGAGACACTGCCGCCTCAGGCGGTCCCGTGTCCCACGCCGCACATCGCGTAGGGCGGATTCTGTTAGGCCTCGGCTGTCGCCTTCGCACCCCGCGTGCTCACGCGTGTGAGAAACAGCGCGATCCCGGCGAAGGGGAATAGCGCGGTCAGCGCAAACACGAGGCCATAGGACGTCGCGTCCACCAGGAAGCCGAGCAGGATCGCACCCAGCACCTGGCCCACGTCCCACGCCATCGTGTACGTCGCCATGCCAGATCCGAGGATGGCCGGCGGCGTCCGTTCGATCACGATCACCGCGATCGAGGTCTGCGTCGCCGCCAATCCGAAGCCGTACGCCAGCGCGCAGACGATCAGCCAGAACGGCGACTGCACCTGGCTCAGCGCCAGCAACGAGATCCCGGCCGCCAGCAACGCCGGGATCACGACGGCGTCGCGGCCGAAGCGGTCGCCCAGCCACCCCGCGGTCATCCGCGCGGTCAACTGCGCCAGCCCCGCCGCGGTGTAGAACAGGCCGACGTTCCCGAGGTCGCGTTCGAGGGCGAACAGCGGCAGGAACGCCGTCACCGTCCCCCATGGTGTCGTCACGCAGGCGAAGACCAGCGCGGGCAGCATCGCCGTCGGCGAGATCAGCCCGTTGAACCCGCGTGGACGCGATCCAGCGGCGCGCGGTGGGGGCGCCATCGGGTCACCCGTCCCCGCGGCGAGCACCAACGAGACCAGTGCCGCCGCGCCCGAGACGAGGAACGAGGCGGTGAACCCGAACTGGTCGATCACGAAGATCGCGAGCGCTGCGCCGTATAGCGCCGCGGCGGCGTTTGCCGCCTGGTAGAAGCCGAGGCCGGAGCCTCGACGGTCCGGCGGCAGCAGGTTCCCCACAATCGCCAGCATTGCCGTCGTGAACACGCCCATCGCCACGCCCTGCACGCATCGGAAGATCGTCATCACCCATGGCCCGAGATCCAGTGTGTAGCCCACGAACGACACGGCCACGCCCACCGCCCCGGCGCGCACCCATCGCTGTCGATTGCCGCCTCGGTCTACCCACACCCCGGTGAGCGGCCGCGTCACCATGCCCGCGATCCCGAATACCCCGACCACGAAGCCCACTACCCACTCGGGCTCGCCTTCGAGCGCTCGCGGAATCTGCACGAGAGACATCGAATACGCCACGAAGAACGAGTGCACCGCGAACAGCGCGAAGAAGTACGGCCGCCGCACCTGCTTCCAGGTGGGCGCCGCTGAGGCTGCCGGGGGTGGGGGCGAGGTCATGCGGGCGCCGCCGTTACCAGCGCGCGCCTCGCGCGCGGACTAGGCCTCGTCGTCGTCAGTCGCACTCGGGTCGTGCACGTACGCCATCAGCCGGTCGTCACGCTCGACGAACAAGGTGAGGTGGCCAGCGGCCTCCTCCTCCTGCACCCACTTCGGAAGCGATGCGCCGTGCCCTTTCACGAGGTAGGTCATGCCTACGTATCCGAAGCGCCGGCCGTCGACCACGATGTAGTACGGCGGCAGCGCCGTCTGGTCGTTCCAGTCCAGCACGAAGCAGTCCACCCCGCCGCTTTCGAGGACGTACAACTCGTCGAACGTCACCGTCATCTGCGTCGGGTCGGCGGTGTTGATCTCGGCCATCGGATGCTCCTCGCGCCGCGCTGGGTGCGTCCGTGATTCTAGAGGGCGACCTCCGCCCGGGCCAGTCGAGGGGGACCGGGCCCGGGCGGCAGGCCTCAAGGGTGCCCTACACGGCGGCCGGGACCTTCGCCGGTGGCTCACGCGAGGAGAGGATCAGCAGCCCGCCCACGACGTAGACCAGTATGAGCGCGCCGAACGCCACCCCGTACCGGCTCGTCGCGTCGAAGTAGAGCGCGATCGAGATCGGCCCCATCGATCCGAAGAGGATCGTGAACGGGACGGCGAGGCCTCGGACGGACCCCAGGTAGCGGCGGCCGAAGTAGCGCGCCCAGATGAATTCCCCGATCGGGATCGTCCCGCCGAATCCGAAGCCCCACACGAAGAACCCGGCCCACATCAACTCCAGCATGTCCGCCCGCGCCGCCAACACGATCAGCATCACGCCGGTCGCCGATGAAGCGAACGCGGACGCCGAAAGGCGTCGCACCGGCAGCCGTTGCAGCGTCCACCCCCACACGAACTTCGACGAGAGGTTCGCCGCCCCCGTGAGTGCGAGGCCGATCGAGGCCTGGCTGCGAGAGAACCCGGCGTCCGTCACGAACGGGATCGCGTGCACCAGCATCGCGGACATCGCGGCCTGGTTCAGCCCGAAGGCGACCACCAGGAACCAGAGGGCGCGCGTCTTCCGCGCTTCCTTTCGCGTGTAGGAGTTGTCGAAGTCGCGCCGCTGCGCGTCGATCTGGACCCGCTCCGCCGTCGTGGGCGCCAGATTCTCGACCTTGCCATCCGGTAGTAGCCCATAGTCCTCCGGGCTCCGGCGCATCAGCAGCGCCACCGGGATCACCAGTACCCAGATCAGGACGCCCATGAAGACGTAGCCGTCGCGCCACCCGTACGCATCCACGATCCGCGTCATCGTCACCGGCATGACGAGGCCCGCGAGCGAGATGCCCATCGACCCGATCGCGATCGCCCAGCCGCGACGCAGCACGAACCACTTCGACAGCGTCACGTTCACCACCAGCGGGCCGATGAGCGAGAAGCCGAAGCCGCCCGCCAGCATCTGCAGCAGGATGAACTGCCACACCTCGGTCACGCGGGAGACGAGGATGAGCGAAAGCCCGCACATCAGCGCGCCGACCAACATCAGCGGCCGTGCGCCGTGCCGGTCCAGCAGGCTGCCGACGAAGAAGCCGGTGACGCCGCCCATGATGAACGAGGCGGAGCCGCCCAACGTGAACTGCGCCGCCGTCCATCCCAGCTCGGTGGTGACCGGCCGGAGGAATACCCCGGCCACCTGACCGCCCGCTCCAATCGCCGCGAACTGCCCCACCACCGCGCCGAGGACGATCCACCACCCGTAGTAGAACCTCGGGCGCCGGACCGCGATGGCCGTCTCAGTCATCTCAGGCCTCCTGGCCAGCCGAGCGAGGCCCGGCGACTACGGTATGTGTAGTCGCTACTACATGCGGAGTCAATATGGGTTTAGGATGGACTGACCGCTCGCATCCGATGAGGGCGCCGGAGTCCGAGGAGGCACCGCATGCCGCGCACCTACGACACCCAGCAGGCCTGCCCCATCGCCCGCACGCTCGACATCGTCGGCGACCGCTGGACGCTCCTCCTCATCCGTGACCTCCGCCGCGGCCACACCAAGTTCGCCGACCTGCTCACCAGCCTCCGAGGCATCTCCCCCACCGTGCTCTCCGAGCGCCTCCAGTCACTTGAGCGCGATGGCATGGTGGAGCGCCGCCTCTATTCAGAGCATCCACCCCGCGCCGAGTACGCCCTCACCGAGAAGGGCAACTCCTTCGCCCCCGTCCTCCAGGCCTTCTACGCCTGGGGCACCGAGCACGCCCCGCGACCTCCACGGACGGCGCCCGTCGAGGCCTAGCCGCAGGGGCCTTCGTCAGGTTGGCCTTCATCCCGGCGCATGGGATCATCCGAGGACGAGCCCACCGCTCGTCAGCCGGAGGACCAGATGGGTAAGAACCGACGCCAGGAGCGCCTGCGACAGCGGCGCGAACAGCCCGCCGCGCCCACCGGCGCTGCCCGACCCACGCCAGCGAAGTCCGTGCCCTCGTGGCGCCACAACCTGGACCAGTGGGGCGGCCCGTGGGTCCTCGGCGTCGGAGTCGCCGTCCTCGCCTTCCTCGCCTGGCTCGCCTGGACCAACCGGCCCGTCGGCGTTTCCACCGGCGAACTCCGAGGCGAGAACGTCCCGATCGGTCAAGCGTCCCACGTCACGAACGTGAACGAACTCCAAATCCCAGCGGGGTTCCCGCCAGCTGGAGGCCCCCACTTCGTCAACCCGCTACCCGGCGGCATCTATGACGCGCCCGTTGATGACGGACGGGCCATCCACTCCTTAGAGCACGGGCTGATCTGGATCACCTACCAGCCGGACCAGATCACGGCCGAACAGCTGCAGGCGCTCAAGGACATCGCGGGCGACAACCGGCGCGACGTCATCCTTTCGCCTCGTCCGCAGAACAAAGACCTTGCTGTGCTCACATCGTGGGGCCGGCGCCAGGTCGTCGATCCGAAGGACTCGAAGGCGATCAAGGAGTTCATCTCCGCCAACCTCAACCGCTCCCCTGAGCCAGCCGTCCGCTAGCGCGGCCCGGGGCAACGAGGTGGCCGCGTGACATCGAAGAGGGCGGGTCGGCGCGCTCCCGCACCGCGCAAGGCGGCATGGCGTCGCACCGTCGATCGCTGGGGCGGGCTGCCGGTCCTCGGGTCTGCCGCAGTCGCACTGGTCGTCGTCGGTGCGTTGATCTACCTCAACCGCCCGGCCGGCGAGGATCCGCTGGTGGTCACCTCCACCGCACAGGCGCCAGTCGCTGGGCGCATCCACGGCAACCCGGACGCCCCCGTGAAGGTCATCGAGTTCGCAGACTTCCAGTGCCCCTTCTGCAAGCGCTGGGTCGTGGACACCGGGCCCTTGCTCGCCGAGGAGTTCATCAAGAGTGGCCAGGTCCAACTCGAGTACCGCTACTACGCCTTCCTCGGCGAGGAGTCCAAGAAGGCTGCCGAAGCGGCCGAGTGCGCCTCCGACCAGGGCCGCTTCTGGGAGATGCACGATGTCCTCTACTCGCACCAGGGGCGGGAGAACTCCGGGGTCTACACTTCGGCCAACCTGAAGAAGTACGCCACAGAGGTCGCCGCGAAGGTGAGCGGCTTCGACACCGCCCGCTTCGATGCGTGCCTGGACGGCGGTAGCAAGCGCGCGGTCGTCGATCAGGTCACCGCGCAGGCTGCCGAGATCGGCGTCCGGAGCACGCCCTCCTTCCTGGTGACCGGTCCCGGAGGGAGCCAGGCGATCACGGGCGCGCAGCCGATCGATGTCTTCCGCGCGGCGATCGCCGCCGCCAAGACGCCCCGGCCCTGACCGCCGTGGCTGCGTCGCCGCAGAGGGCATCCGTGCGGCTCGTTGCGCTCCGCCTGCTTCTGGTAGCGGGCGTAGGCGTCGCGGCCTACCTCGTCTACGTCGCACTCAGCGCGACGGCGGAGCCGTACTGCCAGGGGATCGGTGACTGCCACACCGTCCAGGCGTCCGAGTACGCCTCCGTGGCAGGGATTCCCGTCGCCGTCCTCGGGCTGGGGATGTACCTCGGACTGGCGGCCCTTCATCTGGCCGCAAGTATTGGGCCGCTTCGAGGACTGCCCATCCTCCGCGTCTGGTTCACGCTGCTCGCTGGCAGCGGCATGCTCTACTCCGCCTACCTCACCTACCTCGAGCTCAGGGTGATCGACGCGATCTGCATCTACTGCGTGATCTCGGCCTCGCTCGTCACACTGATCGCCATCCTCTCCTGGCCTGACTTCTCTCTTGCCCGCCGCACCCTCGCGGCTTCCGAGTAGTAGCGGCGGGATCGCCGCCCTCCATCTCTGCATCGATCTCTACATCGAAATTGTCCGCGCCGTGCCCGCGGTAGACGCATCGGTTCGTGATGCCCGCGGGCTGGCCGTAACGCCTGCGGTGCGGGCCGCGAGGGATGCATTTGGAACGCCAGTCGTGAGGCTGACACGCCGGTGACAGCGCACGCACGCTCCAATGGACGCATGACGAGTTGCGCTCGCCCGACCGAAGGAGGCCATTGTGACCAACCTCGACACCAGCGCCATCAACAAGGACACCTCGTGCGAGGACTTGAAGGAGGCGCTTGCCCGCCAGCATGAATTGCTCCGCCAGCAGGTCGAGGCGCACGGCGCACTCGTGGGCGGTGCCACCGTTGGCGGGGAACTTCTCCCGGGAAGCACCAACGAGGGCCCCAACAACACCGTGATCGAGGCCGAGATCGAGCGTATCAACCAGTTGCTCGTCGAGAAGGGTTGCGAGTAGCACTGCGCGCGCTACTGCGCCCGGTCCGCCCGTAGCCACATCGCATAGGCACCCCCGCCGAGCACGGCGAGGGTGCCTCCGAGCGCCAGGAACGCCCACGCCAGGTGCTCGTCTCCAAGGACGCCAGCCACCGCCGCCATCACCGAGAACACCACGGAGATCCCCAGCGGTGCTACCGACAGCACCGTCGCGCGCACCGCCGACTCCGTCCGCGCGTTCACGTACGCGCCGAGCGCTGGCCCCGCGAGGCTCTGCGAGGCCATGAGCAGTGGATACGCCAATAATGCCGCCAGGTGGTCCACCGTCGCGAGGATCCCCACGGCGACGAGCGACCCCGCGAACGAGATCGCGAACGTCCGATGCACCCCGAAGCGGCGCAGGACACGCGCGCTGCTCACTGATCCGAGGATCGCCCCGGCCGCCACCGGAATGATCGCCGCGCCGAACCACGCCACCGGCACCTCGTGCCGCTGCAGGAACGGTTGGAACAAGATCGCGTTCGCCGGGCGCGCCGCTGTCAGCGACACCTCGAAGAGGATCGCCCAGCGCACCGCCGCCCGTTCTCTCAGTGCCGCGAGCGCGCCGCGCAACGTCGCGAGGTAGTTCAGGCGCTGCTCATGCAGCGCGCGCGGTGGCTCTTGCATCGAGAGCGCCACCACCATCGCGGGCACTGCCGGCACCGCGCCCGCAAGCACACCCCACGCGAGGCTCGTCTGCGAGGCGATCGCTGCGCCCACGAGCGATCCGGTCATGCTGGAGCTCGCCAGCGTCGCCAGCAGCATCCCCGCCCGGCTCGGGTACTCATCCTCCCGCCCTTCGGCGGCGAGCGAGTCGTAGATGTACGCGTTCTCGTTCCCCTGCCAGAACGTCAGGCCGAGCGCCCACAGCACATACGCAAGGATCAGCAGCGGGAAGTTCCCCGCCAGTCCGAAGATCAGGATCCCCGCGCCCTCGATGCCCATCCCGACGATGAACGTCAGCCGTCGACCGAACCGGTCCGCAAAGGCGCCCGTCGGCACCTCCCCCACTACCTTCACGATCTGGAAGAAGGTCTCCATGATCCCGACCTGCGCGAGCGAGAGGTCGCGGTAGTCGGTCAGGTAGATCACCCACACGGCGAGGTGTGGCTGCAACCGCCCGACCGCCATGAACGTCAGGAGCAGCCGCAGGTTGCGCGTCGCGCTGAAGCGCTGCACCGGCACCGTCGCGGTCACGCCGGCACCTCGACGACCTCGCGCTCGTCCGCCCGCTGCCACAGGCGGAGGGCGCCGCCGGCACCCACTGCCACGACCGCCGCGAGCGCGGCGAAGCCGAGGCCGAGTTGAGCATTCGCTGCGATCCCCGCCAGCGGGCTCACCACCATGAGCATCATGGAGAAACCAAGCGGCGTAACCGACAGCACCGTCGCCCGCACCGCGGACTCCGTCCGTGCATTCACGTATGCACCGAGCGCTGGCCCCACCGTCCCGAGCGCGAACTGGGAGACCCAGAACGCCGGCAGCACCCACAGCGCATCAACCAGTGCGATCACGAGCAGCGACCCCACCACCGCACCGAAGCCTGCCCCGAGCATCCGCTTGAGGCCCAGCCTGCTCAACAGCCGCGCACTTGCAATCGACCCCGCCGCGAACGCCAGGCCCGCCGGCGCGAACGCCACGCCGAACCATGCGATCGGCACGCCGTGGTGTCCGAGGAACGGCTGCATCAGCAGAAAGTTCGCGGGCGACGCGGCGGAGAGCATGAACTCGAACACGATCGCCCAGCGCAACGCCGCCCGCTCCCGCAGCACCCGCCAGGCCCCGCGCAGCGTCTCCGAGTAGGGCAGGTGAGTCGTCGCCCCCCGCCTCGGTGGCTCCTGCATCAGCAACAGCACACCGACGCCGAGGATTGCGGGCGCCACGCCGGCCAGCGTGGCAAGGGCGAGCGACGTCTGTGCTGCGAATGCCGCCCCGGCGATCCCGCCCGCCGTGAACGCCACGTGCACGGCGGCGGCGAACCGTCCCTGCCGCTGCGCGAACTCCGACTCACGGTCCTCAGCAGCCAGCGCGTCGTAGATGTACGCGGAGTCGTTCCCGCTGCGGAACGCGAACCCCAGCGACCACAGCACATAGGACAGCAACAGCAGGGAGAACGTGCCCGCCAGCGCGAAGATCAGGATCCCCCCGCCCTCCACCACTGTCCCCACGATGAACGTCAGCCGCCGCCCGAACCGATCCGCGAACGCCCCCGTCGGCACCTCCGAGATCAACTTCACGCCCCAGAAGAACGCCTCCATGATCCCCACCTGGGCGAGCGTGATCTCCCGGTAGTCCGTCAGGTACACCACCCAGATCGCGAGGTGCGGCTGGAACTGCGCGACGAGCGTGAACCCCAGCATCAGCCTGAGGTTCCGGTCGGCTCGGAACGGTCGAGAGGCCGCAAGCGTCATGGCGCGCGCCTCCCTCGGGCGCGAGCCACCGAGAGTAGGGCCTGGATTCACCGCAAGCGTGCCGCGGCCGCTGACCTCCAGTCGCTTGCGTTGCTGCGGATACTACGGTACCTTGCATATACATGGTACCTGAACTGACAGAGCAAGATTCGTTCTTGTCCCTCCGCCGAGGGCTGCTGGAGTTCGCCGTCCTCACGGTGCTTTCCACTGGATCCCTGTACGCGGCGGAGGTGCTCGATCGCCTGGAGGGCACCCACTTCGCTACGCGCGAAGGGACGCTCTACCCGCTCTTTGGAAAGCTGCGCCGCGAGGGCCTCCTCGACTACGAGTGGCAGGAGTCGGAGAGCGGCCCGCCGCGCAAGTACTACCGCCTCACCCCGGCGGGGACCGAACGGCTGGCACAGCTCCGGGCGAACTGGCGGGAGTTGGGGACGACGCTTGAGGGACTGGGAGTCACACCGTGAACCGAGTCGAAATCGTGAACCTCGGTGGGCAGGCCCACCACATCGAGCGCGATGGCGCAGCGGCGATCGACGCGTGGCTGGAAGCGGCGAAGGTCAGCCTCAACGGCGACCCCGACCTCGATGACCTCCTGCTGGACTTCGAGCGCGCGATTGGAGAGAAGTGCGCCGCGCTGCTCACCGGCGATCGCGACGTGGTCACGAGCGCAGAGGTCGCGGAAATCCTCGAGTCGCTGGGGACGATCGAACCATCCGACAGCGCGATCACCGGCGGGGTCATGAGCACGCCCGCGCAGACTGAGGATCACCCGAGGCGGCTCTATCGCTTGACCACAGATCGAATGATCGCGGGAGTCTGCAGCGGGGTCGCGGCGTGGCTGCGCGTGGACGTGACCGTCGTCCGCGTTGGATGGGTGGTCCTGCCGATCCTGCTGGCGGGGCTGACCCAGGGTGCGTCCCTGCCACTCGCGGTCGCGGTCTACGCGTTGCTGGCGTTCGTGCTGCCTCGGGCGGACTCACCGGAGGCAATCGCGGCCGCTCATGGGCGCGGCGCGACTGCGAAGGACCGCCTGCTGCAGGCCCGATCAGGGGCGACTCCGGCGCTTTCCACCCTCGGGCGTCGGCTCGGGGCGGGGATCCAGATCGTCCTGCGTGTCACGAGGGTGCTGTTGCTCGTCGCGATCACAGCGCTGCTCGCGCTGTGGGTGGTCGGCGCAGGGTGGTTAGCGATCGCGGGCGATCCGCTGGTGACGACCTCGGGTGAGACCCTCTCCAGTTGGTTGGTCCCACTCGTCCTGACGTGCCTCGCGGTGATCTTCGTCGCGCCGCTCGGTGCGCTGGTGGCGATCGTCGACCGAGGTATCCGTGCCGGGACAAATGGGCGGTGGCACCAGGGGCGTCTCACGCTGTGGCTGGTCTCAGCCACCGCGGCCTGGGTGGTTGCGGTCACGGTCGCGGTCGTGTCGGTCGCGACGATTCCGGGCGTGCGCGATGTGTGGCAGGACGGCGAGGGACGGATCGCGTTCTTCGACACCACGTACTGCTTCGCGGACCGCGTCGATACGTCCCACTGCCAGTCAGGTGACGAGATCGTGTACTGGACTGACTCGTCAGAGCCGCGGTGGCGCGGGAGGCATTGGGAGGCGCCGGCAGCGCCTGGAGCGCCGATGCAGCCTCTGCAGATCCGATGACGCCCACTATCCACGCGAACTTCGTCCAAGGGGGCGGCGAACACCCTTACTGACTCACTCGGGCGATGGGCTCGTGGTCGCCTCATAGTCTTCGTCATACCGAACGAAGGGGGCCCGTCACCGGGCCCCCTCCCTCAGACCCAACCACTCGATGGCTTAGGAGGCGATGACGCCCTCGACCACCTCGACCTCCGGCGTCCCGGCCGTCCGCTCGAACACGAACTCGCCGTCGCGCACGTCCACCGTCACGACGTCGCCTGCCTGGTAGGAGCCGGCGAGGATCTCCCGCGCCAGCGGGTTCTCCACCTTTCGCTCGATCAGGCGTCGCAGCGGGCGCGCCCCGAAGTCTGGGTCGAACCCCTCCTTCGCGATCAGCGCCACCGCAGCGTCCGTCACGTGCAGGGTCACCTTTCGGTCGGACAGCCGCTCCGCCACGATCTCCACCTCGAGGCGGGCGATCTGCTCGATCTCAGCCTCTGACAGCGGCTCGAAGACGACCACCTCATCCACTCGGTTGAGGAACTCGGGGCGGAAGAACCGCTTGAGCGCCGACTCCACCTCGCGCTGCTGGCGGTCGCCCTCGACCTCTGACGTCGTGCGCCGGTACCCCAGTGCCTCCGTCTTCTGACCCGTGCCGAGGTTGCTCGTCATCACGATCACCGTGTTGCGGAAGTCCACCGTGCGGCCGTGGCTGTCCGTCAGCCGCCCGTCGTCCATCACCTGCAACAGCGTGTTGAAGATGTCCGGGTGAGCCTTCTCGATCTCGTCGAATAGCACCACCTGGTACGGACGGCGGCGCACCGCCTCCGTCAGTTCACCCGCACCCTCGAACCCCACGTACCCCGGGGGTGCGCCGAGCAGCCGCGACACCGTGTGCCGCTCCTGGTACTCGCTCATGTCGATCCGCAGGAGCGCGTCCGGATCGTCGAACAGGTACTCCGCCAGCGCCTTCGTCAGGTACGTCTTACCGACACCCGTCGGCCCCACGAAGATGAACGAGCCGATCGGGCGGCGCGGATCCTTCAACCCGCTCCGCGCGCGCCGGATCGCATCCGACAGCGCCGAGATCGCCCGCGGCTGGCCGATGACGCGCTGATGGAGGAACTCCTCCATTTTCAGCAACTTCTCCGCTTCGCCCTCGAGCATCCGGTCGACCGGGATGCCGGTCATCTGCGCGATCAGCGACGCGATCTCCTGCTCGGAGACCTCCTCGCCCAGCCCGTGCTCACGCTGCCACGTCGCGCGGCGGTCGTTGTACTCGGACTGGATCGCCAGCACCTCCTGCTTGATCCGCGCCGCTGCCTCGTAGTCCTGCCGGCCCGCCGCTGCGTCCAGGCGCGCCGAGGCGTCGTCCAGCCGCTGCTTCAGGTCGCGCAGGTCGGGCGACATCGACTCCGCCTGGATCACGTGCTTCGACCCCGCCTCGTCGATCAAGTCGATCGCCTTGTCCGGCAGGTTGCGGTCCGGGATGTACCGCGCGGAGAGCCGCACGGCCGCCTCGATCGCCGCGTCCGTGATCGGTACCCCGTGGTGCGCCTCGTACTTCGAGCGGATGCCGTGGAGGATCTGGATCGCCTCCTCCTCGCTCGGCTCGTCCACAAACACCGGCGAGAACCGACGCTCCAGCGCCGGGTCCTCCTCGATGTGCTTGCGGTACTCGTCGAGGGTGGTCGCGCCGATCACCCGGAGCTCACCACGAGCCAGCGCCGGCTTCATCATGTTCGAGGCATCGATCGCCCCGTCTGCGCCGCCCGCGCCCACCACCTGGTGCAACTCGTCGATGAAGAGGATCACCTCACCGGCTGACTGCTTCACCTCGGACATCACCGCCTGCAGGCGCTCCTCGAACTCACCGCGGAACTTCGAGCCCGCCAGCAGCGCGCCCATGTCGAGGGCGAGCACCCGCTTCCCCTTCAGCCGCTCCGGCACGTCCCCCGCCACGATCCGCTGCGCGAGGCCCTCGACGATCGCCGTCTTGCCCACGCCCGCTTCCCCGATCAGCACGGGGTTGTTCTTCGTGCGCCGGTTCAACACCTGCATCACGCGCGCGACTTCCTCGTCGCGTCCGATCACCGGGTCGATCTTCCCGTTGCGCGCGACCTCGGTGAGGTCCGTGCTGTACTTGGACAATGCCTGGTAGCGTGACTCCGCCGTCGGCGAGTCCACGCGTGCGCTGCCGCGGATCTGCTGCAGCGCGCGGTACACGCGCTCCTTCGTGATCGAGAACTCCTGCAGCACTGCCGCGACATCGCCGTCACGCACGTCCGACAGCGCGACGAGCAGGTGCTCGACACCCACGTACTCGTCCTGCAGGCGGGAAGCCTCGGCATTCGCTGCCTCCAGCACCGAGACGATCCGCGGCGTCGTGTAGATCTGCACCACGTCGTGCGCCAGGCGAGGGGCGCGGTCCAGCCGCTCCTTCAGCGCGCGTCCCACCGCCTCCGGGTCCACGCCCATCTTCGAGAGCACCTCGCGCGCCAGGGAGTCCTTCAGCCGCACCAGCGCGTAGAAGACGTGCTCGACGTCCCACTGCGCATGCCGCGACTCCCGCACCAGCGCCTGCGAGGACGCCAGCACTTCCTGTGCCTGCTCCGTGAACCGGTCATTCCGCATCATCTGTCACCGCCATCTCGAGGCCGTGGGCCTCGTCGTCTATTCATCAGCGATCTCGCCGCGCGTCGGTCGTGGCGCTACGTCTGAGTGCTCCGCTCGTGCGCACGCATCCGCAGCGCCTCGAGTTCTTCACGCACCTGCGCGAGTTCCCCGCGCAGGTCCTCGATCTGCTCAAGGAGCCGGAGGATCACCTGCGCCCCGGCGAGGTTCACGCCCAGGTCCCCCACCAGCCGCACGATCTGCCGCAACCGCTCCACGTCCGCCGGCGAGTACCGCCGCGTCTGGCCCGGTGTGCGCGCTGGCTCGACGAGCCCCGCACGCTCGTAGAGGCGGATCGTCTGCTGGTGCACACCGACGAGCCGCGCCACCACGGAGATCGAAAACACCGGCTCGTGCTCGGGCATCCCAGCCGGCGTGCTCGCGCGCGAGGTCATGGCGCCCCCGCCGTCCCGGCCGGCTCAGCGGCCGAGGTCGTTGCGCGCAGCCGTTCGAACAGCGCCCGCTGCTCGTCGGTGATCGACTCCGGCAACACCAGACGCACCGTCGCGAACAGGTCGCCGAACCCGCCGGTCGACCGAGGCATTCCCTGGCCCGCAAGGCGCAACACGCGGCCGCCCTGCGTCCCTGCCGGCACCCGCAGCGCCAGCGCGCGTCCCTTCAGTGTCGGTACCCGCACCTCCCCACCGAGGGCCGCGTCTGCAACCGGCACGTCGACCGTGACATGCACGTCGTCGCCACGCCGCTCAAACACGGGGTGAGTCGCCACCTGCACACGCAGGAAGAGGTCGCCTGCCGCGCCGCCGCCGCTCCCGGGACTGCCTTTCCCGGCCACCCGGATCCGCGATCCGTCGGCCACGCCTGCCGGGATTCGTACCTCCACGCGTCGCAAGCCCCCGACCGATCCCGCCCCTTGGCATGTGTGACAGGTCGCGCCCGCCAACTGGCCTGCACCCTTACACGTGGGGCAGACCTCGCCTGGCCCGCGCAACTCGATCGTGCGCGAAGTTCCCGCGTACGCTTCCTCCAGCGTCAGCCGAACCGCGTGTTCGATGTCCTGCCCGCGTTGCCGGCCGCCGGCGCGACGGAACAGGGAGTCGAACATCCCCGCGCCACCGGCTCCACGACCCCCGAAGAGGTCGCTCAGATCCCCCTCGAAGGTGAACGTGGTGCCATCGCCGTTGGCGAAGCCTCCCCCGCCCCGGCCGAACCCGGCGCTCCCGCGTTGCCGGCGCATCGCCTCGATCTCATCGGCGTGCTGCCATTGGTCGCCGTACTGGTCGTACTTCTTCCGCTTCTCGGGGTCGGACAGCACCTCGTATGCCGCGTTGACCGACTTGAACCGGGTCTCCGCCTCGGCGTTGCCGGGGTTCACATCCGGGTGGAACTGGCGAGCCAAGCGACGGTAGGCGCTCCGGATCTCCTTCACGGAGGCGTCCCGTTTCACACCAAGCGTCGCGTAAAAGTCTGAGGCCATGTTCGAAGGGTAGCAGAAAATCTGCGCGATGTGATGGCAGATAATCTTCCACATCGGATGTAGATCTGCTATTCTCCGACATGCAGCCGGCGGGGCTGACAAGAACGACCTGAGCAGCGCCCTACCGGAGAAGGAGGTATCCCGTGTCTGACTTGATGATCCGTGATCCCTTTGGTCCGAGCGCCTTCCGGAACGTCGTTGAGCGCTTCTTCGACGAGCCGTTCCGTGGCTTTCCGGCCATCGCCACGTTCGGCCTGGCGGAGGCCACGGTCCCGGTAGACATCTCGGAGCGCGACGGCGCCCTCGTCGTCGAGGCTTCGCTACCCGGCTACAAGAAGGATGAGATCGACGTCCAGGTGCATGACGGCGTCCTGACCATCAAGGCCGAGCGCAAGCAGCAGACCGAGCAGCGCACGGAGCAGTACCACCGGCGCGAGCGCACCTGGGGTGCCATCAACCGTCGCATCGCCCTCCCCGCCGAGGTGGACGAGGCGAATGTGGACGCCGAACTGAAGAACGGTGTCCTCACCCTTCGGCTTCCCCTGCCCCCGCAGCGCTTGCCGAAGTCGATTGAGGTCCGCGGGGAGTAACCCGCCGCGTCCCGCTGCAAGGCGGCCCCGTGTGAGCGGGGCCGCCTTTGTTTCCATCCGGCGGTTCCCAAGATGGCTCCAGAGTCACGTCCGACGAGGCCGAACGGCCCTTGCGCGCTTCCCTGAGCATTGTACAGTTGCGCAATCATGCAAGATGATCCCTTCGACATCCTCGCCCGGTTCTCACACGCTCTGTCTACGTCCAGCCGGCTCCGGTTGCTCGA
>CAZVNJ010000010.1:0-68621 GCA_964628985.1 uncultured Dehalococcoides sp.
AGTTGGCGCTGATGTGCTTGTCGCCGCACTTGAAGACGACGACGGCGTTGAGGCGACCGAACTTGCGGTAGGTCGGGTCTTCCTTCGTGATGTCGGCGAGGGCCTGGAACCACTCGACGGATGGGAACTCAAGGTCGGCCATGTCAGTCCTCTTTCAGTACGGTCGCGCGGGCACGGTGCCTGGAACGCTGCCTAGAAGTCGATGGGTGGTCCGGGGTCCTGGGCGGCGCTGAAGGGCGTCAACTTGTTCAGGTGGCGCATCGGCTCGGCCTCCGGCGTCCGGGCCATCTGATCCTCGACCATCCGCTTGTACATCGGGTCGATCGAGCGCAGGGCGTCGATCTCGCTGTGCGTGACGGCGAAGGCCGATGGCTGGCGCTTGATCGAGGCGGCCTGGCAGACCTGGCAGGCCGCGGGCTCCGCCCTCCCCGAGCGCACGAGGGCCTCGAAGATGGCGCCGCACGCCTCGCACCGGTAGGTGTAGAGCGGCACGTCGCTACGCCTGGGGCCGCGGCGGCGCGGCCATGCCGGAGAGCATCATCTGGAAGCCGCTCGAGAGCGACTTGCTGCGCTCGAGGTTGGCCTGCTTGCAGCGCGAGAGGTACGTCTTCACGAAGTCCTGGAGCATCTTGCGGACGACTTTCATCCCCTCGTCCATCCCGGCGACGCTCCCGCCGAAGATGATCGCGAGGGCCTCGGTGAGCACGGGGTCACGGAGGTCGCGTCCCTGCGAGAATTCGACGCCGTTGAGCCAAACCTGGAAGCCGATCGCTAGTTCCGGCCGCTTCGAGATGGCGAAGCGGATGTGGTCGACGGCATAGGCGGCGGCGCGCATGCGGTCAGGGATCAGTCGGGCGGCGAGCACCCGGTCAGCCTCGGAGGGTCCGTAGGTCGCGAGGTAGCGCAGGATCGTGGTGTCGAGCGCGTTGCGGACGAACCACATGCCGAGGACGGTCTGGGACCAGCCGGCGTAGGTCTCCATGATCGTGCGGTTCATGCCGCCCGGGCTCTCGAGCATCATGCCGCCGCCATTGAGCATCGCGCGCTTGCGGTAGCCCTCGAACATGCGGGCGGAGTCGTAGGTCGCGGTAGAGAGGAAGAGTTTTACCTCGTGATAGCCCGGGCTGAGGTTCTGAAGCCAGCCCGAGATCACCTCGGTCTCCACGGAGGCGTGCTGCGAGAGTTCTGTGGCCACCTGGCAGATCGCGAGTTCGACGTCGTCGGGCAGGCCGTGCGCGGTCTCCCAGGGGACATCGGTGGCGGTGGACCAGCGGCGCGAGATGCCTTCCTCGTAGAGCAGCCCGGCACACTCGGCCCACTGCTCGTGCTTGTCCTGCAGGTAGTAGCCGCCGATGGAGCCTGCGCCAGCGGCGGGGTAGGCGCCGCGCGGCAGACGGTTGCGGTAGGCGATGTGGTCCGGCACCTCGGCGTAGACGCCGATGTTCAGCGCATCCACGGTGAGGCCGCCGCCGAACGGGTCGACTCGCGCCTTGATGCCCCAGCCGAGCGTCTTGTCCATCCAGGAGAGGTCCGGCGCCTCCGGGACGGGGTTGCCGTCGAGGTCGCGCTGGGGTCCGGTGGCGGGCGTCTGCTGCTGGACCATGGGGCCTCCGTATGACGCCCTACGCGTCGTAGTCAGGACGGTTGGGGCGCGTCAGCCGGACGCGCCCGACTGCGGACGGTCAGTTAGGCCGAGACGTACGCGGCGAGCGTGGCGTTCGCGCGGCCGTTCTCGAAGCGCTCCCCGAGGCCCGCGACCTTCACGCGCTGGACGTACTCCTTCACCTGACGCTGGCGCACGGCGAGCGCGATCTGCGCTCCTTCGGCCATCGAGGCGGGGTCGGAGCCGCCGCCGAGCAGGATCGCGAGTGCCGCGTTCGAGGGCGTCCCTCGCTGGGCCGGGTTCTGGCCACCGGTGCCAGCGACGAGGCCCAGTTCGATCTCGTCGAGGTAGGAGTGGATCTCCTCCTTGCGCTGTGGGTCGGTCTGGGAGAGGTACTGGAGGTGCATCACGCCGAATGCGACGTGGCGGGACTCGTCGGAGGCCGCGAGGCGATAGATCGCCTTCTCGGCGTCGTTGTAGGACATGCGCTCGCCCATCCGGAAGATCGAGAGCACGAGACCCTCGCCCGAGATGTGCAGACGGGCGGACATCTCAGTGAAGTCCCGAGCCGAGTCGATCGCGCCTCCTGAGAGGGCGACGTTCGTGGTCTGCGACATCAGCCCGCCCCCGTTGGCAAAGGCGCGCTTCCGGAACACATCCATGTGACGAGCCTCGTCCATGATCTGGGAGATCAGGAACATGCGAGGCTCGTAGTAGTCCGGCGTGGTCTCCGAGATCCACTTGCCCGGGACGTCACCGGCGACGAACTCGACCTCGGTGAGGAAGGTGGCGAGCTGGCACTCGGCTCGCTCGATGTCGTCGGGCAGTTCCTCCATGGTCTCCCACGGTACGTCGACGGCCGAGGACCACTGACGCTGGACAGCCTCTTCGTAGAGCTGCGAGGCGTTCTTCAGCCAGATGTCTGCCTTCGTGCGGATCGAGTAGTTGCCGACGCGGGCCGCATTAGCGCGAGTCAGGGCGCCTCGCGGGCGGCCGGTCATGTTGTCCGACCAGTCCGGGATCTGTGCGAACGGCCCGCGATCGATGTCCTGGAGGAGGAGTCCGCCGGCCTCGGCATTCGAGTTGATCTGCGCGCCAAACGTCTCGCGTGGCAAGAGCCAGTCGAGGCGGTAGCCGTTCTTGCGGCCCTCCTCCATCAACTGCTGGAACGTCGTGATGTACTTCTCGGGCTTTGCCTCAATGGCCATCGTCTGCCTCGCAGTCCGCGCACACGGCAGCCGATGGGCGCCATGTGGTCCCTCATCACGCCGAGCATACAAGGTGTATGCAAAACCTGTAAATACTTCGCCGCTAGTTCTTGACTGCACAAGCCAGATGGTGTGCAGCGAGGCCTCGCGAGAATCCAGCGGGTCTCCCGGAGTGCGTACGGAGGGCGGGTGTTACCGTCCGCGTTCGCAGCGGGGTCGCCTCGATCCCGTCCGGCAGGGGGCAGCATGCGGGCCATCGTGCAGCGGTTGCCGGTGCACTACGGCTGGCTCCTCGTGTGCGCCGCCGTGATCTGCAACACCGTCTCCAACATGGCGACGTTTTGGGCCGTGGGTCTCTGGATCCCAGCGGTGGCCGATGACTTCCAGGTGGACCGCACGCCGGTCGTCACTGCGTTCATGGCCGGGCAGGCCGTCTCCGCAGTCGCCGGCCCGTTCATCGGCCGATACATCGACCGTCACGGGTCACGGGGCACGCTGGTCGCAGGCGCGGTGGTCCTGCCAGCCGCGCTCGTGCTGACCTCATTCGCCGGCAACGTGCTGCAACTGTTCCTCGGTTGGTCCGTGGTGGGACTGGTACGCGGGCTGTCGCAACCGATCCCGTTCAACTGGCTCATGACGCGCTGGTTCGATGGCCGTCAGCGGCAGTCAGCGATCGGAGTCGTCACGATCGGCTTCAGCCTCGGCGGCGCCACGTTGCTTCCGCTGCTCGCGAGCGTGCAAGAGTCGACGAGCTGGGAGGTGACGATGCAGATCGTCGCCGCGATTATCTTCGTCGTGCAGGGACTGACGGCGATATTCCTGGTGCGCGACCGGCCGGCCGACCTCGGACTGGAGCCGAGCATCGGCAAGAGCGACCGCGGGATGAAGCTGCTGGCGGCGGAAGACGACTGGGGGTTCACGGCGGCGGCGGCGCTGCGGAGCCTGCCGTTCTGGCTCCTCGGTGTCGGCCTCATGCTGTTCTTCATGGGGCAGGGTTCTGTGACCAACCTCGGCCTGGACTTCTTCCAGAGCCGGGGTGTGCAGGCCGGCGCGGCGGTATTCGCGGCCAGTTCCCTCGTCCGCACGATTGCGCGACTGCCGCTCGGCATGACGCTGTCCAGGTACAAGACGCCGTATCCCCTCGGTGTGGCTGTCTCGATCTCACAGGGCGTCGCAGTAGGCGCGCTGGTGCTGAGCACGGACGCGCTGGGGATCGTGACATTTGTGGCGCTCTGGGGGATCGGCGGTGCCTTCGGTCCGATGCTGGAGCCGCTGTTCGTGACGCACGTCTTCGGGGTGAAGCACTTCGGCGCGGTCAGCGGCAGTCTGGCGATGGTGGCCTTCATCGGGCAACTCACCGGATCGATCGGCGGCGCGTTCCTGTTCGACCTGACCGGGTCGTACACAATCCCCTACTGGCTCTACACGGGCGGCTTCGGTGTGGCGGCAATGCTCCTATTCGCCGTCCGCTGGGCCGAGCGGCGGCCGTCGCACCTCGCCGCCGCCGAGAGGATGGGGAGGATCCGAGCGCCCTCGCCGCCGCCCACAGGCACGTAGCCTGTCCAAGGTCACCGTGTGCGGGTGCCGATGGCGCCTGTGCGCGCCCCGAGCCTGCCGCGAGGCTTCGTCCAGCGCGAGGCGCCGGCGGCGGGAGGACCACCCATGAGGTACATCGAGGCGGTTGGCGTTGGGGGCGCGCTCGGTGGCCTGGGTCGGTGGGCGGCCGCTGCCGCTTCGCTGTTCATCGGCGCGGGAGCCGTCGGGGGTGGTTTCGAGGTGCTGCGAGACGCCGAGGGCTTCGGGCTGGACCCGGCGTGGATCGCGGGCTCGCCGTTCAAGGACTATCGGATCCCCGGGCTCTTCCTGTTCGTCGTCATCGGCGGTGGGATGCTGGTGACCGCCGGCCTCGCACTATTGCGGAGCGACCTCTCGCGCGTCGCTGCGCTGACGATGGGCATGGTCCTCGCCCTCTGGCTCGCGATTGAGACGGCGATCGTCGGGTGGCAGGGCGGCCCTCAGGCGATGCTGCTGGTCGTATGCGGCGGAGGTGCTGCGGTGCTCATCCTTGCGGCGTTGGTCGGCAGCCGAATCCCTGAGACCCGCCACTCGCGGTAGTTGCCGAAGGTCAGTTCGATCGCGCGCACCCGTTTCTGCCGGAGGCGGCCATCCGGCGATTCGGATCGCAGTGTCGGCACGCTGCGTCGCCCCTTACGACATCAGTGTTACGCTCCCGGACGCCTTGGTGAGCGCGATGAGGGACTGGGCGGGTCATGGATCAGCGTCCTACCCTTCTCAGGCGTGCCTCCCCCCGGCGACCGTTCTATGGCTGGTGGATCGTGCTCGCCGCGGGCTGCGGGCACTTCGCCTCGGTCGGCTTCGTCAGCATCCTGTTCGCCGTTGTGCTCCGTCCGATGACGGATGAGCTTGGATGGACACGCGGCGAGTTCATCGTCGCGACCTCAGCGGCGGCCGTGCTTGCCGCGATCACGGGGCCCCTGATCGGCCCGATGATCGACCGAAGCGGGCCACGCCCGCTGATGCTCGTCGGGGCAGTGAGTTACGGGGCGATCCTCCTCGTGACTTCCTTCGTTACCGCCCTCTGGCAGTTCGTCGCCCTCCAACTCGTTGCTGGGGTCCTCGCCCGGCCTCTGATCGCGGGGGTCGTGGTGAACGTGGCCGTGTCCAAGTGGTTCGTCGTGCGCCGTGGGTGGGCGATCTCGATCGCGAGCAGCGGCTTCTCCTTTGGCACCATGCTGATGCCGGTGGTCGCCACGTCTGTGGTCGCGTCGTTCGGGTGGCGGGACGCGTTCGTCGTGATGGCGATCCTGTTCTGGGTGCTCATGATCCCGGCCGCCCTACTGATGCGGAGTAGCCCCGAGGACTACGGGCTACTGCCGGATGGGCCGGCAAAGGCCGGACTGGGTGACGAACGGAACCGGCGAGATCAGGAACGCGTCCGCAGCGACTTCGACGGTTCCTTCACACGCCGGCAGGCGGTACATACCTGGGCGTTCTGGCTGCTGATGGTCGCGTTCAGCCTCTTCCTCGCGAGCAACATCGCGATGCTGTTCCACGGGATCCCCTTTGCGACCGGTTCCGGGTTCGGACCGCGAGAGGCCGGCTTTGCCTTTGGCCTGACCGGCGTCTCCGGACTCGCCTCCAAGCCGGTGTGGGGTTGGGCACTGGCACGCTACTCACCGCGTTACCTGTCCGTGTCCGCGTTCGCGTGTGCGCTCGCCGGTACGCTGCTGCTCCTCGTTGCGACGCAGATGCAGTCGATGGCCGTGTTGCTTGTCGCCTTCGCCAGCTGGGGATTTGGGTTCGGTGGGGTGACCCCGCTCTCGGAGTACATGTGGGCGTCGTACTTCGGGCGGCGCCACCTCGGCGCGGTACGGAGCCTCAGTGTCCCCGTGCAGGTGGGCGCGACGGCCCTCGGGCCGCTGCTGGTCGCCCTCTGGTTCGACACCATCGGCTCATACGACGGTGCGTTCATGATGATGGTCGCGGTCTACGCCGTCGGCGCTGTTGTTGTTTCGCTAGCGCGTGATCCTCGCCCCGCGGGTGACATGTCACGGCCGCAGCCAGTGCCTACCGGGGACGGGGGGAGGGCCTGAGTCTGGTGCGTCGCCGCCCAGATGGGAGCGTGCGACCGGCGGACGCAGCCTGTGTGCACTGACCTTAGCGGTAATTGCCGAAGGTCAGTTCGACACCGAAGTCCTCCTCGCGGAGGGCCGCCATCGCCGCCTGGAGGTCATCGCGGGTCGGGCCGGAGACGCGGACGGCGTCACCCTGGATCTGCGACTGGACCTTTTTCAGCTTCTGGTCGCGGATGTACTGCGTGATCTTTTTCGCCGTGTCACTGTCGATCGCCTGCACGAGCGTGATGACCTGTTTGACCGAGTCACCGCCAGCAGGCTCGGCCTTGCCGCGCTTGATGTTCTTCAGCGGGATCTTCCGCGCGAGCAGACGCCCCAGGAGGACGTCCCACGCAGCGTCGAGTTTGAACTCGTCGGTCGTGTGGATCTCGATTGTGCTCGCCTTGCGGTCGTAGTCGATCTCGACCTTGATCCCTTTGAAGTCGTAACGGCCGGTGATCTCCTTCAGCGCCTGGTTCACGGCGTTGTCGACCTCCTGCAGGTCGCATCCGGTGGTGATGTCAAACGATTCGGTCTTGGCCATCGGTCCATTCCTCTGTCTGAAGCGCTGTTGAGGATACCCGGTGGTGAGCGACCGCGTCTTCGCTCAACGCCCCTCAAACTTAGGGGCTCGCTTTTCCTGGAAGGCAGTGCGCCCCTCAATGCGATCGTAGGTCTGGTAGGTGAGGAAGCGGCTGTCCTGCTCAAAGCGGAGCGCCTCCGGGAGTGTCTGTGTGAGCGATGACCAGACCTGTCGCTTCGCGAGGGCAAACGCGATCGTCGGACCCTGTGCCCAGCGCTCGGCGATCTCCATCGCACGCGCTAACGCCTGGCCAGCGGGGACGACGTGCTGGACGAGGCGCGCGTCGAGGGCTTCTGCGGCGGTGATGCGATGCGCGTCCAGCAGCCACTGCATCGCCTGGCCCGGGCCGACGACATTGGTGAGCGCCCATGCGACGCCGCTGTCCGGCGCGAGCCCTCGCTGGGTGAAGGCGGGGAAGAGGTGTCCATCCTCGGCGATCACACGGACGTCGCACGCCATCGCGAGTGCCATGCCTGCGCCAGCGGCGTAGCCCTCGACCGCGGCGATCACCGGGACGTGCATGCGCTGAACCTCGTAGATCCAGTCGTAGCGCTGGGAGTTCGCGCGATACCCCTCCGCGGTGAGCGCGGCCTCTCCAGTGAGGTCGGCACCGCTGCAGAAGTGCTTGCCGGTGCCTGTGACCACGGCGGCACGGATCGAGGAGTCCTGCTCGGCCTCGCGCAGGGTGGCGAGGAAGGTGAGGCGCAGTTCGTCGTTGTAAGCGTTGCCCACCTCAGGGCGGTTGAGCGTGAGCAGCAGCACGGCCCCCCGCTGTTCCTTCAGCAGCATCGGGCCTGGATTCTGAGTGGTGATGGCGGGCTCCTATCGCGCAGTTGTGCGGGCCGCGACCGCGGCCCACCAGTCCTCGAGGGGTGCAGACTCGCCGAGTTCCGGCGCTCGGCTGGTGAGCGGCGTCCTGCGGAGCACCGGCGCGGGCAGCACCAGTTCGCCAAGGTCGCCCTGTTGGACGCGCACCCAGAGCCGGTTGTCGTCGAAGTGCGGTTCCGATGTCATGCGGAGCGGCGAAGTGCAGGGCACGGCCGCCACGCCCATCGCCGCCAGCCGCCCGATCGCGCCCTCGACGGTCTCGCCTGCCACGCCATCGAGGAAGGCGACGGCGTCCGGGTGCGCTGCGCGTTCACGCGGCGGCGTCGTAACCAGTAGCCAGCCGTCGGCGGCCTGGTAGAGCCGCTCGAGGGCGTGCGGGCCGGCGAAGTCGCGGCCTCCTGTCTCGTACGGCTGGCCGGCGCGGAGCGATTCGACCGCCTCGAAGAGCAGCGAACTCGCCGAAGCCAGCAGCGAGGTATTGACGGTGTATCCGCCGCCCTCCTCGAGTTGCCGCGTGCGCGCTGCCATCACGCCGAGGGCGCAGAGCATCGCTGCCATGTAGTCGGTGGCGGCCATCTGGGTCTTCACGGGCTCGTCGTCACCGCCCTGGCGGCGCATGACACCGACGAAGCCCTGCACGATCGGATCGAAGCCCGGGAGACTGGAGAGCGGGCCTGAGTCGCCGAAGGCGGAGATCGAGCCGTGGATGATCGTGGGGTTCGCCGCGAAGATGTCCTCGCGAGTCAACCCGAACTTCTGCAGCGACTCGCCTCGATAGTTGGTGACGAAGATGTCCGCGACGCTCGCGAGGTCGAGGATGGTCTGGCGGCCAGCGGGCTTCGAGACATCGACCGTCAGGCCGCGCTTGGCGTAGTTCCACCCCGCGAACCCGTACCCCAGTGCGCGGAAAGGGTCGCCTCCGGGCGGCTCCACCTTCACGACGTCCGCGCCGAGGTCCGAGAGCAGCCGTCCGGTGTACGAGCCGGCGATGTAGCCGGTGAGTTCGAGCACGCGGAGGCCAGAGAGCGGGAGCGGACCATCACCCGGCCGCGGCGGCGGCCCATCGCTGCACTTCGCCACTCGGACGAGATTCCGCAGATGGAGGTCGTCGCCCACGATGCCCTCAGAACGGGTCTGTGGGTGCGCCAGCGCCTCCTCGATCGTGAGGACGGGGCCGATCGGCACACCCGCCTCGTTGAAGCGGCGGATCCAGTTCGCCGAGGTGTCGGTGGCGAACGCGTCCTCGCAGGCCTTCCAGATGTGGCGCGCGCCTTCGCCATGCATCGCCCGCGGGCCTTCATGTGTCTTCGGGTCGGCGAGGATCTCGTCGAGGCCGAGGGTGAGGAAGGTCTTGATCATGAACGGGGTGGTTGAGGCGCCGACGAAGATCCACTTGCCGTCTGAACAGCGGTAGGTGGCATACGACGGCCACTGCCCCCGGGGGCTGTGCGTCCAGCGCAACTCGTCCGGCACCGGGCCGTAGACGTAGGCGCCGCCCTGGAGCGCGAAGAGCGCCTGCAGCGTGCTGAGGTGCCCCGGTACCTCGCTGACCGGGAACGACGACGCGGCGCGCCGAGCGAGGACCCCGACAGCCGCTAACAGTCCCTGCGCAGTCTGGGCGAACGGGGTCATGAGGTACACGGCAACGGGCGCGTAGGAGTACTGACCCAGCGATGCCCCGCCGATCGCCATGACCGCCGCCTCGTTGGCAGGTGCATCGCGGAAGCGGCCGGTCGGCCCAAAGGCACTGAGCGCCAGCCCGTCCGGCGTGAGCGGAGCCCCGGCTTCCGCGAGGTCGGCCGGCTCGGTCGCGGGCACGGCGACGATGTGCGCTCCGAGGTCGCTGAGGAGTACCGAGGCGACACGAGCCGCGAGGGTATCGGCGCTGACCCGCACCTCGATGTTGGATAGCACCCCGGCAGGGCGGATGGCGGACTCGGTCGACATCGTGGTCCTGTCTTGTCCCGGGTCGGTCATGTCCGAGACACGAGCGAGTATCCCATCGCTACGTGGCTGATGGATGGCAGGGGCACCCTCGAGGCGGCTAGGAGCGCGGGCCCTCCGGCCAATGCTCCTGCTGCCACGCTCGGCGCTGCTCTGGGCTGGAGAAGCGACCATCGCGCCAGGCGAGGGCCTCCTTCAAGCCCTGCTCGCGGTTGCGAGAGCGCCAGTCCTCCATGCCAGGGGAGGTGTGCATCCGTGCGTCCTGCTCTGCTGCAAACCGCTGCATCGTGCGCGCGCCCATGAGTTCGAGGGCCATGTTCACGGAGCGCTTGTTCCCGGCCAGCAGGTCGGGGTGGATCATGGCCATCCGGTCCGCGAGTTCCTCGACGGTTTCAGTGAGCCGGTCGCCGGGGACGGCCTTCCAGACGAGGCCGATCTTCTCCGCCTCGCTGCCGGTGACGAACTCCCCGGTGAGCAGCATGTACTTCGCCCACTGCGGGCCCACGTGGTAGGTCCACATGTGCTGCGGCGGCCCGCCCATCGCCCGCACGGGCGGGAAGCCGATGCGCGCGTCTTCGGCGGCGATCACGATGTCGCAGAGGAACACGAGGTCCGTGCCGCCGGCGACGCAGAAGCCGTGCACCTGCCCGATCACGGGCTTGTGCATGTCAAAGATCGTCATCCGGTCGCGCTGCGCCTCTTCCATGCGCCACACGTCGTCGTCGAACGTCTGGCTCTTGCGATAGACGTCTGCGTAGGGGTTCGCCTCGGTGGCGGATTCGCCCTCGAGGCGTCGTTCGGGTGTCAGGTCGTACCCGGCACAGAAGGAGCGTCCCGCGCCTCTGAGGATGACGGCATGGACGCGCGTGTCACGATCCGCGTCCCACAGGGCCTGCCGGAGTTCGGCCTGGAGCTGCCTTGAGAGTGCGTTCAGTTTTTCGGGCCGATTGAGCGTGATCCGCGCCCGGCCCCGTTCCTTCTCCACGATGATCGTTTCGTACTCGGTCTCACCAGTGGCCACGGTGTCCTCCATCCCCGCGCAGCCCTCGAGGCGCGCCGGTGCGAGGGATTCATAGCACCTGGCGGGGAGACTGTGGCACCTCACGTGTGCGAAGCGTGCGTTTCGCCGCCTGACGCAATGCTTTCAATCTCATCGAACACGCGCGCGAACGAATAGCGATGCTCCGCAAGGGCTCGAGGAGCCCCGCGAGGGGCTTGCAGCGCGTGCCGGAGCGCCCGCGCCCAATCGTCCGGGTTGCCGCCCTCGGCCAGCCATCCAACGCCGGCCTCCTCAATGAAGGCGTGGCTGGCGGCACGGGTCGCCACAATCGGACGGTCACAGGCCAGGTACTCGAAGAACTTCATCGGAGACGAGCCCTGCGTGCCGACCGCGGCGAGCAACTCCGGTGCGACGCAGACGTCAGACGATGCGATCGCGGCCACGACTTCCGGCTGGGCCAGTCGACCCGTCCATACGACGCGGTCTGCCACCCCGGCGGCCGCAGCCGCCTCCTTCGCACGTTGCTCATCCGGGCCATTCCCAACCATGAGCAGCCACGGCGCTTCGACGCCCTCGACACGCGCGAGCGCACTGAACAGCGTCTCGTAGTCTCGGGTGGCATCGATGAAGGTGACGTAGCAGAAGACCGGGACGTCTTCCGGAAGCCCCCAGCGTGCGCGGTCGGGAGGCATCGGCCGGAACACATCGAGGTCGACGCCATTCTCGACGACGCGCCACTTGCCTCGGAGGAATGGGAAGCGTCGCTCCAGCGTCTCGCCGATGCCCGGGGAGACCACCACCACGCGGCGTGCCACCCTGAAGTTGAACTCGACGAGTGCCCGCGAGACCAGCCGGCCCAGCCACCCGAGGCGGATCCCGGCCATGTCCTCCTGTCCATCGACCGGAAGGAGTCGCCCGTCGCGGACCGTCGTGAGGGGGCCCGTGCGCGTGGTGTACGGGCGCCGGAAGAGCAGAGCAGCCATGGGCGCGGCGAGCATCGCGAGGTTGAAACGAGTGTACACAGCGACCTCGGCGTGACGTTCGCGCCACAACAGACGCACCAGGGTCCACCAGAGGCGCCACTGGTGAGTCGCATAGCCAAGCACCGAACTCTTATCGAGGACGAGGCGCGTCGTTTCGTCGCCGTCCCCGGGCTCCCGAGGCGGGCCTCCGGGCCGACGCACCGTGACGATCGCGAGTCGTAGCGTCGGGTGCTCGGCAGCCCGCTTGCGAGCGGCCGCGTGCAGGCCTCGCTCGAACGCGCCCTGCCCCGACCAGTCGTCTGGATGGATCATGTTGACCATGATCAGCAGCCGGCTCCGTTGCGACTGCTGCGGCTCACTCACGCGCGGCTCGCATCTGTTGTTCGAGGATGGCCATCGAGTCGTCGCCCATGTTGAACAGCAGGTCGAGGACGGACAGGCCGTCCTCAAACGCTCCCCACAACTGCGAGTACTGGTGCGAGAACCCGGGCGCGCGCACCACCTCGATGCCCGCGGCAGCAAAGGCGTCCTCGTCCTGGTATGTGAAGCCACCCGCACCCGAGACGTAGGTGTCGCCGCCGACAGCGCGCACGAGGGTGACCAGGCGCTCTGTGCGTCGGAGGTAGCCGCCTTCGAGTGCGCTGGCGCGCACAATCGGAGTCTGGATGCCGAGGCGATCCGCGAGCCAGCGGATGAGCCCCTCGTTACAGTCCGCCAACAGGGGCGGGGCGGAGGTAAGCATCCGATCGAGGGCAGTGATGTAGCGCGCGAAGTGGGGCGCACGCCCGTAGTTCATGCGGAGCGTCCGTGCGTGGCGACTTCCCCAGCCCTCCTCGGCCAAGGTGACGTCACGTATGGATGACTGAAGGTGCTGGTGTAGCCGAACCGGCTGAGAGAGCCACCGAGCGCCGGCGGGCGTCTTGATGGTCACGCGGTTGAGGTAGCCATTCTTCGAGAACTGGGCGGTATCCAGCAGGATGAAGACGTCCGCGGCAAGCATCTTCGTAAAGTACCCGGCCCACGGCAGGTAGTTCGGTTGGTGGATCGCCACTCGCATGGTGCGCCTAGGAGGTGCCACGGCTCGCGTACGTGCGGACCTCTCGCCGCACGGTCTCGTCGAACCGCGCCTCGGAGCGGCGATGAAACTCATCAATGCGGGAGGCCACGTCTCCTGGCCGTTCCGCCCACCACGCGGGATGCACGAGTACCTGCAGCGTGCGGCGCGCGCCCCATCCCGCGGGGTCGAGGTGTTGGTGGAGGCAGCCCTCGCGCCATTGCATCGCCGAGTCCGAGATGTACCGAGACCGAGGCATCATCAGGTCGCTGTCGTACGCCGAGATGATCCGGCGTGGGCGCCACCCCAGCAGTCCCGGCTGAGGTCGATGGAACGAGACGAGGTCGACAGCGCACCCGGCCAGGCGGCCCAGGAGTACGGCCTCTTCCTCGATGGCGGCATCCAGGGCGTCACCTGGTAGGAGGCCGTGGAATGCGGCGTCGAAGTGGAGGCCCACAGTGCCACCCCCCTCGCGGACCCGCCGCAGTGTCTCGATCCCCGTCTCCCCGAGGAGGTTGTAGGTCTCCGCGGTCAACCGGAAGAAGTATGTCGCGCTCACGCCGAGTTCAACCTCGATCGCGAGCATCGGAGGGACGGCGAGCAGGTCGAGATCGATGTCGTGACGGATGACCGCCTGCGGACCAGTCGCGCGAAGCTCCGAGTAGCGCCGGATGGGCGCGACATCGACGAGCGCGCGGAGCGCTTCGCGATAGTGAGCAAGGGTGAAGCCGCACTCCGACACGTCAGGCCCCCCATTTCCCTCATCGTCCGCACGACGTCTCTCCGAGGTCATCGTCGGCCCGGAGAACGGTGCCTCAGCCGCCTATGCCTCGCATCGCCGACCGTCCGAGATTGGCGCGCCGATCCACGCGTAACGGATGGGCGCGATTCCAGAGCACACCGACCACCGGAGTCCCGACGCGGCGCAACATGGTCGCGGCCTCACGAAGCGTGCTGGACTGCGTCCGACCGGGGCGGAGGACGAGCAGGACGGCATCGGACCGTGCCGCGATCAGGATCGCGTCACTCCACCCGATCGCCGCCGAGGCGTCGAGGATGACTAGGTCGAATCGCGCACGCAGGTCTGCCAGCACCCCGCTGAGGCGCTCGCCATCGAGCAGGTCGGCTGGGTGCTCGGGGGCCGGGCCAGACGTGATCGCCTTGACGTTCAGATACGGTGTGGTGCGCAGGACGTGGTCGGAGTCCGGCCCTCGGCCCAGCAGCAGGGTGCTGGCGCCTTCGCGGTTGACACATCCGAGGACACGATGGAGCGTCGGCTGCCGGAAGTCCATGTCGACGACGCAGACGCGGGATCCGGCGAGGCCGAACATGACGGCTAGATTCGTCGCGACGGATGTCTTGCCGTCGCCAATGGCGGGGCTCGTCACCATGAGGACCTGATGAGGGGTGTTCGCCAGGTCGAGAGCCTGCGCCAGGTTCGTCCGGGCCATCCGGAATGCCTCGTCACCGGAGAGCGGGACGGCCAACCCGCGTGGGCGCCCTCGGCGGTCCGGGACGGTCCCGATGCGGCCAATGGTGCGTAGGCCCGCCACCCGAAGTGCTGTGTCCCCGTCCTTCACTGTGTCATCGACATAGGCCCGCACGAGGATCAGGACCAGTGCGGCTAGCCCGGTGAGCAGGGCACCGAGGGCCGTGCTCACCCATACCCGGGGCCACTCGCGCGTTGTTGGTGGTGCCGCGGGCTCGACGACACTGAGGGCGCGAGGAGACAGGAGCAGGGCACGGGCCTGCTCGGAGTCCATCGCGGCCGCCGCCACGGCGTTCGCGACGCGGGCCGCGAGCGCGGGCTCAGGCGCAGCGGCGGAGACTCGGACTAGTTGGGTGGACGGGACTGGGGTGACGCGAAGTGAACGGACGACTTCATCTGCACTCAGCGGCAATGAGGCTTGCGCGATTGCCCGTCCCGCGACTGGGCGCGCGGTGAGGAGTGGAGCAAGCGTGCGTGCGATGGTCTCGCTGATCGCGAGATCCCGATCTTGCGTGACGCCGGGGACCTGGACCTGCGCGACCAGGAGAGTCGCCGTCGCACGGTAGTGCGGCGTCGCGTGGACGGACATCGTCCAACCTGCGACCGCTCCGATCGTGACTGCGAGTACGACGGCCAACGCTCGCTGACGGATGGTGCGCAGGTACAGGACAAACTCGGAGGAGGCCGCTGCCCGCGCCGATCGCACCGGAGGCGTCCGGCGACGCTGCTGCAGGTCCCACCGCACTGCGGTCCGGAAGGCGAAATAGGTGGCGCCGAGGAGGACGAAGTAGATGGCACCGCTGACCAGTCCGCCGAGCGCGAGTTCCATGAACCCCATGGTTGCGAGGGCGATCAGCGATAACTCCAGCGGGCCCTTCCTCAAGCGAAAGAGAGAGACCTGGGCAGCCGCAGCGATGGCGCCCATCAGGAAGTAGCCTCCACTGCTCCCGGCAAGGCCGAAGTCGGCATACCACTGCCCGATCTGGGTCATCGACGCGCACGTGGTGGCTGTCGAAGTCGGATGGAGCAGCAGGTGCAGCCGGTGACAGAAGAGCTGCGGGCCGCTGGGACCGGGCAACGACTGGACGAGCCGTTCCCGCTGGTACGTGCCCCAGCCGCGCGGGATATCGCCTGAATCGACGAACTCGATGGTCTGAAGCGTGCTGATGCCGTTCTTCGGGAGTCGTTGCACGGCCGCGAGGCTGACTTGTCCTGCAGCGTTCGCGTCACTTGTCCCCAGGCCACTGGTCCCGCTGGTGATCGTGAGGAGCATCAGGGATGCCATCCCGGCGACTGCGGCCATCAGGACGTGGCGCGGCCGGGCGAACGTGAGCAGTGAGAAGAGGACGAGGAGGAACAGGATGGCCATGACCACCTGCCCCCGCTGGCCGGTGCCGCCGACGAACGTCACCGTGAGCAGGAACAGCATGATCGTCGCAGTGAGCCAGCCCTTGCGACGGCTCGCCCGGTAGATCACGGCCGCTACGCCGGTCACGAATGGCCAGCCGATGTTCATGATCGCGAGGATGAACCCCTGTCCTCGATACTCGCCCCCGAAGGAGGCCGATTTCGTAAGCAGGAAGCGCGCGCCGGAGAGGTATCCCTGGGCATCCTGGATGTCCGCCCCGCGCAGTAAGTCGACGAACGCTACCCATTGCGGCGGGAGACCCTGGTAGAGGTATCCCCCCATAGCCAGCAAGACGAACGTGGCCAGTACTACGGCGATCGCATGCCGGTGCCGGTCCGCATCGCTCATGCTGCTGATGGGAGCAGCGCGGAACTCTCCCACGACATCCCGTCTTGCTCCTACCAGAGCGCCCACTGCCACGAAGCCGGCGAGGAATGCCAGGAATGCGAGGACTACGACGAGCAGCGCCCAGGCGCCGCGAACGTCGTCCTCTGGCAGATGAGCGAGCGTCGCCGTCCACATCGCCAGCATCTCGGTCCCCGCAAACGCGAGGAACGGCGTGGCGATCAGCGTCATGCGCGAGGAGTCACGCCAGACCATCAAGAAGAGCGCGAAACACAGCGCGAACAGGGGGATGGCGAGGTAAATCACGATGGGACCTTGATGGAGCGCTGCCGGCCGGTGTCTCGGCTGATGACAATCGGCCTACCCTCGGAGGCCCGAAGCAGCCGATCTTGGTCCATCTCGAAGCCCAGCCCTGGCCCCGCTGGGAGGCCCACGTGGCCGTCCAGGCGAATGGGGCAAGCGCCCGTCAGGTCGCTGTCCGCGTGGACTCCGTAAAAGCCCGCGAACTCGGGACGCGCGTAGAGCGGCCACCCGACCGTCTCTGTCGGGCGCGTGAGGCCGATCACGCTTGCCAGTGCGAGCAGGGCGCGGTCCTTGATGCCGCACACGCCGCCGCCGCTGCCGATGCCGCTCATGATCCCGCGGGCCTCGGCGTAGCGACTGGCCTTCAGACCGAGGTCGAGCCCGCCCTGCCGGTCCGCGTGGTGGTTGATGAGGTTGGCGGCCCTCGCTCGGACGATCCTCCGCACGTTCGGCCAGTACGCCGCACCGTCCAACATGACCAAAGGCTCCAGGGCGCGAGTGAGGTACGGGTACGGGAGGAGACGGATGAGGCCGAGGGCCTTCGGGCGGACAGGGTCCTCTACGACGTCGATCCGGAACCGCTGGTGGTGGTCGGCTATGACGCGGACAACGTCCTCGGCCGTGCGGAAGCCGTAGTTGTAATCGACCTGGAGGCCGACCTCATCTCCGACGGCCTTACGCACTGCGTGGAGTCGGCCGCGGTCATCGGCCTCGTCATGGCCGGTCAGTTTCAACTTCAGGTGGCGGAAGCCGAACGTTCGGACCCAGATCTGTGCGACACGCGCCATTTCCTCCGCCCCGGCCAGGTGCACCACCGGCATGCCCGGCGCTGTGCTGCGCTGGGCGCCGCCCAGAAGGTCTGCGACGGACCGTCCGGAGATGCGCCCAGCGAGGTCGTACAGGGCGACCGAGAGCCCCTCGCGGACATTGCGCCACTGGCGGTGCTCTCCGCGGCTCCAGAGGTCGCTCCCAAGGGGCAGGGCGGGAAGCCACTGGAGGCTGCTGGATGGCTTGGTCGCATCCCGGCCAAGGATCCTTCGGCCCATCCACCATGCAGTCCGTTCGGGCCGGAAGACTCGACGCCAGGTGAAGTCGTTGAACTCACCCCAACCGGTATGTGTCCCTGAGCGCATCTCGACGACGAACGACCGCGCCGTGTCTTCGCTCCAGGTGCTGTAGCGCAGTGACACCGGGGATGCCACGCGGTGGAGGCGGATTTCCTCGATTGGATGTTCGACGGCCATCAGACTGGCAGCCCAGGATCACGTGCCGGGCGGACGAGCGCCGCAGCGAGGCGGACGCTATCCGTGGTGCCGCGGCCGAGTGCGCGCGGGATCGCTCGCCATCGGACACCGGCGTAGAGCAGGCCTGACACCATCGGCGCGGCGAATACCACCGCGGAGACAACGCTGTACGCCCACGTCGCAGCCAACTCGTCGCCCAGCCACGCGCCGGCGACGAATCCGGCGAGCGGTGCCACACCAACCGCCAGATGCCAGGCCAGCATGTGCTCTTGCCGTTCGTAGGCGAGGTACACGGAGGTGACAGAGAGTCCCACCATGGAGAGGAGGGCGCGCGGTATCAGCGCCTGCGCAAACAGACCAGCCCGACGCCACTCCTCGCCCAGTAGCCAACTGGCTGCCGGCGGAGCGAGGGCGAGCACCAGGAGCGCGGGCCCCAGCCCCACGAGAAAGAGGCTCATCCCTACCTGCGCAATGAGCCCGGCTGCATCGCCCTTGCCGTCTCGGCGAAGGACGGCGAGCCGCTGGTACAGGACGGCGCCAAGCGGCTCAGCGAGGAGCGCGACCGGTGTGTTCAGCAGGCGGAAGGCCACCCAGAACCAGCCGGCCTCGGCGGCTCCGAACGCAGCTGCGAGGAGCAACGGCAGGAGGCCGAATTGAAGCGCTGCAAGTAGTCCTCCGGGCACGGAGAGCAGCGGAAACTTGCGATAGCGTCGCGCAGCACCCATCAACGCCCCTGGCGAGCGTGTGAGCCTGCCAGTGACCCAGTGCCGTGAGAGCACTGCGGACTCAGCAGCCATGCCGGCGAGGTAGCCGCCGAGGAGTGCGGTGGGGGTCCATCCGATCGCAACACCGGTGCCAATCTGCCCGATGCCAATACCGCCCGCGCGAACCGAGTTAGCAAACGCAGTGCGGGAGAATGCTCGACGTCGTGAGTTCCAGATCTTGAAGGTGAGGCTCACCCCCATCACCGGGAGGAGCAGGACGAGGAACCAGGAGTGTGTCGCCAATTCATCGACGCGAAGGAGTCGGGCAACGTCAGGTCCCCATACGACCAGGACGGCGGCGAGCACGACCGTCATCACCGCCGCGATCGAGAGGCTGAGCATCACCACCGTCCAGGCCTCGTGGTCTTCTTCGGGCAGCATGACCGCCTGCTCGTATCGCCAGCACGCGAGCGGGCTCAGGATGCGCTCGAACGCCAGCATGACGGCCAGCACGCCCATCTGCTCTGGGCCAAAGAGACGCGCCGTCACCGGGAGCATGAACAGAGTGAGCGCCTGCGATGCAGCCACTCCGCTGGAGAGGACGAGGGCATCTGCTGCGATGCGAGGGAGCTGGCGCAGCCTTCGACCGAGGAGGTTGGGAAGCAGCCAGAAGGCTTCTGGTGAAGACACGCCCCGCTCTTCCATTGTCCACGTCCCTCGCGCGTGAAGAGTAGAAGATCGCGGGTAGTTTGAGTAGTCTGCCATCCGATGAATGCATACTGGAGGCAGCGCCGCCCGCGTGGTCGTCGCGCCTGGGCTGTCCTCGCCGTGGTGTCGCTGATGGCCGTGCTCGGGGTCGATGCCGGGCTCCGTGTGCGCGACGCCCGGGCCGAGGCGCGCGCTGCGGTCTCGCTTCTCGACCGCACACACGCTGCACTCCGCCCCCTGCTGCGTTTCGATGGGAGCGCCTGGCCTCGCAGTGACGGCTATGCGGAACTGCGGCGTGACATGGGGGCCGCCGAAGCACACCTCCGGCGGACGGATGCGCGGCTGGGATATCTCCAGCATTTCGCAGGCGTCGGCCGGCTGCTCCCGCGATATGGCGAGACGGTCAGGCACAGCCCCGCGCTCCTCGACTTCACCATCACGCTGACTGACGCGACGAACGGGATGCTCGCTGAGGTCGATCCGCTCTTCGATGGCGGAGGACGCGCCAGCGACCGAGCCCGCGCGGTCTTCGTCGCACGCCAGGAGGCGCTCGACGCCCACCTCGGGGTACTCGAGGGCATCCGAGGCGAGGCAGGACGACTTGCCGAGGTGAGGTGGCGCGGTCCGCTTGCACGGGCAGGGGGACTGCTCCCAGGCCTTCATGACGATCTCAGCCACGTGTCCTCGATGCGATTGGCCACCACAGCGCTGGGGGACGGCCTGGAGCCGCTGCTTGGGTATGACGGGCCGCGTACCTACATCCTGCTCGGCCAGAATGAGCAGGAGATCCGGCCGACCGGAGGCTTTATCGGCACCATGGGGGTGATCAGGGTCACGGAGGGCAGGGTCGAGAGTGTCGAATACGCCTCCGTGCGCGAGTTCGACCCACGGCCCGACAAAGGGCGGACACCGCCACATGACCTCAGCATGGGACTCGGGATCGCTCGCTGGTACGTGCGTGACGCGAACTGGTGGCCGTGGTTCCCGGAGAGCGCGCGGGCTGTTCAGCAATTCTTGCGGGAGGACCGGGCGCTGGAGGCCGATGGGGTGATCGCCGTGGACACGGAGATGCTGCGGCTGCTGCTCAAGGCGTTCGGGCCGATGACCGTGGAGGGCATCGACCGGCCGTTGACGGCGGAGAACTTCTACGTCGAACTCGAGGACGAGATCTTCGCCGACGATGCGTCGGAACTGCCGAAGAAGCGCACGATCCTGAGCCTCGTCCTGGAGCAGAGCATCGATCGGCTGCAGGGAGCGAACGCCGAGCAATTGCCAGGCCTGCTGACGGCACTGCATAGCGGCGCGGGTGGACGGCACCTGCAGATGTTTGGCAACGACGGACGAGTGCAGGAGGTCGCCCGCGCCCTCTCGATCGACGGCACGATGCGGCCGAGGGCAGAGGCAGATTTTCTGGCCGTGGTGGACGCCAACGTCTCCTACTCCAAACTCAATGCTGCGATCAGCCGAGAGATCACCTACCTCCGTCGCGCCGACGGGCGTGTGGATGTCTTCGTCTCGTGGCGAAACGACCTGTCGCGGTTCTCCGGCACGCGGTTCCGCCGGCTCTCGTTGACCTCCACGCTTTTCAGCCCGATGGCGTACACCTACACCAAGGTGCCCGGCCTCTACGTGAACCTCTTCCGCGTGGTGCTGCCGCAGGGTTCCACGGTGGAGAGCGTCGAGGGCTTCACGCCGACATACCGGATCGAGCAGGGGATGACGGTGCTGATCGGCCGCGTTGAAGTCTCAGATGGTGAGCAGGAGACGATCGCCGTCACCTACCGCCCTCGGGGGACGCCTGCCGGGGTGGATGTCTGGAAGCAAGGCGGCCAGCAGCGGGATCGGCTGCGCGTGCTCGCCGCGGAGGGCCGTCAGCAGGTCACGCTCTTCGACGGGCCATTCAGCCGAGATACCAGCGTCGTCTTCCCCGTCTCTCCAACTGCTGCCAGATTAGAACAGTAGAACACCAGTTCTGATACCATCGCCTTCGCCTCTTGGCGGGGGACTCACATGGCTATCTCTGCACATAATTCTGCATCCCGATCCATCGCCTGCCTCGCGATTCCTTCGCTCGCGTTCCAGTGCGAACTCGTGGAGCGGCCCGGCCTGCTGGGCACCCCAGCCGCCCTGACGGACGAGGCCCGCGCACGGATCGTCGAGGCCACGCGAGAAGCAGAGCGGCATGGTGTGCGCGCGGGGATGACCCTGCGTGACGCGACTACCCTCTGCCCCACGCTGAGCATCGTCGAGCCGCGGCCGGCACTGATCGCGCACTACGCCGAGGCCTTAGTCGAGGCGATGGGTGCGGTGAGCCCGCTCATCGAGGAAGCCGACCAGGGCGTCGTCTTCGCGGACCTGCGGGGGACCGATGGCCTGTACCCGAAGGTCGAGGACATCCGGCAGGCGGTGTTTGCGGGGGTACCTCCTCGACTGCGCCCGCAACTCGGGGTCGCGGGCGCGCGGTTCACGGCGTACCTCGCCGCGCACCGTGCCGAGCCGGGCGGCCTGCTGCACGTGCCCGAGGTGGAAGCGGCTGCCTTCCTCGCCTCCGAGCCGGTCGACGGACTCCCCCTTCCAGTCGAAGACATCGCGCGGCTGCGGCTCCTGGGGATCACCACATGCGGTGAGTTCGCGGCGCTCCCACGACACGCGGTGGAGGCGCAGTTTGGCTTCGGCGGCGGCGTGGCCTGGCTCGCCGCGCGTGGCGAGGACCCTCGTCCCGTCCGTCCTCGGCCGTGGGAGCGCGAGCGCGTCGTCGAGGTGGTGCAGGCCGACCCTCCACTGACCAGCCGGGAGGCGATCCTGCACGCGCTGGAGCAGATGCTCGGCCGGGCGCTGCGGCAGCCGAGGGCGAGGCATCGCTTCGTGCGGGTGATCCGGATGCGCGCGGAGACCGAGCGAGGCGCGCTCTGGGAGCGAGAGCAGGTGCTCCGCGAGCCGCTGGGTGATCGCGGGCGGCTCTGGACGCTCCTCCGCACGCTCGTCGAGTACACGGAGTTCCCCGGCCCGCTCTCGCTCGTGACGCTCGAAGTCGGTGGGCTGACCGAGGAGAGCGGGCGTCAGCGCAGCCTTTTCGTCGAGCAGACCCGGCGTCGTGAGCAGCTCGACGAGATGGTGCGGCACCTCAAGGTGCGCTTCGGCGAGTCGCCGCTGGCGCGCGTTGTGGACGTGGAGCCGTGGCACCGCCTCCCGGAGCGACGGCGGGCGCTACTGGAGTACGACCCATGAGCCAGCCAGCCCGCACCTCCCTGCGCCCGATCGGGCTCCCGCGCGCCCTCGAGGTCCGCACTGACGCTGACGGCTTCCCCGTCGCGGTCACCCGCCCAGGTGGCTCGGGGCGCCCTCGTGAGACGCGGGTGGAGCAGGTGGAGGAGGTCTGGCGGGTCGCGGAGGCGTGGTGGCGTGCCGCGCCGCAGACGCGCACCTACTTCCGCCTCATCCTCGAAGGCGGGCGCCCGATCACCCTCTTCCGCGACGAGACGGACGGCGCATGGTGTGAGCAGCCGTACTCGGCGGCGGCCTCGTGACCCCGCAAGCGCTGGAGTACTCGTGGGAGGCCTTCGAGGCCCGGCGCCGCGCGATCGACGACGTGCTCGTCGCTGACACGCCTCGCTCCATGGCCCCTCGGGGGCCGCTGGAGCCGGTGTCGCTCTCTGTCCTCGACGACGTGCCGTACGTCGAACTGCATCTGCACTCCAACTTCTCGCTCCTCGATGGCGCGTCGAGCATCGACGAGTTGCTCACGGAGGCGATGGCACAGGGGCACCGCGCGCTCGCGCTGACGGACCATGACGCGATGTACGGCGCGATGGAGTTCGCTCGATCGGCGAAGGAGGCGCGTCTGCGCACCATCACCGGCCTCGAACTCACGGTGGAGGAGGCAGACGGCTCGCGCTCGCATGTCACGCTGCTGGCGGAGAGCCGGCAGGGCTACTCCAACCTCTGCCGGCTCTCCAGCCAGGCGTTCGGCCTCTTCGAGGAGGAGCAGGCCGGCCGTGAGCAACGCCGCCTCGACCCGGTCGTCCCGGTCGCCGTCCTCGAGGCCCACGCGGAGGGAGTGGTCCTGCTCACCGGGTGCCGCGACGGGCTGGTGCCTCGGTTGGTACAGGAGCACCGCCCGGCAGAGGCCGAGGCGGCGCTGCAGCGATGGATCGAGTGGTTCGGCCGCGACGATGTCTTCGTCGAACTGCAGGACAACCTGGTCTTCGGCGACCGCCCGAGGAACTACGCGCTGGTGGCGCTGGCCGAGCGCCTGGGTGTCGGTGTCGTGGGGACGGGCGACGTCCACTACCACGAGCCGGACCGGCATCGCCTGCAGGACGTGCTCGTCTCGATCAAGCACCGGAAGACCCTGGACGAATCGCACCGCGAGCGCCGGCCCAACGGGGAGTTCTACCTCCGCTCACCGCAAGAACAGGCGCGGCGCTTCAGCGCCTACCACCCGGAGGCTGCCGCCAACTCCGTGCGGATCGCCCGTCGCTGTGCGTTCGACCTGACCGAGGACCTCGGTTACTCCCTGCCTTCACCGCCCATCGAGGGCGGCCGGACGCCGATCGAAGAACTGGGCCGCCTCTGCCGTGGACGGCTGGAGCAGCGGTATCTCTTGCACGAGCAACCCGTCGCGCGCGAGCGGTTGGAGCGTGAACTGGCGCTCGTCGAACTGAACCATCTCGCCGGGTTCTTCCTCGTCTACTACGAGGTGATGAAGCTGGCCGAAGTGGTGGCGGCTGAGGTACGCGGTCCCAGCCGGGCGCGCAGCGTCACCGGGTTGCCTCCAGGCCGGGGCCGAGGCTCGTCCGTGGCCTCGATCATCTGTTACCTCATCGGCCTCTCCCACATCGACCCGATCCGCAACCGCCTGGGCGTGGACCGCTTCCTCAACGAGGGGATGCTCTCGCTGCCCGACATCGACCTCGACTTCCCGCGCGACATCCGCGAGCGGCTGATCGAGCGCGTCCACGAGAAGTGGGGGAAGGACCACGCCGCGCTGGTGGCGATCTTCCCCACCTACCGCATCCGGAGCGCGGTGCGTGACGTCGGCAAGGTGCTGGGCCTCCCCGAGGTCGAGGTCGACCGCCTCGCCAAGCGCACGAAGCCGTACGACCGGGCGACCGAGGTGGGGGAGGAAGTGCAGCGTCAGCGTGGGGTCGCGGAGCCGGGAGCGGAGTACGGAGAGGAGCGGGCATGGCGGCACCTCGTAGAGATGGCGCAGCAACTGGCGGGCTTCCCCCGCCACCTCTCCCAGCACGTCGGCGGCATGGTCATCTCCTCGGAGCCGCTGATCGACTGCGTCCCGTGCCAGCCGGCACGCTGGCCGAATCGCTACCTCGCCCACTGGGACAAGGACAGTGTGGACGACGCGCGCATGGTGAAGATCGACTTCCTCGGCCTCGGGATGCTCTCTGTCGTCGAGGAGTGCGTGGACCTCGTCGAGCGCCACCGCCACCGCGTGGTCGACCTGTCGCGGACGCCGAACTTCGAGGACCCGGAGGTCTACGACGAGATCTGTCGAGGCGACACGGTGGGCGTGTTCCAGATCGAGTCGCGCGCGCAGATCGCCATGCTGCCTCGGACGCAGCCGCGTAGCCTCGACGACCTCACCGTGCAGGTCTCCATCGTGCGGCCCGGGCCGATCGTGGGCGGCGCAGTAAACCCGTACGTCCGCCGGCGCGAGGCGCAGCGGCGCGACCCGCAGTTCACCGTGCAGATGCCGGAGTGCGTGCGCGGAGCCCTCGAGGAGACGCTCGGCGTCGTGCTCTTCCAGGACCAGGTGATCGAGGTGGCGAAGCAGATGGGCGGCTTCAACGCGGGCGAGGCGGAGACGTTCCGCCGCGCCATGAGCCGCAAGCGCTCTGCCCAGATCATGGAGCAATACCGCCAGAGGTTCATGGCTGGGGCGCTCACGCATCCCGATGTCTCCGAGGCCGAGGCGACGAAGATGTTCGACAACCTCCTCGGCTTCGCTGAGTTCGGCTTCCCGAAGTCGCACGGCGCCGCCTTCGGCCTGCTCGCCTACCAGTCGACCTGGCTCAAGCACTACTACCCGCCGGAGTACCTCTGCGCCCTGCTCAACGAGCAGCCCATGGGCTTCTACCCGCCGCACGTGTTGACCAAGGATGCGCAACGGCATGGAGTGGACGTCAGGCGGCCCGACGTGAACCTGAGCGCGGCGCAATGCACTGTCGAGGAGATCACGCCGGAGCATGTGCAGACGGACCTGCGTGGCGTGGTGCGTGTCGGCCTGGGCTACGTGAAGGGCGTCGGGGAGGCGGGGGCTACACGGGTCGAAGCGGAGCGCCTCCGAGGCGGGGAGTACCGTTCGCTGTTCGACTTCGTCCAGCGCACCGGACTCTCCCAGGAGGCGACCACGAACCTGATCCAGGTGGGCGCGTTCGACGGGCTGGGCCTCAACCGTCGTGAACTGATCTGGCAACTCGGGCTATTCGTCGGCGGCTTCGAGCAGACCCAGTTGCGCCGTACCCGGGACCGGCAGATGCGGCTGGACCTGCCTACGGAGCAGGACCAGGTGCGGCTGGCGGACTTCAGCGCCTATCAGCGGATGGCGAGCGATTACGCCGTCCTGCACCTCTCCCCGGACAGCCATCCGATGCAGTTCCTGCGTCCGTCACTGGGCGAGGGCGTCGCCTCCAGCCTTCACCTTCGTTCCCTGCCGGCCGGGACGCGGGTGGACATTGCCGGATTGATCGTGTGCCGTCAGCAGCCCCTCACGGCGAAGGGGATCATCTTCCTGCTGCTGGAGGACGAGTTCGGCCTGGTCAACGTCCTTGTCAACCGCGACCTCGTGGAGGCCCATCGGGATGTCGTACGCACGGCGCCCTTTATGCGCGTGCGCGGCCTGCTGGAGGAGCGGGCTGGCGAGCAGCGGACGCTCATTGCCCAGGAGGTGGAGCAACTCTTCCCCGCGGGCATCCTGGAGATGCCAGCGGGGAAGAGCTGGGGGTGACGAGACGGCTACCCGTCGCCGGTCCCTCGCGCGAGCGGAGGCAGGTGCATCATCCCCTGGAGTCGCGAGTACGAGGCACCGAACAGCGCCGCCCCGAGCACCGTCCCGGCGAGCGCCGCCAGCGCGTAGACCTTGCCCTCACCGACGTTGACGAGGATCGGGCCGGGGCACATCCCTGTGATCGACCAGCCCACGCCGAAGAGCACCCCGCCGTAGACGTTGCCGCGGTGGCCGGGCTTCGGCGTCACGCGGATCGGTGCACCAGTGATGGTCTTGCCGTAGCGCTTCAGCAGCCACAGCGCCGGCGCGGTCACGACCACGGCGGTACCAATGATGCCGTACAACTGGAAGCGCTCCAGCAGGAACATCCCCTGGATGAAGTCGTAGTCCGCCGCGCCGGAGCGGCTGAGCACGAATCCGAAGAAGGTGCCGAGGACGAGGTAGACGAGGATCATCGCGCCCCTCCTTACAGGATCACGCGGTAGATGAGGTTGGTGGTGACCAGCCCCGCCGCCATGAATGACATCGTGGACACCAGGCTGGGCAGTTCGAGGTTGGAGAGCCCGAAAATCCCGTGTCCGCTCGTGCAGCCGCCCGCCAGCCGAGTGCCGAAGCCGATCAGCAGGCCACCGGCGAACATCCAGACGACTTTGCCGCCAGCGCCCCACCCGATCTCGGTGTCGAACATCCCCAGGTCCCATGTCGGCTGCCAGCCACCGCCCAGCACCGCCGAGAGCACGCCGCCCGCCAGGAGCCCAGCGAGCAACGGCAGCCGCCAGCCGCCCTCGGAGCGGAGCGCGTCACGCTGGAAGTAGGGCACCTTTACCACGAGGGCGCAGACGTCTTCGAATCCGGTGGAGACCCCTAGGCGCCGGTTCGCGATGACCAGCAGCAGCAGCGTGACCGCGCTGATGCCGAGGCCCGCTAACGCCCAGTGGATCGCCTGCATGTCATGGAGGATCAGCATGGGACGACTCGCTTTCCGCCCGCCCCCGGTCCCCCCGGCGGCGCTGTAGACAGTATCCGCCCCAGCGATCCGAGGCGCTCGGCACGCCCGAGGTCCCCTGGCACGGCTACCATCCCCCTCGCAGCGAGGAGATGCCCGATGGCCACTGCAACGGTCCGCTGGAGTGAACCCGCCCCCGTTGACGGTGGGATGGAAGAGCGACGGCTCACCCTGGACCGAGGCAGCGGATCGGTCCCTGGACTGCTCTGGACGAAACCTGGCGCTGGTCGGACGCCACTGGTGCTCGTGGGCCACGGCGGCAGCGGGAAGAAGGACGCCGCGAACAACCTTGCCGTCCGGGACTACCTGACCGGCGAACGCGGGATCGCCACCCTCGCCATCGACGGACCTGCCCACGGCGACCGCGGCCCCGTCACCGACACGAGTCACCCTGCCTACACCGAGATGTGGAAGCGCCCTCGCGTCATCGACGACATGAACGAGGACTGGCGCGGGGCCCTCGATGCCGCCCTCGCGCTTGGTGAGTTTGATGAGACCGCGATTGGCTACTACGGGCTCTCGATGGGGACGATGTTTGGGCTCCCCTTCGTCGCCGCCGAGCCGCGCATCGCCGTCGCCGTCCTTGGCCTCTGCGGCACTCGAGGCACCTCGATCGACCGCAGCGGGATCGCCGCGCGGCTCGCCGCGGACGCGCCGCGCGTGACCTGCCCGCTGATGTTCCACGTCCAATGGGACGACGAGCGCTTTGAGCGCGACAGTGCCTTCGAGTTGTACGGGCTGCTGTCCGCGACGGACAAGCGGCTCCAGTCCACCCCCGGCCTGCATGCCGGCGTGACGGAGGAGGCGCGGGACACCCTGCGGCTCTTCCTCGCAGCGCGCCTGGAGATGCTCCACGCCGCCACCCCTGTGAGCGCGCGATGAAGCGCGCCCGCGTCGGGGACGTCGAGGTCATCGCGCTCGTCGACTGCATCGAGTCGTACGCGGTGGACTCTGTCTACATCGACGCCGCGGAGGCGATCGCACCACTGAGCGGCTACCTCGACAGTGAGGGGCGCGTGGCGCTCAACTTCGCCTCGTTCCTGCTCCGTGACGGCGGGCGCACCATCCTGGTGGACACCGGCTGGGGGCCGGAGCACCACGGCCTGCTCCCGGACGAGTTGCGCGAGGCGGGCGTCCGCAGTGATGAGGTCGACACCGTCATCTTTACGCACTTGCACGGCGACCACACCGCATGGAACTTCGATCGCGCGACGGGGAAGCCGACGTTCCCCAGGGCGCGCTACCTCGTGCCGCGGGCGGACTGGGACCACTACAGCGCCGCGGCGTCGGCATCCTTTGTCCGGGATGTCGCTCCGCTCGAACGGCTGGGCGTCCTCGACCTGATCGAGGGTGAGCGATCGCTGACGTCTTCGATCGTCACGCTCCCAACGCCCGGGCACACGCCCGGGCACACGAGCCTCGTCGTCACTTCGGGCGGCGAGCGGGGCTTCATCCTCGGCGACGTGGTGTTCTCCGAAGTCGACGCCGTCCTGCCTGATCTGCTGAGCACCTTCGACGGCGACCAGGAACTGGCGCGACAGACTCGCCGGACGGTTCTGCGGCGGCTGGTGGATGACGGGTCGCTCGTCGGTGCGAGTCACATCAAGGCGCCTGGGCTGGGGAGATTCGTGCGCGAGGGCGACACCACCCGCTGGCAGGCGCTGGCATAGGGGGTCGATCGATGCCGCTTCCCGCGTTCACCCTCGCGGCCGCCGATGGCCCCCGCGCCTTCCCCACCGGCCGCCCGTCGCTGCTGTGCTTCGTGAAGGAAGACTGTCCGACCTGCGGGCTTTCGATGCCGCTGATTGAGGCCGCCCACCAGGCGTTTGGCTCCGACGTGGACGTGCTGATCGTCGGGCAAGACGCCGAGGGGAATGCGGTGCTCGTGGAGCGGCACGGACTGACCGTGCCGATGCTCGACGACTCTGCCCTGCACGTCTCGTTCGCCTACGACCTCGACACCGTGCCGACGGTGATCCTTGCCGGCCCGGCGGGCGAGGAACGGACGCGCTTCATCGGATTCGGGCGAGACGACTGGAGACACCTCATGGCGTCGCTGGCCGAAAGCACGGGGCGGCCAGCGCCGACGGTCGACTGGGACGCCTACCCGGAGTCGCGGCCTGGTTGCGGGTCGAAGTCGGTAGAGCCGGGCATTGCGGAGCGGCTGGAGGCTGAGGCAAGCGGAAGCCCGCTGCGCGCCCGCCGCATCGAGATCGCCACCCAGGATGACGAGTTCGAGTTCATGTTCGATCAGGGGCTGACTGACGGGCTCCCTGTCGTGCCCCCGACGCCGGAGCGGGTGCTCCGCATGCTCCGGGGTACGCGACGCGATGCCCAGTCCCTCGTCGCCATCGTCCCGCCGAACATGGCGCCGGCGACCGTGGAGAAGGTGGCGATCAATGCCGTCATGGCCGGGTGCCGTCCTGAATATCTCCCAGTGGTGATAGCGGCCGTCGAGGCGGTCTGTACGGACACCTTTAATGGCCACGGGATCATGGCAACCACGATGGGGGCCGCGCCGGTGCTAGTGGTGAACGGGCCCGTCCGTCATCGCATCGGCATGAACATGGGCCTCGGGGCCCTGGGCCAGGGCAACCGCGCGAACGCGACCATCGGACGGGCGCTCATGCTCGTGCTGCGGAACGTCGGCGGAGCGATGCCCGGGGGGACGGAGCGCTCCACTTTCGGATCGCCGATGAAGTACACGATGGCCTTCGCCGAGTGGGAGGAGCGGAGTCCATGGACGCCGCTCCACGTCGAACGCGGTTTCGACGCCGGCGAGAGCGTGGTGACGGCGTTCGGCATGACGGCCGGGCCACAACTTATCGTGGACCAGACCTCCAGGACGGGGCGCGCCCTGTCCGGCAGTATCGCCGTCGGGATCGAGGGGGCCGGCCACCCGAAGGCGCACCGCTATGGCGACGCACTGCTCGTGGTGGGGCCGGAACACCTCGAAACGCTCACACGCGACGGCTTCGCCACGAAAGACGACCTGCGCGCCCGCGTACAGGAGGTCACCTCCCGGCCCGTGACAGCGCTCGTGTCCGACGACGAAGTTGGCGGCGGCATGCCGGCCGCTCTGTTCGCCTCGATGACACCCGAGCAGCAGGCCCAGCGAGTGCCCAAGTTCGCGGGGCCTGGGAATCTGCACATCGTGGTCGCCGGGGCTGAGGCCGGGAAATGGTCAGCCTTCTTCTCGGGTTGGACCACAGGCCCTGGCGGAACCATCGCGACCAGCCGGGTGATCGAGGCCTAGGGCTAGGCACGAGGAGTAGGATCGTCCGGTGACACAGATCCTTGACCCCACCGATGAGCGCGTACCCGTCCAGCGCCACCTGACGCCGCGGCCAGAACACCTCCGCGGCGTGGTCGGTCTCCTCGACATCTCGAAGCCGCGCGGGAACGTCTTCCTCGATCGCCTGGAGGCGCTCTTCCACGAGCGGTTGCCCGAGGTGGAGGTGCGGCGCTACCGCAAGCCGACGTTCACCAAGCCTGCGCCCGAAGATCTGCGGAGGAAGATCCTCGAGGAGTGCGGGTACGTGATCGAGGCGCTCGCCGACTGAGGGTCCTGCACGACGTGCAGTGTGCACGACACCGTCTACTTCGAAGTCCAGGGCCGGCCCTCGGTGTTCCTCGCCTCCACGGAATTCGTGGACGCGGCGAAGGCGCAGTCGGTGGCGCTCGGGCTGCCCGAGGTCAGGCGCGTGTTCGTGCCACACCCCATCCAGGACGCGATCGATCCGGAGATGTGGGCGAAGGCTGAGGCCGCCTTTGACGAGGTGGTGGCCGCGCTTCTGGACTCCTGACGGCGCCGGCGCCGACTGCGATCTTTCCCAGTCCTTCACCATCGTCACAACGCGCGAAATCTGAGCCCCCTCCTTCACTTCGTCAGGATTCTGCCGAGGATTGAGGAGACGCGGCGCCAGGCGGGGCGGCTGCGGGTGAGGGATCGCTGTGCCGACGACCACCCTTTCGGATGTGGAGGCCGTCCTCGACACCCTGGCCACCCCGGTGGTGGTCTGGGACCTCGAGGGACGGATGCTCGCGAGCAATGCCGCGGCTGCCACCCTGTTTGGATACACGCTGGCGCAGATGCGCACGATCAACCGTGCGCAGATCGTGCATCCCGAAGACCTTGAGGCCGTCCAGGAACGCATCAGGCGCCGGCGCGCCGGAGACCGTACCCGGCGACACTTTGCCCTTCGCGTCGTGACCGCCAGCGGAGCGGTGCGCCAGTGCGCGTGCTCGGCGGCGGCTTATGAGTACGACGGTCGGGTGGTCGGTACGGTCGTGGAGTATTTCGACGGCGAGCGCCTGGAGCAGGTCGGGGGGGCGTTCGCGCGAAACGCGGCCCTGTTCCGCGAGCTGTTCGAACTGAGCCCGGTCGCCGTCTTCAGCACGGGCCCGGACCACCGCTTCGAGACCGTCAATCCCACGGCCCGGCTGCTCTTCCAGCGCCCCATCGAGGACCTCGAGGCGCTCACGTTTGGGGACATCGTCGTCCCGGAGCAGCGAGGGATGCTGGAGGCTGGGGTGTCGGCGGGCGGCGCGCCGGACAACGTCGAACTTGAGATTGTCCGGCCCGACGAGTCTCGCCGTTGGGTGCACCTGTCCCTACGCACGCTCGCTGACCCGCAGGGCCGGTTCGCTGGCCAGGTCGGGCTGGCGCAGGACATCACCCAGCAGGTGATGGAGCGCCAGGCGGCGAAGTCCGCCGCACGGCATGACGCCTTGACCGGTGCGCTCAACCGTCGGGCGTTCGACGAGGCGGCGGCGGACACCGCCGGCCAGAACACGGCGGTGGCCGTGATCGACCTCAACGACTTCAAGTCGATCAATGACCAGTACGGCCACGGCGTCGGCGACGAAGCACTGCTGGCGGTCGCCACGGCGCTCGGCGAGGTCGAAGGTACCTCGGTCTATCGCACCGGCGGGGACGAGTTTGTGGTCACGGCGGCGGGATGGCCGGCCGCGCGATTGGAGCGGGCGCTCCCGCGCATCGTGCCGATCCCCGGCCGCGCGATCCGTGCTTCGCTCGCTGTCGGAGCCGCCGTGGCGCCCGCGGGCGGCACTCTTGCGGCGGCGATCGAGGCCGCGGACCAGCGAATGTATCGGGCCAAGCGGGCCCGACAGGCGGCGACACGCCGCTCTGCATAGCGTCTCGACGGCTGCTGCCCGCGGGACCGCCTCTCCCTGTCGCATTGGCCGCACTCCTCCCCGCAGCGATACTCAGACGGCAGCAGGCCGCGAGGAGGCCGCGTGTCATTCGACCGTGTGGCGCCGCTCGTCGTGCTCGCACTCCATGAACCCACGAGGGCTGCGGGGTAGAGTCGGCTGTATGGAGACAACCCTCGGTGTGGTCAGGCGGCAGGGTGCGGCGTCCCTGGTCACGTACGCCTGGTTCACGCTTGCGTGGACGCTGCTGACCATCGTCCTTGGGGCGGTCGTTCGCGCCACACATTCCGGCGATGGCTGTGGCGCTTCTTGGCCCTCCTGCGACGGCGCCTTCTTCGTCACGTCGAGTAGTGACTCCTCGCGCATGATCGAGTTCACCCATCGCGCCGTCAGTGGCCTCGACCTCATCTTCGTGGCCGTGCTCGTAGTGCTCGTGTTCCGCAGCCTTCCGGGCGGGCATCGAGCCCGTCGCACGGCCGTTTGGTCGCTCCTCTCGGTGATCTCGGAGGCGGCGATCGGAGCGTTGATCGTGCTCTACGGGTGGGTGGCGCACGACACGTCGACGCCTCGACAGGTGTCCGTGCCGCTGCACCTCGTCAACACCTTCGCGCTGACCGGCCTGCTCGCCCTGCTGGTCTGGCAGCTGCGAGGGGGCGGCGGAGTCACATTCGCGCGTGAGCGAGGCGCGCGGGCGCTCGCTGGGCTCGGCGTCCTCATCGTCCTCGTCGCGGCCACCGGCGCCACGACCGCACTAGCGGACACCCTGTTCCGACCGGAGTCGTTCGGCCATGGGCTCGCCCAGGATCTCGACGCGTCATCGGCGTTGATTGTGCGACTCCGGGTCCTCCATCCGATCGTGGCCGTCACCACCGCGCTGCTGCTCGCGCACTACATCTGGCAGCGGCTAGACGATGGTATTGGCGCCCGGGCGGGACGCACCGTGCTGGTGCTTCTGGGGGTGCAGGTTGCCCTGGGCAGCCTGCACATCGCGCTGCTCACACCACTGGTGACGGCCCTCTTGCACCTCGCTGTCGCCCAGGTGCTCTGGATCGCCTACGCCTTCTTCGCCCTCGATCGGCTGGAAGTCCGACCGGCCTAGCCGCCGCCCGAGGCGCGCATGACATGCAGATCAGCGGGCGGTAACTCGATCAGCCACTGCTTCTGCGTCGCGACTCCGAGGACCTCGTAGGGCCGGGCCGGCATGTCGACTTCGATCTGCAGGCCGCCCGCGAGGGGGCGCAGATGCAGGAGGTGGCTGGCGCCGTACGCCTCCTCTGCCTCAACCACTGTTTCGAGGCTGTTCACGGCCGGGCGGTCACCGCGGCGGAGGACCACGCGCTCTGACCGGACGGCCACGTCGACCGCATCGCCTACGTCGAGCCCCGGGGTCCAGGATCCGCAGCGCCACTGGAATGGCCCGACTTCCACCTCCACGCTGTCGGCGGCCGTGGCAGTGAGGCGCCCACGGTAGACATTGCGGACACCCAGCAGTTCCGCCACGCGCCTGGACTGGGGGTGCGAGAAGACGTCGCCGGGTGCGCCGGACTGGAGGACGCGGCCAGCATCGAGGACCACCAGCCGGTCGGCGAGCAGGTACGCCTCGCGCAGGTCGTGGGTCACGAAGAGCGCGCCGCGTCCCAGGTCGCGCTGCAGGCGCCTGAGCTCGAGCCGAAGCGATCGCCGGATGGTGTCGTCCAGCGCCGAGAACGGCTCGTCGAGCAAGAGCAGCCGGACATCCCGCACGAGGGCACGGGCGAGGGCCACGCGTTGCCGCTGGCCGCCGGAGAGCGTTCCCGGATCGCGATCGGCAACGCCTTCGAGGTCGAGCGCGGCGAGTGCCTCTTCAGCGCGCCTCCTTCGTTCGAGGCGGCCGCCCGGGAGGGCGAAGGCGACGTTCTCCCAGACGGAGAGGTGAGGAAAGAGGGCGAGTTCCTGCACGACATAACCCATGCGGCGGGCCTCGACCGGCACCTCGATGCCGCGTGCGCCGTCAAAGAGCACCTCCCCGTCGAGCGAGATATGGCCGCTGGTCGGCCGGATCAGCCCCGCGATGGCGCGGAGCGTGAGGCTCTTGCCCGCGCCGGATGCGCCGAAGAGCACCACGATCTCGTCGCGGGCCTCGAGGGCGACCTCGAGCGTGAAGCGGCCCGCCTGGAGTGTGAAGTTGGCGTCGAGCGTCACGCGAGGCCACGTTTCGCGACGAGTCGGAGGATGGCCAGCATGAGGAGGGCGACGCTCAGGAGGACAAGCGAGATGGCGATGGCACCAGGCAGCCCGAGCGGACCGCCCTCGAACGCTGCAATCACGGCGAGCGGCAGTGTCTGCGTCCGCCCGGCGAGGCTTCCCGCGAAAATGAGCGTTGCCCCGAGTTCGCCGAGCGCACGCGCCCAGCAGAGCACGGCACCCGCGAGTAGCGGCCCTCTCGCGAGAGGCACCGTGATGCGGCGAAAGACATGGGCACGCGAGGCACCGAGTGTCCGCGCGATCGCTTCCAGTTCCGGGTCGACCGCCTCGAAGCCGGCACGTGCTGCACGCACGTACAGCGGGGCCGCGACGAACGTCTGCGCGATCACGACCGCGAGCATGGTGAACGGGAGGGACGCTCCTGTCAGGACCTCGATTGGTCCCCCGAGCAAGCCCTGCCGGCCGAAGGCGGCGAGCAGGGCCACTCCGGCCACGGTCGGTGGTAGCACGATCGGCAGGTCGAGCAGCGCATCGAGCACCGGACCGCCTGGGACCTGCCTCCGTGCGAGGAGCCACGCGACAGGTGTGCCGAAGGCGAGGCTCAGCGTCACCGAGATGGACGTGGTGACGAAGGAGACCCGAAGCGCGAGGGCGACAGAGGGGTCGCCCAGCGCCTCGCGCGCCCTCGGGTCACCCAGGGCCCGCCAGATCAGGCCGGCGAACGGCAGGATGAAGAACAACGCGAACACCGTGGCGAGGACGGCGACCGCAAGACCTGACCCAGAGAGACGGCGAGGGATCATTGAGGAGGCATCGTAAAGCCGTGCCGCACGAGGATCGCCCGACCCTCCTCGCTCCTGAGCAATGCGATGAAGGCAGCGGCGGCCGCGGCGTTCCGCCCGCTCGACAGCGGGGCGACGAGGTAGTCGGCCGTGACGTTGTAGCGTTCCGGCACGGGCACTGCCTGGACCTCCGGTGCCGAGGCGACGTCCGTGCGGTAGACGACTGCGGCATCCGCCTCGCCCAGCTGCACCTTCGTCAGGAGAGCACGGACATTCGACTCGCGACTCTTCACGTTCGCCAGGACTCTGGTCTGGAACCCCGGCCCGAACTCACCGCTGTGGTCGGCGGCGGCGAACGACTGCTGAGCGTACGTGCCGATGGGCACTCCCTCGGCCGCCAGGACCAGGATCAGCCCGGGCTTGGCGAGATCGGCGTAGGAGCCGACGACGGTCGACCCCTTTGGCTTCGCGATCACCAGCTGGTTCTGCGCGAATACGATGGCTTCCGCGCTCCTCCGTTCTGCTCTCACTGCCTCCACCTGCGCACGATCCGCTGAGGCGAACACATCCGCCGGGGCCCCCGCATTGATCTGGGTGGCGAGCGCCGAGGACGACGCGAAGTTGAGCGTCACCTTCGTCCCAGGGTGCATGGCCTCGAAGGTTCGGGCGACGTCTCGGAAGGCATCAGTGAGGGATGAGGCTGCCGAGATGACCATTTCGCCGGATAGGGTGCCGCTCGTGCTGGCGGCTGGCGTCGATGGGGCGCACCCCACCGCCACCACGCAGATGAGCGCCCCCAGCAGGACCCGTAGCGATCGCACGTCAGCCCGCGAGGCCGCAGAGGATCAGCACCTGGCGCGCCGCTTCGGTGGCGCGAGAGCTGGCCCCGAGCGCCGCCGCACCGGTGATCAGGGCAACGTTGGCCCCGACCGCCCACCCCGCCAGCCGGATCACCCTCGCCCGCGGCGTCATCCGGGAACCGCCCGGCGCTCGGCATAGGCCACGTTCGCAGCGGCGTACGAACGCTCCCACTGCGCCTGCACTGCGAGGAACGCCTCGACGCAACGCGGGTCGAAATGGACCCCGGCGTCCCTCTGGATGATGGCCGCCGCCTCCACCGGCGTCATCGGCGTGCGGTAGGAGCGGTTCGAGCGGAGCGCGTCGTAGACATCGGCGACGGCGGCGATGCGCGCCTCAAGCGGGATCGCCTCGCCTGCAAGGCGATCCGGATAGCCGGAGCCATCCCACTTCTCGTGGTGATGCCGGATCACCATCGACTCGACGTCAGAGCCGAAGGTGATGCGCAGGATCTCCCAGCCACGGCTGGGATGTTCGCGGATGATCCCAAACTCCTCGTCGGTCAGGCTTCCCGGCTTGTGGAGGATGGCGTCCGGGATGCCGATCTTGCCCACGTCATGCAGAAGTGCCCCGGCCGCCAGGCCGCGCAGCCGAGGCCCCGGCAACCGGAGGTGCTCGCCCACCAGCACGCTCATCGCCGCGACGCGCTCTCCGTGGCCCAACGTGTAGCCGTCGCGCGCCTCGAGTGCTGCAGCCAGCGTGAGGACAGGCTCGGTGAGGCCGCTGCGCAGTTGCTCGACGGCGTCCGAGACCGTCAGGGCGGTGAAGGAATGTACGGCGCGCCCACGCGAATACTCGAGGACGACTCCCCAAAGGACCGCGAAGAAGCCGGCGAGCAGCTGCAGGTGGTAGAGCCAGAACGTGCCGCGCCAGATCGCGCCGAAGTGCAGCGACAGTTGCGCCTGCACCAGGAGCGCCGCCCCGAGTGCGACCGCGCCGAACATCTGCTGGCCGGTGCGCGCGTACCCGGTGGCGTAGCGCACCGCTGTAATCGTGCCGAGGATCACCACCGAGGCGAGCGTCATCCAGGCGAGGACCACGCTGCCTACCAGCCAGCCCGGCACCGTCTGCGGTCGGACGAGGCCCACGATCGCATAGAGCAGGAGGAGGCCGACGACGGTACCGAGGATGGCACCGCGGCCGCGCACGATCGCCCGTTCCATGCTGCGCGGCCACTCGACCGTGCTCGCGGCGAGGAACCCCGCCGAGACGACGACCGCGAGACGGGCTGAGAGCCCGGTGAGGTTGAAGAGCCAGATCGCGGGCGCCGAGTCCGGGCCCGCCGCGAACCCGTAGCCGCCCGCACCCGTGTAGGAACCGGTGTAATCGCCACTGACGAGGACCCCGGGTGTGGCCAGCCCATGGACCGTAAACAGTCCGGCCATCGACAAGAACGACAGCGAAAGCATGAGGACGCGCGCATTCCTCGCCTGGAACGCGGCGAGCCCCGCCGCAATGGCGAGCACCAGGCAGGTGATCGCTGCCGCAGAGACCACCCAGAAGTGGCCGACCGGAGAGGCCCACTGGAGTGCGCTATCCCAGTCCAGTTGAAGGCGCAGCAGGAGGAAGGCGACGCTGGACGCCGCCAGAAGCACGAGCCATGGCAGGACGGTCGGGAGCGACCGGCGAAGCATCGAGTCCCCCTGCACTGGCCGCCGCCACGCAAGCGTAGCGCGGCTCGGGCGGGTGCGCCTCGGCGGCGTATCATCCGGCCGGCTGGCCAGCGGTGGCCTGCGGAGGGCAGGACGATGCTCGAAGGTGTGCGCGTGTTGGACCTTTCGCGAGAGCCGGGCGCGGCCTACGCCGCGCGGCTGTTCGCGTTGCTCGGCGCGGATGTGGTCAAGGTGGAGCCGCCCGAGGGCGACCCCCTGCGCCGTCACTGGCCTCGCCGCGGCGACGACGGCGAGAGCAGCGCACTCTTCGCCTACCTCAATGCCGCCAAGCGCTCGGCGGTCATCGATGTGTCCGTCGATGCAGACCGGGCGACCCTCCTGCGGCTGATCACAGGGGCAGACGTCGTCTTCGAGGACGGTACACCTGGCTCCTGGCGGGCACGAGGGATCGACTTCGCAGCGGCGATCGAGGCGCATCCTCGGCTGGTCGTCGTCTCCGTGTCGCCGTTCGGTCAGGACGGACCACGCGCAGGCTGGAAGATGACGGCGCTCACGGCGCACGCTTCCGGTGGGCAACTCATGCTCTGCGGCGAGCCTGACCTCCCACCGCTGAAAGTGGCGGGCCAACAGGCGTACTACCAGGCCGGGCTCCATGCGTTCTCCTCCGCCATGACGGCCCTCTTTGCCGTCTGTCGCGATGGGCTCGGCGACCACATCGACCTCTCGGTCCAGGAGGTGCAGGCCGTGAGCCTGGAGGCGGCGGGTCCCGGCGCACTGGCGCGTGGGTTCGACGCCGAACGTGCCGGTAACCAGGCGCGCGCAGTCTGGGGGATCTATCCGTGCGCCGACGGCTACGTCGGCGTCGCGTCGATGGCTCGGCAGACGGGATCCGTATACCGCTGCATCGAACATCCGGAACTGGCGGAGGATCCGAGGTTCGCCGATCTGATCGGCAACCCGGAAATGAACGAGATCGCCTCGCTGTTGATCCATGAGTGGACGGCTGCGCGCCGTGCCCAGCAGATCTTCGAGGAGTCCCAGCGCCACCGTGCGCCGTTCTCGCTCATCCCCACGCCGCGCGACGTACTGGAGTGGGAGCCGCTCCAGCGGGCTGGCTTCTGGAGCGAGGTGACGCACGCTCGCCTGGGGCAGCACGTGCTGCCCGGCGCGCCCTTCACGCTCGACGGTGAGCGTGCACACGCCACTCGTCCCGCACCGCTCCTCGGGGAACATACGGAGGAGGTGATTGCCGAGGCCGGAGCGGCCGCACCTCAGACACCACCGAAGCCTATCGGTGCGGCAAGGCTCCCCTTCGAAGGGCTTCGTGTCCTCGATCTCTCCCAGATTTGGGCAGGGCCGTATGGTGCCCGATTCCTCGCGGACATGGGTGCGGACGTCATCCACATCGAAGGCCCGCAGTTTCCGGACGGGGTGCGCGGCCTCTTCCGGCCGGACGACCCGCGATCGTTCAACAAGGCCTCGTATTTCAACGAGTACAACCGGAACAAGCGCGGCCTGGCGCTGGACCTCCACCGTCCCGAGGGGATGGAGGCGTTCCGGCGGCTGGTCCCGCTGGCGGACGTCGTGATCGAGAACTGGAGCGTGGGAGTCGCGGAGCGCCTCGGCATTGGCTACGAGGACCTGAAGGCGCTCAACCCCCGCATCATCTTCGTGCAGATGCCCGGATTCTCGAAGGAGCATCCAGAGTCCGAGCGCGTGGGCTTCGGGCCCACGATCGAGCAAATGGGCGGCCTGGTCGCACTCCAGGGCTACGAGGGTGGCCCGCCGCATAAGAGCGGCATCTCCTACGGTGATCCGGTGGGCGGAATCACCGCCGCCGGGGCCACTGCGCTCGCGCTGTGGCGGCGCGAGCAGACTGGGACCGGCGGCCACGTTGTGGTCTCGCAGCGCGACAACGTGATCGGCCTGGTGGGAGAGTTCATGGTCGCGGAGTCACTCGGCATCGACTACCCCGTGCGCGCGGGCAACCGGGATCCGGACGCCGCGCCCCATAACGTCTACCGCACGCGGGACGACTCAGGGCGCTGGCAGGGCGACGTCGCCGGCCGGCGCGTCCTCGAATACCACGACACCTGGGTGGCGATTGCCGTGGACTCCGACGCGGCGTGGCAGGCGCTGTGCCGCGTTGTGGGTGACCGGCGCCTCGATGACCCGCGCTACGCGACGCTGGCCGGCCGGAAGGCAGACGAAGCCGCCATCGACGCCGTCCTTGGCGAGTGGGCTCGGGAGCGCGACGCCACCGAGGTCGCCGAGGTACTCCAGGCCGCCGGGGTCTCGGCGTGCCCGGTGTTCTCTGCGCTCATGCTGGCGAACGACCCTCACCTCGCCGCGCGCGAGGCGTTTCCGTCGGTAGTCCACCCCGAGGCTGGCGCGGTGCGCACCTCGCGCCCGGTCTGGCGGATGCGCCGCCGTCCAACGCTGCCCCCGGTCCTTGGGCCGCTCTTCGGCCAGCACAACCGCGAGGTGCTACGCGACTTAGCGGGGTACTCGGACGCCGAGGTCGACGCCTTCGAGGCGAGTGGGGTCATCGCTACCGTCCCGGTAAGGCCATGACGCCGGAACGCGCCGAAGAGCAGACGCCCGAGCAGGCTGAGGAGTACCGCCGCTCCCTGCGCAAGGAGAACCGCAAGAAGGGGCTCCTCATCGTCAACACCGGCACGGGCAAAGGGAAGACGACCGCCGCATTCGGCCTCGCGATGCGCGCACGAGGCAGGGGGATGCGGGTCGCGATGATCCAGTTCATCAAGCCAGGCACGGCGAACTTTGGCGAGATCCGCGCGGCGCGCGACCTCGGCATCGAGGTGCAGGGGATGGGCGACGGCTGGACGTGGCGCAGCAAGGACCTCGACGAGTCGGCAGAGCTCGCACGTGCTGGGTGGGCCCGCGCGCAAGAGGTGATCGCCGCGGGCGAGCACGACATGGTCGTACTCGACGAGTTCACCTATCCCTTGCACTACGGCTGGCTGGACACCACTGAGGTGATCGCGTGGATTGGTGAGCACAAGCCGGCGATGCTCCATCTCGCGATCACCGGTCGGTACGCGCCAGAGGCACTCGTCGAGGCCGCCGACCTCGTGACCGAGATGCGACTGATCAAGCATCCATTCAAGGAGCAGGGCATCCGCGCCCAGCCCGGCATCGAGTTTTAGGGCTCGGAGGCGCCATGCACATTGCACCGACCGTCTCACTCGACCGGTTCCGGCAGGGCGATACGTTCGAGGACTACCTCGCGTTCCTGGCGAGCCCAGAGAACCTTGCCCGCGAGGGATACGAGGGCGCAACGCGTGCCGCGACGCCCGGGCGGAGCAACCTGCGCGAGGAGATCGCGGCCTGGTACGCCTCGTTCTCGCTGACGGGCGCCCAGCGCGACTCGATGCGGCTCCTCGCAGAGATGCCGGGTGGCCCTGCGCGGGTCCTCGTGATCTCCGAGGAGTGGTCTTCCGATTGCCGTCGGGACGTGCCCGTGTTTCAGCGGTTGGCAGAGGCGGGCGGCCTCGAACTGCGCGTGTTCACACGGGACGGCGCTCGCTACTCCGGGACAGCGGAGCCGGACGACTCGCCCAACGCGGACCTGATGTCGATGTTCCTGAATCGCAAACCCGGCGGCCCGTACCAGTCGATCCCGGTCGCGGCATTCTTCGACCGGGACGGCCGGTACCTCTACCACTACACGGAGTACCCGGCGCTCTACGAGAAGGACTTGATCCAGGCCCGACTGCGGAAGCCGCGGGCTGGGGAGAGTGTGGAGGCGGCGGTGGAGCGGTACGCCCGAGACTGGTCCGCACTCCGCGCATCGCCATTCTTCCGGATGTGGGCTTCGGCCTGCGCGGACGAGATCATCTCGTTGCTGCACCGGCGGCTCCTGCCGCAGTAGGCAGCAGCCGGGGCGCCTCGCAGGTGTCTACGCCGTGGCTGGGACCACCGTCGCCGGGAGCAGTTCGCCCAGGCGCTTGCGGTGCCAGCGTGGGTCGCCGAGCGCGTGGTAGAGCGAGCGCGAGGCTCGCGTGTACTGCGTGAGGCCGTACTCGCGCATCACCCCGATGCCCGCGTGTACCTCGTGGGCGTAGTTCGTCGCCTGCAGGTACCCCTCGCTCGCGCACACTTTCGCGAGGTGCACGGAGATCTCCGCGTTCGGCTTGGCGGCGTCGAGTTTCCAGAGCGCCTCGTAGGTGGTCCAGCGCGCGCCGTCGAGATAGTTCACCATCTGAACGATGTGCGTCTGGACGTGCTGGAACCGGCCGATCGGCTGGCTGAACTGGCGGCGTCGCCGGCTGTAGGCGACAGACATCTCGTAGACCGCCTGTGCCCCGCCCACCATCTGGGCGCAGAGGATCGGTGTCGCGCGCAACATCGCGCGCTCGAGTGCGGCCTCGCCTCCCGGGAGGACTGCCTCGGCCGGCACTTGCACGCCATCGAGCTTCACCGAGCACTCGCCGGTGAGGAACCCGCTCATGCGTCGGATGCTGACGCCCGGTGCCTTCGCGTCCACCAGCAGGAGGACGATGCCGAAGTCGGCCCGCGCCACCACGATGAGGTGGTCGGCGGTGTGGGCGTCGAACACGAACAACTTGGTGCCGGTGACGGTGTACCCACCACCGTTCGCTGGCACCGCTCGCGCCTGCACGCCGGCGGTGCCCCAGCCCCACTCGGGCTCGGTCAGCGCGAGAGTGCCGACGGCCTGCCCGGCGGCGAGGGATGGCAGGTAGCGCTCACGCTGGGCGTCGCTCCCGGCCTCGAGGAGGACGAGCGGCGCGAGGACTCCGGAACTGAAGAAGGGCCCGGGCACCGGGCCACCACCGAGACCTTCGAAGACGACGGCGGCATCCGTCAACTCTCCGCCGGAGCCTCCGTATGCCTCGGGCGTGACCATCCCGAGCCAGCCGATCTCCGCAGCGGTGCGCCACATGTCGATGGAATAGCCGGTTTCGCTCTGTTCGAGTTCGACGATGGCGTCGCGCGTAGCCGATCGTGCGAGGAAGTCCGTCACGCCCTGCTTGAGCATCTGCTGCTGTTCATTGAGTGAGAGGTCCATTGGGCGGCTCCGAGACGAGTCTGTGGCTGGAAGCGGGTGGCGGGTTAGTGAGTCTGCCCGGCGCGTTCCTGCTCGTCCCGGCCGATACCGATCCGCCGCGCCATGATCACCTTCTGGATGTCGGTGGTGGCGCCCGGGTGCAGCGCCTGGATCGCGAGACGCGTGTATGACTCCAGTTCGCCGTTCGACTGGTCCCACTCCGGGTCGTTCGTGAGCATGTATGGCCCCAGCATGTCCATGATCGCCTGGCTCGCCTCGAGGCCGCCGATCTTCCGGTAGTACGAAGACTGCGGGCCCTCGTAGGTCATGGGCACTTTGCTGCGGTCCATCCAGAAGTTGCGCAGGTCGAACAGGCGACCGACCTCGGTGCGGACGAACAAGTCCACCATCCTCGCGCGCACGTCTTCGTGTTCGATCAGTGGCCTGCCTTCGCGTCGCATCACGGTCGCGAGGCGCAGCGCCGACTCGAACCAACGGTTACGCCCAATCCGGCCGCCACTGCCGTGTTCGAGTTCGAGGTGCGTGGAGGCCACTCGCCAACCGTTGTTCTCGCCACCGACGAGGTCGTCTGCGGAGACGCGGACGTCGTCGAAGTAGATGGTGTTCTTCCATGACTGCCCCACGCCCTCGGAGCCGTCGCCGAGCAGTTCCATCGGCTTGATGGTGATCCCGGGGAGGGTGGCTGGGATCATGAACCACGAGAGGTTCTTGTGCCGCTCGCCCTCGCGGTCGGTGCGCGCGATGGTCCAGAGGTAGTCCACGTCGTGCGAGCCGCCGATGAAGATCTTCTCGCCGTTGATGATGTACTCGTCGCCGTCGCGTCGCGCGTCAGTCGTCGTGCCAGCGAGGTCGGATCCCGCCTCCGGTCCGGTGAGGAGCTGCCAGGTGATCGCCTCGCCTTTGAAGATCCGCGGGAGCATCCGTTGCTTCTGCTCCTCCGAGCCCCAGACGAGCACGGAGGCACCGCCGAGGCGGCCGCCACTGTTGTAGACGGGCGGCAGCGGCAGGTCATACCGGTCGAGCTCCTCGGCCACAACGATGGCCTGGTCGACGGAAAGACCGCCACCTCCGTACTCGACCGGGGCCGTCGGGAAGAGCCAGCCGCGCTCTCCCAGTTCGCGGGCGAGTTGCCGGAACTTCTGGTAGTTCTCGGGTGTGTCCCGAGCCAGATTTGGCACGGGCGGGACGTGCTGGGCCAGCCACGCGCGCACCTCGGCGCGGAAGGATTCCTGTTCCGCCGTATAAGCCGGTTCGAAGTCCACGCGAGCCTCCCTGGAAGGCGATGGGCCGTCGAGGGAGTCTATCCCGCTCGCCCTGGGGCGTGGACTGGAACAACTCATCGCTGGATGGCGTTCCACGTGTATCGGGGAATGCGCAATTGGAGGGGCTCCATGGTCCGTCAAGTCGCCCGGCAGATTCAGGCTCGGCTCGGCTGGCCGCTGATTGCCCTCATCGGCCTCACGGTCGTCGGGTTCTCGGTCGCCACGGCAGCGGTGATGCAGCAACGCGGGGACGATGCTGCGACGGTCTCAGTGGCCCCCGAGGCCAGCCGCCAGGGTGGCACCAGCCTGGACCTCGCGGCCCCGGAGGAGCGGATGAAGTCCGAGGCTGGCTCCGCGTCCGCGCCGGCTCCCAGCGGTGGAGGTGCCGCAGGTGTCCCCGCGGGCGACAGCGCCGCGCTCGCTGAACCGCGCGATGTCATCCGAACCGGCTCGGTCGACCTCGAAGTGAAGTCCGTGAGCGACGCCTTCGAGCAGGTTCGCACGATTGCGTCGGGCGCTGGTGGTTTCGTCGCTGACTCAATGTTCATCGGCAGCGGGGACAATCACTCCGCCCGCCTCACGCTCCGGATCCCGGCCGCTCGGTTTGGCGAAGTGGTGACGCAGCTGCGCGGGATCGCCAGTGAGGTACGGACCGTGTCCAGCAGCGCCCGTGACGTGACGGGCGAGGTCACCGACCTCGAAGCGACGTTGCGCAACCTGCGCGCAGTCGAGGCTCAGTACGCCACGTTGCTGGGCCGCGCCGTGAGCATCGGCGATGTGCTGCAGGTGCAGGAGCGATTGAACCAGGTGCGTCTCCAGATCGACCGGACTGAAGCGCGACGTGCGCTCATCCAGTCGCAGACCGAGATGTCCACCCTCTCTGTCGCGCTGATGCCGGAAGGCACCGCCGCGAAGAACTCCGCCGACGGGTTCCGCGCCAGTGCCAGCGAAGCGTGGGAAGCCTCGCTCGCGACACTGGAGAACATCGCGACGGCCGCGATCGTGGTGTTGGTCTACTCGTGGTGGATCGTGCCGCTGCTGGTACTGGCCGCGGTGCTGCTGCGGCGCTGGGCGGCGAGGCGAGTGCCATCGGAGGCTCCGCACCTCGGGTAACACAGGTCCTCCGACCGAGCAGATCGGCCCCCGACTCGGGGGCCGATCTGCTCAGCGCGGGCGCGACCCGCCGGATTGCCCGGAAGGGAGTGGGCGGTACACTCCGGGACACTTCTCGCGATGGCGGCGAGATGCAGGCGCGCATCGTGGAAGGTCGACCCGAATGGGCGGCGATCCCTCGCAGTCACGCTTCCAGCGATCGCTGGACCAGACCCTGCGCCCGCAGGGGAAGATCTTCTATGGCTGGTGGATGGTGGCCGCCGGTGCGGCTGCCCAGGCCGTCATTGGCGTGCTGTTCAACCAGGCGTTCAGCACGTACGCTGCCGTCCTTCGCAATGACTTTGGCTGGAGCCGGAGCGAGCTATCCGGCGCGTTCGCGATGGCGCGAGTCGAGAGCGGGCTGCTCGGGCCGGTAGAAGGCTGGCTGCTCGACCGTTTCGGACCCCGTCGGGTAATGACGCTGGGGATCATTCTGCTCGGTGCCGGGCTGATCGGGTTCTCGTTCATCCAGTCGCTTGTGATGTTCTATGTGACCTACCTGGTGATGGCGGTCGGCGCCACGCTCGGCGGCTTCCTCGCCATCACGGTTGCCCTCGTCAATTGGTTCAACCGCCACCGGGCGAAGGCCCTCGGCATTACCCAGATCGGCTTCGCCCTGGGCGGGTTGCTCATCCCGATCACGGTGGCCGCCATCGAGCAGTTCGGGTGGCGGCCGACGGCGTTTGTCTCGGGGTTCCTGATCTGGGGCCTCGGTCTGCCGCTCGCCACCCGGATGCGCCACCGGCCGGAGCACTCGGGCGACACGCCCGACGGGATGCCCGTGATGGCCGCGGACACCGAGGGCGGCGGTGGTCACCACTCGCGGCACGCGGTGGCCATGGATGGGTCCGAGGACTTCACGGCACGCCAGGCTGTGCGCACAAGCGGATTCTGGTTCATCTCGCTCGGACATGCCGCGGCGCTCCTTGTCGTCTCGGCGGTCATGGTGCATGTCGTGCTGCACCTCACCGAGGGCCTGGGTTTTAGCCTCGGGGGTGCCAGCCGGGTGATCGCCCTGATGACTGGGATGCAGATCGTGGGACAGATCAGCGGGGGGATCCTCGGAGACCGCTTCGACAAGCGGATCATCGCCACCATCTGCATGGTGGCGCACTGCGTCGCGCTGCTCCTGCTGGCATTCGCGAGCAACCTTGCAATGGTCATCGCCTTCGCGATGCTGCACGGCTGGGCATGGGGTACCCGAGGCCCGCTCATGCAGGCGATGCGCGCCGACTACTTCGGCACCTCGAACTTCGGCAAGATCATGGGCCTGTCCACCATGATCGTGACCATCGGCAACACGACCGGCCCGTTGGTCGCCGGCATCGTCGCGGACCGCACAGGGAACTACGAAGTCGGGTTCACGATCCTCGCGATCGGTGCACTACTGGGGTCCGTCTTCTTCCTCGCGGCCAAGAAGCCGGTGCCGCCGGCGCGGCCGGCCGCTGCCCCGGCAGGCGCGAGCGCCAGCTAATCGCGGCTAGCGGATGACGTACCCAGCGCCTCGGATCGTCGAGATCAGGCCTGCTGCCCCAGCCTTGTCGAGTTTCGCCCGAAGCCGCGAGATCTGGGCTTGTACGAAGTTCGGTTCGCCGAAGGTCTCGTAGTGCCAGACCTCTCGTGAGATCGTGTCCGCGCTCAGCACGTCGCCGCGCCGGTCGAGCAACAGCCGCAGCACCGCAAACTCGGTCGAGGTGAGGGGCAAGGGGACCCCGTGCACCGAGACCTCCTGCGCGGCCCGCTTGAGTACCAGGCCGTAGGGCTCGGCCGTGTGCGTCTCAGGGGACAGGCCTCGCGTGCGGCGGAGGAGCGCTTCCACGCGACGCGCGAGTTCCGCCGGCTCAATGTCCCGGGCGACCACGTCGTCCGCGCCGAGGTCGAACCCGCGAGTTTGCACCTTCGTCCCCCCGTCGGTCATGACGATGACAGGGACGTTGCCGAGGCGGCGCGTCTCCGACAGCACGGTCATCCCGGAGATGTCCGGAAGACGTGCGCCGAGCACAACGAGGTCGAACCCGGACCGCCGGAGCAGTTCGATGGCGCCTCGCCCGGAGCCGACGCTGACGAACTCAACGCCTTCGAACCGGAGGGACTCGCGGAACGAGGACCAGTACCTGTCTGCCGAGCCGGCAAGCAGGATCAACGCGCCCGCAAACCGTCCTTGCAGCGGCCTCGCTGGTAGGTAAGCGGAATCGCTGGAGACCATGACGCCTCCTCCAGTCTCGAGAACGGACGGCCTGCGATCGGATCAACCAACGCCCTCGTCGTCCCGGGGCGCGATGGCGGACCGCGTCCCGGGACCGTGCGAGGCAGTGAGTCTGCCCGCTTAGACGAGCACCTCGGCCTGGCGGTGTGGCTGGTACCACTGCGCCTTGCGGCCGGCGACGTGGGCCACGCCCAGCGTCACGCGGTCCTCCGAGACGTCGAGGATGAAGCGGACCTGGCGCTTTCGCGCGAAGGCCAGCGGCCCTTCCGGGGCGACGGACTCGAAGGCAAACGCCTTCCCGGCCGCCTGCGCGAGGTTGAACGCCACGACGATCTGTGCGCCCGTGATGGACGGCAGCTCGCGGAACTCCGCCCGGAGCTCCTCCGCTGTCTCGGCGTCGAGGTAGGAGGCGAGGGCCTCGCACACCGCCGCGCCGTCGATCGGCCCGCCCGCCATCCGACGCATCACCTGCTGGAGGTCAGCCTCTGTCCCTAGGACGCGAGTGACCTCTGCTGTAATCTTCCGACACTCCGGAGCACTCATTCCGCACCGCCCTTCGGGCAAAGGAATAGACTTCAAATCCGGCGCTGTAATCGGTCGGCACACTTAGGTACTGATCTACGTATGACCTCAAACCCAGTGGATCGAGCCTGGGCGGTACTGAAACAAAACCCCGGGCAACTGCCAGACTTTTGGGCCTCCGTTTACCGCGAAGGCCTCGAGGCAGCGTTCCGTCAACACGACGTCAAATCGGGGGTCGGTCTAGCGATCTTCGCCGCCATTTCGCTTGAGGCGCACGGACGGCCAGGTCACGCCATTGCTCACCTCGAGGACGCGCTCGCGATTTTCGGATCCGATCCGGCAGCCAGGGCACAGCTGTTGGCTCGACGAGCGCTCTTCGAATCTCTTACGGGACTCGCCTCGTCACTTCAGACCATACAGAGGGCCAGACGAGGGATCCGTGCGCTCCCGGCAGAGGCCCGCACGGAGGTTGAGGTCTATTCGGCAGTGGTAAGCGCGATTCTCCTCCAACCAGCATGCGTAGCCCGCGCGGAACGGCTTGCCGGTGGCGCAGAGCCGACCCTGACTCCAGGGATGAATGCTGGAATGAAGCCATGGATCGTCACGGCAATGCATGCGTTTGGCACTGCTGAGAGGTCGGAGATTTGGGTCATCGCGCTTGGCGCGTACGCGGAGGCTGCTCGTGACGTATTTCGTCGAGCCGACGTAGCAGCCCTCGAATTCGCCACGAGCAGTCGTGGCGCGCTCGCCACGCCGGATGTCGAGGCGTTGGACGAAGCTCCCCGTAACTTAATTGCGAGATGGCACGTGAGCGTCACCAAGCTGTACTTGAGCTTGCTCCAACGTGACCAGGACGAAGCAGCGGCGTCGCTCTCAACGTTGAACGACCTCGCTGCGCGGATGAACCCATCATGGGGGCGCGGCCTGCCACTCTTTCATGCAGCCCTCGATGCCTGGTTCGAGGACGGCGAGGAGCCGCCGTTCCCCGAACCGCCGGAGTCGCTGACTGCGGTCACCCTCCCGGCGGCCCTCGCTGGCCTGAACGCCTCGAGCCAGGCCGGCAGCCAGGACGACGCCGTCCTGTGGCGGCGATGGGCCGACGCGAGCCTTCCGCCGCACATCCAGTCCTCGCTGGGGTGGCCCGTTTCCGTAGACCGGCTCATCGCGCTCAGCGACGTCCGGCTGGGGCGGGTCGGGAACGCGCGGCGGCGGTTCGAGCGGGCCATCCGTTGGGCCGACGCCGGTGGCTATGCCTTCGAGCGCGCCATCGCACTCGTCCAACTCGCCGAACTGGCGACCCTCGCCTCGCTCCCCACTACGCGCGAGCGGTGGCAGGCCCTGCGACGCCGTGGGCGGACCGAACTGACCGAACTCGGACTTGACCCGGACCCGCTGGCGTACCAGGTCGCCCGCGCGCTCGCCCTGGGCCGGACCTCGGACTTCGCCCCGAAGCTCACGCCCCGCGAAGTCGAAGTGCTGTCCCTGCTGGCGCGCGGCCTCACGCACCGCGAGGTAGGGGCCAACCTCGGCATCTCGTGGCGCACCGCTCAGGTGCATGCCGCCAGCGCGTACGGGAAGCTGGATGCCTCCACGCGCATCGCCGCGATCACGAAGGCGCGCGAACTCGGACTGCTCGCCTGACGCTCAGCCGCCTGCGATCTTGACGCGGTGGCCCAGGGCACTCAGTTTCGCGTGCAGCCGCTCGCGGTGATCCCCCTGGATCTCAAGGTGCGCGCCCTCCCGGGTGCCGCCCGCGCCGCAATGCTGCTTCAGCACCTTCAGCATCGCCTCCAGCTCCCGATCTGATCCCGGGAGCCCGGCGACGATTGTGACGCTCTTTCCTCCTCGTCCCTTCGTCTCACGCAGCAGGCGCACCACGCCGTCGGCGGGCAGCACCGGACGCGCGGGGGGACGGGCACCCGGGCGCGACGCCTCGGCGCTGCGGGATCGCGAGGGCCTCGCACCAGCCGCTGCGGGGCTGCCAGTGCCGTCGGTGGAATAGACCAGGCGCGAGTTGGGATCAGGCATTGGGCACACGATACCGCGTCGTTGACTCGCCTTACGAGGCTCGCCGCATCTGGTGCACGGCGAAGAATGACACCGCCACGCCCGCCACCAGAGCCACGGAACCGGTGACGAAGGCGGTCCGGTCCATGAACAGCGCCAGCAGCACTGTCGCGGCAACACCGCCGGCGGCGAGGAGTGGCACGCCACGTACGCTGAGTTGCACGCGGAAGGGGCGATCTCGTTCCGGGTCACGCAGCCGCAACCAGATGACCGCGGAGTTCACTGCGATGAATTGTCCGAACACGGCGAACGTAGAGACCTGCGCGACATAGCCCGTGTCCCCCATGAGTACGAACACCATCGCCAGGCCGAGCAGTCCGGTCGCGGCGATCCACGGCGTCTGACGGCGTGACAGCCGCCCAAATACCGGAGGGAGGAGCCGGCGATTGGACATCCCATACGTCAACCTCGCCCCGGTGGCCAGGAGCAGCAGCACGGTGTTGAAGGTCGCGAAGAGCGCGATCACCGAAAGGACGTCTGCGACGCGATCACCGGCGGCTGTGCTGGCCACGAGCGCCAGCGGCGCCGGTGCCTCCGCCAGTGCTTCCCATGGCACCACTGCGGTGGCTACGGCAGCGACGAGGACGTAGATCACGGAGGTGACGCCGATTGCGATGACGATCGCCTGCGGGATCGTCCGCTCCGGGTCGCGGGTCTCCTCTGCCAGGGAGACCATCTCCTCGAAGCCCTCGTACGCGAAGAACACGAGGGCGGTCGCCGCCAGGATGCCGGTCAGGCCCCGAGGCGCCTCAAGCGGTGCCGGGCCGGGCAGGTCAGGCAGCCCGACCGCGATGACGATCGCGAGTCCAGCGCCCTCCAGCAGCGCGAAGACCATCGCGAGCGAAACTGTCTCGCGGACGCCTGCACAGACCACGACGGTGCAGACTGCGAGCGCGGCCATCGCGATCGCACGCTGCTCGCCACCGAAGAGTTCGACGCAGTACCCGGCGAACCCGAGGGCGACGGCCGCCGCGCCAATGACATTCACGGCAATGTCCAACCAGCCCGTGACGAAGCCCACGTGCGGGCCGAACGCTTCCTCAGAATACGCGGCGCTTCCTCCCGCTTCCGGGATCATTGCGGCCAGTTCTGCGAAGGAGAGGCCGGTGAGGACCGCGAGTCCGCCCGCGAGCAGGAAGGCGATCCATGTCGCTCCTCCCGCGTCTCCGGACGCCTCGCCCACGAGCACATAGATACCAGCGCCGAGGACGATGCCGATGCCGGAGAGCGTCACCGGCCAGAGCCCCAGTGTCCTCCGAAGGCCTGGCTGGGAGGCGCGAGCGTCGATGACCATGGCGCCTCTCCTGACCGCCCTGGGGCTGGGGCGCCATCATAGGGTCGCTGCGCGGACGGACTCAGGATCGGAGGGCGCTTCCGCATGACAGGCGTGCGTCGTGGTCGCAGACTGGATCCCGGGCGTTGGGTGTGCGATCGAAACGATGGAGGCACTCGTGGCCGACCCGACCAGTCGAAGACGCGTCCTGATCATGGGCGCCGCTGGGCGAGACTTCCATAACTTCAACGTCGCGTTTCGTGGACGCGATGACGCTGTGGTGGTGGCGTTCACGGCGACCCAGATCCCCGGCATCTCGGGCCGCCGCTACCCCGCGGCACTCGCGGGCGCTGGTTACCCGCACGGCATCCCCATCGAGGACGAGGCGATGCTCGAGGAGGTCTGCCGCCGCGAGGGAGTGGAGGAGGTCGTCTTCGCCTACAGCGACGTGAGGCACGAGGCGGTGATGCACGCGGCCTCGCGGGCACTCGCGGTCGGTGCCGACTTCACTCTGCTGGGCCCGGACGCCACGATGCTGACTTCCGCCCGCCCGGTGATCGCAGTCTCGGCTGCGCGCACCGGGGCAGGGAAGTCGCAAACCGCACGCTGGATCAGCCGCCGCCTCCGCGAGCAAGGCATCCGCGTCGCAACTCTGAGGCATCCCATGCCCTATGGCGACCTTGAGGCGCAACGGGTGCAGCGATTCGCGACACTGGAAGACCTCGACCGCGCCGACTGCACGCTGGAGGAGCGCGAGGAGTACGAACCGCACATCGCTGCCGGCGCGGTGATCTACGCCGGTGTGGACTACCAGGCGATCCTCGAGCAGGCGGAGGCCGAAGCCGACATCATCATCTGGGAGGGCGGCAATAACGACTTCCCGTTCGTCCGACCGGACCTCCACATCGTGCTCACGGATGCGCTGAGGCCGGACGACGGCGACCGCTACCACCCCGGCGAGGCTGCCCTTCGGATGGCGGACGTCGTGATCGTCGCGAAGGTCAATGCCGCGTCTGCGGAAGAAGTCGCGCGCGTGACCGCGCAGGCTCGATCACTCAATCCGGCTGCCACCATCGTGCGCGGTGCCTCGCCCGTTGTGCTGGATGACGTGGAAGCGGTGCGTGGAGTGCGAGTGCTCGTCGTAGACGACGGGCCGACGCTGACGCATGGAGGGATGTCCTATGGTGCGGGGTACGTCGCAGCGATCGAGGCGGGTGCAGAAGTGATTGACCCCCTTCCCTGTGCCGTCCCTGAGTTGAGGGCTGCGCTCGCGAAGTACGACCACTTGGCGCGTGTGCTGCCGGCCCTCGGCTACGGCGAGGAGCAACTCAAGTCGCTCGCGGCGAGCATCGCCGCGGCCCCAGTCGACGTCGTCGTGTCCGGGACGCCGATCGACCTCGCGGCCCTTGTGTCGGTGCCTCAGCGCATCATCCGTGCTCGCTATGAATACGCAGACACAGGCGAGCCCTCCCTTGCGGCAGTGATCGATGACGCGATCCGGCGTCTGCTGCCTGGCTATTCGCGCGACCCGGAGTGAGCGCTTCGACTAGACAGGAGGCCGCGGGGGAGTCAACGTCGATCGCATCATGGACGAGTCACAAGTCGAATCCGTCGCGACGCTGAGGCGGATTGCGTTCCTCCTGGAGCAGGTCGGGGAACCGTCGTATCGGAGTCGGGCGTTCCGTCGCGCGGCGGACGCCGTCGCATCGCTCACGCCTGCCGAGTTCGTGGACCGCGTGCAACGCGGCAGCCTCGCGGAGTTGCCCGGGGTGGGGCCGGTGACGGCCGGTATCGTCGCCGAAGCCGTGCAGGGCGAGGACCCGGCCTACCTCGTCCGCCTCCAGGCTCGCGCGGCGGAGTCAGCGGACTCGCCTGGCGGACAGCTCTGGACGGCCCTCCGAGGTGACTGCCACGTCCATTCCGACTGGTCCGATGGAGTTGCACCGATTCAGGAGATGGCCAAAGCGGCCGTCGAGATGGGCGCCGAATACATCGTCCTCACCGACCACTCGCCGACCCTACGCATCGCCCGCGGGCTGAGCCCTGATCGACTGCGGGCGCAGTTAGACGTCGTCGCGGGTCTCAACAGTGAATTGGCCCCGTTCCGCATCCTCACCGGCATCGAGGTCGACATCCTCCCGGACGGCACCCTGGACCAGGAGGAGGAACTGCTCGCGCGGCTCGACGTGGTTGTCGGCAGTGTGCACAGTCAGTTGCGCATGGAGCGCGAAGCAATGACCGAGCGCCTGTTGAGGGCGATCGCCAACCCACATCTGGACATCCTGGGCCACTGCACGGGTCGTATGAAGACGCGACGCCGCGACCGTCCGGAATCAGAGTTCGACTCGGCTCGTGTGTTTGCTGCATGTGCTCGGCTGGGCAAGGCGGTCGAAGTGAATTCGTTGAGGGAGCGTCGCGACCCACCTCGGCGCCTGATGCGAGAAGCACTGGCGGAAGGGTGCCTTTTCGCGATTGACAGTGACGCGCATGCGCCGGGGGCGATCTCCGGGCGACGTCTCGGTTGCGACCGTGCGGCCGATGTGGGCATTCCACCTGAGCGAGTGGTGAACACGCTGACCGCAGACGACCTCGTGGACTGGGCGAGAGGGCATGGCAGGCCATAGCGTCGTCAGCATCGCCAGAAAGTTGGTATGCCTGTCCGTCATATGGGAATGGCCGGTGAAACTTCAATCGCAGTACCGTTCCCTCGAACCGAGGAGGCGCCGTGACGGAACGGACCAGGCCGCTGGCTCAGCCACCAGTTCCGCAGAGCGCCGCGACATGGCAAATCCCGGCTCGGTTTCGGCCATTCGTCCGTCTGTTCGTCGTGGCTGTCCTGGTCATGGTCGCGGACTTCGCGACCAGCCACCTCGTCCGGCAGGGCGCGACGTTCGACTTCCCTGCGGTCACAGTGGTCCGGCTTGTCGCATCGCTGTTGATCCTTCGTTATCCGCTGGCCGGATTCGTCGTGTCGCTGGAGGTCGACAAGTGGGACTGGTTCTGGCTGGGCATGGCGGACCGCAGCGCTGCGGACCAGGACCTGTACCAGTCATGGGACAAGTCGGTCGACCTGATCTGCCTCGCGATCGCCCTGATCGTGGTGTTGCAGTGGCCGGACCGGCGGGCGAGATGGTTGGCGCTGGGGACATTCGCCTGGCGGACGGCCGGAGTGGTGGCCGCGATCATGCTCGGCCATCGCTGGCTGCTGATCGTGTTCCCGAACGTGTTTGAGAGCATTTATCTGACGTACATGATCTTCCGTGTACTGAGCGGTCATCAGCAGATGCTGCACAGTGTGAAGGCCACCGCGCTCGTGGGGCTTGCGCTCCTCATCCCGAAAGTCAGCGCAGAGGTGTTCCTGCATGCCTTCAACGATCGCCCGTGGCACATGTTCTCTGTGCTTCCCGGGGGGTTCTCCTTCCTCGACGCATGGCTGTGGGGGCTAGCCCTCTACGCGCTGCCGCTCGTGGTGTTGGTCATCAGCATGCAACACGCCGAGGGGCGAGCGACGCGAGGCGATCCGGAGGCCCAGGTCAGCGCCGTCTAGGGCGCAGCGTTCACGAAACCGCAATGCTGCACGAGCGCCCGGTTACCGGCCCGCGAGGGGACACGACATACCCTGTCGTCAGTGGGAGAGCAGCAACGCAACACCACTCGGGAGGGTCTCCGGCGACGGGGACCCTCCTGCGTGTGAGTGCTGTCCAGCACAGGAGTGTCCGCATGCCCTCCTTCGATGACCTCAAGGTAGATGTGTCAGGAGTCGACGACCGCCGCGGGCGTGGCCTCGGAGCGCCCATCGCGCTCGGTGGGGGCGGCCTCGGGATCGTCGGCGTGATCCTCGTCTTGCTGGTGAACGTGCTCGGAGGTGGCGGAGAGTCTTCCTTTCTGACCGACAGCACCTCCAGCCAGGGGACTGGCGAAAGCACCGCCGAACTCAGCGCTCGCTGCAACTCCGAGGGTGCCATCGAGCGGTACGACGACTGCTACCTCATCAAGTCGTACAACGAGATCAACGAAGTCTGGGCGTCCCAGTTTGCGGACGGCGGCTACGAGAAGCCACGCCTCGTCTTCTTCGAACAGGCCGTCTCAACCGCCTGCGGGACAGCCTCCTCCGAGGTGGGCCCGTTCTACTGTCCGCTGGACCGGAGTGTGTACTTCGACCTCGGCTTCCTCGCCGCGCTCCAGCAGCAGTTCGGTGCGCAGGGCCGTTACGCGCAGACGTACATAGTCGCGCACGAGGTGGGCCACCACATCCAGACGCTCACGGGCACCGAGCCCCGCGTGCGGGCGGCGCAACAACGAGGCGGAGACGCGCAGGCGCTCGCGATCGGTGTCGAACTGCAGGCGGACTGCTACGCGGGTGCCTGGAGCGCCCTCGCCAACCAGGCCGGCAACTTCTCGATCTCAGAACGAGAACTCGACCAGGCGCTGAACGCGGCCGCGGCCGTCGGGGACGACCGCATCCAGCAGAAGACGCAGGGACGCGTGGACCCGGAGTCATGGACGCACGGATCAGCCGAGCAGCGTCGCGACGCTTTCCTCACTGGCTACCGGGCGGCCCAGGGCAGCGCCTGCACCTCATTCGTGCCTCTGAGCTCCTGAGAAGGCGTCAACTGTCAGTTCCCTGGCGAGGAGAGACGCCACCATAGCCGCGCATGCTGACCCCGCCAGACCGAGGCCGAGGTCGCCGAGGGTGTCCGTGTACGCCGTTGCCAGTTCAGGTGAGTTCCGGATGAACGAGACGTACTCGGCGAGTTCCCACAGGATGGCGCTCACCGCCCCGAAACCGAGCACGATCCCCGCCGTCGTCAGCCGCCCCAGCCGATGCCGCAGGAGGAGCGCCCCGGCCCCGCTCGAGAGCAGCCACCAGTTCACGAAGTGGTTCGCGTCATCCCACCACTCGACAGTGTCGTAGACGTCGAGGGCGTTTCCCGAAACGTCGATCAGAAACGGCAGTCCCAGCAGTACGTCCGCCCCATGCGGGTATCGAGGGTGCATCCGCCTCGCGGCCCAGAGGGCTGGCAACACCAGCACTGCGAGCGGATAGGTGGCGAGGCGCGAGCCAAACGCCTTGCCTTCGAACTGGTCAAGGCCAGAGAACGCTCCGAATGCCAGCAGGGCGACTAGCGCGACCTTGGTGGCGAGGTTGAGAGACGGGAGCAGTGGCACGCGCATCGGCTGAGTCTGGCCCTCGCCCTCCGCCGAGGCAAGCCCACAGGAATGGGAAGCACCTAGGATCGTCACATGGCACTCGAACTCCCGTTCCAGCCGCCGCTGGAACCCATGCTCTCGGCCAGCCAGGACGAGATCCCGGCTGGCAGCGGCTGGCGATACGAGCCGAAATGGGACGGGTTCCGCACGCTCGTCTTCTTCGACGGCACTGAGGTCTACCTCCAGAGTCGGGACCTGCGTCCGCTCGGTCGATACTTCCCTGAGGTCGTCTCAGGGTTGGCCGAAGTACTTCCGGCGCCTGTGGTGCTCGACGGCGAGATCGTCGTGATGACCGAGCACGGGCTCAGTTTCGACCTGCTGCAGATGCGCCTGCACCCGGCGGAGTCGCGTGTGCGCAAACTCTCCGTGGAGACGCCGGCGCAGTTCGTCGCCTTCGACCTCGTCGCCGAGGGCGAGGAGGACCTCCGCCCACGCCCGTTTAGGGAGCGGCACCAGCGGCTACAGACGCTGCTGCCGGCTGACACGCCACCCTTGTATCGATCGCCCTCGACGACGGACCATGCGCTCGCCGTCGACTGGTTCCATCGCTTCGAGGGAGCGGGCTTTGACGGCGTGATCGCGAAGCGCGAGGACGCTGCCTATCAGCCCGGTGTCCGCGCGCTCGTGAAGGTGAAGCACCGCCGCACCGCCGACTGCGTCGTCGCGGGGTTCCGCTGGGCGAAGGACCAGCAGGGGACGGCGGTCGGCTCGCTTCTCCTCGGCCTCTACGACGCGTCCGGCGTCCTGCACCACGTGGGGCACACCTCGAGTTTCAAGGCGCCGGAGAAGCGGGCGCTCGTGGCGCGCCTCGGCCCCTTGGTAACCGAAGACGAAGGCCAGGGGTTTGGGCACGGCCGGACGCCGGGGACGCCCAGCCGATGGAGCAGCGGTAAGGACGTCTCCTGGGTGCGGCTGCGGCCCGTACTTGTCTGCGAGGTCGCCTTCGACCACCTGCAGGGTGACCGATTCCGCCACGGCACGACGTTTCAACGCTGGCGTCCTGACAAGCCAGCCGAGGACTGCACCTACGACCAACTCGGCACGGCGGTGCCGGCCGAACTGCGCGACCTGCTGCTGCCCGGCTAGGCCTCGGAGGGCTTGCGCCGGCTGCGCGTCGCGCCTGGCTTCTTCGCCCGGCTCGGCTGAACGCGAGGCGGCTCACCGGGCTGCTTCCGGAACTGTGGCGGCCACGGGGCGTCGCCCTGACCTTCGCGCTCATGTTGGGCGACGAGGTCGAGCAGCGGCTGCAGCGAGTGCTGCACATCGTCGATCGTGGCTCCCGGGTCTCCTCGCTCGCGGAGGCGTGCGGGAACGGTCGCGAGGGTGAACGCGGCCGCGTCCACCTCGGGCACCTCGTCCCACTCAAGCGGGCAGGAGACGCGACCGTCCGGCTTGGCTCGCACCGAGTACGCGGATGCGACGGTGCGGTCGCGTGCGTTCTGGTTGTAGTCGATGAACACCCCGTGCCGCTCCTCCTTCCACCACGCCGTGGTCGCGAGGTCTGGCGCCCGGCGTTCCACCTCGCGCCCGAGGGCGAGGGCGGCTCGTCGCACGTCGGAGAAGTCCCAGCGGGGCTCGATGCGGACGTTGATGTGGATGCCGCGCGATCCGGAGGTCTTCGGATACCCGCGGTAGCCGAGTTCCTTCAGTACTTCGCCGGTAAGCGCGGCCACCTGTCGGACGGCGTCGAAGCCCGCTTCGGGGGTGGGGTCGAGGTCCACGCGCAGTTCGTCCGGATGGTCAACGTCGTCACTACGCACGGGCCAGGGGTTGAGGTCGATGCAACCGAGGTTCGCCATCCAGATGATGTCCGCGACTTCGTCCGCCACGACCATGTCCGCCGAACGACCGCTCGGGTAGGTGATGCGTGTCGTGTTGACCCAGTCGGGGCGCTTGTCGGGGGCGCGCTTCTGGAAGAACGGGTCCTCGCCGATGCCGTTCACGTAGCGCTTGAGCACCATCGGCCGGCGGTGGACGCCGCGGAGGGCGGCCTCGCCGACGGCGAGGTAGTACTCGATGAGGTCGCGCTTCGTGAAGCCAGCCTCGGGGAAGTAGACCTTGTCCGGGTTGGTGACCCGGACGGCCCGTCCGCCTACATCGAGCGTAATCGATGGCGTCGCCATGGATCGAGGGTACTCCTCTGGCTGCCGCCCTCCGTCAACGCGTGGCCTTCCAGGCATCGATGACTGCGCGGGCGATGGGGCCTGCCTGCTGCGAGCCGGAGCCCGCGAACTCCTTGACCACGGCGACGGCGATTTCCGCGTCCTCGACGGGGGCGAAGGCGATGAAGAGCGCGTGCGAGTCGTCCGTCGGGGCGACCTCCGCGGACCCGGTCTTGCCGCCGACGCGGACGCCGCTGACCGCCACGGTCGAGGCCCAGCCGTCCCGCACGCCGTGCTCCATCATCGCCTTCAGCGCCTCGGCGGTCGCCGGGGACATCGCGCGCCGCCAGTCCTGCGTCGGCTCGTCAAGGAAGAGGCGGGGGCGGGGGACGACGCCCCCGTTCGCGACGGCCGCCGTCACGAGCGCGAGGTGAAGCGGGGTGAACTGCAATTCGCCCTGTCCGAAAGCGCTGGCGGCAAGGCCGGCGCCGCTATCGAGGAACTTCTCGGTGGTGTTGAGCCGGCCGGAAACGGTCGGCAAGGGAAAGGGGACCGCCTCAGTCAGGCCGAGCGCGCGCGACATGTCGCGCAGGCGATCTGCACCGACCTTGATTCCCAGTTCGGCGAAGAACGTGTTGCATGAGTACGCGAAGGCGTCCGAGGCGTTCTGCGTACGCTTGCCCGGCGGCTCGTTTCGGCTGGTGATGCGGACCCCGTTGATGAAGACCTCTTCGGGGCATGACACCGGAGCGCGCGGATCGGTCAGTTTGGCCTCGAGCGCCGCGGCCATCGTCACGGTCTTGAACGTGGAGCCGGGCGGGTAGAGTCCTTGTGTCGCGCGGTTGAGCAGTGGCGCCTTCGGGTCGCTCCTCAGTGCGACCCATTCCTCTTCGCTGAAGCCGGGGTTGAAGATCGGTGCGCTGACCATCGCCAGCACGTCGCCCGTGCGCGGGTCGATGGCGACGACGGCGCCAGGCGAGGATCCGAGGGCCTTCTCAGCGGCCTGCTGGATGCGGAGGTCGAGCGTGAGGCGGACGTCCTCGCCGTTTCGGCGTTCGCGGAGGAGGTCCTGCCACGTACTCCGCAGCGTCGGAGCCGTGCGGCCCACGAGGGCGTCGGCACGCACCCCCTCGACGCCGCTTGCGCCCACCTGAGCGGAGTCGAAGCCGAGCACGTGTACCGCGCCGGGCGCCCGATAGACGCGCTGGCGCTCACCGTTGGCGGCGGTAACCGTCTCTGCGAGGACCTGGCCGTTACGGTCGAGGATGCGGCCCCGTGCCACGCGGTCAGACTCCCGGCGGAGGCGCTCGCCGCTCACGGCAGGTTCCGAGGCGAGGTCCCGCCGCACGACGTGCCAGTAGCCGAGGCCGAGCGAGACGACGAAGAAGCCCGCCAGCAGCGCAAGCCCGAGTTCGCGGACGGGCACCTCGATGCGGGGGACGGGCGGGAGTCGACGGCCCTCCGGTGCGCCAGCGCTGGTGAGCAGGGCGAGCATGACCCAGCCGACGACCATCGAACTGCCGCCGTACGAGAGAAACGGGCTCGTGAGGCCGGTCAGCGGGAGCAGGCGGAGTACGCCGCTGAAGACGATCAGCACCTGCGCGCCAAGGCTGATCGCGAGGCCGACGCTCAGCAACTGCCCGAACGCGTCCTCGATCACCCGCGATCGGGCGAGGGCGCGAATCACGAACAACCCGTACAGCATCACGACGGCGAGCGACCCGAGCAGCCCCCACTCCTCGCCGATCACCGCCAGGGGGTAGTCCGTGTGTGCTGCCGGAATGAGCCCCGGGTTGCCGTAGCCAGGACCCGCGCCGAAGACGCCACCGAAGACGAAGCCGCCGACCGCCTGCAAGGACTGGTACCCCGCCCCTCGTGGATCCGCCCACGGGTCGAGCCAGGCGTCGAAGCGGTCCTGGATGCGTGCGGAGCCGAAGAAGGCCAGCAGGCCGAGCAAGAGGATGACCACGATCGCCAGGACGAGGTAATCGCGCCGCCGTGTCGCCGCGTAGAGCATCGCCATCGCAGACGCGCCAAAGATGAGGGCCGGGCCGAAGTCGCGCTGCGCCACCACGGCGATCACCGTGATCCCGAGGACGCCGAGGATCGGCAGCCAGTACGCCGGTGCGGGGATGCGGGCGCGGAGACCCAGCCACGCCTCGTGTGCCGGGTGCTCGGCGAGGTGGCCGGCGAGGAAGGCGACGAGGAGGATGCGCAGCAGTTCCGCGGGTTGGACGGTGATCGGCCCGACCTGGAGCCAGAGTCGCGCGCCCTGTCCGGTGACGTCGGCCCCCAGCAGGAGCGTCGCCCCAGCGAGCAGCAGGCCGAAGGCGATCAGCAGATAGCGGAAGCGTCGCAGCCAATCGAGGAGCGGCGGGAACCCCGCGAAGGCGATGAAGGCGGACCAGCCGATGGTGATCCAGAGCATCTGCGTGGCGAGGATCGCAGGCTGGACGCGCGCGATGACGGCGAGTCCGAGGGCGCAGAGCACCCAGGCGGGGGACAGCAATTGAGGATCCCAGGCCCGGCCGACGACCCGCAGCACGAGCGGTGTGACGAGGGGCAGTGATGCGACGACGGCCATTGTGACGACCAAGACCGGGTCCACGCTGACCTCGGTGGATGCCAGGACGAGGGCCGGTGCGGCGGCGAGGAGCAACGCAGGACAGACCAGCAGCAGCGCCGACTGAAGCGTGGTGCGGCGGCCAAGGTGCGGCGGGCTGGTCGACGGTGCGGTCGTCAACGGGCACTCCTGGCCGGCGCTCGGTGGGTATGCTCGATCCAGCCTACCGGAGTGGCTCCGGTCAGGCGGTGGAGCGAAAGTGACGCGGATGGTGGACGAAGCTTGGCCGATCGTGCTGCTCGTGCTGCGTATCGGCGTGGTGGCTGTGCTGTACCTCTTCCTGCTCTCGGCGTTCCGCGCGCTCCGGGCCGAGCTACGCGCGCCCGTCCTCGAACTCGCCCCGGCGGGGCGTGGGCGAACCGACGACCGCGACCCCATCGAGCCGCCCAACGTCGAGCCCACTGAGGTGCCTCGCGCTGCGGTTGCGGAGGACGTAGTACCGGATGACCTCACGCCGCTGCCGCCCCCATTGCCGGCCCGCCTCCCAACCGCGAGGAAGAGGCGCGAGCGTCGGGTGCAACCGACACGGCGGCGGGTGCCGCTGGCGCTCGGGATCCCGATTGGGGCCGCTGCCGCGGTGATTGTGCTAGGGGGCGCTGTCGCGCTGATGAACCTCGGGCCGGAGGAGAGGACGCCGGGTGGCGTTGCTGCGGCGCCGGCGAACGAGCCGTTTGGTCCGCCGGTGGTGAAGCCCGCGCCGGGACGGGTGACCGTCGGGCTGGCGGCGCAGGAGGACTCGCTGGTGCGCGTGACAGTCGACGGCGTCGTGCAGTTCGACGGGACACTCCGTGCACGACAGCGCCAGGCGTGGGACGGCGCTCAGCGCGTGCAGGTGTGGACGGACAAGGGCAAGACGATGCTGATCGCGATCAACGGCGAGAACCTCGGCCCCTACTCGCCCGCGATGGGGCACCCGGACTGGAACCGGATTGACTTCGGGTTCATCCCGGGCTGGACGCGCTGAGCAGGCGGAATCGCTCGAATTTTTCACGTCGGCCCACCTTCTGCAGGATTCGATCTCGCGTGATTCCTAGACAGTCAGTCACTGTCTAGGCCAGATTCAGGATCGCGAGTCCCTAGACAGGATTTCCTTCCTAGGGACGCGCCCACGCGCCTCGTGGTTGGGGCGGATCCCGCGATCGGGCAGGGCGTCCCGGCGCGCAGGCTCACACCTGGCGGCGCGAGGGCGAAGGGCGCGAGGGCGAAGGGCGGGATGGCGCGGAGCTGAGCCACTGGGAAAGGGCTTGGAGCAAGCAGTGATCGCGAGGGCGAGCGGGTCCCGGAAGGGGGAGTGCGGAGCTCGGCGCGAATCTCCTCCCGGTGTCCGGCTGAGCACCTCTTAAGAGTCAACCGTCCTCTCACGGGCTTGGACGGCTTCTGTGGTAAACGATGCCCAGGAGATGATGAGCGAGTGATTCCATTCCGGTGCAGGGCGACCAGACCAGGCGTCCTTGAATATTCCCAATGTCCGACTCATAGCTACTTCTTTTGTTTCTCGCTCGGCTTGAATCAGGAAAGCCTCCAGAAGCTCACCGACCCAAAGCATCCGCAGATCTGGAAACGCTGCGCTGGTTGCGACGAACTGCTCGCGGTTTCGAGCGAGATCCCTAAGGCGGAAGCGGACAATCCGCCAGCCTTCGTCTTTCAGCTCGCGAGTGCGTTGTCGATCAAGCCTCACTTGCTCCGCGTGGTGTGGTCCGTCGACCTCGGCCCCGAGCTTGACGTCCGGCCACGCGAGGTCAAGGCAGGCGAAACGGCGGTCAGCACGGGTTGAACGATCGCGGCCCGGAACGAGCCACACTCGATATTGCCGGATGGGAGGAGCGATTCCCCAAGCGTTGATCAGCCGATAAACGGAGTTCTCCAACGCAGACGGTGTTTGCCAATGACAATCACCTGCGACTAGTTCCCACGGAGGTCGGGCTTCTGGCATGCCGTTGTAATACCACAAGCAAACCAGGAAGCGGGCAGTATGCACGAGTACCACGGAGGAGTGAAGTTGCCCCCCACAACCGAGGGCTATGAAGACGGGCGTACCGGCGAGGGTTCACGCAGGCCGACGCGTTCGAGGAGCCACGAGCGAACGTGCCGGAAGCGGTCCAGGTGCACTTCGATGAGCCGGAGTGCCCACCGATCGCGCTACCGCACTTCGTCCGCGACGAGTTGATTCCTGTCTGGGAGTGCCCTGCGGCGAGGCCACCTGCTCCTCTGCCCGGGACTCGTGCGCGTAGCGTCTGTTAGCGCAACCGCGTGAACCTCATTGCGCCGAGTGCGCGTTGTAAGTACACCCACATCCATCGCATAGGGTGCATCGATACCAACGACAATCCGGACACCGCCCACTGTTGTCCTCAGGGGCATCAGAGAGCGGCTCGCCGCAGTAGCAGTGTCGGTCGTAGGTGTACCCAAAGTGATCGCGTAGGCGGGAGCGGCCTTCTCGCGCGATCGGGTCAGCCATCCCGGAGCGCTTGAACGCCCGGTTATAGGCGCGCAATGCGGCGAGGAGCAACCTCTCGGAGTCGACGAAGTCAGGATGGTACTTTGCATAGGCCTCTGGCACGCTAGCCCCGTGCGAGGCCATCTCCTCCGGCGTCCGGCCCAATAACCTCAAATAGAGGATGGAGTCTGGGTCGATCGCCAATTCGAGTCGGCATCGCTCCTCGATCCAGGCCACCGTTCTTCCCGGACAACAGCGACTATCTCCCGAGGGATCTCCATCCGTCCGGACCTACGCCTTCGCGAGTGCGGCGACTTCGAACTCGAAGTCCTCGATCACGGGGTTGGCCAGCAACTGCTGGCACATGGAGCGGACGGCGGTGGTCGCGTCCGCTTCAGAGGCGGCTTCGAGGGTGATGTCGATGCGTTTGCCGGCGCGGACGGACTGGACGCCGGTGAAGCCGAGGGACTGGAGGCCGCCCGCGACGGCGAGGCCCTGCGGGTCGTTGACCAGCGGACGGAGCATGACGTTCACGTGGGCGATGTAGCGGGGCATCGGGTCTCCTCGGTGCTCGGTCCGGTTGAGGCGGCTCAGGCTGCAGGTGGCGGCAGGTCGTTGCCGGTGATGCGTCGGTAGGCCTCGATGTAACGTGCGGAGGTGGAGGCGACGATCTCGGGTGGGAGGACGGGGGCGGGGGGCGTCTTCGGCCAGCCGGTGGCTTCGAGCCAGTCGCGCAGAGGCTGCTTGTCGAAGGAGGGCTGGTCGTGGCCTGGCTCGTACTGGTCGGCGGGCCAGAAGCGGCTGGAATCCGGCGTCATGACCTCATCGACCAGGACCGGTTCGCCGTCCAGCATGCCGAACTCGTACTTCGTGTCCGCGACCAGGATGCCGCGCTCCGCGCAGACGTGGGCGCCGTAGCGATAGAGCGCGAGCGACCGCAGTTTGATGGCGTTGGCGACGGCTTCGCCGAGCAGCGCCTCGACTTCCTGGTAGGTCATCGGCGCGTCGTGCGCGGGCGGTTCGGCCTTGGAGGACGGGGTGAAGAGCGGGTCCATCAGGCGGTCGCACATCTTGAGGCCCGGCGGGAGGACGTTGCCGGAGACGACGCCGCTCGCGAGGTAGTCCTTCCAGCCGCTCCCGGTGAGGTAGCCGCGCACGACGCACTCGACCTTCAGCACCTCGGCGCGCCGCATCACCATGCTGCGGCCGAAGTAGCGCGGATCGGTGACGCCGAACTCGGCGGCGTTGGAGGCATCGAGGATTGCCACGAAGGCGCTGGGCACGACCTCGGAGGTGCGCCCGTACCAGTAGGCGGAGAGCCGGGTGAGGACTTCGCCCTTACGCGGAATGCCGTTTGGCATGACGACGTCGAAGGCGGAGAGGCGGTCGGTGGCGACGAGCAGGAGGCGATCGCCGGGTAGCGCGTAGAGGTCGCGCACCTTGCCCTGGTGCACCTTCGGCAGCGGCAGGTCGGTCGAGAGCATCGGGGGCTCGGCGGCCTTCGAGGTCATCTAGTCACTCCACTTCCTGGTCGCTCGCGCTGGATCGGCCCGTACGCCAGCGAGGTCATCGTCCGGCCTTCGCCGGCGTCTTCGGCGCGACCTTCGGTGACTCCAGCAGGCCGATGCGGCGGAAGGTCTCGTCCACCCAGACGAGGAAGGCCTGCGGGTCGAAGATGGCATCGAGTTGCGCAGCAGTGAGGCGCGTGTGTACCTCCGGGTCGGCGTCGAGGAGGGCGCGCAGAGGACGCTCCTCGCGCCACGCCGTCATCGAGTTGCGCTTCACGATGTTGTAGGCAGCCTCGCGCGTCATGCCAGACTCCAGCAGGGCGTTGAGCACCTTGGAGGAGTAGATGAGGCCCTGCGTGCGCTCGACGTTGCGCGCCATCCGTTCTGGGTAGACGACCAGGCCGTCCATCACCCCGGTGAAGATGTGCAGCGCGTAGTCGAGCAGGCCGCAGGCGTCGGGCAGGATGATCCGCTCCGCGCTGGAGTGAGAGATGTCGCGCTCGTGCCAGAGGGCCACGTTCTCGAGGGCTGTGCTGGCATAGCCGCGCAGGGTGCGGGCGATGCCGCAGACCCGCTCGCAGAGTTCAGGGTTGCGCTTGTGCGGCATCGAGGAGGAGCCGGTCTGGCCGCCCTCGTCGAACGGCTCCTCGGCCTCGAGGATGTCCGTGCGCTGGAGGCCGCGGATCTCCGTCGCGAACTTCTCGAGGGATGCGCCGACGCCCGCGAGCACCTCCACGTAGAAGGCGTGGCGGTCACGCTGGATCACCTGCGTCGTCACCTTCGCCACCTCGAGCCCGAGCGCCGCGCAGGCATATTCCTCCACACTCGGTGGCACCGAGGCGTGCGTGCCGACCGGGCCGGACATCTGGCCCACGGCGATGTGCTTGCGGGCCAGCGCCAGGCGCTCCTCCTGGCGTCGCAGTTCCTCCACCCAGACGGCGAGCTTCATCCCGAACGTCGTGGGCTCCGCGTGCACGCCGTGCGTGCGGCCGATGCAGAGCGTGTCCTTGTGCTGCAGCGCGCGGCGAGCGACCACCTCGCGCAGGCGGACGACGCCCGCGATGATCAGGTCGAGTGCCTCGACCATCTGGAGACAGGTCGCGGTGTCCCAGACATCATTCGAGGTAAGGCCATAGTGGACCCAACGCGATTCCGGCCCGAGCGACTCCGCAACGGAGCGGAGGAAGGCGGTGACGTCGTGATGGGTCTCCTCGATGTAGCGGTTGACCGCGGCGACATCGACCTTCGCATTCGCGACGACCTTCGCGACGTCCTCGGCAGGCGCGACGCCCTCGGCGCCCCATGCCTGTACCGCGGCGACCTCCACCTTGAGCCACAGCTCGAACTTGCGGTCGTCCGACCAGACGCGCGTCATCTCGGGACGGGAGTATCGAGGGATCATGGGCGCACCTCCGGGGAGACGGGCGCTGCGGCGGGCTGACTGGAGCCCAGATCGAGGTTAGTCGTAGTCATGCGCGAACTCCTCACGGACAGGCGCAAAGACTTCGATCAGGCGGGAGGCCTCGATGGCGCGCACGAGATGCGGCGCGCCGCCCGGGATGAGATAGGCGCCACCGGGGGTGACCTCACGGTCCGGGGCGCCCTCGCCGCCGACGCGGAGGAGGATGCGGCCGCTGGCGACGGTGCCCGCCTGCTCGTGCGGGTGAGTGTGCTCCGGGACGACGGCGCCGGCTGCGAGGTCGAACTGGCAGAGGGTGAGGCTGTCGCCGGAGGCGAGGGTGCGGCGGACAACGCCGGGCACCATCTCGACGGGGCGCATCGCTTCGGCGGCGCGGACGGCGGGCTCGCTCATATCGCCTCCCCGCCACGGGTCGTGGGGACGGAGGGGTCCGGGCCGAGGATCGCCTGCGCGAAGTCGAAGGCGACCCGGTTGCGCTCGTGCTGATCGCCAAAGAGGGCGCCCGCGCCGTCGCCGGCGTCGACCTCGTGCGCGAAGCGGGCGGCGGCGAGATCCAGCGCGGGCCGCACGGCGTCGACGCGGCGGGGCTCGACATCAGCTGCGCGGAGGTTGCGGATCTGGAACTCGCGGTTGCCGTTCAACGCCCAGAGCACGGCGGTGGCGCGGTCGCCTCGGCTGCCGCCCCAGGCGGTGATGAAATGCAGGCAGGGTGGCCGCTCGGGCTGGGCCGGCGGCGCCGGCACGGCATCGAGGTCGATGCGCTTGCGGCATTCGCGCATGGGGCAGCGCACCTCAATGGCGGCCATCATCGGGCGCTCGGGACGCCGAGCGGTTCGTCAGCGCGCGCGGCGATGTCAGTGCGGTAGTACGCGCCCTGGAAGCGGATGCGCTGCACGTTCTCGTAGGCGTGCGCTCGCGCCTCAGCGACGGTCGCGCCGCGCGCGACGACGCAGAGCACGCGCCCGCCCGCGGTGACGAGGCGGCCCTGCGCGTCGTACCGGGCGCCCGCGATGAAGACCTGCACGTCCTCGTCCACGTCACCGACGCCCTCGATTGGGTGACCGGTGGTGTAGGAGCCGGGATAGCCGCCGGAGGCCATCATTACGCCGACGGTAGCCACGTCGTCCCACTCGACGGGGACGTCCGCGAGGCGGCCATGGGCGACCGCGTCGCAGATCGCGAGGAGGTCGCTGCGCAGCCGCGGCAGGAGCACCTCGGCCTCCGGGTCGCCGAAGCGGGCATTGAACTCGACCACCTTCGGGCCGTCCGGGGTGACCATCATCCCGGGGTAGAGGACGCCTCGGAACGGCCGGCCGGCGGCGCGTAGAGCCGCGAGGGTGCGCTCGGTCACCTGCGTGCGGATCGTCTCAGCGATGGCGGGGTCGAGCCAGCCTGGGGGCGAGTAGACGCCCATGCCGCCCGTGTTGGGGCCTCGGTCACCGTCGAGCGCGGGCTTGTGGTCGCAGGAGAACGGCATGTGGCGGACCGTGATGCCGTCAGAGAAGGCATGCGCCGAGGTCTCGCGGCCGTACATGCGCTCCTCGATGACGACGCGCGAGCCGGCCGCGCCGAATGCGCCGCCGCGCATGGCCGCATCGATGGCGGCGACGGCCTGCTCGGTGTTGTCGCACACGGTCACGCCCTTGCCGAGCGAAAGGCCGTCTGCCTTCACGACGCAGGGGCCGTGGAGGCTCCAGGCGTACTCGATGGCCCGTTCGGGATCGTCGAAGGACTGCGCCGCGGCGGTGGCGATGCCGGCCTCGCGCATAAGCGACTTCGCGTAGGACTTCGACCACTCGATCTCGTCGGCGGCCTTCGTGGGGCCGAACGCTGGGATGCCGGCGGCATCGAGGGCGTCCACAACGCCCGCGGCGAGCGGGTCGTCGGGCGCGACGACGACAAGGTCCGCCTTCACCCGCTCGGCGAGCGCGACGACATCGGCGGGCTCGGTGATGCGGACACCCTCGACGCTCTCGCCGAACAACGAGGTGCCTGCGTTGCCGGGGGCAACCCAGAGTTTGCTGAGGAGCGAGGACTGGGCGAGCCGCCAGGCGATGGCGTGCTCGCGCCCGCCGCTGCCGAGGAGAATGACGTTCATGCCCACTCGACTACTCCCACTCGATCGTGCCTGGCGGTTTGGAGGTGATGTCGTAGACGACGCGGT
>CAZVNJ010000011.1:0-66680 GCA_964628985.1 uncultured Dehalococcoides sp.
GCGGGCCGCGTGCGGCCGGGACGTGGCAGTCCAACATGGAGAACCCGTACGGCTCAACGCTGATCTCGAACTACGCGATGGTCGCGATGCGCCACATGCACGAGTACGGGACCACTTCAGAGCAACTGGCGCAGATCGCCGTGGCGACCCGTGCGCATGCGATGCGGAACCCCGAGGCCGTGCAGGCGATGAACGACCTGCAGTTCATGAACGTCCGCGAGATCACGACGCAGGATGTCCTTGAATCGCGCATGATCGCGGACCCGCTTCATCTGCTCGAGTGCTGCATGGTCAGCGACGGTGGGGGCGCGTTGGTCCTGGCCAGCCCCTCTGTGGCGCGCGCGACGAAGAAAAAGCCCGTGTGGGTGATCGGCAGCGGCGAGGCGACCCAGTACCGCCGCAACGGCGGCGACATCACCACCAGCGCCGCGGCCCAGAGCGCCCCGCGCGCGTTTGGTGAGGCCCAGGTGACGCCGGGCGAGATCGACATCGCGATGATCTACGACTCGTTCACAATCACGGTCGCCGTGATGCTCGAAGACCTCGGCTTCTGCAAGAAGGGGGAGGCCGGCCCGTTCGTAGCGGACGGCCACCTGCGATGGGACAAGCCCGGCCTGACGCTGAATACCGACGGCGGCGGCCTCTCCTCGAACCACCCGGGGATGCGCGGCCTCTTCCTCCTGCTGGAGAGCGCCCGTCAGCTCCGAGGCGAAAGCACATCGCAGGTGCCGAACGCGAAACTCGCGGTGGCCCACGGGAACGGCGGCCTCCTCGGGGGCACGCACGCCGGTGGCACCATCGTCATGGCCGCTGACTAGATCTCCGGACAGCCCGTCCTCGAAAGGACCGAGCGATGCCCAACCGACCTCAACCGACTTTCCCCGAAGCGAACACGCAGGCGTATTGGGACGCCGCGAAACGGGGCGAACTGACGTACCAGGTCTGCCGTGCCTGCTCGTCCGTCGTGTTCACCCCGCGGACGCACTGTCACGAGTGCGGGGGCGAGGCCCTTGACGTGCGGGTCTCCGCCGGGCTGGGCACGGTCTACACGTACTCGGTCGTCCGCCAGAACCGCGTGCCCGCCTTTGCCGAACTCGGCGCGTACGCCGTGGCGTACGTGGACCTCGACGAGGGCTTCCGGATGCTGACGAACATCGTCGGTGTCGGTGACCCGACGAAAGACATCAAGGTCGGCCAGCGTGTGAAGGTCGAGTTTGAGCCGCAGGACTCGGGCGAGTACCCCATCCCGGTGTTCCGCCCGGCCTAGCTGTCCTCGCCCAAGCGCTCAAGGCGGTATCGCCCGACGCAGTCAGGCGCTGAGGCGTCAGCACGCTATCCTCTCTCCACGCGACCCATGCGGGCGGCTGCGGTTCGTGACCTCGCTCGTCCGGAAGGTGGACCGCATGCCTCGCACCCGCACGTCGCTCATCGCAGTCATCGCCTTTGCCGCCCTGATCGTCGCGTGCAGCGATGATCCGGAGCCGGCGGCGACGGCCACGCCCACGGCGGCGGCGGCCGCTTCGACGGCGACATCCACGGCCACTACGGCGGGCGCCGGGGCTGCAGGCGGAGCCGGGGTTGGTGCCGCCCTCGCTGGCGGCCGCTTCTGCGGGGACTGGGCCACGCTGGCCTCGCAGAGCGCCAGGCTGACGACCCCGTCCACGTCCCCGGCGGACATCAAGCAGAGCGTGGACACCACCACGACCTACCTGAAGACGCTGGGTGACACGGCCCCGTCCGAGATCAAGGCCGACTTCCAGGTCTTCGCGAAGTTCTGGTCCGAGTTCGCGACGGTCCTCGCCAAGGCAAACTACGACATGATGAAGGTGGCCACCGACCCCGAAGCGCAGAAGGCCATGCAGGCCATGGCCGCCCCGGAGTTGCAGCAGGCAGGCACGAACATCACCACCTGGGTCCAGAAGAACTGCACCGCGGGCCGCTAGGGTGCGAGGGCTGCTCCTGTCCGAGGCGATGGCGAAGCAGCACGCCGCTCTGCTGGCCCGGCTGCGTGACCCGGCGGCCTCGGACGGCAATCCCATCGAGGCGGTCCTGATCCCGGACGGCGAGAGCGGCGTGCTCCCCGAAGAAACGCTCGGCTCTATCCGGGCAGCATTCATCTCCACTGACGTGATCGCCGACGCGCGCCTTGAGCGACGTGGGTTCGGAACGGCGCGGAGGGCGCCAAACCTGGAGTGGTTGCACATCGGGTTCGCGGGGACCGATACACCGATCTTTCGCGAACTGATGGCCCGCGGCGTGACCGTCACAAACTCCTCTGGGGCTGCCTCCGAACCGATCGCACAGACGGCCATCGCTGGAATGCTGGCCCTCAACCGAGGGTTCCCGCGCTGGATGGCCCTCCAGCGCCGGCATGAGTGGCTGCGCCAGCAGCACTCGCCGCCGGACCTGCGAGGCCAGACCATCACCGTCGTCGGACTCGGCTCCATCGGCTCACACGTCGCCCGCTTTGCGCGAGCATTCGGGCTTCACGTCGTCGGCGTCCGTCGGACCCCAGCCGGGCCAACCGACGGGATCGACGAGTGGGTGCCACCCGACCGCCTCCGTGAGGTCCTACCGCGCACCGACTGGCTCGCGCTGACCCTGCCGCTGACGCCGCAGACCCGTCACCTCATCGACGGCGAGGCGCTCGCGCTCCTGCCGCGTGGGGCGCACCTGCTCAACGTCGGCCGCGGGGCGCTGGTGGACGAGGCCGCGTTGGTGGAGTCACTGCGCTCGGGGCACCTCGGCGGGGCCTACCTGGATGTCTTCGAGACCGAGCCACTCCCGGAGTCCTCGCCGCTCTGGGATCTCGAGAACGTCATCCTGACTCCGCATGACTCAAACGTCTCCGCAGGCAACGCGGGACGCTTCAACACGATCTTCGCGGAACAACTGGAATTGTGGGCTTCAGGGCGTCCGCTGACTCGCGTGGTGCGAGAGGGTTAGCGCGGCGGCAGCGGCGAACGCCCGCCGACGAAACAGAGTGGACGCGGGCGGTCGGGTATGCTCCCCCGATGCACGGCCCCGGGTTGTTGGTTGACGTCGCAGTCGCGTTGGCGCTCGCCCTGGCTGGCGGGCTGGGTGCGCGCAGCCTGCGGCTCTCTCCGGTCGTGGGCTATCTCGTCGCTGGGATGGCGGTCGGGCCGTTCACGCCGGGGTACCGGGCGGACACGGAGACGCTGTACCAACTCGCCCAGGTGGGTGTCGTCTTCCTGATGTTTGGTGTGGGGCTGCATTTCAACCTACGAGACCTGACTGCCGTGCGGAAGATCGCGCTGCCCGCCGGCATGCTTCAGATCGTCTCGGTGGCCGCGCTCGCCTGGGTGCTCGCCCTCGCCGTTGGACTGCCCTCGCTCGAAGGCGCGGTGTTCGGGATGGCGATCACGATCTCCAGCACCGTCGTGCTCGTGCGGAGTCTGGAGGAACGCAGCCTCATCACCTCGATCGCGGGCCGGGTGCTCGTCGGCTGGCTGATTGTCCAGGACTTCGCCACCATCGTGATGCTGGTGCTGCTCCCGGTGCTCGCCAGCACGGGTGAGGGCGGCGAACGCTTCGAGGCGCTCCGCTCCGCCGGCCTCGCCGTCCTCTTCGTCGTGGTCACCATGGCTGCAGGATCCCGGGCCGTCCCGTTCCTGCTCCGGCACGTTGGGCGCACAGGGTCGCGTGAACTCTTCGTGCTGGTGGTCGTCTGCCTGTCTCTCGGCATCGCCGTCGGGTCGGAGATCGCCGGTGCGTCCCTTGCCCTCGGGGCATTCATCGCCGGGGTCACCGTGAGCGAGACCGAAGGCAGTCACCAGGCAGCCAGCGACGTGCTCCCGCTCCGTGACGCCTTCGCGGTCCTGTTCTTTGTCTCGATCGGAATGCTCATCGACCCCGCCACCGTCCTGGAAGAGCCGGCACTGGTAGGCATCGCAATCCTCGTCATCGTGTTCGCCAAACCCCTCGTCAGCGGCCTCCTGACGGCGGTGTATCCGGTTCCCGCCCGCGTGGCCTTCGTCACAGCGGCGGGCCTGGGTCAGGCGGGTGAGTTTTCCTTCATCCTCGTGGAGGCGGGCCGGCGGCTCGACCTGCTGCAGCCGGCGACATACCAGGCGATCCTGACGGCCTCGGTGATCTCGATCGCGTTGAACCCGCTCGCGTTCCGCCTCAGCGGTGTCGTGGAGTCGCGCTTGCGAGAGCAGCCGCGTGTCTGGCACTGGATGGACCGCCAGGGCATCGCGCCGCCTGTCCTGACGCCGCCCGCACAGCACGTTGTGATCGCGGGGGCAGGCCGCGTCGGTCGGCTTGCTGGACGAGCGCTTGAGGAGCTCGGGATCCCACACGTGTACATCGAGGCCACGCTCGAAGACGTGATCGGGATGCAGCACAGCGGCCACACCGCGTACTGGGGCGACGCGGCGAGCCAGGATGTGCTGGCAGCCGCTGGCATCGCGGACGCGCACATGCTCATCCTCGCCGTGCCCGATGCGGGATCGGCGCGCCTTGCCGCCGCGCACGCACGCCAGGCCAACCCGACCATCGCGATCGTCGCACGCGCACACTCGAAGACAGAGGTCGAGGTCCTTCGAAGCGCGGATGTCAACGTCGTCGTCGTACCGGAGTACGAGGGCGCCGCCACGATCCTGCGCCGGTCGCTCGCGCTGCTCGACTGCGACGCGGACGAGATCGAGCGGGCGTCCAGCCACGCCCTCACGCACGGATACGACGACAGCTCCTACGACGCGACTGCGACTCCCTAGGCATTCTCAACGAGGTTACCGAGGTGGGAGCCCGGCATCCGCGACACGCTGCGCGAGTGTCTTTGCAGTAATCACTCCCATCGTGAGGAAGTCATCGATACAGTGCGCAACGCCGTCCGGCTCGTGGATGGAGACCTCGTGCCCCGCATGTGAGAACACCTGAAGCGTCGCGTTCGGAAGACGGGCGAAGTCCTTGAGGTTCGCCCCGAGCAGACCGTCAGCCGCCCCGGCGATGACCAGCGTGGGGAGCGTGAGTTCCGCGAGCCGGTCCCCCACGGAGAGGGTCGCCATCGCCTGCATTCCATCCACGTAGTGGCCGTTGGAGACGCCGAGGACATGGCGCACCCGGTCCTCGAACCAGTCGTCCGTCTCGGCCTCGGGACGGAAACGCTGAGCCTGGTGGCGAGCCAGCATCATCGGACGGTCGGCCTCGGTGGGTTGCGTCACCGTGCGGCCGATCGCCGCCGGGAAGCCGTCCGCCGGAATGGCGGCCATGAGGATGAGCCGTTCCACCCGGTCCGGGTAGGTGAGCGCGAGGACGTAGCCGATTCCGCCGCCCATGCTGTGCCCGGCGTACGTGACGCGTCCGATCCCCAGGTGGTCGAGCACGCCGACCACGTCCGCGGCGTACTGCTGGAGGTTGTACCCGCCCGCGGTGTATTCGCTCTCACCGGTGCCTCGGCACTCCATGAGGATGCACCGATACCGGTCCTGCAGGCGCTCAACCACAGGCATCCAGTTCACGCGGCTCGCGGTGTAGCCGTGGTGGAACAGGATCGGTGCCCCGGAGCCACGGACGTCGTACCAGAGCCGGGCGCCGTTGACTGTGACGTGAGGCATCATGTCCGCCTTCCGCAGGGTGGTCTCGCGCGCGGGAGTGTAGCGCTCGGCGGCGCGGGTTCAGACAGCGACGATGCGGATCGTCCCGGCATGAGCGCGCAGCCTGACCGTCGGTGCCCCGGCGTCCGGTTTCCGCAGGTAATCCACCGGCAGGTCGGAGCGGACGGAGCCAGCCCGCGCCTCCGCGTCCACCCAGAACGCCGAGTCAGGGGTTACCGCCATGCGCAGGCTACCGGCGCGGGACTCCAGGTCGACCGGTGCATGCACCTTGCCACGCCATTCCACGCCTCCCGCGCGCGTGCGCACCCGGGCGGGCCCGCCGATGTCCTCCAGCACAACGCGCCCGCCGCGCGCGTCCACATCCACGGCACCATCCGCACTTCGAATGCTTACGGTGCCTCGACGTGCGGTAACCCGGAGACCGCCGAGGATCCGCTCGGCATTCACCCGGCCAGCACGAGACTCGATCTGGACATCCCCCTCGACCCCCTCAAGGTTCGCGCTGCCGAGGCGCGTCGAGATCCTCACGTTACCTTTGAGGTCGGCGAGGTGGGCCGCGCCGGCGTATACATCGGCCTCCACGGTCGCGCGAAGTCCGGTCACACGGAGGCTGCCTGCGCGCTGCACGGCCCGCACTTCGACCTCTCTTGGGACCGCGACGCGCAGCGCGATCCGGGTGCCGTGGGTGATACCCAGGTGACGCAGCACCTGCACCAGGGGCGGATCGTCACGAGGCAGATCTGCGGGGCCAATGGTCAGGGACTCCCGGGCGCCTGTGATGGGCAGCCGCACAGCGTCCAGGCGCGAACGGCCGGCCCGCTCGTCCTCGGCATCGACTGTGACCTGTGCGGTGATCAGCACGTCGTCACGGTCCTCGCCAACCACCACGAGTTCGCCAGCACGATTCTCGACCACGAGCCGGCGAGGGGCGGGGGCACGTTCCTCGATGGAACGGTGGTACTGCACGGCCTAGCCGATCCAACCTTTGAGGCTTTGACTACCGGCATCACGATCGCGCCCGTGGCGTCCAGAGGTACGGCCCCGGCGCCCCGCTTCTTGGGAGACGACGCGGGTCAGCCAGGCATTCAGCGACACCCCGGCTTGTTCGGCCGCGATCGCCGCGATTTCCTTGAGTTCAGAGGGCAGCCGAAGCGTCAGGCGCTCGATCTCGCTGGCATCGAACTCGAGATCCGGCGCGGTACTCGCGTGCTCCATCGGCGACAGGGCTTCTACCCGCAGTTCGGGACCGTCGGCGGTATGCACCACTTCGGCGCGGACGGCGCCGCCCGCCACCTCGTTCACCTCGGTGGCAGCACCGCGAATCATGGCGACCGCCGCGCCCTCGACGGCTGGCGCAGCCGCCCGCAGGACCCGCTGAAGCCGCGCTCGCTGCGGCTCGTCCTCGATCAGGTCGAGGGCGCCGTCGAATGCCTCGAGGATGGGGGCAATATCGATCCGCATGGTGGCCTCCAGAGGCGGGTTCGTCGGTGGCGTCATTATGACACCACATGGCGTCACCCGCGAGCGTAGTTGTTTGCCGGGGCGCATCCGCGTCGCCATACTCCGGCCCGGAGGTTCGATGCCCGCATCACCGACTGCCCTGCCCTCCTCCATCGCTGGGCTCACCGCCGAGTGGCTCACAGCCGCGCTCCACGAGGGTGGGTCGCTCCCGGCCGGCACAGTCGTCACGTCCTTCCAATCCCAGCGTCTTGGCGTCGGCGAAGGATTCCTGGGCGAGCTGGCACGCATTCGCCCGACCTATGACGGCCCAGCGGATGGTGCGCCGGCTTCGTTCATCGCAAAACTCCCTTCGCCGCTCCCCGCCAACAAGGCACTCGGTGTGATGTTCACGGCCTACGAGCGTGAGATCCGCTTCTACCAGGAACTCGCGGGACTGGCCGACCTCCCGATGCCGAGGTGCTACTTCGGCGGACTCGACCCGGCCTCAGCAGTCGACCGTGCCGCCGAGGCGCTGATCCAGCGTCTCCCACCCCGTCTCACGGCGAAGGTCCTGGAGCGGGTGATGCGGCAGGCGGGGAAGAGCAAGCGGCGCTTCGCCTTGCTCATCGAGGACCTCGAAGGCCTGCGCATCGGGGACCAGGTACGAGGAGTGACGGTGGCCGAGGCGGAGTGCGCACTGCGCACGCTGGCACGGTTCCATGCGGCGTACTGGGAGAGCGCGGCGCTGAACCGCCCGTGGCTCGCGCATGCTGACACAAGCGCCGACATCGCCCACGAGATGTTTCGACGCGCCCGCCCCATCCTGGAGGCTCGCTTCGGTGACCGGATCTCACCCGAGTCCCACCGCATCCTCGAATGGGCCGAGGTGAACGGCCCCGCCCTCCTCAGGCGACTGGCGGCGGCGCCGCGGACGCTGAACCACGGTGACTACCGCGCGGACAACATCTTCTTCGACAGTCCCCTCGGCGAGGCCGGAAACGTGACGATGATCGATTTCCAGGCGCTCACCGTGGGCTGCCCCATGATCGATGTGGCGTACTTCATCCGGCCGAATATGGATCCCACCGTCGCGAACGCCTCCGAGCAGCACCTCGTGGAGGCCTATCACGCGGGTCTCGTCGAGGCGGGCGTCCGGGGGTATTCCATCGAGCGATGCCGTGAGGACTACACCCTGGCGAGCCTCTGGGTGATCCACCGCGGGGTCATCCTGATCGGGACCCTCGACCTCTCCAACGAGCGAGGGATGGAGATGGTGGACCGCGCCGTGGAGCGCGCCATGCAGGCGACGCCTCAAATCGACCTCGGGGTAGTGCGTTTCTAGGGGACGCCTTAGCGATGCAACCGTGCCTCGCGGTCACGGTCATCGCCGTGGTCGCCGTCCTCCTGCTCGTCGCGGGGGTCATCGTCGCGGTGTTCCGTGCGGTCGATCGGCAGGTCGGTCCGGGGCGACTCCACCTGATTCACGCCGATCCGGACCTCAGGTGCCTTCGCGGCGAGGCTCGAGCGGTCAGCGGAACCCGACAGAGCACCCCGCGCGGAGCCCGTGCCCGAGGGAGCGGGGACCTCGCCTGCCGCGACCGCGGGTGGCTGGGCGGCTATCGGCTGCGGCTGTTGGTCAGCCGCAAGACCTAGTCCTACCAGACCAAGGGCGAGCGCCACTCCGGCGCCGAGTGCGCTCTGCGTCAGGATCCGCTGCTGTCGCTGGTCCACCTCGTCCCACCCTCCCTGCACTCTGATGCAACGAGGATGAACGCGGCGCCGTTGAGCCCGCTGTGTGATTGACATGAGGGCGCTGTGCATCCGGCGCGCTATCCTGACCGCATGCCAGAATCCTCGATTCCAGAATCCCTGCGCCTGGTCGCGGAGCCGACGCTCCGGCGCCCCCTCCTGATCGCCGGATTCCAGGGCTGGAACGACGCCGGAGAGGCCGCCAGCAGCGCCGTCCGCTTCGTGCATCGACGCTGGCGCTGCGATCCGCTCGGCGACATCGACCCCGAGGAGTTCTACGACTTTACGCAGATCCGCCCCCAGGTCCGGCTGGAGCGCGGCGAGCGCATCGTCGAATGGCCGCCGAACCTCTTCTCGAGCAAACGTGCGGATGGCCTCGACCGCGACGTGATCCTGCTCTCTGGGATCGAGCCTCATACGGCGTGGCGGTCTTACATCGAGTGCGTCACGGCAGTCTGCGAGAAGTTTCAGGTGGAGGGGGTCGTCATCCTCGGCGCCCTGCTGGCGGAGGTGAGCCACGCCCGCCCCGTCCGCGTCAGCGGCTCGGCCTCCGCCGACTGGCTTGCCCGCCCGCTCGGCCTCACCACTCGTACGAGGTCCACCTACCAGGGCCCGACCGGGATCGTCGGGGTGCTGACGCAGGCTCTTCGCGATCGAGGGATCGCGACCGCGAGCCTGTGGGCGAACATGCCGTTTTACGTCCAGCGCACCCCGAACCCGAAGGGCTCCCTCGCGCTCCTGGAGCGCTTGAACCGTGCGTTCGGATTCGGCCTCAATCTGCACGACCTCGAGGTGTTCGCCGCGCGATTCGAAGCACAGATCGCGGGCGACATCGAGGAGAACGCCGAGATCGCCGAATACGCTCGTCGCGTCGCCTCGATTGCGGACGAAGAAGAGGATGACGACGAGGAAACCCTCGACGAGCCACAGACCTCAGAGGAACTCCCAGACGCCGCCTCGATGGTGGAAGACCTCGAGCGGTTCCTGCGCGAGCAGCGCGGGCAGCAGGGTCAGTCGTAGAAATCTGCAGCCTGAGGTCGCTCCTCACTTGAGCGGCATCAACTCGCGGCGTATCCTGCCGGAAACGCCCCAGCGTTTGCTTTAAGTCCGGTCCTGTGAGGCCGGGAAGGAACGCGGAATGCACATGCAGACGCCCTCGGGCGCCGGCTCGAACTCGTACACGAATGCGCTCGCCAGCGCTGACGCCTCCTCGCTTCCCGGGGAGGCATTTTTGTGCCCACCGGGCCGGTGTCCCCTCCATCCGGAGGTGCTCCGATGAATTCTGGAAATGTCCTGGACGCTGACGGCATCCGGCGCGCGGTCCGGCGCATCGCCCACGAGATCGTGGAGTCGAACCAAGGCACCGGTGGGCTCGTCCTCGTGGGAATCCAGCGTGGCGGCGCCGTCCTCGCACGTCGCATTGCCGAGCAGATCGAGGCCATCGAGGGAGCGCGCCCTCCTCTCGGCTCGCTCGACGTCACGCTCTACCGTGACGACCTCGCACGCCGTGGCATCCAGCCCCAGCCGCAGCCAAGCGACCTCCCGGACATCGAGGGCAAGACCGTCGTGCTGGTGGACGACGTGCTGATGACCGGCCGCACCGTCCGCGCCGCCCTCGACGGGATGAACGACTACGGGCGCCCCCGCGCCGTGCGGCTCGCCGTCCTCGTGGACCGCGGGCACCGAGAACTGCCGATCCGCGCCGACCTGGTCGGCAAGAACATTCCGACAGCCGTGCATGACGATGTGCGCGTGATGCTGGAGGAACTCGACGGGAGCGACGCAGTGGTCGTCGTCTCCGGGAGGGTGACCGCATGACCGCAGAGACCCCCACCCGCACCCGTAGCGCCACGCCCCCTGCTTGGCGGCACACTGACGTGCTCGACCTCGACGACTTCGGTGTCGACGAAATCGAGACCGTGCTGACCCTGGCCGACCGGATGCGGGAGGTCCTGGACCGGCGCATCGCGCGCGTGCCTGCTCTGCGCGGTTACACCGTGGTCAACCTCTTCTATGAGCCTTCGACGCGGACGCGGGCCTCGTTCGAACTGGCGGGCAAGGTCCTCGGCGCGGATGTGATCACGATCACCACGGCTACCTCGAGCGTGGTGAAGGGTGAATCACTCATTGACACCGTCCGGACGCTACGGGCAATGCGGGCTGACTCGATCGTGATGCGGCACTCGATGGCCGGAGCAGCCTACCTCGCTGCCGACCACACGGACGCCTCCATCATCAACGCCGGAGACGGCGCGCACGCGCACCCCACACAGGCGTTGCTGGACCTGTACACGATCCGCAAGCGCGTGGGCGACCTCCGAGGCAAGCGTGTCGTGATGGTGGGTGACATCTCCCACTCGCGAGTCGCCCGCTCTGACATGTGGGGGCTCACAGCCCTTGGCGCGGAGGTGGTCGTCTGCGGCCCCCCGACACTGCTGCCGCGAGGACTCCGCCCGGGCGACCGGCCATCCCACGCAGAGTCCGCACTCCCTCCCGTGATCATCGAGACCGAGATCGACCGGGCCATCGAAGGCGCGGATGTGGTGATGGCGCTTCGTCTGCAGAGCGAGCGCCAGCAGGGTGGCCTGCTCCCCTCGCTGCACGAGTATTCGCAGTTCTACCAGGTGACCGCGGAGCGGCTGAAGCGCGCAAAACCGGGGCACTTGCTGATGCACCCGGGGCCGAAGAACGAGGGTGTCGAGATCGCCGCGGCAGTCGCCTCCGGGAGTTCCTCCATCATCGAGGAGCAGGTGACCAACGGCGTCGCCGTGCGGATGGCGCTGCTCTACCTCCTCTCAGGCCGCACCGAGTTGTCCGGCGAGGAGGCCCGCTGATGGCGACCCTCGCGATCCACAACGGCAGGGTCATCGACCCGGCGCTCGGCCGGGACGGCATCGCCGACGTCGTCATCGTGGACGGCCGTATCGCGCGTGTCGGCCCGAACGAGGGCGACATGGTGGTTGAGGCCGAGCGGATTGACGCGACGGGCCTCGTGGTCACGCCCGGCTTTGTGGACCTGCATACGCACCTGCGTGAGCCAGGGTTCGAGGGCAAGGAGACCATCCGCACGGGCACCCTTGCCGCGGCTCGCGGTGGCTACACCACGGTCTGCGCGATGGCCAACACACGCCCCGCGATGGACAGCCGCGCGGCGATCGAGTCCCTGCTACGCGAGGCAGAGCGCTCCGGACTCATCCGTGTCCTTCCCATCGGATGCATCACTCGGGGGCGCGAGGGTGCAGAGCTCGCCCCCGCCGGTGAACTGGCCGGGGCTGGCGTGGTGGCGCTCTCTGACGATGGCGACGCCGTTGCCGACCCCAGTCTGATGCGCCATGCCCTTGAGTACGCCACACGCTGGGGTCTCCCGGTCGCGCAGCACTGCGAGGACCCTCACTTGATCCGCGACGGCCAGATGCACGAAGGGTGGGTCGCCACCCGCCTCGGCCTGCGTGGCCGGCCCGCGAGCGCCGAGGAGACCTTTGTCGCACGAGACATCGCCCTCGCCGAGCTCACGGGCGGACATCTGCACATCTGCCACGTCTCCACTGCCGGCTCCGTGGCGCTCATCGCGGCCGCAAAGGCGCGAGGCGCGCGCGTCACCGCCGAGGTCACGCCCCACCATCTCACCCTCACACATGAAGAGGTGGCCTTCGGAGACGACTACCGGACGATCCACTACCGCACGAACGCGAAGGTGAACCCGCCCCTGCGCGAGGAGACTGACCTCGCCGCGCTACGTGCTGCGCTACGTTCGGGAGTCATCGACGCGGTGGCCACCGACCACGCCCCGCATGGACAGGGCGACAAGGAGATCGAATTCGACCTCGCTGCGCCGGGGCTCACGATGCTCGAGACTTCCTACGGCCTCTGCATGAAGTTGGTGCACGACGGCGACATCGACTTGCCCACACTGATCGAACGGATGACCATCGGGCCGGTACGCGCCTGGGGCCTCGATGTCCGTGCCGGCTACGACGGCCTCGGCACGCTTGCCCCCGGCGGTCCCGGGGACGTGGCCATCCTCGATCCGGACGCGGACTGGATCGTCGATCCCTCCACCTTTGCGTCGAAGGGCAAGAACACGCCGCTGGCTGGACGGACACTGCGCGGCATGGTGGTCGCCACGGTGTTCGGCGGCCGCCTGGTGCACGAGACGGGACGGGTGGTCGCCCTGTGAGCCTGCTACGCACCTCGGATCGCCCTCGCGCGCTCCTCGTCCTCGCGGACGGGCGGGCCTTCGAGGGCGTCGGCGTCGGCGCGGACCGCCGTTCCACGGGCGAGGTGGTCTTCAACACGTCGATGTCTGGCTACCAGGAGGCTCTGACTGACCCCTCTTACCGCGGCCAGATCCTCACCGCCACCTTCCCGCTGCAGGGCAATTACGGCATCGATGAGGGCACGGACGAGAGCCGCGAGGTGCAGGTGCGCGGCTTCGTCGTGCGCGAGATGACCGACCTCCCCTCACACTGGCACTCACGGTCGACGCTCCACCAGTACCTCGCCGACCGCGGGATCCCCGGCATCGCCGAGGTGGACACGCGCGCCCTCACCCGCCACCTCCGCTCCCGCGGCGTGGTGATGGGGACGATCACGCGTGACGAGACCATCGAGGAGGCGCTCGCACGGCTGCACCGCGAGCCGGACTATGCGGGCGTCGACTACGTGGCCACCGTCTCCACAGACGCGCCGTACCAGTTCCGCGACCCGCGGGTCATCCTGGACCTCCCGGAGGACGGGAATCCTCCGCCGCACGTCGTGGTGCTGGACCTCGGGGTCAAGCGCAACATCATGCGGCTGCTGCGCCAGCGCGGCGCGGCTGTGACCGCCGTCCCGCATACCTCGACGGCCGAGGACATCCTGGCGTTGCGGCCGGACGGGGTCCTCATCTCTCCCGGACCAGGTGACCCGATGCTGCTAGATCACGTGGTGGCCACAGCTCGCGGGCTCGTCGGGCGGACGCCGGTGATGGGGATCTGCCTCGGCCACCAGGTCATTGGCAGGCTCTTCGGCGCGGACACCTACAAATTGAAGTTCGGGCATCGAGGCGCGAACCACCCGGTGCGCGACGAGGCCACCGGCCGGGTGTACATCACAGCGCAGAACCACGGGTTCGCCGTGGATGGGGACGGGCTGACATCGGACGTGATGGCGAGCCAGGTGCACCTGAACGACGGCACGGTCGAGGGGCTCCAGCACCGCTCGGAGCCGGTCTTCACCATCCAGTACCACGCCGAAGCCTCGCCGGGGCCCAACGACACCGAGTTCCTGTTCGACAGGTTCATGTCATCCGTACGATCGGGTGACGCCGTCCGACACGTCCGCTCGTAGCGGCGTCGGTACGGGAGGAGGAGAGCATGCCAGTCAACGTCCGTCAGGCCTCGCGGTCCGATGCCGCCGCGATCGCTGAGATCATCACTGAACTCCAGCGGGAGAAGGAGCCAGTCGGGTTCCAGGGCGCCTGGGACGAGGCCCGCGTGCTTCAGCAGATGGAGCGGCAGGGTGACGCCGGCTCCTACTTCGTGGTGGAGGACACCGACCGTGGAGGCCGGATCCTCGGCTTCGCGGCGATCGACTTCAACTCCGAGGATCCGGACCAGGCCTCGTTCGGCGCGTGGATCCGCGAGGTAAACCGACGCCAGGGTCACGCCTCGCGACTGGCAGAGGAGTGCCTCGCGTTCGCCCGGACGCGCGGATATAAGCGCATCCGTGCTCGGCTCCCAGAGAACAACGAGGCCGCCCTGTCCTATCTTTCCTCCATCGGCGCCCTCGTACCTCTCTTCAACCCGGGCACGACGTTTGAACTCCCGATCTACCAGGAGAACGACCGCTCATGACCACAGGCATCGATGTCGCAAGCGAGTATGCGGAGGCGCGCGAGCGCGACTGGTCCGACTTCACGGGGCGGCGCGACGGGTTGCCGGACTACTGGGGCCTCTGGGAGGGCCGGTCGTTCAACTGGAAGGTGCCGATCGAATACCTCCAGCCGGTCGGACTGGAGGCGCCCGCCACCTTCGAGGCGCTACAGCCGCTGCTCGAACGACTTGCCTCGATGGATGAGGTCGAGGTCGCGCCGATCCCGTGGCTACACATCACCTGGTGCCGCGTCGGCTTCCTGCGCGCGGCAGACATCATGTGGAGCCAGGTGGAGTCCTTCTATGCCTCCTCCAGCCCGCGTCTCCGTCGGATCCCACCCACGACTATCCGCCTGGGCGGGATCTCAGTCGGCGACGGGGAACGCATCTACCTCGGCGTCGATGACGGCGCAATGTACCGGGAGGCTCGGCGGCAGGCCCGTCTCGGCGTGCCGAAAGTGCACGAGGTAATGAAGGACGACCCGCTGGTCACCTCAGATGGGGACCGCTATATCCCGCAGATCGACCTCGCCTACTTCACCGGCCGCGGATCTCGCGAGCGAGTCATCGAGGCGATCGAACCGTTCCGCGACATCGCCGTGGGGGACATTGCGCTCACCCACCTGAAGATGGCCCGGATGCCGATTCAGCCACACAGCCACTATGAGGAGATCGACGTCGTCGCCGAGATGCCGATGCTCGGTGCCGACCACCGCAAGGGGTACCACAACTGACCACCGCCTCTGACCTTGCCCCCGGCGTGGCGACGCCGGGGGACTCAACACGCCTGCCCAAGCCGCGCTCCGTCTTGATCATCGGGAGCGGGCCGATCGTGATCGGCCAGGCGGCGGAGTTTGACTATGCCGGCACGCAGGCCTGCAAGGCGATGCGCGAAGAGGGCATCCGCTCGATCCTCGTGAACTCCAACCCCGCCACCATCATGACGGACGAGGAGGTCGCGGACGTCGTCTACATCGAGCCGCTGACTGTCGAAGTGCTTGAGCGGATCATCGCCCGCGAGCGGCCGGACGCGATGCTCCCCACCTTGGGCGGCCAGACCGGCCTCAACCTCGCGATGGAACTGGCCGAGGCCGGGGTCCTGGAGAAATACAACGTCCGGCTGCTTGGCTCGTCCATCCGCACGATCAAACTGGCCGAAGACCGCCAGATGTTCCGCGACCTCTTGACCGAGATCGGCGAACCGACGCCCGCGTCAGAGATCGTGGAGAACTGGGACCAGGCGCTCGCCGCGCTCGCCGTGGTAGGGCTGCCCGCCGTGGTCCGTCCCGCCTACACCCTCGGCGGCACCGGGGGTGGGATCGCCCACACCCACGAGGAGTACGAACGGATCGTCAAGGGCGGCCTCTCGGCGAGTCCCATCAGCCAGGTACTCATCGAGCAGTCACTCCTCGGCTGGAAGGAACTCGAGTACGAGGTGATGCGGGACGCCAACGACACCTGCATCGTCATCTGCAATATGGAGAACCTCGACCCGATGGGTGTCCACACCGGCGACTCGATCGTCGTGGCGCCCTCGCAGACGCTCTCCGACCGCGAATACCACATGCTGCGGAACAGCGCGCTGAAGATCATCCGAGCGCTCGGCATTGAGGGCGGATGCAACGTCCAGTTCGCCCTCGCGCCTCGCCCGGACGTCGTCCCCTGGGAAGGCTCCGACTCAGCGGCCCGGCTGCCGTATCACGTGATCGAAGTGAACCCGCGCGTCTCCCGTTCGTCGGCGCTTGCCTCGAAGGCGACGGGGTACCCGATTGCTCGCGTCGCGGCAAAGATCGCCGTGGGGCGGACGCTGCACGAGCTCCAGAACAGCGTCACGGGAAAGACGACGGCGGCATTTGAGCCGGCCCTCGACTACGTCGTGGTGAAGATTCCGCGTTGGCCGTTCGACAAGTTCGGCACCGGTGACCGGCGCCTCGGGACGCAGATGAAGGCGACGGGTGAGGTGATGGCCATCGACCGCACCTTCGAGGGCGCCCTCCAGAAGGCGATCCGCTCCCTGGAAGTCGGTGGTCGCTCGCTGCTCTGGCAGAAGCCGGAGTGGACTGCCGAACCGCCGCTGGACGCCACCGATGAACGGATCTGGGCTGTCCTCGCGGCCATTCGAGGAGGCATGACGCTCGCCGAGATCTCTCGCCGCAGCGGCATCGACCCGTGGTTCGTCGAGCGGTTGGCGCGGATCATCGAGATGGAACGCGCCCTCCTGCGGGACGAACTCACGCCCGCCCTGCTGCTGCAGGCCAAGCGGCTCGGCTTTGGCGACCGCGAGATTGCGACCCTCGCCGACTGGCTCCCTGAACGTGTGCGCTCCGCCCGCGAGGAGTGGGACATCCGCCCGGCCTACAAGATGGTGGACACCTGCGCGGCGGAGTTTGACGCGGTGACGCCGTACTTCTATTCCACTTACGAGCACGAGAACGAAGCCCTGCCGTCTGGCCTCGATCGAATGCTCGTGATCGGTTCTGGCCCGATCCGCATCGGCCAGGGCATCGAGTTCGACTACTGCTCGGTGCGGGCGGCCTGGGCGCTACAGCGCGCTGGGGTCCAGGCGATCCTCGCCAACTCCAACCCGGAGACGGTCTCCACGGACTTCGACACGTCTGACCGCCTCTACTTTGAGCCCCTCGACGAGGAGTCGATCCGAGACCTGCTCGCCAACGAGGCTGGCGACGGCGAGGCGCCGGCTTCGATCGTGCAGTTCGGAGGACAGACGGCCGTGAACATGGCGACGCGCCTCGCGAACGCCGCCCTCCCGATCGCGGGCTCCTCCGCGGAGGCGATCGACCTGGCGGAGGACCGCGGTCGCTTCGGAGCGATCCTCACCGGGCTCGATATTCCGCAGCCGCCGGGCGCGGCCGTGAGCACCATTGAGGACGCGCTCTCCACGGCCAGCGCGATCGGATATCCGGTCCTCGTGCGACCTTCCTACGTCCTCGGGGGGCGCGCGATGGAAGTGGTGCAGGACGACGGCGAGTTGCGCCGCTTCTTCGGCGCGGCCCTGGCTGAGAACACCGGATCCGTCCTCATCGACAAGTACCTCCTCGGGCCCGAGGTTGAAGTGGACGCGATCTGCGACGGTGTCGAGGTCCTGATCCCGGGGATCATGGAACACATCGAGCGGGCGGGCGTGCACTCGGGCGACTCCATGGCGGTCTACCCGCCGCAACACCTCACGCAGGAGCAGCGGGCGGCGATTGTGGACTACACGACGCGGATGGCCCTTGCGATGGACGTCCGCGGGTTGATGAACGTGCAGTTCGTCATCGCGCCGGCAGCGCAGCCGGGTGGCCCCGGCGTCTTCGTGATCGAGGTCAACCCACGGTCGTCGCGCACGGTCCCCTTCCTCTCGAAGGTGACGGGCGTGCCCATGGTGCAACTGGCCGTGAACATCATGCTGGGGCGCTCGCTGAGGGAGCAGGGATTCCCGGGAGGACTCTGGCCGGAGCAGCCGCTCGTCGCCGTCAAGGCGCCGGTCTTCTCGATGTCGAAACTGGTCGATGTCGACACGTTCCTCGGGCCGGAGATGAAGTCGACAGGCGAAGTGATGGGCGTGGACCACACCTTTGAGCCGGCGGTGCGCAAGGCGATGATCGCTTCCGGCCTGGAAGTGCGCCCGGGCACGCCGTTCCTGCTCTCGATTTCGGACCAGACAAAGAACGAGGCGTTGCCGCTGATCCGGACCCTGCACGAGGCTGGGTGCCACCTGTACGCCACCCCGGGCACCGCCCGCCTGATCGAATCCCTCGGCATCCCGGCCACCACCGTCCCGAAGCGCCTAAATGAGGGCCACCCCAACGTGGTGGACGTGATCCGGGATGGCATCGTGAAGGCTGTGATCAACACGCTCGAGGGCGGCCGGCCCGATGTCCGCCGCGATGGCTTCCACATCCGGCGCACGGCCACGGAAGCCCGCATCCCCTGCTTCACCTCGATCGACACCGCGCGCGCAGCGGTGGCTTCGCTGGCCAGTCCGGACTCGTACGACGTCCGGCCGCTCAGTGAGTACCGCGACCCCTCGACCATCGCGGCGGAGCACCGCTAGTGTCCGCCCGCAGCCCGGCGGTGCGCGCCGCGCTCTTCGATCTCGACGGGACGCTCGTGGACTCCCTCGACACCATCGCGGAGGCAACGGTCGAGGCATTCGCGAAGCATGGCCATCGAGTGACCGCGGAGCAGATCCTGCCGCGCATCGGCCCGCCGATGGAGGTAGTGGCCATCGAAGTGACAGGGGCCGCGCCCGACGAGGCGCAGGCGATGTATGCGACGTACCAGGACCTCTACTACACCGAGTACATCCAGCGGACACCGCCGCATGAAGGCGCGCACGCCCTCGTCGAGGCCTTGAGCGCCGCGGGCGTCGCGCTGGGTGTCGTCACGAACAAGAACGAGTACGGCGGACGCCTCATGGTCACCGTGCAGCAGTGGGAGGGCCGCTTCGCGGCCATCGTCGGCCGTGACACCGCCGCACACTCGAAGCCGCATCCTGACCCTGCCCTATTCGCCCTCGAGACACTCGGAGTGACGGCTGCCGAGGCGGCCTTCGTCGGAGACACTGAATTCGACATGAATTGCGGACGGGACGCCGGCATGGCCTACGTGATCGGCGTGACCGGCGCGCGCACCGCCGAGCACCTGCGGGCCGAAGGTGCCACGCATGTCGTGGACTCACTCGCCGAAGTCGGCGCGCTCCTCCTCGGAGGTGCCGCATGAAGTCGTACACCGTGGAGGTCACGGAGTCGCTACGACTCTATGGCAATACGCATGTCCTCTGGCTCACCGAGCCCGATGCATTCTCGTCCGCCGCCCCGGGGCAGTTCGTGATGGCGTACTGCGGCGAGGGATGGGACCCGCTGCTGGGGCGCGCCCTCTCCATCCATCGGCGGCGGGTGAATGTGGACGGGCGGCGCGAGTTCGCGCTTCTCTTCGACCTGGTCGGACGGGGGACGGAGTGGCTGGCGCGCCGGCGTGAGGGAGACGCCGTGCGCATCGTTGGCCCGCTCGGCCGTGGGTTCGAAGTGCGCGAGCGCGTACAGAAAATGCTCCTCGTCGGCGGCGGGATCGGCTCAGCGCCGCTTGTCTGGTTCGCCGACGACCTCGTCCGGGACGGCCGCGAGGTCACGCTCGTCCTCGGTGGGCGCGGGGCGGCGCAGATCTTCCCTGCCCACCTGCTGCCCCCCGAGGTCGAACTCGTCGTCGCGACTGAAGACGGATCGCTGGGCGAGACCGGCCGTGTGACGGTGCCGTTCCAGCGTCTCCTCCCCTGGTGCGACCAGGCGTTCGCCTGCGGGCCGGAGCCGATGTTCGAAGCGCTGTATCGAGTCGCCGCGGACTCCGGCCTGCGGAAACCGGTGCAGGGACTCCTGGAGGCTCGCATGGCGTGCGGCCTGGGAATTTGTTACTCGTGCGCCGTGTTCCCGAAACGCGGCGGCGTCCGGCTGGTATGCCATGACGGCCCGATGTTCGACCTGCGCGACCTCTACGGGTAGCGTGGTCAGATGAAGTCTCATCACCTCATCGTCGGTGCGGGCGCAATCCTCGGAGTGATCGTGGGCGCGTTGATCTGGCAGACGCAGCCGGCGTTCCTCGGGTGGGTCTTCGGCCTTGGACTGGGCCTGCTCGGTGGCGCGTTCACCGCGGCGATCTCGAGCGGGACGGCGCTGGGCGGCGGAGCGAAGCGCACACGACGGGAACGCGAGTGGCTGCTGCGCGGCGACGACGAGGACGAGCGGTAGTGCTGAGCCTCGGTGGCTCCTACGAGACGAGCCACTCTGCGTGGCGGTCCAGCTGCAGGTAGCGGTCTGCCAGCGCACGCATCTCGAGGGACGTCGACCCGAGGAATGCGACGACCTCCACGTGCACACCATCCCCCTGCACGGACTCCACGGCGCGCGCGAAGTCTGCGTCACCGGAGACGATCGCGATGATGTCCACGCGCTCCGCGATGTGCACCATGTCGATCGCCATCTCGACGTCGAAGTTGCCCTTGATCGAGCCGTCCGCGAAGCGCTTCAGCGGCTTGGTAACGATGCGGTAGTCGTACGGCACGAACGGCGCGACGAATTTCTGCTGCTGCACCGGCTCACGTGGGTCGTCCGAGATGGGGCAGTACGCCGTCGCGCGCACCAGCTCGCGGCCCTCGCGCAACATGTCGAGCAGGCGCCCCATGTGGACCGTACGGCCATTCTCCACGCCGTACATGAGGTTGGGCACGTCTACGAAGACGGCAAGGCGCGGGCGATGGCCGCTCTTGTCCACCTGCTGCGCGAGGGTCAGCATTCCCGCTTTCAACTCAGCCAGGGTGACGCGCTGGGCCTCGACGAGGGCGCGCAGCCGCGCGATCTCCGTAGCGGTGCCGTCCGGGAGACCGGTCGACGGAATCGCCACCGGCGTGGGCATCGAGGGCTCAGCCACCGGGGGCACTGGCGTTTCGGCTGGCGTCTCGTCGGTACGGCGGCGGCGACGCGAGACGACCCGGGGGGCTGCCTCGGCAGGGGCCGCGGCGGCCTCAGCGGGGGCGGCGGTCTCGGACGCCTCGGCGGTCTCGGCGGCGCGTGTGCTCCGGCGACGCCGGACGGCGGGTGCCGTCTCGGCCGGCGCTGCTGTGGCGGTGGCCTCGGCGGGCGCCTCCGCGGCCGCGGCACGCGAGCGACGCGGTCGAGCGGGCCGTTCGGCCGTGTCTGGGTCTCCCGCCGGCTTACTGGCAGCGCGTCGTGGCTTGGCGGCTGGCTTCTCGGCAGCGGCCGGTTTCGCCGCAGGCTTGGCGGCCGCCGTGTCCGGGCGGCGGCGACCCGCGATCATCGACCCAGCGAGCGTCGAGCGCGTGCGCGAGGGCGTGCCTTCGTCGGCGGCGGCCAGCACCATCAACGTCTCGTGGCTCATCGGACACCTGCCTCACCGGCGAACTGAAGGACGGAACAACGGGCTGCCACCTGCTCTGCGAGGTGGACGAATGAGCGGGCGATCTCAGACTCCGGATGCCCGGCGACCACTGGGACGCCGGTGTCGCCGCCCTCGCGGATCCGCGCGTCAAGCGGCAATTCGCCAAGAAACTCCAGGCCCAGGTCATCCGCCGCCTGGCGTGCACCGCCACGGCCGAAGATGTCGCTGCTCATGTTTTCCACGATGCCGAATACGGGGATCCCGAGACGGTCGAACATCGCAACCGCCTTCTGCGCGTCCTCGATCGACACTTTGGAGGGCGTGGAGACGATCACCGCACCGGCGATCAGCGCATCCTGCGCCATCGACATCGATGCGTCCGAGGTACCGGGCGGCAGGTCGATAATCAGGTAGTCGAGGTCCCCCCAGTCGACGTCATGCATCAACTGACGGACACCGGTGCCGATCATCGGCCCGCGCCAGACGACGGGCGTCCCCTTCGGCAGCACGAACCCAATGGAGACGGCCTTGATCCCGAACGTCTCCACCGCCCGCAGCCCGTTCTGGCCGGAGGCTTGCAGCCCGCCTTCGATGCCAAGCATTGTCGGGATATTCGGGCCGGTAATGTCGGCGTCGAGGAGGCCGACGGTGGCGCCCAGGCGGGCGAGCGCGACGGCCAGGTTGACGGAGACACTGGACTTGCCGACGCCTCCCTTGTTGGAGGCCACAGCGATGACGTTGCGGACGCCCTCAATCTTCTTCGGGCCGTCCGGCCGGCTAGTGGTGCGGACCTCGGCGCCCCAGTCGATCTGGACATCGCTGACGCCAATGCCGCCCAGGGCATTGCGGACATCCCGGTCAATCGTCTCCCGCAGAGGACAGGCGGGCGTCGTCAGGACGACGGAGAACCGGACGGTGGAACCTTCGATGGAGAGGTCCCGGACCATATTCAGGGAAACAATGTCGCGGTGGAGCTCCGGATCGTTCACGGTCCGGAGCGCCGCAAGTACGGCGTTCTGATCAGCCAAGTTGGCCATTCCTTACGGGTGGGAGGGGACGGATCCACGCGCCACTGAGGCGCGAAGGGAACCTTGCCCGGCTCGCCAGCGTTCTGCCTGTACCACCGGTCAGCGGGAGGTGGAGTCACCTCACCGGGCCGAAACGGGGTTGTCTGGAGTATAGGCCGGTGTCCGTCTACGGGCCCGCCGGATTCCGGGAGTCCTGATTGGTGCCAGATCGCCCTTCACGGCGAATTGACGCACTTTTACACTTTTTTAGCACAAAAAGGTTTGACCGTTGGTGGGCCCCGTCGCATGATCCACACCTAGCCGGTACGGCCCGGTTGGAGGCGGGAAGCCCGCCAACTCCGATGACGGCGACGCTGGCTACGGTCGCCGGCGAAAGTGAGAGAGCCCCATGCCTCGTGCAGCAAGCACCAAGCAGCAACCCGCCCCCGCCCCGGCGCCCCAGGCCGAGACGGTGTCCGGCGGCCCCAAGTGCGTCCACCACTGGGCGATCGAAACCCCCAACGGCCGCGAGAGCGAAGGCGTCTGCAAGCGCTGTGGCACTCGTCGCTCGTTCTCCAACTCGAACGACTCCGTGATGTGGGAGCAGACGAACACCCTCCGCAACGACCTGAACCGTGGCGGATGGCGCTCGTCCAAGTTGAATGAAGTCGCCCTGGCTGACGAGGCGTAAGCCCGCAGCCGCGGTGTCGTGACAGGGGCGCCCGGCGGGCGCCCCTCTTTGCGCCGTGTGCGAGGCGTTCCGGCACGCGACGGTATGATGCTGGTACCGCCCACCGAAGGGACCAGCAGGTGGACCTCAGCGTCAACCTCGCCCCGCACCACAAGGTCGAGTTGCGTCTCCGCAACCCGATCATGACCGCCTCTGGCACCTTTTCCAACGGCCTCGAAGTCGCCAAGCATTACGACGTCGAGCGGCTCGGTGCCATCGTTTCCAAGGGGACCACGCTGAAGCCGCGCCGCGGCAACGGTGTTCCGCGCACCGTGGAGACCGCGGCAGGGATGATCAACGCGATCGGGTTTCAGAACATCGGCGTCAGCGCACTGATCTCCCAGATCGCGCCGGTCTGGGAGAAATGGGCAGTGCCCGCGATCGTGAACATCATGGGCGAGACACTGGAGGAGTACGGCACCCTCGCCGCCCGCCTCGACGGCGTCCCAGGCGTCGCCGGCCTTGAAGTGAACGTCTCCTGCCCGAACGTCGAAGCGGGGGGGATCGAGTTCGGACAGGACCCGCGCGCGGCGGCTTCGGTGGTGCGTGAGGTTGCCGCGAACACCTCGCTCCCCTTCCTGGTGAAGCTCACTCCCAACGTGAACGACATCCGGCAAATCGCACGGGCCGTCGAGGACGCCGGGGCGCAGGGCATCACCGTGATGAACACGGTCCCCGCTCTGGCAATTGACGTGAAGCGCCGCCGCCCGGTCCTTGCCAACGTCTTCGGCGGGCTTTCCGGGCCCGCGATCAAGCCGATCGCCCTGCGGCAGGTCTATCTCGCTTCATCCGTCGTGGAGTTCCCGGTGGTCGCTTCCGGCGGCGCAATGACCGGCGAAGACGTGGTGGAGTTCATCATGGCCGGGGCGACCGCCGTCCAGGTCGGCACGGCGTCATTCCTCGATCCCTCGGCTCCCTGGCGGATCCTCGATGAACTCGAGACATGGTGCGCCGCCGAGGGGCTGCGCGACCTCGACGAGATCCGAGGCATCGCGCGCCGCCGCGACTGACTGGGGTCGCCTCGGCCTGATGTGTCACGGAACCGTCAGATAAGCGGCGTCCGCCCTTACTTCTCACCGATGCGCCTTCGGCCTTGGGCCACCTACGATGTGTATGTCGAGGGTGAATGGCGGCCGAATCGACCGTCGCTCCCGCACCCGAAACGAGTGGACCATGCCACCCACTGGCGCAGACATTGCCGCACGGGCGGTAATCGAACATCCGCTGCCCGCCGTCTTCTACCAGTTGCTGACCCTCAACGAGACCGTGCCCGGGGCAGAGGCCGCCCTTCCGCACATCATTCGCCTGGACCCTGAACTCGAGGCGCGGATGCGCTCCGTCTCCCGGGCGCAGGCTCCCTGGGCTGAACGCACCGCCGACCGCAGCCTCGAGCAGGGCATCGCCGCTCTCGGATTCCGCCGTGTGCACTCGGCGGCACTGATGATCTCCACGATCAAGGCGCTTCCGATCGAGACCACTGCGTTCGACTACCTCGACTTCTGGCGATACTCGGTGGCGGTCGCGTACATCTCGGCCTCGCTCGGGTATGCGCGGCGAGTAGAAGGACGCGAGTACGCCTATGCCGCGGGCCTGTTCCACGACATCGGTCGCCTGATCATGGAGGAGAGCGACCCCGAGGGTCTGTCGCTCGTACGGACGATCCAGATGCGAGGCGAGGTGCCGTGGCACGAGGTAGAACGGTCTGCGTTCGGGTTCAGCTCGATCGACCTTAGCCTTGAAATGGTCCGCGCCTGGCACCTCCCACCACCGCTGATCGACGCGATCTCCGGACTAGTGGAGCGGCGCCGTTCTGGGCTCGCCGGCACGCTTCGAGACGCGTCGCTTGCCGCCCGGGCTCTCCGATTCGCGACCTCGACCGGGCGGAAACAGGACCTGAGCGACGAGGTGATGCGACTCGTCGATCGCTATTACGGTGGGCCGGATGGTCTCCGCCTACGTGTGAATGCGCTGCTCGAGACGTCCATGATCGCGACCGTCTAACCGACATCGTGGGCATCCCCTTCGATGAGACGGTGAACGTTGCGATCCCGCAATACGCCGAGGACCGTTTGTTGCTCGGACTCCGTAACCCGCGTGGGAATCTCCGAGCAACCACATCAGGGCCCCCGCGGCCCCACGTCAGGAGGAGACTGTGACCAACGAACCGATGCGGAACCCGCAGCAGGGCGGCCAGCAGGGTCAGGGCGACGAGCAACAGGGCGCGCGCCAGGGCCAGCAGGGTGGTCAGCAGGGCCAGGGTGGTCAGCAGGGCCAGCAGGAGCAGGAGCGCCAGCAGCAGCGTTAAGGCGCCGCCGCTGTGTTCAGGGCCCGCATGCCAAGTGGCATGCGGGCCTTTCTGTTCTCCTGGCGGACTGCAACGCGTCCCACCGGTAAGATGACGCTCGTCGGGGCGTAGCTCAGCCTGGCAGAGCGCTGCGTTTGGGACGCAGAGGCCCGCGGTTCGAATCCGCGCGCCCCGACCACCCCACCACCCGTACGGCTCAGGCCGCCTCTTCCACGGCGTCCCGTCGCTCACCTACTTCCTCGCGGATCGCGTCTCGCAAGGCGCACCAGGCCTCCTCGGCCGGCCCGCCCGCCGCCGCTTCGGCACGCGCCTGCACTCGGGCGGCCAGGTCGCTCAGCGGCGTGCCGAGGAACTTGCGTTCCCATGCCGCCGAGATCGCCATCGGGATCACCGACCGCACCCAGAATCGGCCCGCCTCGATCGCCTCCCACTCGCCACGCAACCCCTGCACGAAGTGGGCGGCCAGCCGGCTGTCCGAGTGCCGAAGGGGCGACTCGATCCGGTTCGAGCACTCGAGCGGCACCAGCATGCGTGCCTGAGTAAGCAGACCTGGCCTCTGGCCCATCCGCGTGCCCGCGGCCACAACCCAGTGCTGAGCCAGGCCAGCAGCCGCCCGTTCCTCAGCGGTCGCGCCCGCCAGGAGAGACCGTGCGATGGATTCCACCAGGCGCCCGCTGCGGGAGCGGACGTACGCCGGCGTCCGGTCCGCGGAGTGCTCGCCGTCCACCTCCGCTACTCGGGTGCGCGCGCCTCCGGCAAACTTCGCCTCGTACATTGCCTGGTCCGCCGCATGCAGGACGTCCACTGGGACGGTGCCGTGCAGCGGCGCGGCCGCGATCCCGATCGATACAGCCACACGAGTCGGCGACCCCTCAATCTCGAGGTGGGCATCGGTCAATGCGGAATGGACGCGCTCCGCCACGCGTTCCGCCGCGTCAATTCCGGTACCTTCGAGGAGGACCACGAACTCGTCGCCGCCGGTCCGTGCGACAAAGTCCTGGTCGCGGCACGCAGCCCGCAGCTCGCGCGCGACGATCCGAATCAGCCGGTCACCGGCCTCATGTCCCAGGCTGTCGTTGAACGCCTTCAGGCTGTCCATGTCGACCACGAGGAGGGTGCTCTCCCCCCCACGGCCACTGAAGCCCGCCACACTGTGCTCAAGCCGTTCCTGGAGGTAGCGATAGTTGGGCAGTCCGGTCAGCAGATCGTGGCGGGCGCCATACGCGGCCTGTTCATAGAGCCGCAACCGTTCGATCGTCACCCCTAGCAAGCCGGCAACTTCCTCGAGTGCATCGAGGTCTCCCGAGCGGTACCGTCCCGCCCCAGAATTCACGAGCACGAAGACGGCGGCCGTCCGGGCGCCCTGCCGGACCGGCACTGCAGCCACTTCGACGGCGTCATCGCCTAGGACGCTCCAGTCCAGGTAGGCGTACTGCGGATCGTCCCGGCGGATCGCGACGGCTGCGCCCATGGCAACGGGGACCGAGACGATCGAGGACTCCAGCCAGGCGGCCTGCGCGGCCATCTCCTGTTCCGGGTAGGTTGCATATGGCTCCACGATCCGCTCGTCGTCGTCCAGAAGCAGCATGCACGATCGGTCGAACGGGATGAGCCAGCGCACTTCCTCGGCAAACGCGGCGAATGCCTCGCGCAGGCTTACGACAGAGGCCACAATCCTGGCGAGGTTGGAGAGCGCCTGGATGTGCTGTGCGCGTGCGGTCGCCTGCTGGTACAGGGCGGCTCCGTCTAGCGCCAGTGACAGCTGCTCAACGGCGCGCTCAACGATACGCACCTGCTCGTCGTCAAGGTCGCCGTCGAGGTCAATCGCGACAACGCCGAGCATCTGTCCCTTGGGGCGCATCGGGACCACGAGCCCGGTATGTGCCGGGGGCTCGGCGAATGCGGGGGCCGGATCGGTCGAAGCCCAGCGGAGCGGGGATCGGATCGCGAACCAAGCGTGCGCCGCATCGCGCGGGTCCACGGTGCGCGGTGGAAGAGCGCGGCCGCGATCACCGAATGCGGGCACAGCATCGAGCATGCCAGCGTCATCCAGCCGGGCGATGTAGACGTGCCGGTACGGGACGAGCGTGGCGAGCGCCTGGGCGAAGCCGGCCTGGAGCCGCTCGGTGTCCGCGGACGACTGCATCGTGCGGGCCACCTCGGCGAGTCCCGCGAGTTCCCGGATGCGCTGCTGCTGCAGCGCCTGGAGTTCCGCGGCTTCTACTTGCCGAGCGAGCGCGAAAGCGACACGCGAGAACGTGTCCGCCATCGTCTCATCCCAACCACTTCCGGTCCGCGACGCGGCCACGAGGACCCCCGCCAGTGACGCCTGACCCTGGTGGCCGGCGCGGTCCGCGGCGGCGTTCGGCCCGCGGCGGGCGATCACCGGGACCAGCAGGAGTGTCTCCGCCCCCATCCCGGCGAGGCGACCAGGAAGGGGCGTCTCCCCCCCAGGGCCCATCACCAGCGCCGTCGACCGGTCACGGACGAGGCCCACCATTGCGTGCGCGCTGTGCTTGATCCAGGACTCGCCCGTCGTCTGGCTCGACGCATAGGCACCGACCGTGACACGGCGCCCCGTCCGGTCCAGCGTCAGGAACGCCACTTCGGCCGCCTCCGTCTGCTGGGCCAATAACTGGAGGGCTGCGGCCGCCCCGTGGTCGGCCGGCCCGTCCGCCGTGAGAATGCGGACGATGTCGGCGATCATCCGCTCGCGCTGGGCGGTCGCAAGGACATCCCGGAACAATCCCGCGTTCTCGAGCGCGACTCCGAGATCCCGCCCGATGATCAAGAGCAGATGCCGCTCGGCGTCTGTCCACTCGGAGCCCGTGCCACAGAGGGCCAGCGCACCAAGTTGCCGCCCCTTCGCGATGAGCGGCACCACGGCGAATGCCTCCCCCACCGCACCACGCACCTCGGCGCTCTCCGGGTCCGCTGAAGAGAGGGGCCGGCCGCTCTCCGCTACGGCGCGCAGGACGGAGACAGGGACCTGCGGAGCGTGCGCGTCCGCCGGGTCGACCGGGACCACCAGGTGAAACGCGCCGAGCACCCCTCCGCGCAGGTGATAGGCCTGGGCCGACCGCGCCCCCAGCAGGCGAGCGACCAGTCGAGCGGCACGCTCGAGTGCGGACGGGTCATCCATTGGCTCGGACAGGGCGAAAGAAACTGCGTTGACGATGGAGAGATACCGGTTGCGCTCCTCGAGGGCTCCCGTCTGCCGTTCCACCTCCTCGTTCAGCGCCATATTCCAGCGCTCCAGCCGCTCCTTGGACGCGCCGAGGTCCTGCTGTGTCGCCGAGAGGCGCGCCACAGCCGCGTGGAGCTCCGCCTGGATCGCTGAGACCCGCCGCTGTCGCAGGTAGAGCGCGAGGGTGACGAGCGGGAACGTGCCGAGCGCGACACCCAGTGTCTCCGCCGAGAGCGGATCCCCCACGGGGGCATCCGACCACCGTGCGTACCACGACCAACCCGGCAGGTACGCGGAGGCAAGGTACGCGGAGGATGTCAGCGCTGTGAGGTAGGCGAGCGAGCGTCCGCCGAACTGGCCAGGCGCCGCAATGAGCAGGAGTCCGATGAACGTGGGATACATCCACTGCACCGGCAGTTCCGGCGAGAAGAGCGTGATGAGCAACACGTGCACCGTACGGAAGACAATGAGCCGCACGTCCATCTGCGCGGCCGTCCTCGATCGCTGGATCAGCCAAATCTCCAACTCAGACACGAGGATGAACGCGACGACTGCCCCCAGCAGGATCCGCGACGGTGGGAACACCGCGGGCGCGGCGAGAGGCACGATGAGCACCGAGGCGGCCAGCACTCGGCGCAACCACCACATCGGCCGCAGCGCGACAACGCGCTCCGCGACCTGCGTGTCGCGCGCGTTGTTTGGGGATGCCCCCGCTGGTACGATCTGAGGAAGCCACATGCCAGACGGAATCCCCCCCTATGTGCTCGTCGCCCGGATCGGCTCGATCCTCGGCATGTCGTTCGCCCTGGCGATCGGCCTGCTCTTGTTGATTGGCGGCTGGTTCCTCTGGTCCCTACTCGCGTTCGCGGCGTTCGTCCCGTCCTTCGGCATGATGGCGTACGTGGAGCGCAAGGCCGCGCCGGCGATGCGCCGCGGGCCGCCAACCGCTTAAACCCCGGTCTCCATCATCGGCAGCCCGGCGCCGGCCACGAGCCAGGCGGACCCGGCCAGCGTGCGGACGGCAACGCGGAACTCCCCGCCGAAATCATCGGCGGGGAGGCCAGGATCTGAACTCAGGGAGACCCCGAAGGGTCGAGGGCTACGCCTCGGTAATGGTCACGCCGAGGATCTTGTCCCCCGGGGAGCTGTCGCGCTCCGGGTCGCGCGGCCGAAGGGCTAGGACGGCCTCCAGCCCCTCAGTCACCTGCCCGAAGGCGGTGTACCGACCCGTGAGGTGCGGCGCATCCCCGAGCATGATGTAGAACTGCGACCCGTTGGTGTTCGGGCCGGCATTCGCCATACCGACAATCCCCTGGACGAAGGGCGTGGGCGACAACTCATCCTTGAAGCGATAGCCGGGGCCACCTCTACCGCTCCCCGTGGGGTCGCCACCCTGAGCGACGAAGCCGGGGATCACGCGGTGGAACGTGCAGCCGTCGTAGAACCCCTCGCGTGCGAGGAAGACGAAGTTGTTCACTGTCGCGGGCGCCACATCGGTGAGCAGCTCGATGGTGATGTCGCCGCGATCCGTCTTCATCACGGCTGAATACTTCTTCGAGGTGTCGATCGTCATCGGAGGAGGAGTGTCGTACTGCTTCGCCATGCGGCTATCCCTTCTCGACGATCGTGATGCTCTTGATCACGTCCGCCTTCGGCTGATTCGTCTTGGTGGGGTCCCGCTTCGTGATTTGGTTGACCACGTCCATGCCCGCGATTACACGCCCGAAGGCGGTGAAGTCCGCCTGCAGGCCGGGCTGGGGCGTCAGAGTGATAAAGAACTGCGAACCTGAGACACCGGCGTTCGACTTCGCCATCGCGATCGTGCCGGCCGCGAGCGGGACACTGTTCCGTTCGACCTCAAGGAAGTAGCCGGGGCCGCCGAAGCCGCTGCCCTGCGGGTCACCGCCCTGCGCCACGAAGCCCTCGAGCACGCGGTGGAACGTGAGCCCGTCGAAGAATCGGTTCCTCGCGAGGAAGACGAAGTTATTGACCGTCTTCGGCGCTTCCTTCGGGAGCAGCTCGAGCCGGATCTCGCCGCCCTTCTCAAGGGCGATCACGGCCTCGTACTGCTTGTTCTGGTCGATCGTCATGGGTGGCGGCGCACTGTATGAACGCTGCGGGGTGGCCGAGGGCGTCGGCGTCGCGCTTCCCTCCGGAGTGGTCGAGGCCGTGGCCGTCGGTGCGGGCGTCGGCGTCTCCCGCGGTGTCGAGGGATTCACGCTGAAGAAGGTCCCCGCGCCGAGGCTCAGCAGCAACACGACGATGCCACCGATGAAAAGCAGCCGCATGTTGCGCTGCATCCATCCCATGATCCCGGGGAACTCGATATTCGACCCACCGGCCGGGGCCGCAACGGGCGTCTGGCGCTGCACTCGGCGTTGGCGACGGCGCTGGAGTTTCTCCTGCTGCCTACGGTCATGCCGGTCGTTGGTCACTCATGTCCTCCACGCGCATCGGGCGAGGCCGGGATCCTCGCTCGGATCGCGGCGCACAACGCCTCGGGCTGCCGGCTGGCCAGGTGGGTGCGCTTTCCATCGCGCGTCCGCACCAGTACGCCGAAGCGTACCCCGGGCACGGAGTAGGCGCGCCGCCTCCCGGTCGCGAGTCGCAAACCCCACCCGCCATAGGTCAGCCACCGGTACGGCTCGACCTCGGCCCCGATGACCTCCACCCAGCGCCGCGTCGCGCCCATGGGGCCCCAACCGTAGTGAAGCGCGGCGGCCGTGACTTCGATGCGCAAGGCCTGCAGCCAGAGGGCGAGCAGCACGAGGACGAACGCGAGCGTGAGCAGAAGGAGCACACCTATCACGCGCGAAATACCCGTCTCGTCACGCCAGACCGCCAACGCCCCCACGACCGCGAGCGGGGGGCAGAGCCAGAGCGTGGCCATCAGCCACCACGGATTCGGTACGGACTCGGTATAGATGGAATCAGTCGAGGCGGTCATGGTGCCCCCGGCAGGATTCGAACCTGCGCACCCGGCTCCGGAGGCCGGTGCTCTATCCCCTGAGCTACGAGGGCGACGACCACGAGGAATGTCAGGATACGGATGCCCTGAGGGGCGGGCAATCTAGCCTCGAAGTCCCATGAAGAACCTCGAAACGTCCTCTGCGAAGAGTTCCGGCTCCTCAAACGCCGCGAAGTGGCCGCCGCGCGGCGGTTCGGAGTAATGCACGATGCTCGCGACACGTTCCATGACCTCACGCGGCGCGTTCCATGGCTCTGCGGGAAATTTCGCGTAGCCCACCGGGACCGTGTGCGGGATGCGGCCCATCACCCGATCGGTGGTGTGTGCCATTTCGTAGTAGATCCGGCTGGCGGACAGGATGTGCCCGGTGAGCCAGTAGAGGGTCACATTCGTCAGTACGCGGTCGCGGTCGAGTCGCTCCCACAGGTCGTCGCCGTGGTCAGCCCACGCCCAGAACTTTTCGAGGATCCAGGCGAGCAGTCCCACCGGCGAGTCATTCAGCGCGTAGCCGAGAGTCTGCGGTCGGCTCCCCTGGATGCGCGAATATCCCGTCTCCTCCACCTCGAACTGCTGGCGGAAGGCGCGGTACGCCTCCTCCGTGGGCGACATCGCTGCGCCATCGGGAGGGAGTGGGCCACCGGTGCCGAAGTTGAGGTGGAGGCCGATCACCGCCTCTGGATGCTGGCGGGCGAGCGCCGTGCCGATGATCGCCCCCCAGTCCCCTCCCTGCACTCCGTACCGCTCGTAGCCGAGTTCGCCCATCAACAGGTGGAGGCGCTCGGCGATCCGTCCGGGGTGCAACCCCGGCGATCGAGGCACATCGGAGAGCCCGAACCCCGGCAACGACGGCACCACAACGTCAAAGCCCGCCCCGCCATCAACACCAGAGGCGAGTCGCTCACCAGCGTCCATGAACTCGATGAACGAGCCGGGCCAGCCGTGGATCAGCAGCAGTGGCGTCCGGTGCTCGGAGCCTGGACCGCACATCAGCATCGCGTGCATCTCGTCGCCGTCGATCGGTCCTCGGACATGGGCACGCGCGTTCAGCGCCGCTTCCTGGGCTCGCCAGTCGAACTCCTGTGCCCAGTACCGCACGAGGTCCCGCAGCACGGCGTCGTTCGTCCCGGTGGTCCAGCCGGTGTCCCACCCGACATCCGGCCAGCGCGTGTCCTCGATCCGTCGACGGAGGTCAGCCAGGGCCCGGTCCGAGAAGCCGATGCGGAACGGGAGGAACGGCACAACTCAATCCCTTCACCGCTGACGTGGAATGACCGAGCCAGCCAGGCGGGGCCCATCTACCGGCACTGCGCACGATAGCCGCCGTCGGTGGCAGACCGCCGGGGGTTGCGCACTCCCTCCGGTATGTGTATTTTACCGGTCGGCTAATAAACCGAGAGGTAAATCTCGATGGACGCCCTCTCCGCAACGTTCTCCGCGCTCGCCGACCCGACGCGCCGCGCCATCCTTGCGCGGCTCATCGAGGGCGAGGCAACGGTGACAGAACTGGCGGAACCGTTCGCGATGACCCTCCCAGCCGTCTCCAAACACCTCAAGGTGCTCGAGCGCGCGGCACTCATTGAGCGCGGGCGGCACGCCCAGTGGCGACCCTGCCGGATCGCCCCCGCGCCCCTCAAGGAAGTCGCCACATGGGTCGAGCGCTACCGGGATCTCTGGGAGGGACGCCTTGACCGACTCGATGCATACCTCGAAGGGATGCAGCGCTCTCCCAGTCGCCCGCACCCCCACGCCGTCGACCAGCCATCTGACTCAGGACACGAACACGAAGGAGCAACCGCATGACCCGACCCGATGACGTGATGGCCACCGATCAGCAGGAAGGGCTCGTCATCGAGCGGATGTTCAGTGCTCCCCAGGGACTCGTGTGGCGGGCATGGACGGAGGCGGAGCATTTCGCCCGTTGGTATGGGCCACAGGGCATGACCATGCACGTCTGCGAGGTCGACTTCCGAGTCGGCGGCCGCTACCTCTACGGCCTCCGTTCCCCTGCTGGTTTCGAGTACTACACGGCGGGCGTTTACCAGGAGATCGTTGCACCGAAGCGATTCGTCGCCATTGAGACACTCGCTGATGCCATGGGCCAGCCTGTCGCACCCGGGCACTATGGGATGCCTGAGGATGCGCCCCCCGAGATGACCGTGATCGTGTCGCTCGAAGCCGTAGATGACAGACGGACGAGGCTCACTCTGCGTCACATCGCTGCCTGGCCGCGCCCAGAGATGGCTGCCGGTGCGTCGGCGGGCTGGAACGGTGCCTTCGACAAACTCGAGCAGGCGCTCGCCGCGATGGCGTGACCCGGGTCTATTCGGCCCCGCGCCGTCGATACTGCACCGCCTCGGCCAGGTGGGCCGTGAGGATGCGCTCACTCCCCGCGAGGTCTGCGATGGTCCGGGCGACCTTCAGGACGCGGTGGAAGGACCGTGCTGAGAGCCCAAGTTGCTGCATCGCCGCGGCCAGCAGCGGCTGGGCTGCCTCGTCCAACTGGGCCTGGCAGTGCTTCCGCACGTCCACCGGGCCCATCTCCGAGTTGGCGACGGTAGAGGTGCCGCGGAAGCGGGCCGCTTGTCGCTCGCGGGCCTCGACGACGCGGGCGCGGACAGCCTCGGAGCGTTCGCCCGTTGCCTCGCCCGTCAACTCCTTGAACTCGACGCGCGGGACATCGATGAAAAGGTCGATGCGATCCAGGAGCGGGCCAGAGACGCGACGCTGGTAGCGCGTGACGGTCGCCTCCGGACAGGTGCACATGCGGACCGTGTCGCCGTAGTAGCCGCAGGGGCAGGGGTTCATCGCCGCCACGAGCAACACGCGCGCCGGGAAGGTCACCGAACCGCGTGCACGCGAGATCGTGACCGAGCCTGACTCGAGCGGCTCGCGGAGCGCCTCCAGGGCGGTCGCGCCGAACTCAGGGAACTCATCGAGGAACAGGACACCTCGGTGGCCGAGCGAGACCTCGCCGGGCCGGATGTGGGATCCGCCGCCGACGAGGCCCGCATGCGAGATCGTGTGATGCGGGGCGCGGAACGGGCGCTCGCGCATCAGCGGCCGCTCCCGATTGAGCAGGCCGGCCACGGAATACACCTTGGCGACCTCGATTGACTCGGCGGGGGTGAGCGGGGCGAGCAGGCCGGGCAGCGCGCGTGCGAGGAGCGTCTTACCGGAGCCGGGCGGCCCCTGCATCAACAGATTGTGGCCGCCAGCCGCCGCCACCTCCAATGCACGCTTCACGTGCTCCTGCCCCTGCACGGTCGCCAGGTCGTGCGCCTCGAGGATCGAGGTGTCTCCTTCGGCGCACTCCGCCACGGGCACCTCCGGCCACGACTCGAATGGCTCCGCGATCTGCTTCAGGCTATCGAGGCCGTGCACGCGGACGCCGCCCACGGAGCGTGCCTCCGCCACGTCCTCCACGGGCACGATGACGCTTCCGATCCCCTTGGCGCGGCACATCGCGACGAATGGGAGGACCCCGGGAATGTGGCGCAGGCGACCGTCGAGCGAGAGTTCGCCGAAGAGCGCGGTATCGGCGAAGCGATCGATGATCTGGCCACTCGCCACCAGGACCGCGGCGGCGATCGCGAGATCGTAAAGCGGGCCCTCCTTGCGCACGTCCGCCGGGGCCAGGTTCACCGTGATGCGCCGGAGCGGGAACTCGAAACCGGTGTTGCGGATCGCGGCACGGACGCGCTCACGTGCCTCCTGCACCGATGTGTCCGGCAGCCCCACGATGTTGAACGCGGGAAGGCCTGATCCGATGTCGGCCTCCACATCGACCGGAAGGCCCTCGATCCCGCGAAGGGCGCCACTCCGCGTCATGGCGAGGGTCATTGCTGCGCTCGCAGGGGCCGGCTGCTCAGAGGTACGAACATCGGATGGCTCCGCTTCTGGGGTGCGCCGAGTGTGGCCGAGGTCGGCCCGATCTCGAAGGGGAAAACGGCACTCGTGCATGTCTGTTATGTCGCCTATCTCTGCCAGACGAGAAGGATCGACCCAGGTTCCGAAGGGTCCGGAGCGGCGCGTGCGCGCCTGAAAATACGCGAGTTACGGAGCCTCTCCGCGAGTGGTCGCGGCTTACGATGCCGCCCTCACGATCGACGTCCGTTCCCATTGCCGGGTGACTGAACCGAGCGAGCGTGCGCACTTGCCGGAGGAACACAAATGACCTGGGAACCGGAGCTCGAGGAACTGAAGCGGCGTAGCGCGTACGCGGAGGCGATGGGCGGGCCGAAGCGGATCGCCGATCAGCGAGAGCGCGGGAAGCTCACCATCCGCGAGCGGATCGACCTGTTGTTCGACCCCGGCTCCTTCATGGAGCACGGCAAGCACGCCGGGACAGGCGCCTACGACAAGGACGGGAACCTCGTCGACTTCTTCCCCGCCGCGTACGTCACGGGCGTGGGCGAGGTGGACGGGAGGCCCGTCGTCACGGGTGGCGGCGACTTCACCGCGCGTCCGCCGAGTGGTAGCGAGGGAGTCAAGGTCAACACGGGTCGGGCGGTCCCGAAGAGCGGGCACGACGAGCGGATGGCGCTCGAGATGAAGATCCCGCTCGTCCGCCTGATCGATGGTTTCGGTGCGGACATCCGAGGGACCGCCGGAATCGGGCGGACGTACATCCCCGAATTGCGAGGATGGCCGCTGGCCGCCGCGCTGATGAGCGAAGTCCCGGTGGTGTCGATGTCCCTCGGTGCGGTCGCGGGGCTTCCTGCAGCGCAGGTCGCCATCGCTCACTTCGCGATCATGGTGGACGGGATTTCACAGGTGTTTGCCGCCGGGCCTCCCGTCGTCGAGCGCAGCCTCGGCCAGAAGGTGACTAAGGAGGAGCTTGGCGGGGTGAAGGTCCATGCGCACTCCAGCGGGCTCGTCGACAACGTGGCGAAGGATGAAGCGGACGCGTTTCAGCAGGTGCGTCGCTTCCTCTCCTACCTCCCCTCCAGCGTCTATCAACTGCCCCCGGTACAGCCATGCAGCGACCCAGTGGACCGGCGCGAGGAAGACCTGCTCAGCATCGTCCCGCGCGCGCGTAACCGGCCCCAGAACACGCGCAAGATGCTGAGCCTGATCCTCGATCAGGGTTCCCTGTTCGAGATGGGGCGCTACTTCGGCCCGTCGCAGATCACCGCCTTCGGGCGGCTGGACGGGCACCCGGTGGGGGTCCTGGCCGGCGACCCGATGCACTCCGGTGGGGCCACGGACGCCGCCTCAGCCCAGAAGCTCGAGAGCTTCATCGACCTGTGCGACACGTTCCACCTCCCCATCATCAACTTCGCGGACAACCCGGGGTTCATGATCGGACCACGGGCAGAGGCGTCCGGGACACTCCGCCTGGGTGCGCGCGCCATCTGTGCGATGGATGCATCGACCGTCCCGTGGGCGACCGTGATCGTCCGGAAGGCGTACGGAGTCGCCGGTGCAGCGCACCAGCCCTACAACCGCTACGTCTACCGCGTGGCCTGGCCTTCGGGTGAATGGGGTTCGATCCCGATCGAAGGCGGGGTACAGGCGGCCTATCGCCGCGAGATCGAGAACGCCGACGACCCAACACGTCGGCGCGCCGAGATCGAGACCGAGTTGATCGCGCTGCGGAGCCCATTCGGAGCACTCGAGGCGTTCAACGCCGAGGACATCATCGACCCGCGAGATACCAGGGTCCTGCTCTGCAAGTGGGTCAGGATGGCTTACGCAAAGCTTCCCGCCGACCTCGGTCGAAAGACGCGTCCGATGCGCCCGTAAGGCGATCAGGTCCAACGGGAGCCGGGAGGATTCGTGCCAGAACCGCTCGAAGGCATCCGGGTGATCGAACTGGCCCGCGCCCTGCAGGGACCCGTTGCCGGTCAGTACCTCGCGGACATCGGCGCCGACGTGATCAAGGTTGAGCCCGCACTCGGAGACGCGAACCGCCAGGTCCGCGGCCTCACCGACAGTGGCGTCGAGGGCGGCTTCGGGACCCAGTTCGTGAGCGCGAATCGAGGCAAGCGGTCGCTCTGGCTCGACCTCCGACTGGAAGCGTCCATCAACGTCGTGCGCCGACTCGTCGCCACGGCAGATGTCTTCCTGAGCAACTACCTGGAGCCATCGCTGGAGGCGATGGGACTGGGGCACGACGCCCTCCGGGCAGAGAACCCGAACCTCGTCTATGCCCTGGTGAATGGCTACGGCCCGGTCGGACCAGATGCCGCCAAGCGCATGCTGGACGGGGCAGCCTCCGCGCGGAGCGGGCTGTACCACGTCACCGGGCCGAGCGACGGCGGGCCGATGATGCCCGGCACCACGCTGGCGGATACAGCCGGTGCGATGCAACTCGCGCTCGGGATCATGACCGCGTTGACCGCACGCGAGCGTCATGGGGGTGGCCAGCGCGTGGATGTATCCGCGCTGGGCGCTCAGATCTGGCTGCAGATGTGGGAGATCGACACGGCCTCGCTGACCGGACAGAAGCTCCGACGGCGTGGCGCCCACAGCGACAACATCCACGGCACGTACGGGCTCTACGAGTCGGCCGACGGCGGCGCCATCATGATTGCCAATGTGAATGACGAGGAGACCTGGGTCGCGCTCTGCGACTTCGCGGGACTGCACGACCTCATCGTCGACCCTCGGTTCGACACGGGGGGCAAGCGCGCCGGGAGGCCTCCCAGCACGCCAGCGATCGCGAACGAGGTCCGCCCATACCTCGTCAGTGCCTTCAAGACGAAGACGACGGCCGAGTGGGCCAGGTTCCTCGCCGGGCTCCCCGAACTCGTGTGGGACGTCGTGCAGGACTACCAGCAAGTGCTCGACGACCCGCAGGTGCTGGCGAACGAGTACGTCATCGAGCAGGAGATCCCCACCTACGGGAGACGCCGGCTGGTCGCGAACCCGGTGCGCCTCAACGGTGCGCCCGGCTCGGTGAAGTCGCCGCCTCCGGCGCTCGGCGCGCACAACGAAGAGATTCTCGCCGCCCTCGGTTACGAGGCCAGCGCAATCGCGAGCCTCACCGAGGGGGCACGACAGGCACTGAGGGAGCGGCTCGGAATCTAGGCTGAACCGCTAGGTCCCCACGCGGCGGACCGAGATCACGCCTCGGACCGCATCGAGGTGGGAGAGCAGCCGCGTGAACTGCTCGCCGCCGGTCGTCTCAAGCGTGACGTGGACCGAGGTGGTGCGGTCGTCATGCTCGACGGTGCGCACGGCCACCATGTTCACCTTGTCGTCCGCGATGATCGTGGACACATCGCGTAGCAGGCCGACGCGGTCCCATGCGAGTACCTCGATCGAGGCCGTGTAGACATCGCCCGACGGGCCCCAGTCGCACTCGACGACGCGCTCGGCGTCGCGGCCCCAGTGCACATTGCCACAGTCAGCGCGGTGGACCGTGACCCCGCGCGAGCGGGTCACGTAGCCGACGATCGAGTCTCCGGGGAGCGGCCGGCAGCAACGAGCCATCTGCACATGCAGACCGGACGTGCCGAGGACACGGACGCCGGACGAGCCCGGCTGAGACGCGGCGACCGTGGAGGGCGAGGGCTTTACCGGGTGCTGCTGCGGTGTCAGCTCGACCAGGCGGTTCATCAGCTTCTGCAGCGAGAGGTCGCCCGAGCCGATCGCCGCATGGAGATCCGTCATCCCCTCGAAGCCGAGTTGTCGCGGCAGGTCACCCGGGATGCGGGCGATGTCCAACCGCTTGATCTCGCGCTCCAGCATCTCCCGACCGCGCTCGATGTTGTCGTCGCGATGCTCGCGGCGGAACCACTGGCGCACCTTCTGCCGCGAGTGGGAGGAGCCGAGGTACCCGAGCGACGGGATCAGCCAGTCCCGCGAGGGCCCGCGAGACGCCCTCGACCGGACGATCTCGACGACGTCACCGTTCTGGAGGTGGGTCTGGAGCGGCACGAGTTTGCCGTTGACCTTCGCGCCGACGCAGTTGTGGCCGAGGTCGGTGTGAATGCGGTAGGCGAAGTCGATGGGGGTGGAGCCAGCGGGCAGCACGCGCACGTCGCCCTTGGGTGTGTGCACGAAGACCTGGTCACGGAAGACGTCCGTCTTGATCGACTCCAGGAAGTCGTCCGTACCGGACGCCTCCTGCTGCCACTCGAGGAGATGGCGCAGCCACGCCATGCGCTCCTCGTACTGGCGGTCACGGCCGGTGCCCTGCTCCTTGTACTGCCAGTGCGCGGCGACGCCGTACTCAGCGACCTGGTGCATTTCGTAGGTACGGATCTGCACCTCGAACGTGCGCATTCCGGGCCCGAGCACGGAGGTGTGCAGCGATTGGTAGAGCGACTCCTTCGGGTTAGCGATGTAGTCGTCGAATGTGCCCGGGATCGGCTTCCAGTGCTGGTGCACGATGCCGAGGGCGTTGTAGCAGTCCGCGACCGTGCGCACGAAGACACGCACGGCGAGCAGGTCGCGGATCTGGTCGAACGACCGCCCCAGGGCGGCGTACCGCTTCATCTTGTCCTGGATCGAGTAGAGGTGCTTGACGCGCCCCGTCACCTCGGCCTCGATGCCCTCGGCGGCGAGCATGTCGTGCAGTTCGCTCGTGATCTCGGCGACGTAGCGCTCGCGCTCGGAACGCTTCGAGGTGACGGAGTTGGCGACGCGCCGGTATCCCTCGGGGTCGAGCCAGCGGAAGGAGAGGTCCTCCAGTTCCCACTTGAACTGCCAGACACCGAGGCGGGAGGCGAGCGGGGCGTAGATGTCCATCGTCTCGCGCGCAAGCGCCTGCTGGCGGTCGGGCGAGAGATGCTCCAGCGTCCGCATGTTGTGCAGCCGGTCCGCCAGTTTCACGATGACGACGCGGACGTCCTCGGCCATCGCCAGGAACATCTTGCGCAGGGTCTCGGTGTCCTGCTCCCGGACATCGAGGGGCCGGTCCGGCAACTGGTCGATCTTTGTGGCGCCCTCGACAAGGGAGGCGGCGTCCGGCCCGAACCGGCGGCGGATGTCCTCCGCGGTGATCCCGCAGTCCTCGATGGTGTCGTGGAGGAGGGCGGCGATCACGGACGGCGGGTCCATGTGGAGGTCGACCACGAGGCGGGCGACCGCGATGGGGTGGGTGACGTAGGGCTCGCCGGATTTGCGTGCCTGGCCCTCGTGGCACTGGATCGCGAATTCGAGGGCCTTCTGGACGGCTTCGACACGGTCAGGCGGCAGGTAGGAGGCACACTCCTCCAGCAGTTCCTTCGCGCCGGCCGGCTGGGTCGTTGAGACCACCATCTTGTATGGAGTATATGCCTGCGTCCCTCGCGAGCCTGAGGGGGGCGCAGAGAGGCCTCGGGTGGCGCGTTGCCCGGGGATCGAGGCGCCCGTAGCATCCCCACATGGCCGACGACCTGCGCGCGCCCCGGGGAATGCACGACCTGCTGCCGGAGGACGCCGCGCTCTGGTCGCACATCCGCCGCTCCGCTGAGGCCGTCGCCCACCGCTTCGGCTACCGCCCAATCGCGACCCCCATCGTCGAGGACGCCCGGGTCTTCCTCCGCACCGCCGGGGACGAGTCGGACATCGTCCAGAAGGAGGTCTACCTCTTCGAGGACCGGGGAAACGACCGCCTCGCCCTCCGACCCGAGGGGACGGCGGGCGTCTGCCGGGCCTACCTGGAGCACGGCATGGGCTCCTGGCCCCAGCCGGTGCGCCTCTACTACTTCGGCCCGTTTTTCCGCTACGACCGCCCGCAGGCTGGCCGTTACCGCCAGCTGTGGCAGTTCGGCGCCGAGGCGATCGGCAGCGACTCCCCCGCCCTCGATGCGGAACTCATCGACCTGCAGGCCACCATCTACCGGGAGGTAGGCCTCTTGAACATCGCCCCGAGGATCAACAGCATCGGCACGGCCGCGACGCGCGCCCGGTACGTCGAGGCCCTCCGGACGCACTTCTCCCCGCACCTCGCGACGCTGTCGAAGGACTCGCAGCGGCGCTACGAGACGAACATCCTGCGGATCCTTGACTCGAAGGAGGATGCCGGCCACCCGGCGGTCGCTGGCGCTCCGAGCATCCTCGACTTCCTCGACGCCGCCGACAGCGACCACTTCGAGGCGGTGAAGGCCCACCTCGATGCACTCGGCATCGCCTATGAGGTGGACCCGCGCATCGTCCGCGGCCTCGACTACTACTCCCGCACCGTCTGGGAGTTCGAGCCGCGCGACGCCACCGGGTCACAGGGTGCCGTCGGCGCGGGCGGCCGCTACGACGGGCTGATCGAACTCCTCGGCGGGCCTCACACTCCCGCGGTCGGCTTCGGGGCGGGCGTCGACCGCATCGCGCTCAACATGAAGACGCAGGAGGTCCTGCCTTCAGATCGGACCATCGAGGTGGTCACGATCCCGCTCGGGGAAGCCGGGGCGGCCGCGGCGACCCGGGCTGCCTCGCGGCTGCGTGCGGCCGGAATCTCCGTCCTGGCCGGTGTCCCCGGCCGCTCGATAAGGGCAGCCATGCGCGCTGCGGACGCCTCGGGTGCCGCGGTCGCGGTCATCATCGGCGACCGCGAGGCAGCCGACGGCATCGCGACGGTGAAACCGCTGCGTGGCGAGGGGGAACAGCGGACGATCGCCCTCGACGAGCTGCCCGAGGCCGTCCGCGCACTGATCGGGTAAGGCCGCCGACCGTAATCTGACCCGCTGATATCCTCGACCTATGTTCGAACGACTCGCGGAGATCGCCGCGCGCTACGACGAGTTGACGCGCCTGATGTCTGACCCCGAGGTCCAGACGGACCACCGGCGTGTCCAGGCGCTGGCGCAGGAACGCACCACTCTCGAGACCGTCGTGGAGATCTACCACCGCTACCAGCAGGCGACGAAGGACCTCGAGGAGGCGCGCGCGCTGCAGTCGGAGAGCGACGAGGAGATGCGCGAACTCGGGCGCGAGGAGGCCGAGCGGCTGACGGCGCTGGTCGCCGAGCTCGAGTCCGAGTTGAAGATGGCGCTGCTCCCGAAGGATCCGGCCGACGAGAAGGACGTGATCATCGAGGTGCGCGCCGGCACCGGCGGCGACGAGGCTGGCCTGTTTGCCTCCGACCTCTTCCGGATGTATCAGCGCTACGCCGAGCGCCGGAACTGGAAGACCGAGGTACTCAACACCTCGATCAACGAGGCCGGCGGCTACCGCGAAATCGTCTTCGAGGTGCACGGCCGAGGCGCATACAGCCGGATGAAGTACGAGTCCGGGGTGCACCGCGTGCAGCGCGTGCCTCAGACGGAGACCCAGGGCCGCATCCACACCTCGACGGCGACGGTGGCCGTGATGCCCGAGGTGGACGAGGTCGACGTCGACATCAACTGGGACGACGTGCGGATCGACATCTACCACTCGGGCGGCGCAGGTGGGCAGAACGTGAACAAGGTCGCGACGGCGGTGCGCTACACGCACAACCCCACCGGCATCGTGGTCACGTGCCAGGACGAGCGCTCGCAGACGAAGAACCGAGAAAAGGCGGCGGCGATCCTCCGTGCCCGCCTGTACGAACTCGAACGCTCCAAGCAGGCGGCGGAGCAGGCTTCGCTGCGCAAGTCGCAGGTGGGAAGCGGCGACCGCGCGGAGAAGGTGCGAACCTACAACTTCCCACAGGACCGCATCACCGATCACCGCGTCGGCATCACCGTGCACAGCATGCCCCGCGTGATGGACGGCGAGATCGACGCCCTGATCGACGCCGTGGCCGCCGAGGAACAGGCGCGCCTGCTGGCCACCGTCGGCGGGTGACCTCCGAGGCCCCCCGGCTCCTCCGCGACCTGCTCCACGCCGCGGCTCAGCGGCTCCAGGCCGTCCACGCCGCCGACGGCATCGATGACGCCCGCCTGCAGGCGGAACTGCTCTACGGCCTGGCGGCCGGCCTCGACCGCGTCCACGTGATCGCGGCCGGCGCCGAGGCGGCCCCACCCGCCTCCGTCGAGGCATTCGAGGCGCTCCTTGAGCGGCGACTCCAGCACGAGCCGCTCGCCTACATCCTGGGGCGGCGTGAGTTCTTCGGCATGACCTTCGAGGTGGGTCCCGGCTGCCTCGTCCCCCGCCCGGAGACGGAGACGCTGGTAGAAGCCGCGCTCGAGGCGATCAAGACACACCCGAACGCCCGGCGCCTCGTCCGCGTGGCGGACATCGGCACGGGCTCCGGCGCGATCGCCCTCTCCGTCGCCCAGCACACCCCCAACGCCAGGGTGTTCGCCATCGACGTCTCCACGGAGGCGCTGCAGTGGGCCGGGCGGAACATGCGGCGATTTGGCCTCGAGGACCGCACCATCCTGCTCGCAGGCGACCTTGCGGAGCCACTGAGCGAGCCAATCGACGTCCTGCTCGCGAATCTCCCTTATGTCTCGACGGACGAGTTTGAGGCACTTCCGGCCCAGATCCGCGAGCGCGAGCCGCGCATCGCCGTGGAAGGTGGCACGCAGGGCGTCGAGTTGATCGGGCGGCTTGCTGAGCAGTTGGACGCACACCTCGCGCCCGTGGCCGCTGCCTTATTCGAGGTGGGGGCTGGGCAGATCTCCTGGGCGGAGGAACTGGTGACACGCGCACTCACCGAGGCCGGTCGGACCAACCTCGATGTGCGGTATCACCGCGACCTGCGCGGGATCCGCCGGGTGCTCGAGGTGCGCGTGGCGTACCCGCGCGGGTAACAGACCCGCGAGGCGCCCGCCTATTCGCCCTCCGACAGCTCGGCGAGTGATGCCGGCACGTCGTCGTAGTCTCCCCGCACGGTCAGGCGGCCGTCCGCGAGATCGACGTCTGCGGGGATGTTCTGCTGGCCGTTCGCGAAGCGCAGGATGTACCGCCCCGGCGGCACCTCGACCACACCAGTGGCAGGATGCAGTGAGTCGAGATGGCCGCGCCAGGACTGGTAGCGGGCGGGCAAGTCGTGCAGAAACAGGTGCGCACGACACACCGATTGGCCTCGACCCACGGGAAGCAACTCAACCCATCCACCATCGAGCGTCATCCCCGGCCTCCTCCCTTTCGGCGACACGAGAGCCGCCCGGGAACCGAAGTGAGCCAGACGGATGGTAGGGGTCCCACCGCGACCAGGCGTGCTTGTACGCACGAGTACGCACCTGTCTGCGAGCAGACCTGGGGATGCTCGTTACTCCAGAGAGGCCGCCTCTGGAACGCGCGTCAGGCTGGCTGCAGAACCGTCCGCGCCCACTCGGGGTAGGTCCCGGTCTCGATCATGCGATCGCGGACCTCGGTGCGGAGGAGTCGCAGTTCCTCCTGTGTCGGCATCTGCGTCTGGGGGACGTTCGAGATGTCACCCAGGCTGAAGCCGGTGAGGGACTGCACCTGCTCCGGCGTGTAGCCCTCGTGTACGGACTCCAGCGAATAGCAGCCGGTGCCGCGGTCGAAGGCGAGCACGGCAGCGGTCGTAAAGATCTTGAAGGGATCCTGCGGACGCTTGATCGTCGGCGGCGTCCTCCCCGCGCCGGAGATGAAGTCCACCTTCTGCACGAACGTGCGTGGCGTGTGCTCCGTCCGGAAGAAGAGGATCCGCTTCGCCGTGTACGACATCAGGCCGGAGCCGTACCCACCCGGGAGCCGCCGCTCCGGCGCGTTGGGGTCACCGAGGACGTGGAGATTGAAGTTCCCCTCCGCGTCGAACTGGACCGCGCTGTGGAAGAACAGGTCCAACTTCCCCCGCTGCGAGAGGAAGTGGATGTCCTTTCCGAGGTTCCGGTCCAGTTTCTCGCTGCCGAGGATGATGATCTCGGCGTTCGGGGCCACGGTGACCTCGGCGAGTAGCATGGCCGCCGCCGGGATCATCGAGACGGCCCCACACGCCGAGGTCTCCCAGTCGCGCACCTCGCGCGACATGAGCACCGCCAGCAGTTCGTCTGTATTCGCTGGCGCCCCCACTAGCCGTCTCCGAGCACTGGCACCTGCCGCACCATCGACTGGTACTCCGCCTCGCTCTTCCCGAGCACGTAGCGGTTCAGGTACGCCTGGAACGAGGCATCGTCCTGAGAGGCCTTGATGTACTCGCGGACGTGCTGTTCGTCCATCTCGTAAAGGCCCGGGACGCCTGACGGGTGCGCGCCACCCGGCGCGTGGACCACTGCCGTGACGTTGATCGCAGAGATGAACTCGCCGCCCTCGTCATCTGCGGTCACGCGGTCCACGATCTCCTCGGCCGTCACGATCACGCGGCGCGAAGCCTGCGCGATCATCACGTCCTCGCCATGCTTACGCAGCAGCGCGTTGCCGTCGCGGTCGGCACGGATGGCGTGCAGGATCGCCACGTCTGGGTTCTGCGCCAGCGCGACGACGGTCTCTTCAGTCGGGTCGAAGGGGTTGGGCGCGATGATCATGTCGTCACGCCGCTTGAAGACGTCGGTGCCGGCAAGGCCTCGGACCGGGATGTAAGGGACGCCCATTGATCCAGCCTGGATCATTGAATAGTGGACGCCTCAGGTGTTGTCCATGGCGTAGATACGACTGGCCTTCAGGTACCGCTCAAAGTTCGGCGGTACCGTCGAGAACGGCTGGAAGCCGATGCTGCAACATTCGATGACTTTGGTCTGGCCGGTGCCGATCAAGAAGTCGAGGTTGATCGACCCTCCGACGATGCCGATGGTGTGCAGGTCCTTGACGCCGCGTCGTGCAATCTCGCGCAGCATCGCCATCGGGCTGTGGTTGAAGCCGGAACTCATCGCGACCTGGTCGCCGTCGCGGACCATGGCCGCGGCAGCCTCCAGGCTCACCAGTTTCGTCCTCATGAGACGCCTCCCCGACTGCGCCGGGAGTGGCCACCCGGCCTTCGTAACCCGCCAAGGGCTGGCGGATTACGTCCATGATGGCGGACGCTACGCTTGGCCCACAAGCGCGTCAACGGACCGAGGTCATCATGGCACTCCCCCGCCCCGGCGCCCCTGCACCGGACTTCAACCTTCCGGGCACCGAAGGGCAGCGGTACGTGCTCTCCGAGGCCAGGGCCCGCGGCCCGGTCCTGCTGACGTTCTTTCAGCTCGACTGCCAGGCCTGCGACATCTCGTACCTCTTCTGGGACCGCGCCTTCGAGGGGTACGCGGGCGAGAGGTTCCAGTTGTGGGCAGTCGGCCTCGACCCGGAGGCGGACGCCGCGGCGTTCTGGGAGAAGTCGGGCGTCTCGTTCCCGGTCCTCTTCGATGACGGCATGAGCGCCCAGCGCTTCGGCCTGGTCTCCACGCCCTCGCACATCCTCGTCAACCCCGACGGCACGGTGCACTCGGCGTTCGAGGCGTTCGACCGCGCGGGCTGGAACGCGATGCTGGCGGCGGTGGCGGGGATGCTCGGTGAGGCGGCCATCAGTATTGAGGCAGGCGAGGCCCCCGAATTCAGGCCCGGGTGCACGCTGCACGGATAGCCGAGCGCGTGCAGAGCTGAGACCAGCCCTGCACGCGCCAGGATCAGGACGAGTAGCCGCGTCCGGCCATCGGTCAGGCTGGGAGTCGGATCCGCTAGATCCCCGCGGGGCGCGTCTGCGCGAGCTGGTAGATCTTGCCCTCGGTCTTGATGGACGGCGCAATGATCATGCGGGACTGATGGAAGTCCTGGATGGTCTGGGCACCGCATGTGGACATCGAGGTGCGCAGCGCGCCGACGAGGTTCTCCGTGCCATCCGTCTTCGAGGTGGGGCCGAAGAGCAGGGTCTCGAGCGTGTGCACTTGGCCGACGTGGACGCGGACGCCTCGCGGCAGTTCAGCGTGCGGCGTCGCCATGCCCCAGTGGTAGCCGCGGCCCGGTGCGCCGATGGTGCCGGCGAACGGTGAGCCAATCATGACGGCGTCCGCGCCAGCGCAGATCGACTTCGACACGTCTCCACCGGTGCGGATGCCGCCATCCGTGATGATCGGGACGTAGCGCCCAGTCTTCTCAAAGTAGACATCGCGCGCGTAGGCCGTCTCGATGGTGGCGGATACCTGCGGCATGCCGATGCCGAGCACTTCGCGCGAGGTACAGGCGGCGCCCGGCCCGACGCCGATCAGCACAGCGTGGATGCCGGTCTCCATGAGCTCGATGGTCGCCGTGAAGTCGACGGTGTTGCCGACGATGATCGGCACGCCCTTCATCTGCTCGACCAGCTCGTCCAGGCGAAGACCCTTGAGCGAACGGGAGACGTGACGGGCGGTGGTCACCGTGGAGGCGACAACGAAGAAGTCGACGCCGGCGTCCTTGGTGATAGGAGCGAACTTCTTCGTGTTCTGTGGAGTGCAGGAGACGGCGGCCACACCGCCAGCTCGCTTGATCTCCTCGACGCGCTGGCCCACGAGATGGTCCTTGACCGGCTCCTGATAAACGCGCTGGATGATCTTGGTGGAGGTTTCAAGATCAGCGGCGGCGATTTCCTGGAGGATCGCATCGGCGTCCTCGTAGCGGGTCCAGACGCCGTCCAGGTTGAGGACGCCCATGCCGCCGTGCTTGCTGATGCGGACGGCGAAAGCGGGGTCCACCACGCCGTCCATGGCGGAGGCGATCACCGGGATCGCAAAGGTGTGGTCGCCGAGGGTGAACTCGGGGGTGACCATCTCCGGGTTGGTCGTGACCGCCCCGGGCACGATGGCCACATCGTCGAACCCGTATGCATGCTCAAGGGTCTTAGGACGTAGCGTCGTCGTCGACAGGTCGATCTGGGTACGCTCGCTGGTGACCATGGTGACTCTCCCCAACTACGCACAACCCCCTCGTCTCCGAGGGGGTTGGTCATGCGCGCACGCGGAGCCGCGAGGTACGCGGCCGACGCTTCCAGAAGTTGTGAACCCGCATCTCGTGCTCCCCGCCCAGGGAATCGAGGTCAAAGAAGGGTTCCAAACAACCTACTCCGCTGGTCGCGGCAAGGTCAACCGCTACCGCTCGCACAGGTAAGCATTTGCCGTCGGGGCCCGCCTCTGCTGCTTGCGGGGGCCCCGCGGTACGATTCCGCCGATGTCCCCAAGTCACCCCCATGGCCCGGCAGACGGCAACGGACAGGCGATCCTGGTCGCGGTCGGATGGCCGTACGCGAACAACCATCTTCATGCCGGGCACCTCGCGGGGGCGTACCTGCCGGCCGACATCTTCGCGCGTTACCAGCGAATGATGGGCGCGCGCGTCTTGATGGTGTCAGGCTCAGATTCGCACGGCACTCCTGTGACCGTGCGCGCCGAACAGGAAGGCTCGACCCCGGAGGCGGTCTTCCACCGCTACCACCAGTCCTTCCTCGACACGTTCGAGGGCTTCGGCATTTCGTTTGACCTCTTTACGTCAACAGACACCCCGAACCACATCGAGACTACCCAGGATCTCTTCCTCCGCATGCTCAAGCAGGGCGACCTGTATGAGGCCGAACAGGAGCTCCTGTTCGACCCGACGGCCGGCCGCTTCCTGCCGGATCGCTACGTCGAGGGCATCTGCCCGCGCTGCCAGTTCGACGGTGCCCGCGGTGACCAATGTGACAACTGCGGCTCCACGCTGGACGCACTCGACCTGATCAATCCTCGCTCGAAGCTGTCGGACGCCACCCCCGAGCGCCGCAAGTCCCGGCACTTCTTCCTTCGGCTGACCGCGTTCACCGAACGCCTGCTGGAGTGGATCGAGCGCCCTGAGCACAACGACTGGCGGCCCCACGTCCGCAACTTCACCCTCGGCATGCTGCGTGAGGGCCTGATCGACCGTGCAATCACCCGTGACATCACCTGGGGCGTCCCGATCCCACTCGAGGGGTACGAGTCGAAGCGGATCTACGTCTGGTTCGAGGCGGTCATCGGCTACCTCTCCGCCACGAAGGAGTGGGCTGCCTCGAGCGGCAACCCGGATGGCTGGCGCGCCTGGTGGACGGACCCCGCGGCGCGAACGGTTTACTTCATCGGCAAGGACAACGTGCCGTTCCACACCGTCATCTGGCCGGCCATGCTGATGGCCGATGGAACCCTCAACCTGCCCTCGGACGTGCCGGCGAACCAGTACGTGACCATGTCCGGGTCGAAGGCCTCGAAGAGCCGCGGAGGCGTGGTCTGGCTTCCGGACTACCTGGAGCGGTACGACCCCGACCCGTTCCGGTACGCGCTCACGGCGTCGATGCCGGAGACGAACGATTCCGACTTCACCTGGGCGGACTATGTCCGGCGCAACAACGACGAACTGGTGGCTCGCTGGGGCAACCTCGTGAATCGGGTGCTCACGATCACTCGCCGAAACTTCGAGGGTCGCGTACCGAAACCGCCTGCAGGGCTCGCACCGGAGTCACAGGCCCTGCTTGGTCGCGTGGACGCAGCGTTCGATTCCGTCGGCGGCGACTACGACCGTGTGCAGTTGCGGCGCGCCCTCACGGGGGCGATGGAAGTCGCCCAGGCGGCGAACCAGTACCTGGACGCTCGGGCGCCCTGGCAGGCAGTCAAGACCGACCGGGAGCACGCGGCGGAGACGCTCTACGTAGCGCTCAACGCCATCTCCGGCCTGGTCACCCTGCTGAACCCTGTGCTGCCGTTCACGACGCAGCGAGCATGGGAGTACCTCGGCCACGAGGGGACGGTCGGCATTGCCGGTTGGCGGCGGACGCCGGTCCTGCCGGGCACCGTCCTCCCCGAGCCAGGGCCGCTCTACAAGAAGCTGGACGACTCCGTGGTGGCCGAGGAGGAGGCGCGCCTCGGGCTCTAGCCCGGCGCGACGCGATGCCCTCCAAGCGCGGCGAGCCGCCCGAGCCGCTCCCCGGCATCATCGACTCCCACGCCCATGTCTCCTGGTCGCGCGAGTTCGAGGAGGACCGGGCCGCCGTCCTCGATCGGGCGTGGGCGGCTGGCCTCGCCCGCATCGTCGAGGTGGGGGTCAGCCTGCGAACCACCCTGCTCGCGAAGGCGGCAGCCGAGGCTGACCCGCGCTTCATCGCTGTCGGCGGCATCCATCCTCACGAGGCAAACCGCTTGCCGTCCGACGGCGCAGCCTTCCGGGCGGCGATCGAGGTCGGCGGTTACGCCGCGCTCGGAGAGATCGGCCTCGACTTCTTCCACAAGCACTCGACACCGGAGGAGCAGTACGAGGCGCTCGCCTGGCAACTCGACCTCGCCCTGGAGGTGAAGTTGCCGGTGATGATCCACGCGCGCGAGGCGGACGAGGAGTGCTTCGCGATCCTCGCTGCCTGGTCGGAGCGTGCCGGGGCGGTCTTGGACATGACGCGACCGGTCGGGATGATGCACTGCTTCTCGGGGGACCTCGAACTCGCCCACCGGTACATCGATATCGGGTTCCTGATCTCGGTGCCGGGGACCGTCACTTTCAAGGGGAACGACCGCGGGCAGGCAGTGGCGAACGGAATCCCCCTGACCTCTATGCTGGTGGAGACGGACTGTCCGTACCTGACTCCTGCGCCGCATCGAGGGCTGCGAAACGAGCCAGCGTACGTGGTGGAGACCGCACGTTTCGTCGCCGGCCTTCGAGGAGTAAGCCCGGAGGAAGTGGCGCGAGTCACCTCGCAGAACGCGGCGCGCTTTTTTGGGTTCGAGGCCCCTCGGGGGGCAGCAGCAGGGGCGGCATGACCATGACCAGCGGCACCTCGCCGGCCTCGGCGGAAGCAGCGCGCCTCTACGGGCCAGTGGCGGGCGACCTCCACCTGGTAAACGAGCAGATCCAGTCGATCGCGCAGAACGTCGGCTTCGAGTTCCTCCAGCGCATGCTCGAGACGGCGCTCGCAGGCAGCGGCAAGATGATGCGGCCGGCGATCGCGCTGCTCGCCGGGCGACTCGGGACGTACGACCTCGGACGGCTGGTGCCGCTGGCGGCGAGCGTCGAACTGCTGCACACGGCAACACTCGTGCACGACGACGTGATCGACCGCGCCGAGGAGCGCCGGGGCGAACCGACCCCGAATGCGCTCTTCGGGAACGCCGCCTCGGTCATGCTCGGCGACTACATGTTCGCGCACGCCGCAGACTTCATCGCCCAGACCGACAACACGCAGGTGGTGCGCGTCTTCGCGAAGACCCTGATGACCATCGCCAAGGGCGAACTGACGCAGGACATCACGGTCTTCGAGTACTCCGAGGACGTGCAGCGCTACCTCGACCGCATCATCGGAAAGACCGCCTCGCTCTTCGGGACGGCGGCCGAGGGCGGCGCGATGGTCGGTGGGATCGCCGCAGAGCAGGTGGAGGCGATGCGCCTCTACGGACTGCGCCTCGGCATCGCCTTCCAGATCGTGGACGACATCCTCGACTTCACCGGGAACCCCGAGGTGATGGGGAAACCGGCCGGGTCGGACCTGCAGGGCGGGACGCTCACGCTGCCCGCCATCCTCTACATGCAGCGGAAACCCGACGACAACCCAATCAAGAAGGCATTCGAAGGCGTCCGCCGCAAGGCGAACCTGGACCGCGCCATCCGTGAGATCCTCGGATCCGGGACTATCGATGAGTCGATGGCGGTCGCGCGGCAGTTCGGCGAGGAGGCGCGCCAGGCGCTGGGAGCCCTCCCGGCCGGACCATCCCGCACCACGCTGGACGGTCTGATCGACTATGTGATGACGCGCCGCTCCTAGCGGCAGAGATCGGATGCGGCATGCACCCCTGGCACGACATCGAAATCGACGAAGCGCACATTGCCGACACGCTCCCGGTCGTCATCGAGATCCCCGAGGGAAGCAAGAACAAGTACGAGCTGGACAAGGCGAGCGGCCTGATCAAGCTGGACCGGGTCTTGCACAGCGCCGTGCGCTATCCGGCGAACTACGGCTTCATCCCCCGCTCGTACTGTGACGACGGGGACCCGCTCGACGTGATCGTGCTCGGGCAGGAGGCGGTGCCGCCTCTGACCCTCGTCTACGCGCGCCCGGTGGGCGTCATGCACATGCGTGACCAGGGGAAGGCGGACGACAAGGTGCTCGCCGTGAGCACGTTCGACCCCGTCTACAACCACATCCACGAACTGGAAGATGTCCCGGCGCACATCATGCTTGAGATCACCAGATTCTTCCTGGACTACAAGGTCCTCGAGGAGAAGGAAGTGATCGTCGACCCGTTCGCGGGACGCCAACGGGCGCTGGCGGTGATCGCGCAGTCGCTGGTCGACTACCGGAACCTAATGGCCCATTCGGCGCCGTAGCCTGTCGCGTCGGTGACCCGCGCGCTATTCGGCGTCGGTGCCTTCCGGCTGGCCGGCGTGCTCTTCCGCGACACGGGCGTGGCGGGCTGCGCTGACGAAGGCTGCGCTCTTAAGTTCGCGCTCGGCGACCGCGCGCATCAGTGCGTGCATGATCTGCTCCAGGCGCGCCGCGAGGTCGTCCGTGAGGCGGATGCGCCCCGCCTCCTCGTAGGGCTGAGCCTGGTAGGCGCGCAGGACCCGGAGCGCAGTCGGGTCGATCGGGGCCGCGTCCGGGTACTTTGCCGCGCACTCCGGTCCAATGACGCCGCCCTCGACTGCAGACCAGCGCGCCTGGTCCGCGGCGACATCCAGGGCGCAGCCGAGGCAGCGCGTCCATTCCGGCCGGAAGCCGGTGGCTTCCAGCAGCGCGAGCTCGTAGGTGCGTGTGACTACCTGCTGGCCGTCACCTCGGTCGAGCCGGGCCAGCGCAGCCTGTAGCAACCCGAATAGCCCCGTGGCGTCCGCGTGCTCCACCGTGAAGCGGTCAGCCAGTTCGGCGAGATAGAGGCCCGCCGAGAGGCGATCTAGATCCTCTCGGAGCCCCGGGTACGACTCGACAGCCTGTGCCTGCGTTACGACGTCCATCGAGCGTCCCTGCGCGAGCACCACCTCGACATGGGTGAGCGGCTCGAGGTGCCCCGCCATCTTGCTCCGAGGCCGGAGCACGCCTTTGGCGACGACATCCACCTTGCCCCGCAGTGGCGTAAGGAGGCTGACGATGCGATCCGCGTCGCCCAGTCGTCGCTGGCGGATCACGATCGCCTCGGTCTTGGTGACGCGAGGGGCGCGTCCGGGCATCGTCTGAGGCCTGCGCTGCCGTCAGCGCTTCTGACGGCCGCCGGGCAGCCGCTGCTCGACGGCAGCCAGGGCGCCAAAGGTCAACGAGAGGATCACGCAGACACCGATCGTGTAAGCCGGGGTCTCAGTCAGGTTCCCCCTGAAGAATGCGGCAGTCATGAACATGATGAAGAACACGATGGCCCAGCGAAACCAGCGCGGGAGGCGACCGCCCGCTTCGATCATGTCTCGCACCCTAGACCTCCTGCCGGAACTCGAGCGCGCGCCCGAGCGTGACGTCATCAGCGTATTCGAGGTCGGCACCCGCTGGGAGGCCACGCGCGAGACGCGTGACGCGGATGCCGAGGGGACGGAGCAGCCGTCCGAGGTACATCGAGGTCGCCTCGCCCTCGAGGTTTGGGTTCGTCGCGACGATCACTTCGGTGATGTCGCGGTCGACATCGCGGATGCGGGCAAGGAGTTCGGCGATCTTCAGGTCTTCGGGGCCAACCCCGTCCGCCGGCGAGATGACGCCGTGCAGGACGTGGTAGAGCCCGTGGAATCCTCCCGTGCGCTCGATCGCGACCACATCCAGGGGTTCTTCGACGACGCAGATGATGGTGCGGTCGCGGCCCGTGTCGGCACAGATGCGACACGGATCCTCGGTGGTCACGTTCTGGCAGCGCCCGCAGAGCACGACAGATCGCTTGACCTCCATGAGGGCCTCGGCGAGGTCACGGGCATCTTCCTCGGAGGCACGCAGGATGTGATATGCGAGACGCTGAGCGCTCTTTGGGCCGATGCCGGGGAGGCGGTGGAAGGCATCGACGAGCCGCGCGATGGGCGTCGCGCTGCCGCCCGAGGGGTCGCGGAAGTCATTCACTGATCGGCTCCGCGCCCTGCTTCAGCGCCTCCTCCACGAGGTGGCTGCGCGCGGGCCGCGCCGTGGGCACATTCCCCGTATTCCCGAGTTCGGCCCATAGCACCACGCTCACCTGCACGGGGTGTCCCAGCGCCTCGGTGATGGCCGCCGTGAGCGTCTGCAGGACCCTGCCGCCGTCCTGGTCGCGCGCCTTGTCGACGTGCTGCTGAAAGGCGATGCCGACCTCCACGCGCTGGCCATCCGCCGACTTCGGATAGGCGATGGCGAAGAGCGCCCCCACAGGCCTCGAGTAGGCTCGCATGGCCTCCTGCACCTGGCTCCACCGCTCGCGGAGGGCCATCAGGTCGGCGGTAGCCTCCCCCCCGCCGGTCGGCGCGAACTCGCGCACTGGGGCAGCAGGCTGTGTCGGCGTGGCCGGAGCCGGCGGCGCGGTCTGTGCGGGCGCAGGACGAGTCGCCGCCGGCTTGGAAGAAGGGCGCGGCGCTGGGGCGCTCCGAGGCGGCGCGGGGGCCCGAGGCGCCTCAGCCGCCGAGGCGGCCGTCGCGCGGGATGCAACCGCTCGGGCTGGTGAGGGTGACGGGGCCGCGGGTGCGGCCGGCACCGCGGCGGTCGAGGTGCACAGCGTGGCGAACGCGATTTCAGCCGGGAGCGAGTCGTACGCATCGCCCGCGAAGTCGACGGCAGAGAGCCCCTCGAGGGCTGCCACGATCTCGCCGATGTCCGCGTCGTCGGCAATCGCGTCCACCTCAGCGGCCTGTGCGTCGGCGAGCCCGAGGCGGTCGCCGGCCCCGGCCTTGACCATCAGCAGGCTGCGCAGCACCGCCACCGCCTCGCGCAGGAACGCGCGCACCTCCACGCCGTCATCGCGGGCCGCGGCGAGTAGTGCCAGACCGCCCCGCAGATCGTGCGTCACGGCCGCCCGCGCGAGGGCCGCGGCGCGGTCGTCGACAATGAGGCCGAGCCCGGCGCGCACGTCGTCCAGGGTCAGCGTCTTGCCATGGAAGGCGACGAGTTGGTCGAGCAGATTGACGGCGTCGCGGAGCGATCCGGTTGCCTGCCGCGCGATTAGCTCATATCCGCCAGGGGCGACCGTCAGCCCCTCGCCCTGCCCGATCGTCTCCAGGCGCTGGACTGCCGCAGTCACCGAGATACGACGCAGGTCGAAGCGCTGACAGCGCGAGAGGATGGTCGCCGGGATGCGGTTCGCCTCGGTGGTGGCAAGGATGAAGATGACGTGTGGAGGGGGCTCTTCGAGCGTCTTCAGCAGCGCATTGAACGCCGCGTCCGTCAGCATGTGCACCTCGTCGATGAGGTAGACCTTGTAGCGGCCCGCCGCCGGCGCGTATCCCGTGCCCTCGCGGAGGTCGCGGATCTCATCGATGCCACGGTTGGAGGCCGCGTCGAGCTCGATCAGGTCGATCGCGCGGCCCTCGTTGTAGGAGATGCACGACGGGCATTCCTCGCAGGGCTCCCCGGCCAGCGGGTTGGTGCAGTTGACCGCCTTCGCCAGGATGCGGCCGGTGGTGGTCTTACCCGTCCCTCGCGGCCCGCAGAACAAATAGGCGTGCGCAGGCGTCCCGGCGGCCACGGCATTACGCATTGTGGTCGTGACGGGATCCTGGCCGGCGACGTCGGCAAACCGACGCGGCCGCCACTTCCGGTAGAGGACTTCCTGGGCCACTGGAGGGCTCCCACGGCACGGAGGGGAGTTCCGTACGCCGAAGGGCGAGTGTACCAGCGGCCCTCGGAGGGGTCAGGCTGAGCCGACGCTAGTCGGTATGTGCGGGGGCCCCGCGGCGGGACCGACCGTGGATGTGCGCCCCGAGGCGGCGCTCCTCGCGCTCCTCCATGTCACGGGCCTCGTCGGCGGTTTCATGGTCGTACCCGAGCAGGTGGAGGACGCCGTGCAGGACGATGTGTTGCACCTCTTCGTCGAGAGTGATCCGGGCAGCCTTTGCCTGGCGGGCCGCCGTCTCCAGCGAGATCGCGATGTCCCCGAGATAGCGGCCCTCTTCGTCCTCGAAGCCCTCCGGGACAGGCACGGCCTCACCCTCGTCGTAAGGAAACGAGAGGACGTCGGTGGGAGCGTCGACGCCACGGTGCTCGAGGTTCAAGGTGTGGAGGAATTCGTCCCCAGCGATGCGGAGTGCCAGGGCGGTGCCGGCGGGCTGGTCCTCATCGCGCAGCACCTCGCGCACGAGCCGCCGCAGCGCTACGAGGTCAACCAGCCCGCGCTGGGGTGACGCGACGCGGATGTCCAGCGGGTATCGGGCGGCAGGCACGCCTCGGGCCTCGCCTACAGGAGCGCGGCGGCAGCGTCCTGCGCGGCGTTGATGAGCGGCGACGGGTCGACGCCGAAGAACAGCACACCCACGGCAGCCGCGGCGATCACGAACTGGACGCCACCCGAGGCGCGCAACTGCGTCGTCTCCTTGGGCTCATCGAGAAGCATCGTACGCACCCACCGCAGGTAGTAGAAGGCGGAAATCGCCGTGTTCAGGACAGCGAGGGCGACGAGGGCGAGCAGCCAGCGCTCACCCGCCTGCACCGCCGAGTTGAACACATAGACCTTCGCGATAAAGCCCGCCGTGGGCGGGATCCCGGTCAGCGAGACGAGGCAAAGCGAGAGCACGACCGCCGCCACCGGCGAACGCTTCACGAGGCCAGCGAAGTCCTCGATCTGCTCGGAGCCGAGGCGGTCGGAGACGAAGCTCACCACGACGAAGGCGCCCACGTTTGTGGCGGCGTAGGTGCCAAGGAAGAACAGGACCGCGCTCGGACCCGCCGTGCTACCCGCGGCGACTGCCGCGAGGCCGACGGCGATGTTCCCGGCCTGCGCAATCGAGGAGTAGCCGAGCAGCCGCTTGGCATTCGTCTGGAGGAGGGCGCCGGTGTTACCTACGATCATCGAGAGCGCGGCCAGTGCGCCGAACATCATGGCCCAGTCCTGCGCGATGATCGTGTCCCCGCCGCCGAGGCCCGTGTAGAAGAGCCGCAGCGCGACCGCGAAGCCCGCCGCCTTCGAGGCGACCGAGAGGAAGGTTGCTACGAGCGTCGGAGCGCCCTCGTAGACATCGGGCGCCCAGGCATGCGACGGCGCCATCGCCATCTTGAAGCCGATGCCGACGGCGACCAGGACGAACGCCAGCATGAGCGGCAGCCGCTGCGCCTCCGGGCCGGTCGCGACCCACGCCGCGATGCCGTCGAGCGAGGTCGTCCCTGCCATGCCGAACAGGAAGGCAAAGCCGTAGAGGAGGATGGCGGCTGCCACCGCCCCGGTCAGGAGATATTTCAGTCCGGCCTCGGAGGAGCGGTCGTTCCGCGTGACACCGGCGAGGATGAACTGCGAGATGGAGGCGGTCTCCAGCGCGACGAAGATGGTGATCAGATCGTTCGCCTGCGCGAGCAGCATCATCGAGCCCGCGGAGACCAGCAGAAGCGCATAGAACTCGGCCGCTTGATCGATGGTGGCCGCCCATTCGCGCGCCGCCAGGGCCACCGCCAGCAACACGGCGCCGATGAGGAACCCGAGGTAGATCGAGAAGGCGTCCACACGTACTGCGCCACCAAGCGCGCCTGCCTCAGCACCCAGCACGGCGTGCGTCAGCGTCCAAACCAGAGCAATCAGCGCAGCGAAGACAGTGATACCCCAGATGGTGGCACGGCGGCCGCGCAGCAGGTCAGCGCCCAGGACGGCGCCCGCGCCGGCGTAACAGACCAGGGCAGGCCCGATGGCGTGAAGGTGGTCGAAGAAGGTCACGAGGCCGCCTCGACAATCTGCGCAATCGGCTCAATGCCCAGGCGCACTGTGTCGGTAAGGACGGCGGGCCAGATGCCGACCCCGATGATCGCGACTACCAGCGCCGCCATCGCCGTCAGCTCCCACCACTGCCGGGCATCCGTCAGGTCATGGAAGTCGTGCGTCTTCGGCCCGTGCAGGATGCGCTCGACCGTCCACAGGATGTAGCCCGCGGAGAGCACGACGCCGAAGACGGCGGCCATGGTGGCAGCGGGGTGTGGACCGATGGAGCCGAGGAAGACGGTGATCTCCGCGACGAACCCGGACATCGCCGGGAGCCCAAGTGAGGCCAGCCCGGCGATGATGAACACCGTACCGATCAGTGGCATGTGGTGCATCAGCCCTCGGAGTCGGGCGATCTCGCGAGTGTGGGTGCGGTCATAGATCATCCCGACCATCACGAAGAGCAGGCCGGTGATGCAGCCGTGGGTGAACATCTGCATGGCGGCGCCGGAGAGCCCGACCGGACCGAGGGCCGATACGCCAAGCAACACGTACCCCATGTGCGAAACCGATGAGTAGGCAACGAGTCGCTTCAGGTCGGTCTGCCGCAACGTGATCACGGCGCCCCAGATCACGGAGAAGCCGGCGATGGTCGCGATCACCTTCGAGAAGTCGTGGGCCTGGTCTGGCATCAGCGGAAGCACGATGCGCAGGATGCCGTAGCCGCCCATCTTGAGCAGGACACCCGCCAGCATGACCGACACGGCCGTGGGAGCGTCCGTGTGCGCGTCGGGCAGCCAGGTGTGGAGCGGGAAGACGGGCAACTTCACAAGGAAGGCCAGCATGATCGCCCAGAACACGATCGCCATCGGGACGATGGTCTCTTGCGGCGGCGTCTGCGTAAGGGTCGCGATGTCGAACGTGCCCGCTCCGAAGCCGATCACCATGAACCCGACGAGCATCAGCGCCGAGCCCGCCAGGGTGTAGAGCAGGAACTTGGTCGCGCTGTAGAGGCGGCGGCCCGACCCCCACTGGCTGATCAGGAAGAACATGGGCAGCAGTTCCAGTTCCCAGAAGAGGAAGAACTGGATGAGGTCCAGCGAGATGAACACGCCCGCCACAGCCGACTCGAGGAAGAGCAGCCACGCGAAGTACTGTTTTGGCTTGACGTCGATGTTCCACGAGACGAGCACCGCGACCACCGAGAGCAACCCAAGCAGTACCACGAGCGGGGCCGAAAGGCCGTCCACACCGACGACGTACTGCACCGAGAAGCCGGTATCGGCAGCCTTGATCCACTCGAAGCGGTCGACGAACTGATACCCCTCAACGCCGCGGTCGAAGACGACGTACATCACGATCGACACGGCAAAGGCCAGCGTGCTGAAGGCGAGCGCGATGACCTTCGCCTCGGACTGACGGTGGGCCGGCAGGGCGATCGCGAGAAGCGCCCCGGCAAGCGGCAGGAGGAGGAACAGCGTCAGCATTACGGCATCAGCCGATCGACGAGCCCGGGCGACACACGTTCGATGAGGCCACCTGACAGCGCCAGGAGAGTCCCGGCCGCGGCCACGACGCCGACCATCATGACCGACATATTCGCCTGCACCTGTCCGGTCTGAGCACGACGGAGGATGTCGCCCGCGATCCGAGTGGCGAAGCCAGCGCCATTCACCGCGCCGTCCACGAGGTACTTGTCCACCAGGGCAGCGCCGCGGCCGATGCCGTGCAACACGCCTCGGACCATACCGGTCTCGGCGATTTCGTTCACAAAGTAGAGACGCTGCACCACCATAGGCAGCGGCCCGAGGCGGCCGCGGATCACAGAAGAGGACGGCATCTGGGCGTAGTAGATCGCCGCCGCAGCCGCGATCCCACCGAGCGCCGCCACCGTCGAAGCGACGAGCACCACCGGCTCGATTTCGAAGTGGAAGTGTCGGAGCGACGGGTCCAGCGCGCCCTCGACCAGTTCGCCGAAGTAACCGCTCGGGGCGATCAGGCCGAAGAAGATCGCGGGGATGGAGAGCATGATCAGCGGGAACGTCATCGACCTCGGCGACTCGTGGAGGCCGCCATGGCCACCTCCGTGGGCGTCCGCCGAGGTGGAGGCGTGTGCGTCCTGCGCGCCATGCGCGTCGTGGCCGGACCCGTGGTCCTCGGCTGGCGCGCCGCCCTTGTACTCGCCGAAGAACGTCATGAAGATCGCGCGGAACATGTAGAGCGCGGTCATGAACGCGACCACGGTGGCGACGACGAAGAGGAACTTATCGTGCTTCCAGGCGTCGAGCAGGATCTCGTCCTTCGACCAGAACCCGGCCAACGGGAAGACACCCGAGAGCGACAGCGCGCCGATCACGAAGGTGATGAACGTAATCGGCATGTGTTTACGCAGCCCGCCCATGAGAGGCATCTCGAACGTATTCGTCGCGTGGCTGACCGAGCCAGCGCCTTGGAACAGCAGCGACTTGAAGAAGGCATGCGTGAAGAGGTGGAACATCGCCGCGGGGTACCCCCCGAGCCCGAGCGCCATGACCATGTAGCCCAGCTGCGAGATCGTGGAGTAGGCCAGCACCCGCTTGATGTCGGTGGCGACGATGCCCATCGTCGCGGCGAAGATCGCAGTGAAGCCGCCGGTGTAGGCGATCAGCATCTGGATGCCGCCGGGCGCTGCTTCCACCGCGGGGAAGAAGCGCGCGAGCAGGTACACGCCCGCCGCCACCATCGTGGCCGAGTGGACGATCGAGGAAACCGGCGTCGGCCCCTCCATCGCGTCCGGTAGCCAGAAGTGCAATGGGAACTGCGCCGACTTGCCCGCGGCCCCGGAGAGCAGGCCGACGACGAAGCCCGCGACGACCGCCCTCGGGAGGTGGTGGACGGCCTCGTTGATCTCGAAGATGTCGAAGGTGCCCGTCTTCGACCAGATGAGGATCAGGGCGAGCATGAAGCCAAAGTCGCCGAAGCGTGTGACGATGAACGCCTTCTTCGCGGCCGCCGCCGCGCTCGGCTTATGGAACCAGAAGCCGATGAGCAGGTACGAGGTCAGGCCCACCAGTTCCCAGTGCACGAACAATTGGAGCAGGCTGGAGGACATCACGAGGCCCAGCATGGCCGCGGTAAACAGGGACATGAACGCGAAGAAGCGCGCGTAGCCCCCGTCACCTGCCATGTAGCCGGTCGAATAGATCTGCACGAGCAACGAAATCGAAGTGACGACGAAGAGCATCATCGCGCTCAGGCCGTCGAGCCGGATCCCCAGTTCCACCTGGAACTCGAACAAGGACATCCAGTGGTGCGATGCGAAGCCGACGGACTCACCGTCGTGGCCGGAGACAGTGTCCAGTGCCCAGACCGCGAGGAGCCACGCCACGAAGACGGCCCCGATGGTGACGCGCCCAGCCAGCAGCGGGCGCGAGCGCAGGAATCCGACGATCGCGAGGAAGGACGCGACCGGCGCGAAGTAGATGGCCCAGACGGCCGCCTCGGGGATGTCAGGGAGCAGCATTAGATTTTGTTCAGTACCTCGCGTGCCACGTGCGTCTTGCCATCAGGCACCCAGATCTCGCGTGGGTCCTTCATCCCGCCCACTTCAACCGGCGGCACGATGCGCACCGAGAGTGCCTCCTGATTGAAGACCTCCCGCCACATCAGCGCGGCGTAGCCGTCCGCGACATCCATGAACTTCACCCACATCGGCGTCGCCCTTTGCCCGCTACCAGCGCATCAGGTTGACGCGGTCGAGGTCGACAGTCTCCCGACGGCGGTAGACCAGCACCGCCATCGCCAGCGCCACGGCTGCCTCGGCCGCCGCGACGGTGAGCACGAACACGACGAACACGTGCCCGTCCAGCGGCGCGTCTCCCGTCCGGTCGAAGGAGGACGAGAAGCGGGAGAAGGCCAGTACCGTCAGGTTCACAGCATTCAGCATCAGCTCGACACCCATCAGCACGGCGACCGCGTTCCGCTTCGAGAGCGCGACCATCGTCCCGATCGCGAAGATCGTCCCGGCAAGGCCGAGATAATGCGCGAGCGTGATGCTCAGGTCCTCGATGGCCGGGATCGGGGGCATCAGGAGTCCTCCCCGACGCGCCGCCGCTCCTGCACGAGCACAATCGCGCCGAGCAGCGCGAACAGCAGGAGCACCGATGCGACCTCGAAGGCCAGGATGTACTTGCCGAGCAGCAGGTCGCCGATCGCGGAGACGGTCGTGGTGAAGTCGCTGGTGCCCAACGCCTCGCCTTTCCGCTCGTCCCACTCGGTGTCGATGGCGACGAACCCGATCATGCTGGCGAGTCCGCCCGCGGCGAGCATCGCCGGAATCACGTACAGCGTCGAGCCATTGTTCCGGGAGGCGAGCGGCGTCAGCATCACGGCGAAGACCATGAGGACTGAGATGGACCCCGCATAGATCAGGATCTGCGCCACGGCGATGAAGTCCGCGCTCAGCGTCAGGAAGAGCCCGGCCATTCCGAGGAAGGACAGCACGAGGAACGCGAGGGCGTGCAGCAGGTTCCGGGCGACGAAGACGAGCAGCGCGGAAGCCACCGTCACCCCGGACAGCGCGAAGAACGCCAGGATGATGCCCGGGGACTCCACCTAGCCGCCTCGCATCTTCTGAGCGGCCTTCAGGCCGCCGAGCGTCGTCGCCATGACGGGGGGCTGCGCAGCCACCTCAGGCGCGTAGCCAAGCGCGCGCGCCCAGCGTCGCACCATCTCCACCGTCAGGCCCAGGTTGAGCATCGCGAACGCCGCCAATGGGAAGAGCGCGGGGGCCTCCCAACGCGCGAAGATCGAGGCCTCCACCGCGACGAGCAGCACCTGCGCGACGGACAGCGGGATCAAGAACTTCCACGCGTAGCCCATCAACTGGTCCAGGCGGAAGCGCGGCAGCGTTCCGCGCAGCCAGACAAAGAAGAAGTACACGAGGCCGGTCTTCGTGGCGAGGATGAGGTAGCCGGGGATCCATGTCTCCAGCCCAAACATCGTGTAGCCGCCGAGGAAGAACGTGGACATGAGCGCGCCGACGAGGATCGCGTTGCCGAGCTCCACGCCCATGAAGAGCCCGGCTTTCATGCCGGAGTATTCCGTATAGAAGCCCGCCACGATCTCGGACTCCGCCTCGCCGATGTCGTTCGGCGTGCGGTTGATCTCCGCGGTGCTGGAGAACAAGAAGGTGAACGCGGCGAAGGGCAGTAGGAGCAGTAGCCAGACGTTGTAGTTCGCCTGCCACGCGACAATCGACGAGAGCTGCATCGAGCCAGTCATCAGGACGACGGCGAGAAGCGCGAGCGAGATCGGGATCTCGTACGAGATCATCATGGCCACGGTGCGCATCGCGCCCAGAAGCGAGTAGTGGTTGTTCGACGACCAGCCGGCGAGGAACACGCCCAGGACGCCAAGCGATGAGATCGCAATGACGTAGAGGATGCCGACGTTCAGGTCGAGGAACGACATCTTCTCCGCCCACGGGACGGGGCCCCAGCCGAGGATGGCCGGGATGAAGATGATCACCGGCGGCGCGAAGTACAGGAGGCGGTCCGCGGCGCGCGGGATCACCACTTCTTTCTGCATCAACTTCACGGCGTCCGCGATCGGCTGGAACAGGCCGAACGGCCCCGTCCGGTTCGGGCCCTGGCGGATCTGGAACTTCGCCAGGACGCGGCGTTCCACCCATGACCCGATCAAGAGCCAGCCGCCTACGACCGAGAGGATGCCGAGGGCACCCAGCAGGGCCGTGGTCACGTACGGCACCGCCGGGTGGAAGCCCTCGTCCTGCATCCAACCGCGGAGGCCGCTGGTGATGTTCCCCAGGTCGCGGATGTCGTACCAGTGGCCGTCGAGTCGCCCGTCGACGACGACGTAGGCGATCGCGAGATTGGCGAGCAGGAAGCCGCCGAGGAGGAGGAGCGCGAAGCCCTTCCACTCCTTGCTCACGCCCATGAACCGCTGGAGCAGCGAGCGATGCTCTGCGATCTGCCGCAGCATCGGCGTGGCGGGACGCATCGGCTCGTCGCTCATCGGTCGATCTCCCCGACCACGATGTCGATCGAGCCGAGCGTCACGACGGCGTCCGGGAGCGAGGCGCCGCGCGCCAGTTCGCGGAGGAGCGAGAGGTTGATGAGCGACGGTGCGCGGAGGTGGAAGCGGTACGGCGCCGGGCCGCCATCTGAGACCAGGTAGAACCCCGTCTCACCCCGCGGGCCTTCCACGCGGGCATAGACCTCGCCCACGGGAGGACGGAGCGCCAGCGGGATGTCGTTCTTGTGCGGCCCGGGCGGGATCTGAGCGATGGCCTGCTTCAGGATGCGGCTGGACTCGCGCGTCTCCATCATCCGGCACATGAAGCGGTCGTATACGTCGCCTCGCGTCCCCACCGGGACATCGAAGTCGAAACGGTCATAGACGCAGTACGGCTCGGCCTTGCGGAGGTCCCACGGGACACCCGAGCCACGCAGGGCCGGACCGACGAGCGAGCCGTTGATGGCGTCCTCGGGCGTGATCACGCCGATGCCGCGCGTGCGGGCCAGGAAGATCTCGTTGTCAGCGAGCAACTCCATGTACTCATCGATGCGGCCCGGCAGTTCCGCGACCAATTCGTTCAGCGCCGGCCAGAACTCCGCCGGCGGTTCGAACGAGACGCCCCCAGCGCGCATGTAGTTCGTCGTGAGCCGCGCGCCGCAGGTCATCTCGAACAGGTCGAGGATCTTCTCGCGCTCGCGGAACATGTAGAGCAGCGGCGTCTGCCACGCCCCTGCGTCCGACACCAACGTGCCATTCGCCATCGCGTGACTGGCGATGCGCTGCAGTTCCGCGAAAATCACGCGCAGGTAGGACGCCCGCTCGGGCACCTCGATGCCCGCCAGGCGCTCGATGCCGAGCGCGAGACCGAGGTTGCCGGACATCGCGGCCAGGTAGTCAGCGCGGTCCGTGAACGGGATGTTCTGCGTGTAGGTGCGCTCCTCGGCCAGTTTCTCCATCGAGCGGTGGAGGTAGCCCACGATCATGTCGAGGTCGCGGATGACCTCGCCATCCATCACGACGCGGACGCGGAACACCCCATGCGTGGAGGGGTGCTGCGGCCCGATGTTGAGGACGTATGGCTCGGCGGTGGAGTTCACGGCTAGTGCCCCCCGTGCGGGCCGCCGTGCGTGCCCAGGTGTTCGGTGCTGGTCTCTCGGTCGCCCGTCACTCGAATGTTGCCCGCGTTCAGCATCCGGTCGGGGGTTTCTTTGTCCTCGAACGGGAATCGGGCGAGGCCGGGGTTCACGTCCTTACCAGTGATCTGACCGAGGCCAAGGAAGTCTTTGCGCAGCGGGAAGGCGGGGTACCCCTCCCAGAGGAAGAGGCGGCGAAGATCCGGGTGACCGTCGAAACGGATCCCCATGAGGTCATAGACCTCGCGCTCCTGCAGCAGCGCCCCCTTGTAGACGGGGTAGGCACTCGGCAGGACGGGGTTCTCGTGATCCTCAACGATCGCCTTCACGACGACCTGGTGGTTCAAGTCCAGCGACTGCAGGTGGTAGACGACTTCGAAGTGGGTGTGGCGGTCCACGCTGGTCAGATTGGAGAGCTGGGCCGCGTCGAAGGCCTCGGAGTCATGGAGCCAGCGAAGGACGTCCAACACCCGGTCTGAACGCACCTCGACCCACTCGACATGGCGGCCGATGACCGCGCCGCGCACGGAGACGTCAAGGGCGTCTGCGACTCGGTGCCCGACCAACTGGTTCGGCCCGGCCGGCATCAGCGCCACTCCAGCGCGCGCTTGCGCCAGGCGTAGGCCAGTCCGAACACAAGGATCCCCATGAAGAGTGCCGCCTTGAAGAGCGTCTCCAGGGGCATGGCGGCGTGGTTCACCGCCCACGGGTAAAGGAAGATCACCTCAACGTCGAAAATCACGAAGCCCAGTGCGAAGAGGTAGTAGCGGGCGTTGAATTGGCCCCAGGACGAGCCCTCGGCCTCCACGCCGCACTCATAGGTGGCGTTCTTCACCGGGTCCGGGTGGCTGGGCCTGACCTTGATCAGACCGAAGAGGAACGAGATCGCGAGGGGGAGCACCGGAAATCCGAGTGCAAAGATGAGGAGGACGGCGACGCGACCGAATTGCTCCGGGATCACGCGGCGTCCTTTCGAGGCCGTCCGTCAGTGCCCCGCGCTCTCGCGGCAAGCCGTAACGGAGCCGTCTGCGTCCGTCAGGGAGTCTGACCGAGACCGCGCGGAACGTAACACCCTCCCTAATGGGGTGCAATGAATCCGGGAGATCCGGTCCCCGTGAGGGTGGGAATCCGCCAGCCGGCGTTTCCGGGCGGGGGGCGCCGTTCACATTCGTATTGACCCGCTGACGGAGGCCCGACTAGAGTGCGCGCGGTCGCGGCGGGCGCGCACCGGTCCACTGTCTCCTCAGTGCGGCACGCCTCGCTACGTCGCTTCCACGACGGCCCTTGCCGGGCCGCCGCTGTCCATCGAGTGGTGGAGGCGTCCTGCCTCCCGAGCGACAGAAAGAGGAGCGG
>CAZVNJ010000012.1:0-63019 GCA_964628985.1 uncultured Dehalococcoides sp.
TGTTCGCCGCGAACTGCGGCACCTGGTTCACCGACTGGTACATCTCCGAGGGCGGACGCGAGGGCCCGCGCAAACTGCAGGGCTTCCGCGCTGTCGACGCCGAGCACGCGTCTCGCCGCGGCCGCGAGATGCTGGAGGGCCTCGAAGCCTTCCTCGGCCGCGCCAAGGACTGCGACTGGGACGTGCAGGCCGCCTGCATCCCCATCGCCCAGGCCACGGTCACCGCGCTCCGCGCCCGCCTCCAGACTCCGGACGGGCCAATGCCGTAGGCCTGCCACCGGCATCCCGCTCGACGACCGCTATGATGCCGCGGCCATGCCAACTGAACGGACCCAGCGACGGATTGATGCCTTCCTCGACGAGGCCGACGTATCGGCGTCGAGCGGAGACTGGAGCGCCGTCGCCGAGAAGGCCCGCGCCGTCCTGGCGATGGACCCTGACAACGAGGACGCCCCCGCCCTCCTTCGGGCAGCCGAGGCCAACCTCGGCGCTCCCGCTGCCACCTCGACGCCCGCCCCCGCTGCTCCCATAACTGCCGCCCCCGCCGTCCCGGAGTCGTTCGCCGCGGGCCGCTACCACGTGCGGAAGTTCCTCGGCGAGGGTGGGAAGAAGCGGGTGTTCCTCGCGCATGACGCGCTGCTCGACCGCGATGTGGCGTTCGCCCTGATCAAGACCGAGGGCCTCGATGCCACCGGCCGCGAGCGGATTACGCGTGAGGCGCAGGCGATGGGACGCATGGGCGCGCATCCGCACATGGTCTCGGTGTTCGACCTCGGCGACGAGGACGGCGCGCCGTACATCGTCACGGAACTGATGGGCGGCGGGGATGTCGAGGGCGAGATCGAGAGGGCCGGCGGGGCGCTCGCGCTCGCCCGTGCCCTGGAGATCGCGACGGGCGTCGCACGCGGCCTCGTCTTCGCTCACGGGCAAGGGATCGTGCACCGCGATCTGAAGCCGGGAAACGTCTGGTTGACGAGAGACGGCGTCGCGAAGATCGGAGACTTCGGCCTCGCGGTCGCCCAGGGACGCAGCCGCCTCACGCAGCACGGTTTGATGGTCGGGACGTTTGGGTACATGCCGCCCGAGCAGGCGCTGGGTGGCGACGCGACGCCTCAGTCCGACCTCTATTCCCTGGGCGCGATGCTCTACGAAATGGTGACGGGAAAGCCCCCATTCGCGGGTGACTCGCCCACCGCCGTGATCTCGCAGCACCTCAACACCCCGCCGGTCGCTCCTTCGTGGCACACGGAGCACTGCCCGCCACCACTCGAGGACCTGATCCTCGCGCTCCTGGCGAAGGAGCCGGCCCAGCGGCCCGCCTCGGCCGCCGCCGTCGTCGCGAGCCTCGAGGGCATCGACACGACCCAACGGTCGCGGTCGCGTTCGGACTCGGCCGCGAACCCGCTCGACCGGCTGGCGCGGGGTGTCTTCGTCGGGCGCGAGAAGGAATTAGAGCGGTTGCGTGGTGTCTTCGACGCAGCCATCGCCGGCCGCGGGTCACTCGTCATGCTGGTCGGAGAACCCGGCATCGGGAAGACGCGCACGACTCAGGAACTCGAGACGTATGCACGCATGCGCGGGGCCATGGTGCTGTGGGGCGGCGCGTACGAGTCGTCCGGTGCCCCGCCCTACCGCCCATGGGTACAGGTCGCCGGCATGTACGCGTCGCAGGACGATGTCAGGACGCTGGCGCCGCTGATGCCTCCCGACGCGCCCGCCGAGCTCTCCCGCATCATTCCATGGCTGCGCGGGCAGGCGAACGTGAGCGAGCCAGAAGCCATCGTGGATCCCGAGTCTGCGCGCTTCCGTCTGTTCGATGCCTACGCTTCGTTCCTCCGCGCGATGGCGACCAAGACCCCGCTGGTGATCGTCCTCGATGACCTGCACTGGGCTGACAAGCCGACCCTCCAACTGCTCCAGCACCTCGCCCGCGAACTCCCCCGCCTTCGCGTCATGATTGTCGGGACGTATCGCGACACCGACCTGTCTCGCACCCACCCGCTCTCCGAAGCACTCGGCTCTCTGAACCGTGAGGCCGGCTTCCTCCGCGTGGCCCTCAAGGGACTGACGCGCGACGAAGTCGGCGCGTATATCCAGGGCGCAGCGAACGTCAGCCCCCCGGTACGCCTCGTCGACAAGATCTTCGAAGAGACGGAAGGCAACCCGTTTTTCCTCTCCGAGGTTGTCAACCTGATGACCCAGGAAGGGACACTCTCTGCGCAGTCCACCAACGAGATTGTGGTGCCGGACGGCGTCAAAGAGGCGCTCGGCCGGCGCCTCGACCGCATCTCCGAGGAGACGAATGAGCTGCTCCAGGTCTGCGCCATCGCTGGACGGGAGTTCAACTACGAGACCCTGACGCTGCTCGGCGAGCGGACGGAAGACGAAGTCCTCCGTCTGATCGAGGAAGCCGTTGGGGCGCGCGTGATTGAGGAGATCGAGCAACCCGGCCGCTACCGCTTCACTCACGCCCTCATGCAGGAGACGTTGCTGAGCGAACTCTCGACCACGCGCCGGGTCCGCCTCCACGGCCAGGTGGGCGAGGCGCTCGAGCAGCGCTGGGGCGCACAGGCCGATGAGCGTGCCGCGCGGCTGGCCGAGCATTACGTGGAAGCGGCCATGCTCTCGCCACGCTTCGCTGCGAAGGCGGTCCACTACTCGAAGATCGCCGCAGCGCAGGCCGAGTCCCAGAGCGCCTGGGACGACGCGGCACGCTGGTACGAGCGCGCGCTCGCCCTCGTCAGCTCGGGCGCCGATGCGCTGGGCGAAGACGAAGCACAACTGCTGGTCGCCCTGGGCGCGTGCCAGAGCAATAACGGAGACTATCGCGCGGCATGGGCGAACCTGATGCGCGCCATCCCGCGGTTCCGCGAGCGGGCGGACGCTGTCGCCCTGGCCCGGGCCACCGTTCAGGCCGCGGAGATCCCCGCGAGCCAGGCACTCATCCGCCCACTCATCGACGAGGCGCTGGACCGGCTCGGCCACTCGGAGCCCCACCTCGAGGCCCAACTCCTCATAGCAGGGCAGTTGGCGCTGTCAGCCGCCCCTGACGTCAACTCAGCCGATGTGCGGCGTGTTGAGGAGATCATCTCCCAGCATGGCTTTCCAGACATCGCCGCCGGACTGCTCCAACTACGGGGCGGCGCGGCCATGGAACAGATGGAACTCGCGACGGCCATCACGCAGTTCGCCGCTGCCCGTGAGGCGTTCCTCGCACTCTCCCGCTCCAGCGATGCTGCCCGCAGCCTCGGGTTCAGCGGTGTCCTACCGCTCCTCAGCGGCGATCTGGATGCCGGCGAGACGAAGACCAACGAGCATCTGGTGATTGCGCGCCGCCTCCACCTCGCGTTCCCGCTGATCAACGTCGAGTTGCGACGTGCCGGTCTCGCGTTCGCGCGTGGCGACTGGACACGCTTTGAGGAGTTGCAGGCTGACATCGCAAACATCATGGGTAACTACTCACTGGCGTTACTCGCCGCGGCCCGCGCTGAGTTCGAAGGCGATATGGCGACGGCCATCACACTTCTCCCACCGCCAGGGATGGCCGGTGGCGTCCCGTCCTTCCTCGCGCAACTCCACGCCGGGCGTGCCCGTGTGCGCCTGCTGGCGGGTGACGAGGACGCGGCTCGGGCCGAGTTCGGCCGATTCGCGGCGGCACTCGCGCAGATACCCGAGGGGACGTTCTCCTTCGGCCGCTTCTTCGGCCTGACCGAACTGGGAGACGCGCTGGCCGTGCTCGCGGACGACGCAGCAGCACCGGCCTTCTACGCCGAGCTCGTCCGGTGCGCGACGATCCGCTGGGACCCGATCACCACGCGCGGGGCCGATGCTATTCGCGGAGCGCTGGCCCTCCGCCTCGGTCTGCTGGATGAGGCGCAGGCGCATTTCGACACCGGACGCGAATGGAGCCGCGACAACCGCCTCGCGGTCGAAGAGGCACGGAACATCGAAGGTCTCGCGGAAGTGGCGGAGCGGCGCGGCGACCACGCCCGCGCCACGGGCCACCTCGATGCGGCAGGGGCGCTCTTCGCGAAAGCGGGCGCCAAGTTCTATCTCGAGAGGCTCCTGGCAAAGAAAGAAATCCTGAAGGCGTAACGGGACGAAGGACGGGGTGACGACATGCCCATCGAGACGTTGAACGGCATCGACCTCTACTACGAGGTCACGGGCGAAGGCCCCACGGTGACCTTCCTGCACGGGGCCGGCGGCAACCACATGTCGTGGTGGCAGCAGATCCCGGTCTTCCGCGAGCGCTACCGCTGCATCACGATCGACCACCGCGGCTTCAACCGCTCGACCGATCCAAAGCTGGAGGGCGCCTCGCGGTTCGTCGACGACCTCGAAGCGCTGTTCGAGCGTCTCGGCGTCGAGCGCAGCGCGCTCGTGTCGCAGTCAATGGGTGGGCGCACCGCCCTCGGGTTTACGGTGCGACACCCGGAGCGCGTGCCGGCGCTCGCGCTGTGCGACAACTGGGGCGGGATGAACTGGCCCGAGATGCAGGTGAAGGCGGACGCGCTGCGGGCCCAGCGGATCGAGAACCCGCCGGCGCCCGGGGGCATGGGCAAGCGATACCGCGCCGAGCACCCACGCGGGGCCTTCCTCTATCAGCAGATCCAGGGCCTCAACCCGCCTCGCGCGGAGTCCGCGACGAAGCCGGCCCCGGACGCACCCACGCCGGACCAGGTCCGCGCGCTCCAGGTGCCGACGCTCTTCCTCGTTGGCAGTGACGATCCGCTGGCGGCCCCCGCGATCATCCGTGAGGTCTGTGCGATCCACCCCAACGCGGAGTACGTGGAGATTCCGGGGAGCGGCCACTCGGTCTACTTCGAGGATGCCGAGGCCTTCAATAAGCACGTCGGGGACTTTCTGGCCAAGCATGTGAAGTAACGTGTCTTCCAGGCCGCCTCTCAATGCTCGTGATCGCCTGTAGCGCTGCCGGCCCGTCCTGACGGTGCCTCCACCGCTCCCCAACCGGGGCGCGTCACGCTCGGGTCTTCGAATCTGGTTTGCCGGGGCTCGCCTCGCCCGATAGCATCGGGCGGTATCCCACGGGCCAGATTGGATGTGCCCATAGCCGGACTCGCGAGGGCGCCTCGGGGGTCACGGACAGGACGCGAGGAAGAGATGCCCCAGACCCTGAGTGTGATCAAGGCAGACATCGGCGGGTGGGTGGGCCACTCCGCGATGCACCCGGAGGTCCTCGACGAGGGCCGCGAGCAGATGGCGAAGGCCGTCCAGTCCGGAATGCTGATCGACGCGCAGGCGCAGTCCTGCGGCGACGACATGTTCCTGATCATGTCGCACGACCGCGGCGAAGATAACGTCGAGATCCACAAACTCGCCTGGGACACCTTCGTCTCCGGCACGGAGATCGCCAAGAAGCTGAAGCTCTACGGCGCAGGCCAGGACCTCCTGGTGGACGCCTTCTCCGGCAACATCCGAGGTATGGGCCCCGGCTCCGCCGAAATGGAACTGGTCGAGCGCCCCTCCGAGCCCGTCATGGTGTTCATGGGCGACAAGACGTCTTCCGGCTCGTTCAACCTGCCCTTCTACAAGATGTTCTCTGACCCGTTCAACACGGCTGGGCTCGTGATCGCGGAGTCGCTGCACGCTGGCTTCGCGTACGAGGTCCACGACCTGAAGAACGGCAAGAAGATCATGTTCAACTCACCGGAGGAGATCTACGACCTCCTGGTGTTCATCGGGTCGCCGGCCCACTACGCGATCAAGCGCGTCGTCGCCCGCTCCACCGGCGAGGTGGCCGCGGTCTCCTCGACGGACAAGCTGTCCCTGATCGCCGGCCGCTACGTCGGCAAGGACGACCCGACGGCGATCGTCCGCATGCAGGGCGCCTTCCCGGCCGTCGGCGAGGTGCTCGAACCGTTCACCACGCCGTACATCGTGGAAGGGTTCATGCGCGGATCGCATTACGGGCCGTGGATGCCGGTCGGGATGAAGGACGCGCTGCCCACCCGCTTCGACGGGCCGCCGCGCGTCGTCGCCCTCGGGTTCCAGCTGGCAAACGGTAAGTTGGTGGGGCCGCGCGACATGTTCGCGGACATCTCCTTCGACAACGCCCGCCAGGAGGCGAACGACATCTCCGACTTCCTGCGCAAGCACGGCCCGTTTGAGCCGCACCGCCTGCCACTCGACGAGATGGAGTACACCACGATGCCGGCGGTCGCCGCCAAGATGGCGAACCGCTGGTCGGACATCTAGGACTCGGAGGGCGGTGCTCCTCGGCACCGCCCTCACTCCTGGACTACGCCGCTCCGCTCTGCCCCCACGCAGTCGGCACCACCTAAGACGAGGCCCATGCCACGGCTCCTGATCGCCACCTCGAACGCCGGGAAGGTCCGGGAGATCCGCGAACTCCTCGCCGGCTCGGGCTGGGACGTCCTTACCCCCGCTGAGGCCCACGTCTCGTTCGCCCTCCCTGTAGAGACCGGCCGCTCCTACGCGGAGAACGCGATCGCCAAGGCCGTCGCCGCCTCGGACGCAGCAGGCCTCCCCGCGCTCGCGGACGACTCCGGGATCGAGGTGGACGCCCTCGACGGTGCCCCCGGACCGCTCTCCGCCCGCTTCGGAGGCCCCAACCTCTCGGACGGGCAGCGCACGGCCCTTCTCCTCAAGCGACTGGAGGGCGTCCCGGTCGCGCAGCGCGGCGCGCGCTTCCGAGCCGTCGTCGCCCTCGCCCTCGGCGGCAACCGGGTGATCACCCGCGAGGGCGTCCTTGAGGGCCGCATCGCCCTGGCCCCGCGTGGCGTCAACGGTTTCGGCTACGACCCGATCTTCGAGCTACCCGATGGCCGCACGGCCGCTGAGATCGGCGCGGAGAAGCAGACGATCTCCCACCGGGCGCGCGCGCTGCGCGCAATCGCCGAGGTCCTCCGCGACCTCGCCTAACCCTCCCGGGCGGAAGCAGCATGCGCGGCGCTGACGCCTGGAGCGGTCCATCAGTGCATTAGGCCTCAGGCGACCGTCATGCACAGCCGTGCCAGACGGCCTATGATGGCTTTATGGCCATTGCGCGCACGCATCCCGAATGGGACGACCTCGACGCTGCGGGAGCCGAGGGCGCCGCGCACTTCGACGCCCTCGGGCGGCCCATGCGCGACCTGCGGATCTCGGTGACGGACCGCTGCAACTTCCGCTGCCAGTACTGCATGCCCAAGGAGATCTTCGGCCCGAACTTCGCCTTCCTGCCGAGGGCGTCGGTCCTCACCTTTGAGGAGATCACACGGCTCGCGCGCCTCTTCGCGGCTCAGGGCGTGCGCAAGTTCCGGCTCACGGGCGGCGAGCCCACCTTGCGCGCGCAACTGCCGGCCCTCGTCCGGATGCTGCGCGAGGTGCCCGACGTCGAGATTGCGATGACCACCAACGGCACGATGCTCAAGACGCTCGCCGCGCCGCTGCGGGACGCGGGCCTCGACCGGGTCACCGTCAGCCTCGACTCCATCGACGATGCCGTCTTCCGCGCGATGAACGACATGGATTTCCCCGTCGCACTCGTCCTCGAGGGGATTGAGGCCGCAGCCGCAGCCGGCCTGCCCGTGAAGGTGAACGCCGTCGTCCGTCGAGGAGTGAACGACCACACGCTGCTGGACCTCGCGGGACGGTTCCGAGGCACGCCGCACACCGTCCGCTTCATCGAGTTCATGGACGTCGGCACGACGAATGGGTGGAAACTGGACGAGGTGCTGCCCGCCTCTGATCTCGTTCGTATGATCGACGAACGCTGGCCACTCGAGCCAGTCGACGCCGCATACACCGGCGAGGTCGCCCAGCGGTATCGCTATCGCGACGGCGCTGGCGAGGTGGGTGTGATCACCTCGGTCACGCAGCCGTTCTGCGGCACCTGCACGCGCATGCGTCTCTCAGCCGAGGGCCAGATGTACACCTGCCTCTTTGGGTCGGAGGGCGTGGACCTGCGAGAGGCGATGCGCGAGGGCGCCTCGGACGCCGCCCTCACCTCGATGATCGAGGGCACGTGGACCGCCCGAACGGACCGCTACTCCGAACTGCGTTCCCAGGCGACGCCCGACCTGCGCAAGGTCGAGATGTCCTACATCGGTGGGTAGCCGAGGGCTACGATGCCGCCCATGAAAGATGCAGGCGAACACCCCGGCGGCCTTTCTCACCTCGACGAGCGCGGGGAGGCACGCATGGTCGATGTCTCCGGCAAGGAGACGACGACCCGCGAGGCGACGGCACGAGGGCGCGTGTTCCTCGCGCCCGAGACGCTCGCGCTGATCGTCGAGGGGCGGGCGCCGAAGGGTGATGTGCTCGCGACGGCGCGCGTCGCCGGGATCATGGCGGCGAAGCGCACGCACGAACTGATCCCCCTCTGTCACCCCCTGCCCATCACCGCGGTGCGCCTCACGCTCGAGCCCGACCACGCTGCATCCACCATCGAGGTCGAGGCGACCGTCCGGGTCACCGGGCAGACCGGCGTCGAGATGGAGGCGCTTACCGCCGTCAGCGTCGCGGCGCTCACCGTCTACGACATGGTGAAGGCGGTCCAGCGCGACGTGCGCATCGGGGACATCCGCCTGATCGCGAAGTCGGGCGGCCGCTCCGGCGATTACCGCACGGAGTAACCGCTAGCGCCCCTCGAGATACTCGGTCGCGGCGACGATCGCCCGATGGGCGTACGTCACGAAGTCGGCCGGGGCGACATCGAGGGGGACCAGTTCCTCGTGGCGTGTCCCCACCTGCTCGGCATCGAGGGCGGCCTGGGCGTCGTCCACGCCAATCTGCAATTCGTACAGTCCGCCGTCGTCCCCCAGGATCACGCAGCCCTGCTCGGTGCCAACGGGTTCCACCTCGATGCCATAGGCGAAGACGGCCCCAGGGAACGCCGGGAACGGGTCGATGGCGGCGGCGACACGCTTCAATTGCTCGCGCAACTGCTGGGCCGCCCGCGTCACCACGGCATCCGCCAGGGCGCGCTCCTGCATCGGGTCGAGTGGTTCAGGCATCGTCGTGGTCTCTCGTCGGGCGCGCGTGGCCCCCGATCATATCGACGGGCGTCGGCTACCTTGCGGGCGTAGCCGTCCCCGTGGTTGTCGGCGTGGCGGTCGAGGTCCCAGTCGGGGATGCCGAGGGCGTCGGTGTTGGCTGCGGAGTAGGAGCGCCCGGCGCCGCGCTGGGCGGCCGCGGCTGGAACCAGGAGATCTTCTCCCCGGTGAGCACGTAGACGCGCGAACCGTCCGGCGAGATCCCCACCCCTCGCAGGTCGCCGAAATCGGGGTGCCGGTACTGGCGCTGGAACGCCAGTTCTCGATCGCCGGCCACCACACGCCGGTTGCCCCGGTCTGCGACATAGAGGACGCCCCGCAGCAAGTCCTGGCCGAGGGCGATCGGCGACTGCGGAGGCTTGTCGATCCCTTGAAGGAGCGCGGCCAGCTCGCGCCCCTGGCGGAAGTGCCGTAGCCGCGCGCCGTCCAACAGGAAGATGTCACCGTCCACCGCGAGTTCACTCGCTTGGGCGATCTCGGCACCACCGAGGGTGCCGGTGCGCTCGGAGTCGAACCCGTCCGCCGCAGGCAGGTAGCGCCAGACCTCGCCGCCCGCGCTGTCCAGCACGTACAGGTTGCCGAGATAGACGGTCATGGCCACCGTCGATTTCAGGTCGGCTGCGCCGCGCAGGGCGATCGCTGCCGGGCGCGCGTTTGCGTCGTCTGCCACAGCGAAGAGCGACCGGCCGGCGTCGAGGATGAGCAGGCGGTTCTTTGCGCCGTCCCAGGCGATCGAGACCGGGTCACGTGCGGTCGTGCGGCTGTACGACTCACCGGCCCGGTAGACCTCGGTTGCCGAGTTCTGCGACTGGGGGTCCACCCGGAAGACACGGCCGCGGCCGGACTCCATGAGCCAGACAGCGCGCCCACCGACGACGAGTTGCTCCGGGTTCACGGGTGCGGTGATCGTCCCGGCGAAGGTGAGCACGGGCGTCAGTTGCTCGACGTTCGTGATCGCGTCGAGGAGGTCGAGGCGCTGCCGCACCCCCTCCTCGAGGGCCCCCACCCGGGGGTCCTCTGCCGAGATGGCGCGTGCCTTCTCGATCTCGACCAGCGCCTGCTGCAGCGCCTGTCGCCGCTCACTCGGCCCGGCAGCGGAGTCCGCAGCACCTACCTGCTGGGTGGCGGCTGCGAGCGCCCGGTCCAATTCCGCCGCGCGGTCTTCGTTGAGCAAGCGCGGCACCAGCGTCCAGGCGAGCAGCGCGATCACGACGGCCACGCCCGCGACGAGGCCCGCGAGCCGCCAGGGGACGGCCGCCCCCCCGGCGCGCCCAGCGCGGCCCACCGTGCGAGGGCGGCGCAGCGAAGGCAGCCGCGAGCCAGCCGTCCTCCGAGGGACGGGCCTCCGCTCGATCGGCGGGCCCGAGTCCACGTCCGGACGGGAGGTGACGGGGCCCGGCTCCGTGTCTCGCCCGTAGGCGCCAGCGGGGCCCGCGGACGCGCGTACGCTCGCGCCATCGTCCAGCGGTTCGGCCTCCTGTGCCTCGTCGATGTCCAGGTCGGCTACTAGCACGGCCGACATGTCCGTGACACCGCGGGTACGCCGGAACAGCTCGGCAAGGGCCCGCTCCGGCCCGGTGACGAGCGCCTCCTCGATCGCCTGGCGGCCAATCAGCGGCTCGGCCGACGAAGAGAGCAGCAGGATCTCGTAGCCCGCAAGCGGCGTCGCCGTGAACATCGGCTCAATGGCACCATCCCCGCCCAGCGGGAGCGCGGCCGGCGAACCCTCGGTGGCCAGCCGTTCGATGCGGTCTGGTCCGGCGAGGTAGGCCACGCCCGCCCCGACCTGCGCCACGGTCGCCTCGCCATCGCGGATCGCCACGCATGTCACGCCGACCGAGACCCGGTGCTCGCGCAGGGAGCGCCGGTTCCACTCGGCAAGGTTGCCGTGGGCCTGGCGCAGCGCTCGGAGCAAGCCGCCGGTGATCGAGAGCGACTCCCGCGCAAACAGGGCCGCGACCGCCTCCGCGACCTCTTTGCAGAAATCGGCCGAGCGGGCATCCGAGGGCTCCGTGAGCACGAGGAGGCGGAGCACCTCGTCCTCACGCTGCCGCTGGCGGTCGACAAGCCAGGGGCCGTGCTCCTGCACCTGCCCACCGACAATCGCGTAGCGGCCGACCCATGTGGTCACAGCGTCACAGGCTCCCCACCCACCCGGCCACGAGGCCGAAGCAGCGTCATCCAGCAGGCTGGGGAGCGGCGAGGAAGACCTCGACCGGCGGGGCGATTCGGTACCACGCGCTATCCCGTGCAACCCCGCCCGGTCACGCCGGTGATGATATGGGCTGCGCGAGGGGGCGCGCGAATCAGGCGCGGTCCAGCGGCCATGCGGCGATTGTGGTTCGCGCGCGTTAGACTCGATCGGCGACGGTCGAGGCGGGCTGCACGCCGGGCGCGGCAGCACCACAGGCTTCGGCCACCCCCGTCCCCAGCGGAGGATTCGAGATGGATTTCGCCTTCACACCTGAGGAAGAGCGGTTCCGCGAGCAACTGCGGGCCTTCCTGTCGCAGCGCCTCCCGAATGGTTGGGGTGACCGCGACTTCACTGGCGAAGTCAGCCGAGAGGAACGCGCCGCGCTCGCTCAGGCCGTCTCGAAGGGCCTGGCAGACGAGCGCTGGCTCGCCCTTGCCTGGCCGGAGCAGTACGGCGGCCGTGGTGCCGGTCAGGTCCAGCAGATGATCATGAATGAAGAGGCCGCCTACGCCCGCATGCCGGGCGGCGGCGGAGCCGGCGTGGCCTGGGTGGGCCCCGCCCTCATGATGTACGGCAGCGAGGAGCAGAAGCGGCTCTTCCTCCCACGGATCGCGGGCGGCGAGGACACCTGGACCACCCTCTACTCCGAGCCCGGCGCTGGCTCAGACCTCGCCTCGCTCCAGACCCGCGCCATCCGCGATGGCGACGAGTACGTCATCAACGGCACCAAGATCTGGGCCAGCGGCGCGCAGGAGGCCTCTATGGGACTCCTAGCCGCGCGGACGGATCCGCACGCGGCCAAGCACCGCGGCCTTTCGATGTTCGCTCTTCCGATGGACTCGGCCGGCATCTCAGTGCAGCCGATCGAGGACATGTCCGGCGGCCAGACCCTCAACGAGGTGCACTTCGAGAACGTGCGCATCCCCTCGAAGAATCTGATCGGCCAGGAGAACCGCGGGTGGTACCAGGTGGCCGCCACACTCGACTTCGAGCGGTCCGGTGTGGCTACCTTCGCCCGCAGCAAGCGCGACATCGAGCGCCTGGTGGAGGCCGCCAAGGACGAGCGCAGCCTCATGTCGCGCAACCCGAACGCGCGCTACGAACTCGCCGACCGCTGGATCGAGATGCAGGTGGGCTTCAACGTCGCCTACCGTATCCCGTTCCTCCAGCAGCAGGGCGTCCAGCCCAACCACGAGGCGAGCGTCTCGAAGCTGTACGGCTCCGAACTCACTCAGCGTGTGGCCCAGACGGGCATGCAGTTGCTCGGCCCCGCCGGCCAGTTGACCCCGGGTTCCCCATACGCCCGCCTCGGCGGCGCGTACTCGAGGCTTTACCTCAGCGCTGTCGCGTCGACGATTACCGCGGGTACGTCCGAGGTGCAGCGCAACATCATCGCCCAGCGCGGCCTCGGCCTGCCCCGGGGCTGATCCGCCTGCCTCGTGGCTTCGGAATCACGGACGCGCGATAGCGAGCGCGGCCCGTCAGTGCGATGATCGGCCTCGGCTGACGCTGGGCGGAGCGCCCCCGGCGTCGGAGAGGCTAGAGCGTGCAGTTGCCCCGACCGCATACCTCGTACCCGGGCGTCCCCGCGGACACCCCGCTGCGCTCGCCCGACCATAGCTATAACGAGAACGATCGCTTCAGCACGCCCCCACCCAACTTCCGCTACGTCACGCTTGCCGAGGCGCGCTCGTGGGAATGCAACCTCTGCGGCGGCTGCTGCACCTCAACGCGCAGCGACGCCGAACCGCTGCACATGTACACCTTTGGTCGCCTGCCGAAGCACCAGTGGAAGCGATTCAACGGCGGGAAACCCTTGATCATCCCCCTTACGAGGACCGGAAAGCCCCGCCCCTGGCGAGAGGAGGATGCGACCGGCGACGGCCCTGCATTCGTCTGCGACGCCCTGAAGGTGCAGGACAACGGCACCGCGATCTGCGGACTCTTCGGCAGTCCGCGACACGCCGCGTGCGGCGAGTTCCCGATCTTCAGCAAGGTGACGGACCACGAGGTGCTCAACGAGGATTGGCACGTCATCCCCCACACCACCTACCAGCGCGCCTGCACCTGGGTGGACATCATGATCTGCCCCGAGTGGTCCCCGCTGCTGCGCTGGCGCGACGAGACCAACCGGCTCCCGCAGACGATGACCGCCGAGCAATGGTCGTTCGCCTCCTACATGTTCAACGTCGCCTGGCGTATCAAGTCCGAGACCGGTGACGTCGCCCAGTGGGAACTGGACGAACTGAAGGCGCTGGGCACGCGGCTCGCCTAGGCGCGCCCGCCGTATGCGCATCCTCGGCATCGAGTCCTCCTGCGACGAGACGGCCGCCGCCGTCGTCGAGGACGGGCGTCGCCTCCTCTCCAACGTGATCGCTTCGCAGACTGACCTGCACCGGGAGACCGGCGGCGTCGTGCCAGAGGTCGCCGCGCGCGCCCACCTCCGCGCCCTCGTCCCCGTCGTGCGTGCCGCGCTCGCCGAGGCCGCCTGCACCTGGGACGCCATCGACGCCGTCGCCGTCACCGCCGGGCCGGGACTGCCGGGCGCGCTCGTCGTCGGACTGAATGCCGCGCGTGGCCTTGCCTACGCCAGGGGCCTGCCCCTTATCCCCGTCGACCACATCGAGGGCCATGTGCGCGCGAACTGGCTGCTGGAGCGTGAGCCAGAACTGCCCGCGCTGGCGCTCGTCGTCTCGGGCGGGCACACGGAACTGCTGCTGGTCGAGGAGGGCGGGTCCTTCACCCGTCTCGGCGGGACCCGCGACGACGCCGCCGGCGAGGCGTTCGACAAGGTCGCGCGACTTCTCGGCCTCGGTTACCCCGGCGGGCCACCGCTCTCTGCGCTGGCAGCGACCGCGATCGAGCGCAAGCTCAGCCTCCCGCGCGCCTGGCTCCGAGGCAGCGACGACACCTCGTTCTCCGGGTTAAAGACAGCCGTGCTCCAACTCGTGCAGTCAGCCAACCCGCCCCCGCCCGCCGAGATCGCCTGGGCATTCGAGGAGAGCGTGGTAGACGTGCTGTCGGAGAAGGCCGCGCGCGCGGCCGAGCGGGAGAGCGTGGCGTCGGTGCTCATCGCCGGGGGCGTGGCGGCGAACCGGCGGCTGCGCGAACGCGTGCTGGAACGCGCGCCGGTGGCCGTCTCGATGCCGCCCCCCATCCTCTGCACGGACAACGGGGCAATGATCGCCGCCGCTGCGTTCGCCCATCTCGATGAGATGGTCAGGCCGGAGGCGCCCCTCGACATCCACCCCACGGTGAAGCGCCACCCGCCAGCGAAGAAGGCGAAGCAGCGCCGCTGACTCCCGGCCGCCGGCGTCCTACCGCTGCTGTGTCCCGGCCTGCGATGTCACGAAACCGGCCGTCACCGCGTCAGCCATGTCGAAGGACACACGGACGGCTGAGATCTGCTCGCCTCGCATCTCGAGGGCGAAGATCTGGATGATCCGGTCGACGCCGCCGCGGCGGGTCCCATCTGTCCGGACCTCCGCGCGGACCTGCAGGCCGCCGGCCGCCATCTCACCGGTCAGTGGTCTCAGTTCGTGGTGCGCGCCGACATCCCGGGTCAGTTCGCGCTGCACCGCCTGGACGCCCTTGCACATCGTCGGGGGGCACTGCCCGCCACGCTCCCACACAACGTCATCCGTGAAGTGCTTGAGCGCTCCGGGCACGTCCCCTCGGTTCACCGCATCGACCACCTGCCGAAACGCGGTGAACTGAGGCGAGGAGAGGTCGGGCTCGCGCGTGGCTGCAGGGCTAGGAGCCGTCTCTGCGGTCCGGCCCACGGGAGCGACGACCGTTGGACTGGCTGTCGATGTTGCGGGCGTGCTCTCGCCCCCGCATGCGACCACCAGCGTGAGCCCCGCAGCCATGGACAGGAGCAGTCTGATACGTCACCGCCTCTTGGGGCGGGATACTACCGCGGTGGCCCAGAGGTCATGCGCCGTGGCAGCGCTTGAACTTCTTGCCGCTGCCGCAGGGGCATGGCTCGTTGCGGCCCACCTTCGCTGTCACGCGCGTCGCGGTGGCGGTTCCACCCGAGCCGTTTGAGCCGTCTGGGTCGCCCGGGCCAGTCTGCCGCACGCGCTGCGGTGCCCGCTCCTGGGCCATCGCCTCTGCGGCGACCTGAGGGGCGAGCCGTGCGTGCAGAATCTGGCGCGCCACCTGCTGGCGGATGCGCTCGCGGAACTGGTCCCACATGTCGAGCGCCTCGCGCTTGTACGCGACCAGCGGGTCCGTCTGGCCGTAGGCGCGGAGGCCGATGCCCTGCCGCATCTCCTCGACCGCCGTCAGGTGCTCCACCCAGAGCGTGTCGATCGTGCGGAGCAGCACCAGGCGCTCGACGAGCCGCTGAGTCTCCTCGCCAGCCATCTCCTCCAACTGGAGGTAGCGCGCGTCGATGATCGCCAGCGCGGCATCGACGGCCGCGTCCGCCGAGGTGATGGACTCCACGGGGAGCTCGTCCGGTTGCAGGTCTGCGAGGGCATCGATGCCGGCGCGGAACGCCTCGGGGTCAGCACCGTCGCCCAGGTAGATCGCCGCGAGTTCGTCGACCTCCTGCTCCAGCATGTCCATGACTGTGTCGCGCATGGACTCGCCGCGCAGCACCTTGTCGCGCTCGTTGTAGACCACGTCTCGGTGGGTGTTCATCACGTCGTCGTACTCGACCACGTGCTTGCGGGTGTCGAAGTTGTACGACTCGACGCGCTGCTGGGCCTGCTCGATGGCCTTGGTCACCATCTTCGACTCGAGCGGCGTCTCGTCGTCCATCCCCATGCGGCTCATCAGGCCGGGGAGCCACTCCGGCGCGAAGCGCTTCATGATCTCGTCCTCAAACGAGACATAGAAGCGCGTGGAACCCGGGTCTCCCTGGCGGCCTGAGCGGCCGCGCAGCTGGTTGTCGATTCGCCGGGATTCGTGCCGCTCAGTGCCAATCACGTGGAGGCCACCGAGGTCGGCCACGCCCTCGCCCAGTTTGATGTCCGTGCCACGGCCGGCCATGTTCGTGGCGATCGTCACCGCGCCCCGCTCGCCCGCGCGCGCCACGATCTGTGCCTCGCGCTGATGCTGCTTCGCGTTCAGCACCTCGTGCGGGATGTTGCGGCGCTTCAGCAGGTCGGAGAGCATCTCGGAGGTCTCGATCGCCACCGTGCCGACAAGGACCGGGCGGCCCTCGGCGTGGCGCTCTGCGATGTCCTCCACCACGGCCTTCCACTTGCCACTCTGCACGCGGTAGACGAGGTCAGGCATGTCCTCACGCACGACGGGCCGGTTCGGCGGGATGACCGTCACGTCCAGCTTGTAGATCTTGTCGAGCTCCTCCGCCTCGGTGACGGCGGTACCGGTCATACCGGCGAGTTTGTCGTAGAGACGGAAGTAGTTCTGGATGGTGATCGTGGCGTAGGTGACCGTCTCCTGCTGGATCCGGACGCCCTCCTTCGCCTCGACGGCCTGGTGGAGCCCGTCCGACCAGCGCCGGCCCTCCATCAGTCGCCCGGTGAAGGCGTCCACGATGATGACTTCGCCGTCTTTCACCACATAGTCGTGGTCGCGCTGATAGAGGACCTGCGCCTTGAGCGCGGCCTCCATGTAGCGCGTCAACTTGAAATTCTCCAGCGAGTAGATGTTGGTGATGCCGAGCGACTTCTCCAGCAGCTCCACCCCGGCCTCAGTCAGGTTCACCGCACGGTGGCGGTGCTCCACGTTGTAGTGCACGCCCTCCTGGAGCATCGGCACGATCTTGGCGAAGCGCGGGTACAGGCTGGTGTCGTCCTGCGCGGGGCCCGAGATGATCAGCGGCGTCCGCGCCTCGTCGATCAAGATCGAGTCGGCCTCGTCCACGACGGCGAAGTGCCGGCTCCGCTGCACGCGCCCCCCAAGCGTCGTCGCCATGTTGTCGCGCAGGTAATCAAATCCGAACTCGTTGTTCGTGCCGTAGGTGACGTCCGCCTCGTACGCCTCGGCGCGCGAGACGGGGACCAGGTGCTCGAACGTGGACACCTCGCTCACCTGATCCGGTGTGTACCGGTAGGCCCCCTGGTTCTGGATCACACCCACGGTGATCCCCAGCATGTCGAGCGCGGGCGTGTACCACTGCGCGTCACGCCGGGCGAGGTAGTCGTTCACCGTAACGGCGTGCACTCCCAGGCCGTCGAGGGCGTTCAGGTAGATCGCGAGGATCGAGACGAGTGTCTTGCCCTCGCCGGTCTTCATCTCGGCGATCTCGCCGCGGTGCAGCGTGATCGCTCCCACCAGCTGCACGTCGTATGGCCGCTGGCCCATCGTGCGGCTGATCGCCTCCCGGGCGACGGCGAACGCCTCCGGCAGCAGGTCGTCCAGGCTTTCCCCGGCTTCGAGGCGCGTGCGGAATTCCGTCGTCTTCGCGCCCAGCGCGACGTCGTCCAGCGCCTGCATCTCCGGCTCGAGCGCGTTGATCCGCTCGATCAGCGGACCCATGTCCCTGACGACGCGCTCATTCGAGTCGCCGCCACCCAGGATCTTCCGGAAGATGCTCACCATCGACAGGCTCTCGCTCTCGGGCCTCGGAGGGTCGTCCTTAGCGGAACAGGTCCCCGACCGAGCCGCCCGTGTGAATGCGGTGCATCGCATCGCCGATCAGCGGCGCAACGCTCAGCACACGCGTGGGGACTTTCTTGAATTGGCCGTGGACCAGCGGCAGCGTGTCCGTGAATACAATCTCGTCCACTTCCGGGATGTCCAGTGTCTCGAATGCCTTGGCGGCCATCACCGGGTGCACGCACGCGATGCGCACGGACTGTGCCCCGCGCTGTCGAAGCAGGCGCACGGCCGAGGCGACGGTGCCACCCGTCAGGATCTCATCGTCGATCACCAGGCAGTCACGGCCCTCGACCTCGCCGATCAGCGTCATCGCCTCCGCCTGCTCGGTGTTCCCAGACCGCTTCTTGTCCACGATCGCGAAATCCGCGCCCACCCGCGTCGCGATGTCCCGCGCAAGTTTGGCTCGGCCGACGTCCGGTGCCACGATCGTGGGCAGGGTGAAGGATTGTGACCGCAGGTACTCGGCGATCAACGGGAAGGCAGTCAACTCGTCGAGCGGGATGTTGAAGAACCCCTGGATCTGTCCGGCGTGCATGTCGATCGTGAGCACGCGGGAGGCCCCGGCGACCTCGATGAAGTTGGCCACCAGGCGGGCCGTCACCGGCACCCGCGGCTGGTCCTTCTTGTCGGAGCGGCCGTATGCGTAGTACGGGATGACGGCGGTGATCCGGCCGGCCGAGGCCCGCTTCGCCGCGTCGATCATCACCAGCAACTCCATCAGCCGAGTATTCACCGGCGACACGATGGGCTGGATAATGAACACGTCCCGTTCGCGGATATTGTCCAGGTACCGGACGAAGACTTCCTCGTTCGAGAACTGGAACACTTCGCAGTTCCCCAGGGGCATCTCAAGATGGCGTGTCACCGACTCGGCGAGCGCGCGGTGCGAATTGCCGGTAAAAACCGCCATCTCCTGGAACACGCGCGACTCCTCACCCCGGGGACAGTCGATCCTACCACTCGCGCCCGTTGACTCCCCCCGGCCGAATCTGACGCACCGACCTGGCCCGACGCCACGCCGATGGTGCGGCCGGGCCAAACGGAACTCACCCGCATCAATCCCGCCCGGCCGGACCTCGAATCTGCGTCCCCAACTCCCCGGATGCCGGTGCGCTACTATCCCGCGGGCACCCCGGACGGGGTCGCCTGCGGTAGGGGCGCGCGCGCACCACAACGGGGACCTCCTCGGGCGCGACGCGATAGTGATGAAGGAGGGGCAGTGCCTGACGAACTACCCGACCTGACGCCGGAGATGAAGGCAGCGATCGGCAAGCCTGGTGCGCCGGTCACCTACGAGGTGACGACCCTCGGTATCCGCACCTTCGGCCGGGCCGTCGGCTACAAGAACCCGATCTACTTCGACGCTGCGGCGGCGAAGGCGGCCGGGCACAAGGACCTGGTGGCCCCTCCGGGCTACTTCGGCATGCCGGTGTTCAACCCGAACGCCACCACCGGTCCGCGAGCGGACTTCGAGTCACCGTTCAAGCGCAACCTGAACGGCGGCACCGAGGTCTCCCCGATGGAGCGGGTCTACGCCGGAGACGTACTCGAAGCCGTCACCACCCTCGTGGACCTCAAGCTCGACCGCGGCCGGCTGGGCCAGATGCTCATCCGGACGTCCGAGACCGTCTACACGCGCAAGTCGGATGGCAAGGTCGTCGCGAAGACTCGCGGCACCGGCCTCTCCTACTAAGCGAAGCGCGAGGAGCGATCGATGGCACAGACATTCTGGGACGACGTGTCCGAAGGTCAGGAAATCACCCTGACCGAACCGACCTCCAGCCAGCGCCTCGTGATCTGGGCGGCCGCCTCCGGCGACTTTTACCAGATCCACTACGACGACAACTTCGCCAAGGGCAACAACCTGCCGGACATCATTGTCCACGGGGCCCTCAAAGGAATGCTGGTCGGCCGGCTGCTCGACGAGTTCGTCGGCGACCAGGGCTGGATCGAGAACTGGGGCGTGTCCTATCGCGGGATGGACAAGGCACGCGAGGACCTGACGATCTGGGGCAAGGTCACCAAGAAGTACCAGGAGGGCGGGAAGAACCTCGTCGACCTGGACGTCGGTGTCCGCCAGGTCAACGGCACGGAGACCACGCCGGGCCGCGCCACCGTGAGACTGCCGAAGAAGTAGCACTCACCCACGCCTCGCTGAGACGTGACAGACGCCCGGCCTCACGGCCGGGCGTCTTGTCTTGCGGGGCCCGAGGCTGACCACCGGCAAGCGGGCCGCAGAAACAATCTGGAAACAGGTTCGACGTAGCATCCGGGGATGCTCGAACGAGAATCTGGCGCCGGCTCCGTCCAGCACGTCCTCCAGGCCTGCCGCGACCATGACGTGAAGTTCATCCGTCTCTGGTTCACGGACATCCTCGGCATGCTCAAGTCCGTGGCGATCACCATCGAGGAGCTCGAGCACGCCCTCACGGACGGCATCACCTTCGACGGCGCGGCCATCGAGGGCTTCGCCCGCCACGACGAGGCGGACATGATCGCCATGCCGGACCCCGCCACCTTCCAGGTGCTGCCGTGGCGCCCCCGCCCCAATGCGGTCGCCCGCATGTTCTGCGACATCTACCGCACCAATGGCCAGCCCTTCGAGGGCGACCCTCGGCAGGTGCTCAAGCGCACGCTGCGCCGCGCGGCCGAGCAGGGGTACACGTTCTACGTCTCCCCCGAGATCGAGTACTTCTATTTCAAGGACGCCAACGGCACCGAACCCCTCGACCGCGGGGGCTACTTCGACCTCACCCCGCTGGACGGCGGTTCAGACCTCCGCCGTGAGACGGTGCTGATGCTGGAGGACCTTGGCATCGGGGTCGCGCTCAGCCACCACGAGGTGGCCCCGAGCCAGCACGAGATGGACCTCCGCTACACGGACGCCCTCACGATGGCGGACGCGGTGATGACCTTCCGACTCGTCGTGAAGGAAGTGGCCGCCCGCTCCGGCGTGCACGCCACGTTCATGCCCAAGCCGATCGCTGACCAGAACGGCAGCGGGATGCATCTGCAGCTCTCGCTCTTCCGAGGCGAGGCCAACGCCTTCTACGACCCAGCCTCGCCGGACGTCCTCTCCGCAGACGCCAAGCACTACGTCGCCGGGCTGCTTCAGCACGCTCCGGAGATCGCCCTGGTCACCAACCAGTGGGTGAACTCCTACAAACGGCTCGTCCCTGGCTTCGAGGCTCCCGTCTATGCGACGTGGTCGCACGCCAACAACGCGGATCTCGTGCGTGTCCCGGCGCATCGCCCGGACTCCACGGTCTCCACGCGCATCGAGTACCGCGCGCCTGACCCCGGCTGCAACCCCTACCTCGCCTTCGCCGCGGTGCTCGCCGCGGGCCTGGACGGCATCGCCACGAAGATGCCGCTGCCCGAGCCTGCGCGCGCTGGGATGACGGAGGCCGAACGCCTCGACCGAGGCACTCGCTCTCTCCCGCTCTCGCTGGGCGACGCCATCCAGCAGTTCTCCGCCTCCACGATCATGCGGGAGACCCTCGGAGAGCACGTCTTCGAGTCGCTCATCGCCAACAAGCGGATCGAGTGGGCGGAGTACCGCAGCCAGGTCACGCCGTACGAACTCGACCGCTACCTCGGCGCGCTCTAAGGGCGCGCGGGCAGGCTACAGGGGTTCGTGGCACTCCAGTCGCAGGATGTCGTCGAGCGTCTCGCGCCGCGCGATCAGCGTGGCCTTCCCGTCGTCCCACGCCACCTGCGCAGCCCGCCCCATCGAGACGTAGTTCGATGACATCGCTGCGCCATACGCGCCCGCGTCGTGCAGCACCAGCAGGTCCCCCGGCTCCGGCCGTCCGAGGGCGCGCGGCACAAGCAGCTCCTGGTCGTCTCGCGTGAACACGTCGCCGCTCTCACAGAGCGGCCCCGCGACCACGATCGGCTCGGGGGGCCTCGACGCCCCGCGGCCGACGATCGAGATCTCGTGGTAGGAGCCGTACATCGCCGGACGGATCAGGTCGTTGAAGCCCGCGTCCACCATCGCGAAGCGGTGGCCTTCGCCCTTCTCGTTCGTGCGCGTGTCCTTCACGTCCGTCACCCGTGCCACGAGGATCGCCATCCCAGCCACGGGGTACCGTCCCGGCTCGATCTCGATCGCGATCGGCCGCCCCGCCGACTCGGACAGCGTGGACGCGGCGTCCAGCATCAGGGCCCGGTACCCGCCGAGGTCGTAGCGCTGCCCGTCGACCCGATACGGGTGCGGTATGCCGCCTCCCAGGTTTACCGAGGTCGCGTCTGGGAACCGCTGCAGCAGGTCATCAAACACGTCCACGAGCCGCCGCATGTTTACGTCGAACTCGCTGATCTGCGGTCCGGTGCCGACGTGCGCATGCAGTCCGATGACCGGGAACCCTGCGCTCCTCGCAAGGCCAGCCACAGCGTCGATGTCCTCATGCCAGACTCCGTGCTTCGAGGACGGGCCGCCCGTGTCGCACGCCTGCACGTGCCCGTGCCCGAATCCCGGGTTCACGCGGATGGCTATGGGGCCCCGATACCCCGCCTCATGCAGTTCGCGGATCATCCCGGGCGAACCGACGTTAGGCAGGATGCCGTGCTCGACAATCGTGCTGAGCGCGTTGTCGCGGAACACGTCTGCGGTGAACATGATCGTCGGCGGCTCGTGGCCAGGCGCGAAGCCGGCGCGCATCGCCCGCTCCACCTCGTTCCCGCTCACCGCATCGATCCACAGTCCCGCCTCCCGTGCCGCGTCGAGCACGAAGCGCGCGGAGTTCGCCTTCATGGCATAGCGCCCATGCAGCGAGGAACCGGCGGTCGCGGCCGCTACCTCTCCCATCCGGGCGCGCAGCACCTGCGCGTCATAGAGGAAGAACGGCGTCCCAACCTGTCTGGCGAGCGTTTCGAGGGGGTATGAGGTGAGGTCCAGCATCAATGGAATTTAGACGACCACGGGCGGACGCGCCCGCATCACCCTCCTAGAAGCGCATGCACTCCCGCCGATCCGGGCCCGGTCGCTACCCGTTGAAGTACATCTCGTACTCGAATGGTGTCGGCCGGAGGGCGGCGGCCTGCGCCTCCTCCCGCTTCATCGCAATCCAGCGCCCCACCAGCTCCTCGGTAAAGACTGCGCCCTCGAACAGGAACGCCTGGTCCGCGGCCAGCGCGTCCAGGGCCGCATCCAGACTGCCCGGCACGCGAGGCACGCGCGCGGCCTCGTCCGGTTTCAACTCGTAGATATTCCGATCCAGAGGGTCACCCGGGTCGATCTGCTTCCGGATGCCGTCGAGGCCTGCCATGAGCATGGCCGCGAACGCCAGGTAGGGGTTGCACATCCCGTCTGGCGGCCGGAATTCGATCCGCGTCGCAGCCGCCGCTGACGAATAGGTCGGGATCCGCACCGCTGCTGACCGGTTCCGTGCCGAGTACGCCAGGTTCACCGGAGCCTCGAAGCCCGGCACCAGCCGCCGGTAAGAGTTCGTCGTCGGGGCGCAAAACGCCAGCAGCGCCGGGGCGTGCGTCAGCAGACCGCCGATGTACCACCTCGCCATCTGCGACAGTCCGGCATAGCCGTTCGCATCATGGAACAGCGGCGCGCCGTCCTTCCAGAGCGACTGGTGCGTGTGCATGCCGCTGCCATTGTCGCCGAAGATCGGTTTCGGCATGAACGTCGCCGTCTTGCCGTGCGCCTGTGCGACGTTCCGCACCAAATGCTTGTACCACTGGGTCTCGTCCGCCTTGCGCCTCAGGCTGGCGTAGCGCGTCGCGATCTCGCCCTGGCCAGCGCCCGCCACCTCGTGGTGGTGGACCTCCACCTCGATCCCTGCGCGCTCAAGGGCCTCTGATATCGCCCAGCGCACATCCGACGTGTGGTCGAACGGCGGGGTCGGGGCGTAGCCCTCCTTCACCCCGATCTTGCCGCCCAGGTTCGGGCGCTCGTCTTGCCCGGTGTTCCAGGACGCCTCGACCGAATCGACGGTGAAGAAGGCGGTGTTCGCGCTCTGCTGGAATCGGACATCGTCGAAGAGGAAAAACTCGAGTTCCGGACCGAAGTTCGCCGTGTCCGCGATGCCGGTGGAGCGCAGGTGCGTCTCCGCCAGCGCAGCGATCCGGCGCGGGTCCCGGGCATACCGCTCGCCCGTGCCCGGCTCCACCACGTCACAGATCAACGCCAGGGTGGGGACCTCCTCCGAGGGGTCCACCACAGCCGTGTCGATATCGGGGACGAGGAGCATGTCGGACTCCTCGATGGACTGGAACCCGCGGACGCTGGACCCGTCGAATCCAAACCCGTTGACCACGCTCTCCTCGGTCAGCCGGCCTGCCGGCACCGAAAAGTGGTGCCAGCGGCCTGGCAGATCGGTCACACGCAGGTCGACCCGGGTGATCCCCTCCGACGCCAGCCGCTGGCGGATGTCGGCCAGGTTTGCCATGCACGTCCTCCTGATGTCGCGCTGCCGGCGGAGGGCAGCACGCACGCTTGTACCACGATGACCGCTCAGGAGATTCAGCCCAGCCTGATCTGGCCGCCGCAGGAAACCTCCCGGCAACATCCGGGACATCGAGGCTTCATCGACGTGACGCGACTCCGAAACCGGAGGTTCGCAGACTCAGGGGCAGCCGAGGGACGCGGTGGCCGTGGCGGCCGGTCGGACCGCATATCAGCCCGACGGGCCGAGGGAGCCAGATCAGTGATCCGCACCGGCCACCTGACCATCGACCGTGACCGGTACTTGGTGACGGTAGATGGCCGTCCGATCCGCCTGACCTATATGGAGTTCAATGCCCTCTTCGTGATCGCCGAACATTCGGGTCGGGTCGTCACCTATGACCGGCTCGCGGAGGCGCTGTGGGGATCGTCCGGCCCCGAGGCACGGCGGCGCCTCGCCGTCATCGTCTCGCGCGTCCGCTCGAAGCTGGGCGAGGCCGCCGATGTCATCGACACGGTCACTCGCGTTGGGTACCGGCTCGCTCCGGAGTAGCCGGACCTGTCGGACGGAGAGAGGCATCTCAGAGTCCACTCACGCTTCGCCATCCCACAGCCGCGGCCGGAGGGGGCCCTCGACCCCTCCCGAGACCTCCTCCGGCCGCGCTCGACGCTCATGTGACGTACAGGAGTCCGGCGCACTACTGACTCGTATCGGAAACATCTCGCACCTACACTCGCCGCCATGCAACGCATCCTCGTCCTCACACGCGATGGCGAGCACCTCCGCTCGGTGGAGGCAGCGGCCCGCCCAGACGGCCGCGTCGTGCGCGCGGAGCCCTCGGCAGAAGGCGCTCTGATCGCGGTCAGAGATTGGCGTCCCGCGGTGGTCGTCCTCGATCTGTCGATCGGCCTCACGGCAGGAGGCGTCGCCGCACTGCTTCGCGACGAGGCCCTGGCGGAGAGCACCGCCGTCCTTGCGATCGCGACACCCGGCCAACTGTCCCTCATCGGCCCCGGGACACAGGTGGACGACTTTGTGCTCTCCCCGGTCGACGACGTCGAATTGCGGCTGCGGTTGTCGAGGCTGATCTGGGAGCGCACGGGCGCCACGGATGGCTCGATGATCCGCCACGGTGCGCTCATCATTGACCTCGAGCGGTACAAGGTCACCGTGGACAGCGAGGTGGTGGACCTCACCTATAAGGAGTACGAGCTCCTGCGGTTCCTCGCCTCAAACCCCGGCAAACCGTTCACCCGCGAGGTTCTGCTCAATCAGGTGTGGGGATACGACTACTACGGCGGCTCCCGCACCGTCGATGTCCACATCCGTCGCATCCGCGCCAAGATCGAACGCCGCGAGCAGTACATCGATACGGTGCGGAACGTTGGCTACCGCTTCATCGAGGTCCCCGGGGCGCTGCAGCCCGGGCGCTGACGCGCTGCTCTGGCCTCTATGCGCGCGCAGCACCTTCAGTGACCGTCTCCCCGATGATGCCGATGGCGCGGTTGATCGCCGCCGGATCAGCAGCCGTGAAGTTCATGCGCAACGTGCTCAGCCCGTCCGCCTGGTCCACAAAGAAGTACTTGCCCGGCACAAATGCGACGCCACGCGCGAGCACCTGCCGGTTGAGCGCCTCGGCGTCCAGTCCTGCAGGCCCCTGCACCCACACGAACATGCCGCCTTCCGGTCGCGTCCAGCGAAACCCCTCGGGCAGGTGTCGCTCGAGCGCATCCAGCATCGCCTGCTGCCTCGGCCGGTAGAGGCCGAGGATCGCGGGCAACTGGCGATCGAGGTGCCCGCCGCCCACGTACTCGGCCGCGAGGGCCTGTCCGAGGGTGCTCGTGTGCAAGTCCACGCCCTGCCGCGCGATGACGAGCCAGCGTCGCAGGGCGGGCGGTGCCACGCAGAACCCGAGACGCAGCCCCGGCGCGAACGTCTTGGAGAGCGTGCTGACGTACACAACGTGGTCCGGGGCGAGCGAATGGATCGGTGGCAGGACCTCACCTGAGTAGCGCAGGTCGCTGTACGGGTCGTCCTCGATCAGCAGCGCGTCACGCCGTCTCAGGATCTCTGCGACTGCCCGGCGGCGATCGAGCGAGAGCGTCCGGCCTGTCGGGTTCTGGAAGGTCGGCACGAGATAGACAAACTTCACCGGTTGCCGCGCGAGCACGGCGTCGAGCGCCTCAGGCACCAGCCCGTCGTCGTCCGTTTCCACCTGCACGTAGCCCGGCTCGTATGGATTGAACGCCTGCAGCGCTCCGAGGTATGTCGGCGCCTCCACCGCCACCACATCCCCGGGTGAGATCAGCACCTTGCCGGTGGCGTCCAGGACGCCCTGAGAGCCGGTGAACACCACGATGTCCTCGGCAGCCGCAGTCACTCCACGGGCAGCCAGGTGGGGGACGAGCGCCTCTCGAAGCGGCTCAAACCCCTCGGAGGCGTCGTACTGGAGGGCCCGGCCCCCGTATCGGGCAAGGACGGAGGCGAGCAGCGACTCCATCATCGCCAGCGGGAAACTGTCGTCCGCCGGAAGCCCGCCCGCGAGCGACGTCACCCCCGGTGAGGAGGCGGCGTGGAGGATCTCCCGGATGGCGCTCGCTTCCATATGTCGGGTGCGTCGTGCCAGGAGGTTGTCTACGTCCATCGTGCCCGCACTATATGCACGTCAACGCGAATCTGGCCGTGCGCCGCTCACGAATGGTGTGTCGAACGCTCGAATCCGGGCCGACGGTTCCCCGAGGCTACCGCACCGTCCTATGCTTTCCCCTGGGATCCCGCGACCGCCAGTGGCTTGGCGACCGCCTGCTTCCCCACCCGACGGACACACCTCGGCGGCGGTTGCCGTCGACTGTTGCGCGCCCCCGACGAGGGCGGCTCAGCGAGGCCATCCATGTACGTCGTCCACACGACCGACCTGACGAAGATCTATCACGACAAGTACATCGCCCTGAACGCGCTCAACCTGCGCGTGGAGAAGGGCCAGGTGTTCGGACTCGTCGGCCCCAACGGTGCCGGTAAGTCCACCACGTTCCGAATCCTCCTGGGACTCCAGCGCGAGACAGCCGGCGAGGTCCAGGTGCTGGGGGAGGAGATGACCCCAGAGCGCGCCGACCTTCGCCGTCGCATCGGGTTCCTGCCCACCAACCCGGCCTTCCCCAAACACATGACACCGATCGCCTTCCTCGAGTTCGTCAGCCGCATCCTCGGCATGCCCTACGAGCGCGCGCGCGTGCAGATGGCGCGCCTATTGCAGGCGGTGGACCTCACGCAGGCGGCGTCTCAAAAGATCGAGGGGTTCTCCACAGGCATGCTCACGCGACTCGGCATCGCCGCGTCACTGATGAACGACCCGGAACTACTCATCCTTGACGAGCCCACCTCCGGCCTCGACCCCGCCGGTCGTAAACAGACGATCGAATTGATCCGTGAACTCTCCGGACGCGACCGCACGATCATCATCGCTACGCACATCCTCACGGACGTGGAACGCGTCTGCACGGATGTCGGCATCATCTCGCAGGGCCGCATGATCTACTCGGGGCCCATGTCGGAGATGCGGCGGCTGGCGCGCCAGGGGACGATCTCCGTGGAGATCGAGGGCAACGCCACCGCCTTCGAGCAGCAAATCCACACGCTCGATGACATCGGCTCCGTGCGGTACGAGCGGGTCGGCGCGGAGTTCCGCATCACCTTCCTCGGCACCGAGGCACTCACGGTCTACCTGACGCGCGTGCTCCAACTGATCGACCGCACCGGAGTCGAACTGCTTCGCGTCGACACCGGTTCGGACGAAATCGAAGAGGCCTTCCTGCGCCGGCTGGAGGAGGACCGCACGCGCGGCTTCCTACGTGCCGCCGCCTGGGCCGCCACACAGGACCTCTCCCGTCGGACGGGCCGAGCGAATGAGGAGATCGATGCAGGCATTCCTGGCCATCCTTCGGTATGACCTGGGGCTCCTCCTCCGCTCGTGGATCACGCGGATCTGGGTTCCCCTCCTCATCGTCCCAGCGCTCTTCCTCGTCGTCGTCGCTGCGAATGAGAAGGAACTGGCCTCCGAGACGCTCGCCGCTTACGTCACCGCCGTCCTGATCCCCATCTCCGGGCTCGCCATCGCCGTGCTCGGTACAGGCGCGATCTCCGGCGAGTCAGGCGTACTCGCAGATGGCATCCTCTCCCGCTCGGTCACGCGCACCGAATACATCAGCGCGAAGATCGCGTCCCGACTGGGCTTTTCCGCGGTTGTCACCCTCGCAGCACTCATCCCGTTCGTCTATCTCATCGACCGGTACGCGGAGCCGGACACCTCCTGGGCGGGCGTGTTCGTCGGACTGCTGTTGGTGCTCCTCCTACTGCTCTTCCTCGGAGCGATTGGGATCACGCTCTCTACCATGCTCTCCAACGTGCTGCTCTCCACGCTGATCCTGTTCCTGGGTGTCTCCCTCTCCGGTGCTGCCCTCCAGTTCCTCGGGCTGACCTGGATGAGCGCGACGGCCGTGATCGTGGAACTCCCGGCCACCTTCCGAGGCGACTCGAACTGGTGGGATCTCTTCCGGGTGTTCCTCGTCTTCACCGGACTGACCGTTACCGCTGTCGGCACCTCGTTCTGGGTGTTCCGCCGCCGCGACCTCTAACTGATCGGCGGCAGTCCGCGGGCAGACAACGGGGGCGGCCGATGGCCGCCCCCGTTTCGTCCTACTGATCACCGGCGCTACGCCTTGGCGCGCTTCCTCTGCTCTTCGGCTTCCTTTTGGCGCTCCGCTCGCCGGGTTTCCATTCGCTGCATCTTGCTAGCGAGCTCTTCCTTCATCGCGGACAGTTGCTCCACCTTGTGCTCTACCACTTCCAGCTGGCGGGTGAGCGCGGCGAGCGCAATATCGATGCGGGCGATGCGCTCTTCAGGATCGCGGTCCGGACGGAACGTGGCTGCGATCTGGTGCAGCTCGTCCTCGGCCTCCACCATCTCCTTGATCTCGGAGAGGGTGAACCCGAGTAGATCCTGCAGGCGGCGCACGTAGGTCACGCGCATGATGTCGTCGTCGGAGTACAGGCGGAAGCCGCCCTCCATCCGCTCAGGCGGATCGAGCAGACCCTTCTCCTCATAGAACCGCAGGGTGCGTTGAGTCACACCAGTCCGCTCGGCAACCTCGCCGATCTGGTATCGCTGCGGTTTGGGCGCGGCTGGCTCGGCCGTCATCACGCCACCCCTCGAACCGTCGCAAAAATTGCGACGCGTCAACGCCATTCTGACGCTGAGCGGCCTCAGGGTAGCGGCTGGGGTGCACCTTGTCCGCGCATTCCGTGTAAGTCCAGCGGTCCGCGCGAGATGCCTGAATCCGAACTGGGGGAACCTGGGAAAAAATTCTGGTGGAAGTCCCTAGATGTCGTCCACCTCGTGGTCGTGCTCCGCGGGCGTCGGGCCCTGCAGACCAATCGAGGGGATGACGCCCTCGTTCCGGCGCTTCCGCGGAGCGGGGACTGCGTCTGCGGCCGCCACCACCTCGCGGACAACACCTTCGCCGCCACGCACGAGCACGGCCGCGGCACCAGCATCCCGCCACGCCTCGAGTGCTTCGACCCCGGGCACCTGCTCTGACGCCACGAGCAACGGCGCTCCCGCGTAGCCAGCCACGCGTCGGAGTGCGAGCAGATCGCGCACCGTCAGCGCACCCGGATCACCGGTCACCAGCAGCGCATCGAGGTCGACGCCCGCGATCGACTTCAGCCGCTGCTCCTCTTGATCCGCGCCCAGCACGAGCACGCGCCCGATCTCCTCGACCGCCATGCTGGAAGCGTGCGCGCGACCGTCATCGAAGACGAAGAAGTCTGCCCCGGCTTCATGTGCGGCCTGCACGGAAGATCGATCCGCGTCAAGCAGCCAGACGGCCACAGGCCTCCCGGCACTCTTCACCGCCGCGCTGACTTCCGATGACGCCCCAGTGAACACCACGGCGTCCGCGCCAGCATCGACGGCTGCCTTCGCGCCAGCCGCATCCGAGGCCTCGGCCACCACCAGGATGTGGCGCGCTTTCGGCTGCCGCGACAGCGCAGCGAACCCAAAGCCGGCGGGCGTTTTCCCGGTGTCGCGGATCAACTGGCGGAACTTGCTCATCGAGACTCCGAGCGCGCTTCAGTCGGGATGTCACGGCACGCGAGGATGGGCGGTCAGTGGAGCCGCCGGTGGGACTCGAACCCACGACCTGCTGTTTACGAAACAGCTGCTCTGCCTCTGAGCTACAGCGGCGCGCCGTCGGGCCAGTATAGGGAGCGCCCTCGTGGGGGCCAATGCGAGCAACCGCGCGCTCAACCCTGGTGCATGGCGTGCCTACGCGGGTGGCAGAAGGAACGAGCAGCGCGGTCCGACCGCCATGGCCAGCCGGCGATCGAGTGTGGCCAGCGGTGCATCGAGGGCCTCGGCGAGCGCGACGTACCATGCGTCGTACGTCCCCACGTTCGCGCGGAGATCCCAGATCCGTCGAGCGAGCGGTTCGAACGCGTACAACTCCACGCGCATCTGCAGCAGATCTTCATGCGCCCTCGCTGCTGCCACCGAGGAAATCCCACCTGAGAGCACCGCTCGGCGGAGTGAGTTAGCCATCTCCGCTGGAAGCAGATGCGGTGCTCGGAGGGATTCGGACTGGACGAGGTTCTCCGCCCAGCGACCCGCAGGCGTGACATCGACGAGCGACGCGACTATCAGCGAGGCGTCCGCAACAATCACTCGCGATCCGCATCGCGCCACGCCAGGATCGTCTCCGCGCCGACAGCCACGCCCTCGCGCTCTTTGCGCTGCCGTACTCGTTCCATCAGCGTCGCCATGTCGGGCTTGCTGGCCATCCCGATCAACTCGCCGCGCAAGTACTCCTGCAGCGAGCGTCCCGAGCGCGCGGCACGGGCCGCCAATTCGTTCCGGGTCTCTTCGGGCACGTTGCGGATCGTGATCGATGGCACGCATGCATTTTGCTGCTACTGCATGCAGAATGCAAGCACTCCGGGAGAACGAAAGGCCCGCACGGCGGCGGGCCTGAATCTGTCTGGAAACGACGTCGGCCTAGTGGTGGGGGGCGTCCGGCTTCTGGAACTCCCAGTCGAGGTGACGCTCCCGACGGTAGAGGTAACCGATGGCGGCTACGGCGAACAGGGCCAGCAGGCCACCCACGGTGGCGAAGCCGATCATGACACCGTCGCCCGGGAGATCCAGACCACGATTCGCGGCCTCGGCGTACTCGGGGACCTCGGCGGCCCCCGCCAGCAGGGGAAGGGCAGCGGTGAGGCCGCCGGCGGCCACGGCCGAGACGCGGGCAGTAAACTTCGCGATCTGCATCGAGCACTCCATCTGACTCGCCACCTAGGCCAGCCAGGATTCTAGCGCCACGCGGCGTCACGATCACGGCCGCCCGAGGTCAGCGGGCGGCTCGAATTGCCCCAGCGCTCCGGGCGTCCCTATACTGCCTAAGCCCAACTTGACGAGGGCAATTGGACGACGATCTGGAGCAACGCTGTGAAGCGTACCTGGCAGCCGAAACGCCTTTCCCGTCAGCGCAAGCTCGGTTTCCGAGCCCGCATGGCCACGTCCGACGGGCGCAAGGTGATCGCTCGCCGGCGCGCCCACGGCCGCAAGCGGCTGTCGGTCTGATTCCCACCACCGAGCCCCGGGCCACCGCCCGGGCCTGCTAGCGACGCCCCGCGGCGACACAGAACCACCCGATGCGGGACCCTGGCGACCCATCCGGCCACGCTGGCCGAACGCCACCGGCGACGCCCCCGGACCGACTGCGCCGTCGCTCGGAGTTCGCCCTCGTCATGCGAGAGGGTCGCCGAGCGCGCCATCCGTTGCTTCACCTGGTCGTGCGCCGCACGGGCGCGCCGGGGACACGGATCGGATTCTCGGTGGGAAAACGGCTGGGCGGCGCCGTGGTGCGCAATCGGGTGAAGCGGCGGCTACGCATGATCGTCCACGGGTTGTCCTGGCGCGAAGGCCTCGATGTGGTCGTGCTCGCCCAGGCTCCGGCAGCGATCGCGACTTTCGATGAGCTTCAGCGAGCCATTGTGAGGACCGGCGAGCAGTCCCGAGCACTCGGACTCAGAGACGCCCCTCTGTCTCGCGCTGGACAGCCAGAATGACGGAATCTCAGCCCACAGTCCAAGTGAGCACTCCACCCAGCAGTGCCGCCCAACGCATCGCACTCGGCATGATCCGCTGGTACCAGGAAACCATCTCTCCGGCCCTGGGCACGCGTTGCCGTTTCGCGCCGTCCTGCTCGAACTACGCCGCTGAGGCCATCGAAATCCACGGCGTCGGCCGTGGCGTGTGGCTCGCGGCGCGCCGTCTTGCACGCTGCCGTCCCGGCGGTGGATCTGGATTCGACGACGTGCCGCCACGGGCGGTCGCAAGTGGGAAGCGTTCATGAACCCTTCGTGGCTTCATGCGACCGGGGGGCGGATGTTTCACGTGAAACATATCCACAAGTTCATCCACAACGGCGGTCTAAACGCGGTGCCTTGTGGACAGAATGCCGAAGCACCCGACGCCCTCGACCTCCCCGGTGCGCGTAGTCAGCGGCGACCTCTCGGGCGGCTCGCCCTCGTGTTCGCCTCCTTCGCGTTGCTCTTCGCCGGGTGCGGAAGTGTCGCCGAGGCCGCGGGGTGGTCCGCTCCCGTTGCCCTACCCGATGGCAGCATCCTCATCCAGTCGAAGCCGGGCGAGGTTCGAGCCATCGACCCTGCCTCAGGGAGCGAACGCTGGCATTTCCCGAATTCCGTCAAGAGTGAGAACTCCTCCAAGCGCGCCTCAAAGCCCGTCAAAGGCACCTTCTATGCCGCCCCGGTGCTCGACCGTGACCGCATTTACCTCGTCTCGTACGACGGACACCTAGTGCGGCTGGATCGCTCCGGGAATGGCGACCTCTCGAATCCGTGGACCGTCGAGCTCCGCGAGTCGGTCGTGGCGACGCCAGTCCTGAACGGCGGACGGCTCTTCGTAGCGACCGAGTCCGGCGAAGTTCTCGTCGTGAATACCGAGGATGGTGCCATCGCCGCGAGGTACCCGACGAGCGACGGTCGCATCTGGGGTTCGCCGCTGGTGGTCGGTGACCATCTGATTGTCCCGAACTTCGACGCGAAAACCACCCACGCGCTTCGACTCGCGGACGGTCAGGCGGCGTGGAAGACCTCCACGGCTGGTGCCTCCATCGCGAGCGTCGTGCCCTCGGGACCGAACGTGCTCGTCGGTTCAATCGATGGCGCACTCCATGCCCTGGATGCCGCATCCGGCGAACCACGCTGGTCCTTCCGCGGGGACGGCTGGATGGCGGGCGCGCCCCTGGTCGCCGGTGACACCATCTACGCCCCCTCCATGGGTGGCAGCGTCTACGCCCTCACACTGGACGGCCAGCAGCGCTGGCAATTCACCCTCGACACCGAGAAGCCTGAATTGCGGGCCACACCGGTCATCGCGAACGGCGTCCTGGTGGCCGTCGCGCGACGGGGGGTCGTGGTCGGACTTGACCCGGCCACGGGCCAGCAGCGATGGCGGACGCCGATCGCGGACGTGCGCCTGGACGCGAACCCGATGGTGATCGACGGTTCGGTTTACCTCATGACGACGAAGCACGCGCTGTTCCGCGTGGACGCCTCCAACGGCGCCCAGCAGCAGATCAGCGCTCCGAGCGAATAGGGGCGGTCATGCCAATCGGTGCCATCTGGCAGACCTTCCTCGAGACGCCCCTGATCAACGTCATGGTCGCGTTGACCGCCATCTGCTTTTCCTCGTACGGGCTCGCGATCCTGGTCTTTACCGTGATCTCCCGGGTGCTGCTCTTCCCGTTCACGCTCAAGATGCTGAATTCCATGAAGGCCCTGCAGGCGATTCAGCCGCAAATGCAGGAACTCCAGAAGAAGTACAGCGACCCAAAGCGCCGCCAGGAAGAGACCATGCGGCTCTACAAGGAGTCCGGCGTGAATCCGCTTGGCTGCCTGAGCGGCCAGTTGATCCAGTTCCCGCTGTTCATTGCGCTCTATCAGGTCATCCGCGTCACGCTCGGGGACTCGCCCGAGGGCATCCTGGACCTCTCGAGCCGCCTCTACGACGTCGCGTTCATCCAGGACCAGATCCCGCTTTCGCGTCACTTCCTCTGGTTTGACCTGGGCGCCAACGGCGGCGTGGCGCTCCTCGTGCTCGTCTTCGCGGCAATGTGGCTGCAGCAACGGATCTCCTCGTCGCGCACCACGCTGGCCACGCAGAGTGATCAGCAGCGCCAGACCGCGGCCATGATGCAGTGGATGATGCCTGCGGTCTTCTCCTGGTTCGTCCTGTTCTCTCCCGCCGGTGTCGGTATCTACTGGTTCGCCAGCACCGTCATCGGCGTGGTCCTGCAGTGGGTCTTCGTGGGCCCGGGTGACTTCACGTGGGGATCCTTGCTCCCGAATGTCGTGCGCTCACGACTCGGTATGCCTGTTGCCCCCTCCAAGCCGGCCCGAGCCCGCACCAACCGTCCGGCCGCTGAAGGCGGCACGTCCGAAGTGAGGAACACCGATGCGAGTAGCGGAAACCAGCGGCAAAACGGTCGACGAAGCGGTGGGGAAGGCGCTGGCCCAACTCGGCCTGCGACGGGACCAAGTCGAAATCGACGTCGTCACCGAAGGTAGGGCCGGGCGGTTTGGATTCGGCTCCGAGGACGCCATCGTGCGCGTGACCGCACACGAGTCCGTGCTGACCTCGGGACCCTCTCGTGGCCCGCGTCGAGCCGCACCCACCCGCCGGCGGCAACCTGAGGCCGCCGACGTCCTCCCGCAGCGCCACGAGGACGATGACGACGACGACATGGATGACGCCGCCGACGACGGCGACCGCGCCCCGGCAGCCGAGGACGGCGAAGGGGCACCGGCCGACGGCGACGCACCGCGTCGACGCCGGCGGGGACGACGCGGTGGCCGAGGCCGCCGTCGTGAGGACGAGGCGCCCGCTGGCGATCAGCCCGCTGCGGCCGCGACGACCGAGGCCGTGGCGCCTCGCACCACCGCCCCGAGCCGGGACGAAGGCCGCGAAAGCGGCATGCGTGAATCTCGCGGGTCCGCATCTGCACCCCGTGGCGGCGGCCGAGGCCGCCCGAGCAGCGGTGGCCGCAACGACCGCGGCGGCCGCGGGGGTGGAGGCGGCCGAGGCGGGCGCGACTTCCGTGAGCCTCGAGAGCCTCGCGAGCCGCGCCCTCAGGGGTTCACCGTCCCGGCAGACGAAGAAGTGCTCGTACCGGACGCGCCAGAGGTGCTGCCCGTCGCCCCGAACACGACCGCGGAGGACGATCTGGACCTCGCGGGTGGCACCCTCCGCGACATTCTGAATCTGCTCGGTCTCCAGGGAACCGAGATCAGTGCCCGCGACCCGGAGACACCGGGCGACGGCCTCGGCCTGATCGCCCAGGTCTTCGATGTCTACGGAGAGGACGACCAGGCGGCTGACGAGCTCGGCCTGCTCATCGGCCGTCGCGGTGAGACGCTCTACCACCTGCAGTACCTGATGAACACGATCGTCGGGCAGCGACGGGAGAACGCACCGGTCTTTGGCCTCGACATCGAGGGGTACCGGCGGCGGCGCGAGCAGATGCTCGTGGACATGGCACGTGAGATTGCCGAGGAAGTCCGGAACAGCGGCGATGTCATCACGCTCGAGCCGATGCCTGCGCACGAGCGACGGATCATCCACCTCACCCTGGAGACTGAAGAGGGTGTGCGCACGGAGAGCGTCGGGTCCGGTGAGAACCGTCAGGTCGAGATCCTGCCAGCGGAGTAGTTCGTCAATGCGGCAGAACGTCTGAGAATGGCTGAGGGCTCCTGACCATGCCCGAGGATGGCGCTGCGCCGGTCTCCTTCACTGATGCCGGGCCGCTGCTCATCGCCGGGCCACTGACCCTCGACCGCTTTTCCGGCGAGACGCCGGTCAGGGAGTCCCCGGGCGGGGCGGTGCTGTTTGCCGCCCGGACGGCCGAGGCATTCGGCATCCGCCCACTCGTGCTCACGAAGGTGAACCGGGAGCCGCTGCTTTTCGACCACGCGTACGTGGACGGCGAACGCCGGCTGCGCCTCGAACATCCGCCGCGTTCCGCCATCGGGGCGCTCGATGTCCCCAACGGATGGCCGGAGCCCCGCACGATCCTGCTCTGTCCGCTGATCGCCGGCGACCTCGATGTCACCTCGTTTCTCGACCGCTGGCCTGGCACTCGGGTGGGCCTGCTCGCGCAGGGGATGCAGCGCCGCCGACTCGACGACGGAGCGGTGCGCGTCGTCGGGGCCCCGTCGCCGGCGCTGCTCACTGCGGCACGCGAGGGCGTGACGATCTTCCTCTCGCGTGAAGAAATTGCACGGTGGTCCCCGGGAGCGGCAGCCCGCCTTGCCTCCCGTGCCGAACGACTGATCATCACCGAGGGGACGAATGGCGCACGAGTGATCAACCGCGACGGTACGGAATCACACATCGCCGCCGTCCCGGCGCAGCCGGTAGACGCCACGGGCGCGGGTGACGTGTTCGCAGCGGCGTTTATACTCGGCCTGCGTGCGGGACTGTCGGTAGCGGGCCGCCTGGCAGCGGCGGCTGCCGCCTGCGAGGTCGAGACACTCGGCCCCGCCCCTCTGCCACCGCTCGCGCAGATCGCCGCCCGAGCGGGAGTCGCCCTGTGATCCTCCTCCCGTGCCGCCCGCTCGATCTCCGGTGCCTGGCCCGATGAGCGTCTGCATCGCAGTGACGAACCAGAAGGGTGGCGTCGGCAAGACGACGACCACCGTCTCGCTCGGCGCATCGCTGGCTGCACGCGGGTTGCGCGTGCTGATCGTGGACGCCGACCCGCAGGCGAACGCCACGAGCGCTCTCGGCATCCGCGGCCGTGACGAGGCGGGCCTCTATTCAGCGCTGATCGAAGAAGAGCCGCTGGCGCGCTCGGTCGAGCCGACCAGCACGCCCAACCTCTGGCTAGTCCCGACGACGCCGGCGCTGGCGGGGGCAGAGGTCGAACTCGTCACGGTGATGGCACGTGAGTTCCGGATGAAGCGCGCACTGGACTCGCTGCGCGCGCAGTACGACGTGATCCTCATGGACTGTCCACCGTCACTCGGCCTGCTGACCGTAAACGCGCTGGCTGCGGCAGACGAGGTGATCATCCCGGTCCAGGCGGAATACTTCGCGCTCGAGGGGCTCGGACACCTCTCGAAGACTGTGGAGATGATCCGCCGAAACCTCAACCCACAACTGGCGATCCGGGGTGTGCTGCTCACGATGTACGACTCCCGCACCAACCTCGCGCGCGAGGTGGAGCAGGAGGTGCGCACGCACTTCCCCGCAACGTTCCGCACCGTCATCCCACGATCCGTCCGCCTCGCCGAGGCCCCGAGCCACGGCGCACCAATCACCTCGTACGACCCGGCGTCGACGGGCGCGAAGGCCTACGAGGAGCTCGCGACGGAGCTGATCGAACGGCTGCGCGAGCGGGGCCTCATCCCAGCAGTTGCTCCACTCGCTCACGACGGGGTGCACACCGCCGCTCCGGCCTCGGAGGTCGCACATGGCGCGTAAGGGCGGGCTTGGGCGAGGGCTCTCGGCGCTGATCCCGGACGGTGCGCCGGGCGATCCCGGGACGGCGCCGCGGGACGAGCGTGTCCCGGCGACCGATGTCGCGATCGAGGACGTGGTCCCCAACCCGCAGCAGCCGCGCACGTTCATCGATGACGAACGGCTCGCGGAACTCGCTGAGTCGATCAAGCTCTACGGCGTCATCCAGCCCCTCCTGGTCACCGAGGAACGGGGCCAGGACGGGCAGGTCGTCTATCAACTGATCGCCGGCGAGCGCCGCCTCCGCGCCGCGAAGGCCGCCGGCCTCGATCGCGTCCCGGTGACGATCCGCCAGACGACACCTCAGGAACTCCTCGAAATCGCGATCGTCGAGAACGTCCAGCGAGCCGACCTCAACCCGCTGGAAGAAGCGGTCGCGTACCAGCGCCTGATCGAGGAATTCCACCTCACCCAGGCACAGGTCGCGGAGCGCGTGAGCAAGTCGCGCGTCGCGATCGCAAACACACTGCGCCTCATGGACCTGCCGGTAGAGGTGCGCGCCTCGATCACAGGGGGCGAGATCTCGGAGGGCCACGGCCGAGCGTTGCTCGGGCTCCCGGCGCAGGCAGACCGCCTGGCCGCGTGGGAGCGCGTGGTCGCTGAGGGCTTGAACGTGCGCCAGACCGAGCGCATGGTGCGCGAGTGGGGCGGCACCGAGGCCAAGCCCTCGAAGCCGCGCCAGCCAAAGCCGGAGGTGCGCGGCCCGGCCGCCGTCACGGCGGGTTTCGAAGAGGCGGTGCAGCGCGCCCTCGGGACGAAGGTGACGCTCAGGCGAAACCAGGTGGGACGCGGGTCTCTGACCATCCACTTCTACAGCGACGAGGAACTCACCGGAGTCCTCGAACGGATCCTCGGAGAGGGCGTGCTATGAGCGTGGCGGACCGACTGAAGGAACTGGGCATCGACCTGCCACTGGTCTCGCCCGTGGCGATCTACAAGCCTGCCGTACGCACGGGGAACCTCGTCTTCGTCTCCGGCCAGCTCCCGATGAAGGACGGGGCGCTGACCTCGACGGGGCGACTCGGCGCCGGGGTCAGCGTCGAAGACGGCAAGGCCGCCGCCCGGCAGTGCGCGATCAACGCGCTCGCCGCGGTGCAGCACCTGATGGGCACCCTCGAGGGCGCCCGTGTCGTCCGGACGGTCGGGTACGTCGCCAGTGCTCCCGAATTCGTCGACCAGCCGCAGGTCGTCAACGGCGCCTCCGAGTTGCTGAAGGAAGTCTTCGGTGACGACGCTGGCGTCGGCGCGCGCACCTCGATCGGACTCGCCTCCCTGCCGCTCAACGCGCCCGTCGAGGTCGAACTGCTGCTGGAGGTGAAGTAGATGTCACGCATCGACTTCGTCACCGGCGCTCCGGAGAAGTACGCCCATCTGGTCGAGGCGCTCGCCACCGTCCCGGAGCGGCTGCGCTCGGTCGCCGCGAACGCCCGCGCCGCTTCCTGGAACGCGGCACCGCGCGAGGGCGGAGAGTGGACCGCGCAGCACACGCTGGCGCACATGGCCCTCTATGCGCAGAAGAACGGCCTCTTCATCTTCCAAATGGCGAACATGACGGACCCGGCCCGCCTGCCCTTTGACGAAGAGGCGGAGACGGCCGCACTCGAGCGTCGCCCGACAGCGGAACTGATCGCGCTCGTGGAGTCCGAGATCGGCAGGACGGTGGACCTGCTCTCGGGGACACCGGACGCTGCCTGGGGTCGTCCCGGCAGCATCCGCGGCGCGCGCCGATCGCTGCGCCAGCAGGTGCAGTCACACGCTGAACACATGCAAGGGCACGTGGACCAGATCGCCGACGCGCTTGGGTAAGGCTCGGCCTGCGCAGAATGACGATCGCATCACCAGCCTGCGGGCTTGTGGAACGCGCCATTCGAGTCGGTGACTGTCGCGGGGAACTGGCTGACCGCCAGGACTCCTCTGCGGATGGGCTTGTAGAAGTCCGCCACTCCGGCCAGCCCGTACGCGACTCGTGCATGCGGATTGAGTAGACCCACGGTGAGTCCGAGGTCGTCTCGCACGATCTCGATCGGGTGCTTGAGATCAGAATCATTGGACATCACCACCGCCTGTTCGTAGAGGCCTCGGTGCCCGTCATGGACGAGATATGTCGCGAGGTTGACGTCTGAGCCCTTCTCCTCTGTGTCATGCACCCAGACGTATGTCCCGTCGCTGACCAGCGGCCGACGCTTCTGCTTCTGCATGAAGCTACCCAAATGGATTGAGACCGTCGGCAACGTGGCGAGCGCGCGGAGGTAGATCTGCTGTCGCTGCGGAGCCTGGGGGTCGGCGGGCTGTGCCGATACTGGTGCTGTGAAGTACCGGATCTTCACGACTTCATGGTGCGGGAGCAGCAGCCGGCAGAGCGTGTCGATATCCAGCCACTTGAATGACGTGCCCTTAAGCGCGCCGTAATACAGGTTGAACGCGTCGACGTAGACATACGTCCGCACAAGCAGAAACCCCCGTCACCGGGGGTTTCGCGCCCAGCGGCCGAAGCCACTGGGGGGGTACGCCCCGATCTTGCAGAGGAAGCCGATGCCTGTCAAGGAAGACTGGCGCAGCCCTCAGCCCTCAGTATCAGGAGGGCTGTCGAGGACGATCTGGCACAGCGGGTCCTGCTACGCGTCGCGCTCCACCGGCAGCGAGGGCAGGCGCGACCACTCTGCCCACGAGCCGTCGTAGTTGCGCGCGGTCTGCCAGCCGAGGATCTCGTGCATTGCGAACCACGAGGCGGCCGAGCGGATGCCGCCGCCGCAATAGGGGTAGACGTCACGCGTGCCATCGATGCCCGCGGCGGCGTAGAGCGATCGCAAACGGTCCGGCTGCAGGAAGCGGCCGTCACCGTCGACGAGTAGCTCCCAGTTCAACTGCTGCGCCCGCGGGATGCGGCCATAGCGCGGCGCGGCGTGGCCCGCACCTTCGACTCCGTGGAACTCCTCGTCCGTACGGCAGTCGAGCACCGCGGCGTCCGCTTTGCCCTCGGCGGCGGCGAGGACTTCCTCCCATGACGAGTACACGGACGGGTCCGCCTCACTGAGGTGGGGTGAGGTGCGCTCGAATCGCGGTTCGTCCGTCGTCAGCGTGAAGCCGGCGCGCTCGAGCGCCTCGGTCGAGCGGTCGGCGATGTGGACATCCGGGAAGCCGTAGTAGCGGAGTACCCAGTACGCGCGGTGCGGCCACGCTGACTTCCCAGCAGCGACACACACGACCGTGTGCGACTCGTCCACACCGAGACGGCCAAGCGTGGCCTCAACTTCCTCACGGAAGGGGACGAGGGCGCGGATGCCGCCCCGTTCGACAGTGGTGTCGTCATAGCCGTGCACCCAGATCGCGCCGGGGAGGTGCCCTCCGTCGTACTCCTTCGCGCGGTCGAGTCCGACATGCAGGATGCGGAGCGACGGATCGTCAAGGTGGGCGCGCAACCAGTCGGCGCTGACGATGGCGTCTGGGTTCGGCTGGTCAGGCATCGGGGGCTCCCTGCTCAGAGATCGAGGCTACTGGTCGCTGCCCGACTCCGGCGTCGAGCCTCCACCGTCGCCAGTGCCACGACCTCGACCGCCGCGACGGCCTCGGCGACGCCGGCGACGCTGCTCCTCGGACTCACCGGGGGCGTCGGCGCCGGGTGCCCCCGGCGCGTCCGAAGGCGGTCGGGCGGTCTCATTACGTGGCGGCCGAGGGGCACCGGGATCGCGACTCGGATCGCGCGGAGGCCGCGACGCCCCCGTTCCGGCCGCATCGGCAGGACGCACAGAGCGGCGGGTCACTCGGATGCCACCGATCGTGGTGCGCTCGACGCGCCCGCCGTCGCGCGGTGCCGCCTCGCGAGGCGCGCGCGGCTCCCCGGCATCGCGACGGCCTCGGCTGGCGCCGCCGCCCGAGGGACCCGTCGGAGCATCGCGACGCGCGCGGTCGGTGCTGGACGAAGCAGCGGGACGTTGCTGCGGTGGGCGCGGGACGCGAGGCTCGTCCACGCGGTCCTCCGGGACGGCCGTCGAGTCGAGATCCCTGAGCGGGCGCTCATCGCGCACTTCGCGGCCCGGGGCGTCGAAAGCGGAGCGGCTGGAGCGTCGCGGCGCCCGCTTGTCCGTGGGTTCGATGGCCGCGAGGAACAGCGCGCGACGTTCGTCCTCCTGGCGGCGCACATCCTCCTCGACCGTCTCCTCGAGTTCTTCGGGGCGGACCGCGGTGCCCATTTGGCGGCGCAGCGCGTCGGCGGCGAGTTCGATGACCTGGCCGGTTTCGTCCAGCCGCATGCGGACCGTCTCCGTGAGGGCATTGATCGAGATCACCTTGGCGCGGCCCAGCGGTGTCGTGACTCGCTTGCCGACCTTCGGGAGCGTGCCGACGACCTCCCGATAGGCGTCCACCTCGAACGCGAGGCAGCAGAGGAGACGGCCGCAGACTCCGGAGATCTTCGTGGGATTGGGGGCGAGACCCTGATCTTTCGCCATCTTGATCGAGATCGCTGGGAACTCGGTCATCCACGTAGAACAGCAGAGCGCGCGCCCGCAGACACCGAGGCCGCCCAGCGCCTTCGCGCGGTCGCGGTCACCGACCTGTTCGATCTCGAGATCGGAGACACCGAGGAGTGGGAGTGCTTCGCGATGCAGACGCTCCTCGCCGTTGAACTCTCGAGCGGTGTACGCCAGTTCACCGAAGGTGTGCGTCAAGTCGTAGGACACCTGGGCGATGCGCACGCGGCCATCGATGCGAGTGGCCACTGCCTGCACGCGCAGCGCATCCGCCTTTGCACGCTCGGTCTGCGATCGCCAGGTGGCTACGTCGGCCTCCGAGGCCAGGCGGGAGATCACCCGCGTCGGGCCCTCGACGAGGTTGGGCAGGACCTGGTCCGCGCCGACGACGATCCAGCCGAGGCGTTCGCCGCGGTGCGACTGCACGACGACGTAGTCGCCCATGCCGAGACTGAGGTCGCCCGGCGAGCAGTAGGAGATGGGACCGGCCTCAGCGAACCGGACGCCGACGTGGGTTGGGCGGGCGACGACGCGGAGTTCGAGGGTCATGCGACACCTGATTCGACGAGCGGTGCCGAAAGGACCGGGAGGTCGAGCATCATCACCTCGAGAGCGAGCGAGGCGTTGGTGTTCGCGAGGAGGTGCGCGCGGGCCGTCTGCACGGCCTGCAGGGCGCGCACGGCGTCCGCCGGTGTTAGTCCAACGGCGTCCTCGGCAGCCTCGGGGAGCGCCTCCAGACCGGAGGTCGCGAGCAGGACCTCGCGCCACCAGTCGCGCCAGAGGTCAACGGTGGCGAGGACGCTCTCGCGCTCGCGGTACCAGGCAGCGCCGAGGCGGTCAGCGACATCGAAGCGCTCGTTCCGGGAGGCGCGTGCGAGCCGGCGCACCTCTTCGGTCGCGGACTGGCGGAGCACGGCAAGAGAGGGGTCCGTGTGCATGCGCATGGCGAGGCCATACCGGCCGTGGGCGAGGCGGGCGAGGTTCGTCGCCTCGTCCGCAGTGAGGCCCGCATACTGCTGCAGTGCCTGGGCGAGCACCGCGTGCGGCATCGGGCGCAACACGATCTCCTGCGCTCGCGAGCGGATCGTCGGGAGCAGGGCGTCGACGTCGGAGGCCAGGAGGATCAGCAGCGCATCCCCCGGCGGTTCTTCGAGCGTCTTCAGGATGGCGTGCGCGGCGTCCGCCTGCAGGTCATCTGCGGTGTCGATGATGAACACGCGGCGGGCGACGGCAAACGGGGCCAGCGAGGCGACCCGCTCTAGCCGGCGGACCTGGCAGATGCGGATGCGGGTAGAGGTGTCAGAAGTGTGGTCGTGGCTGGACTCGTCACACACGCCTCGGATGGCGATGCGCTCGATGTCCGGCGAGGCGCCCGTCTCGATCTGCTGAGCGGCGCGCGCGGTCAAGTCCGGCAGGGTGGGGTCGTCAGCGCGGGGAGCGACGAGGGTCTGGGCGAGCCGCTGGGCGAGCAGGCCTCGGCCGACCCCTGGCGGTCCGACAAGGAGATAGGCATGCGCGAGGTGGCCGCCCGCGATGGCGCGGCGGAGCACTTCGACCGGAGCATCCTGACCGACGACGCCCCAGGCGTTCGCCTCGGTGGTGGAACTGGTCACAACCTGCTCGAAACCCCGCCCATGAGCGGTGTGTGAATCTATGAGGCCCGACCCGCGGCGACGCAAGAGCGGCGCGAGCAGGGCTCAGACGGATTATCTCACGAGGGTGGAAACGGGGCGATGCATCCGCTGATGCGCCATCCACGATTCGGGCGGGTGCCGGTTCGCCCTATCCTCCTGAAAAGACGACGTTGGAGGCCATATGCCGTTCGCCGAGACCATCGCGGGGCTAATTGACCAGCACAAGAGTCGTCTGCAGGCTCTCACAGAGAGTCTTGATGATGCCCGCGCCGCAAGGCAGCCCACGCCTGAGGATTGGAGCGTGTCGCAGACCATCCTCCATCTGATCGGGGATGTGGCCTCCTTCCCGCGGGAGATCAGGAAGGCCCTTGCCGGCGAGAACCCGCCTCTCGTGCTCGATCAGGCCAGCGGCGCCTACACGAGCCTCGGAGCCGAGGACCAAGACCTGGCGTCGCTCAAGACGCGGCTCTTCGAGCACCTCGACGCGACGAAGGCGGCGATTGCCGGACAGTCTGACGACGCCCTGGGGCGCACGTTGCAGATTGAAGGGTTCGGCGATGTCGCCGTTGGCCGCTGGCTGCGCTTCAACTTCACCGGACACTTCTCTGATCACCTCGACCAGATCGAGGCTGCGATCAAGGCGACGCCGGCGTAGCGCTCAGCGGTAGAGCGCCGAGGCGGCCTTCATCCAGCGTTTCTCCATCAACTGCTCGAGGACAATACGGCCCGTCGAGGCCTCACGCATATTGGTTCGGAGCCAGAGCACCTCGGTCTTCGCGGTCTCGCTGCGAGCGATCGCGTCGCAGTCCACGAGGTAGTCCGTCTCGACAAGCGGGGGACCATCGACGAAGCGTATCTGGATACCAGCGTCGACTCGGACTCCAGTCGGGTCGACCGCCTCGGTCACCGCACGCGGCTCAAGCATGCGGTAGAGCGAGCGTGTTGAAGCGACCGCAGGTCCCCATGGGCTAGGGCCGAAGTACCAGTCGAGCGGCTCGGTGGTGGTGTCGCGCATGAGCGCCTGGACCTCGGCTGAGGCACGCAGGCGGCGCTGCGGGCCGAACGGCCCGAGCGCCACGCTACGTAGGATGCGTCCCTCGGCCGGCTGGGTGACCGCAAGGCGCTCGTCGAGCGGCGTCTCGACGTCCCCGAGGAAGAGGACGCCGTCCGCCACGCGCTTGCCCGCATCGTCCTGCGACCATGCCTCGACCAGCCGTTGGCCCTCGGCGGGCACGCGGGCGAACGCCTGCACGTGGTCCTGGTCGAGGGTGGGCGTGCGGTAGGAGAAGGCGAAGCCACCGCGCTCGAACCATTGCTGGCCGAACAGCTCGATGGCGATCGGGATGAACTGCTCGTTGTGGACGAGGCCGGAGACGAGGCCACCCTGGTAGCCGAGTTCCGCCGCCTTCTCGTCATCGTGGATGCTGCCGCTGGAGGTCGCAGCGATGTTCAGCGCGGCGCGGCGTTCCCCGGCGCAGACCCCGTCCGTGCGGATGATCTCGGAACAGCGGTCGTAGGACATGGATCTCTGCCTACCAGCGCCAGCGGGTCGCGGTACGGGAGAAGTCCTCGGCGTGCTCGATGAAACCGAAGGCGGTGCGGGGGGTGACAAGCCAGCCGTCGCCCGCCGGAGGACGGGCGCCGTACTTCGCCTCGTAGAGGACGAGGTACTTCTCGGCGTCCACATCGGAAATGGGTTCGGCAAGGCCCTCGATCATCACGGCCTCCTCGGCGTTCTCCGTGGCGAGGGTGCAGCGCGGGTCGAATCCGAGGTTGCGGGCCTTCTTGGAGCGGGTCCCCGTCGCGACGAAGAGCCGGTGGCCATCCCACACCGCCCATATCGGCGCGAGGTGCGGACCGCCCTCGGGCGTGTGGGTCGCCATCCAGTAGTTGTGCGCGTCGCGCAGCCGGCCGTCCGCCCATGACCAGGGCAGCAGTTCGACTTCCTCGCCGGGATCGAGGTAGCCGGGCATGTCCGGTCGTGAGGCGGTAGGTTCGGGCATCGGGCGCTACCTCACCTGGCTGGAGACCTGGATCAATCGCCGCCGCTCCGGGTGGATCGCGGCATGCTGGATGCCGAAGCGCCCCGAGAGTAGCGCACTGCACGCGGCCACTACCTCGACACCGTCGGCGGCATCCTCGACAAGCACGTGGGCCTCGAACATCACGAAATCCGAGGCGACTGTCCAGCAGTGGATGTCATGCACGTCTCGGACCCCGGGGAGGGCACGCAGCGCCTCCCGGACGGCCTCGAGGTCGATACCCGCTGGTGTTGCACCCATCAGCGTGCCGGTCGCGCGGACCAGCATCCGAATGCCACCCGCGCTCACGATGGCGAGGATGACGAGCGTGAGGATCGGGTCCGCCTGGAGCCACCCGGTGGTGGTCACGATCACGCCCGCAAGCAGGGCCGCGACCGAGCCGCCGAGGTCGCCCCATACATGCAGTCGCGCAGCCTCCATGTTCATCGAGGTGCCACCATGTAAGAGCCGGAGTTGGACGGCATTGGCGACGAGGCCGACGGCGGCCAGCACCAGCAAGCCCACGCCCTCGATCGGCTGAGGGTCGAGGAGCCGCCCCACGGCGTAGACGGCGAGGAAGAGCGAGAACACCACCACGAGGACGGCATTGGCGGAGGCTGCAAGTACCTCGGAGCGGTGGAGGCCGAAGGTGAATCGCAGGGAGTGCGGGCGCGTACTGAGCCGGACGGCGACCCACGCGAGGCCGAGCGCGACGCCGTCACTCAGGACATGGCCGGCGTCGGCGAGGAGGGCGAGCGAGCCGGTGATCAGGCCGCCGACGACCTCGATGGCGAGGGTGAGGCCGGCGATCCCGAGGGCGATCGCGAGCCGTCGTCCGTCGCGGGGAGCATGCGAGTGGTCAGTGTGGCTGGCCATGGATCAAGGCTACGCCGAGGTGGACGAGACACAGTCTCAGCCGCGGCACACGCTGCCGCAGCCGGCGGGCGTTAACCGCCGGTCTTCACGATCACGAGGGTGCCATTGAGCCCAGCGGGGAAGGCCGCGGTGAAGTCTGCATTCACGAACGACGGCGCGCCGATCACATAGGTGAGCAGCCTGCCGCTTGTCGTGGCCGAGACCGTGACCACCCTGGGCACATTGACCGTGCCGGTTGCGTCCAGTTCGGCGAGGCTGCCCGTGAACGAGACGATCGAGACGCCCGTGGGCGCGATCGTACCGCCCGTGAAGACGAGGGACTTGGTGAACGCAACGGTGGCGCAGGCGGTGACCCCAGGGCTCCCGACGATCAACCAGACCGTCTGACAGATTTGTCCGGCCGCGGTCACGGTCACAGTCTCCGTGATGACGACGGACGCGGCCGCGGTGCATCCGCTCGCGCCAATCGTGACGTTGTAGTCGGCGGCGCCCTGCGGGATCGAAATCAGCGTGCCAGCCGTCACGACGGGCTGGCTGTTACATCCAGTGGTGGCGTTACTGACGACCGAGGGCGCCGTGAAGGTGCCCGGGCCTGGCGTCACCATCTGGACGAGCCATGGGCCAGGCTGCGTCGCAACGTTCGGCATGATCGTGAACGTGCAGGTGTAGGTGTTCGGGACCGCCGTCCGGACGCAGGTCTTCGTCGCAGAGGGGACCGTAGCAGGAGGCGTGTAGACGACGCTGGCGCACGTCGTGACTGGCGGGACGGCGGCGACCATGTAGAAGGACTGACAGATCGTGCCGCTCGCCGTCACCGCGATCGTCTCGGTGAATGTGACCGACCAGGTTGTGCCTGGACATCCGCTGGGACCGATGGTCGCGTGGTAACTGGTTGCGCTGCTGGAGACGACCGGTGTGGGTACCTGGTTGCAGCCACTCACCACACTCACGACGGGGGTCGAGACGAAGGTGCCGGGACCGGTCATCGCCGGACCGGGGGCCTCGTTGACGTGGATCACGTCACCTGCGACCGCAGGGAACGCCGGGAACACCGTGTACAGACAGGTGTAGGTATTCGGAGTCGATGCCGGCATGCAGTCCTTGATGGCGGACGGTTGGGGCGCGGGCGTCGAGTAGGTAACCGAGGCGCACGCGGTCACGCTCGGGATCCCCGCAGTGATCCAGACCGTCTGGCAGGCCGAGCCGCTCGAGGTCACCGTGATCGTCTCGTTCACCACGACGACGGCCGTGGGACCGCAGCCGGTGCCCCCAATGCTCACGTTGTAGTCCGAGACATCCGTTGACGTCGGCGGGTTGATGGGGGTGCCACCCGCGGTGACGGTGGCGGAGGAACAACCGGTGCTTGAGGAGATGGCCGACGGGGCGGACAACGTACCGACCCCTGAAGTCTTCACAAGCCATGAGCCCGCCCCGACGGCGACGCCAGGGGTGATGGTGAACGCACAGGCGTAGACGTTGGGGCTGGTGACGCTGCAGGACTTTGAGGCCGTCGGAGCGGCGCTTGCCTCCCGCAGCGGCAGGGTGGCGAGGACGCCGACCACAGCAACGAGGAGTGCGGACAACACGAGTCGCCTGGAAACACGATGCATGGGATCCCCCGAGATCGAGCCCGTTCGAGCCGTCTCGATGGATGTGTGAGCACCCTACGCCTGCGCAGGGTTCTGTGCCCGCTGCGGCACCGTCAGATGCCTGACTCAACCAGTATTGCCGTCGCCTCTACTTCGTCAGGGCGACGCGCCAGACCTTGCCCTCGTCCTCCTGCGCCACGGTGACAATGCCCTGGCCCACCATCTTCGCGAGGTGCGAGCGGATCTGGCCGCCAGCCGCACGGCGCAGGCCTTTCTGGATCTCCGGGTAGAGGGCGCGGCGGATCTGGCCGTCCGTCGTGTAGCCCCGGTCGATGAGGTCGATGATCTGACGGTCGCGGCTGGCGCGGTGGTCGAGCAGTTCCTGCACCTTCGCGTCGGTTGCAGTGACGGTGGGGCCGTGCCCCGGGGCGAAGAGGGTTGCCTGCAGTTCGCGCATCCGCAGCAGGGAGTCCAGGTACTGCTGCATGTCCCCGGCCGGCGGCGGGCCGATCGCGCTCGTGCCGACACCGAGGATGTTGTCGCCCGTGAAGAGGATGCGCAGTTCCTCCACCCAGTAGCAGTTGTGCCCCGCGGTGTGGCCGGGGGTATGGACTGCCCGCACCGTGAGTCCGCCGACGCGGAACGTCTCGCCGTCCGAGAGCGGGCGGTCGATCGGTGTGGCGAGCGCTTCGGCCCGCCAGGCCTCGACGCGCTCCGCCAGGTCCTCTTCGTCTGGGAGGTCCTCGTTGCCCTGGGAGGGGGCCGGCGGCGTGTGGAGGAGGACTTCGTCGACCGGGTTGATGGCGGTCTCTGCCTTCAGCAGTTCGCGCAACTGGCGCGCGCCGGAGGAGTGGTCGTAGTGGTGGTGGGTCATCGCGATGACCTTGAAATCGAGGTGACCCATCTCGCTGGTGAAGAACCGGGTGCGCTCGCCGATCGACTGCTTGTCGCCGTACCCCGCATCCAGCAGCGCTGCCTCGCGGCCATCCTTCAACACCCAGACGTTCGAGGTGGGAAACGTGCGAGTGAACTGCTTCACCACGACCACGTGCTGCGTCAGGTGGTCGTTGATGACGTTGACGCGCGACTCGATGGTCTCCTTGGCGGCGGCCTTCTTGGTCACGGGCTTCCTCGCGGCGGCCGGCTTGCTGATGGCCCTTGCGGCCACCTTCTTGACGACGACCTTCTTCACGACTGACCTGGGCGTGGCTGGCTTCTGAGCGGTCTGCTTCCTGGTGGCCGGCTTCTTCGCCACAGCCTTCTTAGCAGCGGGCTTCTTTGCGGCCGCCTTCGTCGTAGCGGGCTTCGATGCGGCGCGCTTGGTTGCTGGCTTCCGCGTTGCCGGCTTCCTCGCCACCGCCTTTTTCGCCACCGGCTTTTTGGCGGTCGGCTTCTTCGTGGCAGGTTTCGATGCGGGGCGCTTCGGCGCGGGCTTTCGGGCCGGCGACTTCTTTGCCGCGGGCTTCTTCGTAGCAGGCTTCTTCGCAGCGACCATGACGCACCACCCCCTCGGCGGCGCATGGTACACCCCGAGTCCTGCGGGTACCCTCGCGCGACGATGCCCCGCACCACCTCGACAGTGCTCCCCGCGCCGCGCACGCACGCGCTCGCACCGGCCCGACGGCGGGCGGTGCAGCGCCGTCTGCTTGAGTGGTACGACGAACACGCACAGCCGTTCCCCTGGCGCACGGCGCGCGATCCGTATGCCGCCCTCGTCGCGGCGGTGGCGGCGCAGCAGACCCAGATGGCACGCGTCATCGAGGTCTATGGGCGGTGGATGGCCGCGTTCCCGACGATCGCAGAGCTCGCACGGGCGGAGCGCACGGCTGTCCTGCAAACGTGGGGCCGTGCGGGCTACCCCCGACGAGCAGTGGCCCTGCATGAGACGGCCCGACGATGCGTCGAGGAGTACGGCGGCGTCCTGCCTCGCGACGCGCAGGCGCTCCTCACCCTGCCCGGCGTTGGGCCGTTCACGGCGGCGATCGTCCGCACGTTCGGCTTCGACGAGGACGCGCCCGCCGTGGACACGAACGTCATCCGCGTCGTGGGACGCCTGGTCTTCGGCGACCTGCAGCCAGCGCGCAAGACTCCCCCGCGGGCGATCGAGGCGGCAACCGCGGCGCTCTTCCCGGCCGGCGAGGGGGCCCGCTGGAACCCTGCCCTCATGGATTACGGCGCCCGCGTGTGCCTCCCGCGCCCCCGCTGCGAGGAGTGCGTGGTCGCATCGATGTGCGCCGCTCGGCCACGGTTCGCTGCGGGCGAGGTGGCAGAACCGGTGCGTGCGCAGGGGGCCTTCGAGGGCTCGGACCGCCAGGCGCGAGGCCGGCTGATGCAGGTGCTGCGGGACGCGGCCGGCGAGGCCGTGGCACTCCCTACGCTCGCCCGCCGCGCCGGCGCAACGAGCGCTGCGGAGCGCGCGCGGGTGCGTATCCTGCTGGAGACGCTCGCAGCGGATGGGATGGCGTGGACAGACGGCCGTCGCGCCGGACTCGGGCAACGGCCGGCGTAGGAGGACCTCCGATGGCGAAGACAAAGCAGATCTACGCAGACGACACGATCACCATTGAGATGGTGCCGGCGCTCGGCCGGTTCGCGAACAACACGTACATCCTGCGCCCGACCTCGGGAAGCGCGGTCACGATCATCGACGTGCCCGAAGGGTCAGAGGCAGTGGTCGAGGCGCTCGGCGACGCGCCGGTCGAGCGGATCGTCGTGACGCATCACCACGCCGACCACTGGATGGGGTTCGACATCGTGCGCGCCCACACGCCCGCGCCTGTCTTCGCCGGCGCGACCGAGACGAACCTGGATCCGTCGCGCAACGTCCAGCCCCTGGCCGACGGCGCGACCTTCTCAGTGGGGGGTGCGACGGTGCGAGCCATCCACACCCCCGGCCATACGCCCGGGTCGACCTGTTTCCTCGTGGGCGGCGCGCTCATCACGGGCGACACGTTGTTCCCCGGCGGCCCCGGGCGCACGGGGTCGCCGGAGAACCTGCAGCAAGAGATCGCCTCGATCACCACGCGGCTCTACGTCTTGCCGCCGGAGACGCTGGTGCTCCCGGGCCACGGCCCCAGCACGACGATCGGTGAGTCGAAGGCGGAGTACGCCGTATTCGCCTCGAAATCACACCCGGCGGACCTCAAGGGCGATGTGCTCTGGGAGATGTAGCGCCGGCTACTTCTCTCCGACCGGCCACTTCATCTGGAACTCGATCTCTTCCTCATCGGTGCCGCGCTCGTGCTCGATATTGATGATGGCCGAGAGCGGCACGGAGACCCGCTCGCCCGCCACCTGGATGCGGAACGGCTTGCCCTGCTCGATGCAGTCCGCCAGCCTGCGCAACTTGATGGCGAACTGTCGGCGGGGATAGTCCTTCTCGATGTCGCGGGTCCTGCGTCGAGGTGCAGCCACGGGTCGTCCACCTTTCTGGTCGCGGGAGCGACACCCACAGGATAGGAAGAAGCCAGTGGCGCCGGGACAGCGGACTGTTACACGATGGCCTCGGCCATCCCGAACCTGAGGTTTGACCCTCCGAGCCTGCCCGGTAGGATGGCCGAGGCCTCCCCCAGTGCGACCGGAAACGGGATCCCGTGCCCGAATTGATGCCTCTCGCGACGCCTGTCGCCACCACGCTCGCGAACGGCTTGCGGCTCCTGGTGACGCCGATGCCGTACGCGCGATCCGCGTCCGCTTCGATCTACGTGGCCGCCGGGTCGCGTTACGAGGCGACCCCGGAGGAGGGCGGGCTCTCGCATTTCCTGGAGCACCTGCTGTTCAAGGGGACGGAGCGCCGCCCGAAGCCGCTGGACATCTCCATGGAGATCGACCGCATCGGCGGCAATATCAACGCGGCGACGAACCGCGAACTGACGGTCTACTACGCGAAGGTGACGCCCGAGTATCTCCATGGCGCCGTCGACATCCTCGGCGACATGATCCGGAACTCCGTCCTGCCAGACCACGAGATCGAGCGAGAGCGCGACGTCATCCTCGAAGAACTGGCCGCCGTCGAGGACTCGCCGCCGGAGCAGGTGGGCGTGCTGCTGGACGAGACACTCTGGCCGGGGCAGCCGCATGGCCGCGACATCGCTGGCACCGAAGAGTCCGTGAGCGCCCTCAGCGCCGCCGCGATCCGCGAGTACTACCGCCGCCAGTACGCGCCGAGTTCCACCGTCGTGTCGATCGCCGGCGCCGTTGACCCGGCGGAGGTCCGCGACCTCGTGGCGCGCGCCTTCGAGGACTGGCGACCAGGCGACCCCGTGCCGATGGTGCCAAACGTGCAATCGAGTGGACACCGACTGCTCACCGTGCACCAGAAAGACACGGAGCAGGTCCACCTCTCCTTTGGCCTCTACGGAGTCGCTGCGGACGACGAAGACCGCTATGCCCTTGACCTCCTCTCGATCATCCTCGGGGAGGGGATGTCGTCGCGACTCTTCGCCCGCCTGCGCGAGGAACTCGCCCTCTGCTACGACATCCACTCGTACGTGGCGATGCTCCGCGACTGCGGGATGTTCGGCGTCTACGCCGGCGTCGACCCGGAGCGGGCTGTCGAGGCGACACGCGAGATCGCCCGCGAACTCGCGCGCGCATGCGTCCCCGCCGGCCTCGAGGAACTCGACCGTGCGAAAGCGGTCGCCCGTTCGCGCACGCAACTGCGGCTGGAGGACTCGCGGTCCGTCTCGGCGCTCTACGGATCGCAGGCGATCCTCGGGCTGCCCATGATGACCCCGGAACAGTCGCTCGCCAGGTCGGCGTCGGTCACTGTGGAAGAACTCGAGCGCGTGGCCGTCCGCGTGATGCGAGGGAGCGCGCTCCACGTCGCCGCCGTGGGCGAGGTCGACGAGGCTGCCCTGCAGTCCGCGATGGTCTTCGAACCATGAGCGGTGGAGGCATAGAGGCCAGCCCGGACAGCCTGGTACGCGGCTCCGTCCAGCCCGACGCCGACCCGGAACGGATCTTGCTGGTGGTGCGGCGAGCAGAGGACGGCACTGTCCTGCTGGCCCGATGGCCCGAAGCGCCGCGGCCGATGCTCCTCTCCCTCGACGCCCCTCACCCCGACGAGGGCTTTGCCGTGGGCATCGCACGGCTGCTCGACGCACGCCTCGCTGTCTCGGCGGGCGAGCCTCGGCTGCACGCCGAGCGCCTCCCGGTGCGCATGCGCCACCCCGTGAAGGGCGGCGAGACGACCGGCTTCCTCCGTGTCGCCGCCGTCGAGGTCCGCGGCGACCCGCAGGCGGATGGCGCGCTCGGCGGCTTCGATGCCCTGCCCGCCGCCGCGGCGCACGACGCGCTCTCGACTGACCTCGAACGGCGCGCGCTCGCGCTCGGGCTGGCGCTGCTCGGAGGCGGCGGCACGGCGTAGTCTGCGGCGATGGCTGACATCGACCCTGTCCAGTACAACCGCGACGCCTGGGACCGCCGGGTCGAACAGGGCGACGAGTGGACGTTGCCCGTCTCCTCCGAGGTGATCGCGCGCGCCCGGGCGGGCGACTGGTCGATCGTGCTTATCGGCCATGAGCCGGTGCCGCGTGACTGGTTTCCTGCCTCCATGGCTGGCCTCGACGTCCTCGCGCTGGCATCCGGCGGCGGGCAGCAGGCACCGGTGCTCGCGGCGGCAGGCGCGAAGGTGACGGTCTTCGACAATTCGCCGAGGCAGTTGGATCGTGACCGCGAAGTGGCCGAGCGTGATGGCCTCCACCTCACGACCGTCCTCGGCGACATGCGCGACCTGAGCGCCTTCGCCAATTCGTCCTTCGACCTCGTGTTCCATCCCGTGTCCAACCTCTTCTGTCCCGAGATTGAACCGGTCTGGCGGGAATGTTTCCGTGTGCTCCGGCCGGGAGGGAGTCTGCTGGCGGGCTTCCTGAATCCGGACCTCTACGTCTTCGACCAAGCGGCGGAGGACGAACACGGAGCGCTCGTCGTCCGGCATGCGCTGCCGTACTCGGACCTCACTCACCTGACGGCAGAGGAGCGCGAGCGCGTACGAGGGCGAGGGGCACCACTGGAGTACAGCCATTCGCTGAGCGCCCAGATCGGCGGACAGGTGGCGGCTGGATTCCACCTCGCGGGCTTCATCGAGGCCCCGCACCACGCCGGCGTCACCGCACGGTACATGCCGGGCTATTTCGCGACCCGCGCGCTGAAGCCCGTGGTATCGACCGCTTAGTGGACAGCGGGGCGTCCTGCCAGCGCATGCAACCTGTACTTCTCCTGCCGCGTACCATCGAACCTCAACCGCTGAAGCGGACCGTGCAGGCGCGACCTCGACCCTCGACGGGAGCAGGCGTGCACTGCGGATGGAGCACCTGTGCCTGACTTCGACGTGACGACCCTCGAGCCGCCGCAGGAGATCGTGCCCGGCCTCTGGCGACTGCGGACGCCGATGACCTCGAATGCCCTGCCGTGGATCATGCCCTACGCGTTTGCGGGGAAGCATGGTGTGACGCTGTTCGACTCCGGCTATGGGACTCGCGATGCTGAGACGGCGCTCACCGCCCAGTTGAAGGCCATCGGTTACGCGCCGGCCGACGTGCAGCGGCTGATCGTCTCCCACGCGCATCCGGACCACCTCGGGCTCTCGCGCTGGCTGAAGGAGCAGTCCCCCGCCTGCGAGGTCACGATGCTGGGCCTCGAGGTCTCATGGTTCACAGAGAATCATCACAGCGACGTGGACTGGATGGCGCGGAGCACCTCCTGGATGCAGCGTCACGGCGTGAGCGTCGAGGAACTCGAGCGCGGTAAGTCACAGGAGCGTGGCGGCCCACCCTGGGAGCGACAACAACGCGAAGAGGCTCGCGCGGCCCGCGCCGCTGCGCAGGCTGCGGCAACGGCATCCGAAGGCGCGCCCGTCGACGCGGCTACCGAGACCGAGCGCCGCTCATGGCAGATGCGCGTCGAGGTCGACAGACGCCTGGTGGACGGGGAGGCCGTCGAGTTCGACGGGTGGCGCGTGCTCTCCGTATGGACGCCAGGCCACACGCCCGGGCACCTCTGCGCCTACATCCCGGAGCACCGTCTGACATTCACGGGGGACCACGTCCTCTCCCGCATCACACCGAACGTTTCGCTCTCCCCCGAGGACGAGGCAGCCGGGCGCAACCCGCTGCGGGAATTCCTCGCCTCACTGGAGAAGGTGGCCGCGCTGGACACGGCGCTGGCCCTCCCAGCCCACGAGGACACCATCGCTGACCTGCCGGCACGCTGTCGTGCGATCGCTGAGCACCACGACCACCGGTTGCACGAGGTCATCGACGCGATCGCGGGGCTGGGCGGCGCGCCGTCGGCAGCGCAGATCGCCGAACGGGTGACGTGGAACCGCCCCTACTCCACCTTCAGCATGATGAAGCGCCGCAGTGCGATCGGCGAGACGCTCGCCCACCTCGACTTGCTGCGTGAGGACGGCCGGGTGCTCATGCACCAGGCCGAGGACGGCACCATTCGCTGGGAGGGCGCCTCCTAGGGGCGCGGCCGGTCCGGAGCCTGCCTACGCGCCGTGCAGGATGGCGTCGAGGCGGTCCGGCGAGGCCGAGGGGCCGACAACAGCCAGCGAGAACTTCGGCTCTCCGAAGATCCGCCGTCCCACCCGCATGACGTCTTCTGCGGTGACGGCGCGCAGGCGCTCGACGGTGACGTCCGGCGGCTCGATCTCGCCGTCCTGGAGCAACTGGCCGCCGAAGCGCTGGGCGAACGACATCGGGGTCTCCAGGCCGAGGCGGAATGAGCCAGCCGCGTAGTCCTTCGTCCGCATGAGTTCCTCGTTGCCCATCGGCTCGTTCGCGATCCGCTGCAACTCAGAGACGATCACTTGGAGCGCCTCCTCCTGGTGCTCCCGCGTCACGCCCGCGCTGACCGAGACAGCACCGATGTCTCGGTAACGTGAGGAGCCGGAGCCGACGGAATACGCGAGGCCTCGACGCTCGCGCACCTCGGTGAACAGGCGGCTGGACATGCCCCGGCCGAGCGCTGTGTTCATGATGTCCAGGGCGTACTTGTCCGGGTCACTGCGGCTGATGCCCAGGCACGCAAGCGAAAGGTTGGTCTGCTCGATCTCCCGTTCGTCGATCCGGATGTATTCGGACGGGCGCTCGGCCCGCGCGACGTCCCGCTCCAGGTCGTTGCCCGGCGCCCAGTTCCCGAAGAGCCGCCCCGCGAGATCCACGATGTGCCCGACCTCGACGTTCCCCGCGACTGAGAGGACGGCGTTCCGGGGGTGGTAGTAGGTGGCCATGTGCGAGAAGAAGTCGGGCCGCTGCATCATGCCCACGGTCTCCAGCGTGCCACCAATCGGCCAGCCGATGGGCTGCTTCCCGTAGGTGGCGTCCGAGATCAGCTCGTTCACCCAACTGCCCGGGGAGTCCTTCGTCCGCCGAAGTTCCTGCTGGACCACCGTGCGCTCGCGCTCGACCTCGGCAGGCTCCATGACGGAATGCTGGAGCATGTCGGCCAGGACATCGAGGCCGGTGTCCACGCGTTCATACGGAAGGTTGTTCCAGTAGCAGGTGACCTCTTTGGTGGTGAAGGCGTTCAGGCCTCCGCCGGCGCCTTCGATGGCCTCGGAGATTTGGGCGGCCGTGGGGCGGCGCTCGGTGCCCTTGAACAGCATGTGCTCGATGTAGTGGGAAAGGCCGTTGGTGACCGGCGTCTCGTCCCGAGAGCCCACCCCGACCCACAGTGAGACGGCTGCACTCTGGGCGGTCGGGATGGGGGTCACGACCACTCGGAGCCCGTTGGGGAGGGTCGTGACCGTCCAGTTATTTCCCACGAGATTACGTCCGTTCTCGACCCTGCCTACAGTCGGTAGGGAGATGCGCTATATAGGGCATCCCGTTCAGGGATGATGGATTCAGCATCCAGGATTCGGGTGTCCGCCATCGTCTCACGAGAGGCATGTTTGGGAGGTCGGACCATGTCTGAACGCGCCTTCAATGGTCGCATCCTGAACGTCAACCTGACCACCGGTCAGCACTGGGTAGAGGAACTTCCGGAGTCGATGTACCGGGAGCACCTCGGCGGGTACGGACTCGGTGCGCGCCTGCTGTTCGACCGTATTCCGGCCGGCGCTGACCCCCTGGGCCCCGAAAACATCCTCGGGTTCATGCCGGGCCTGCTGACCGGCACCCCGCTCTTCGGGCAGCGCTTCCAGGTGGTCTGCAAGTCGCCAAAGAACGGCGGGTGGGGGGACGCGAACTGCGGCGGTGACTTCGGGCCGAGCCTCAAATTCACCGGGTATGACGCCCTCCTCGTGCACGGTCAGGCCGCGAAGCCGTCGTACATCTACATTGACGACCACACCGTCGAGGTACGCGACGCGGCCCCTTACTGGGGCGGCCTGGCCATCGACATCGAGGACCGGATGAAGGAGGAACTGGGCAAGAAGATCTCAGTCGCCCTCATCGGTCCCGCGGGCGAGAAGCTCTCGATCATGTCCGGCATCGCGAACGAGCGCGGCCGACTTGCCGCACGCTCAGGCGTCGGTGCGGTGATGGGCTCGAAGCGGCTCAAGGCCGTGGTCGTGAAGCCCGAGTTGAAGATCATGGCGCAGACAAAGGACGTCCTCCAGACCGTGAAGTCCAGCCTCCAGGGCTTCAACCAGGCGTCCAAGACCTTCTTCACCACGTTCGGCACAACGGGAATCACGGCGAACTCCGCGATCAACGGCGACGCCCCCGTCCTCAACTGGGGCGGCGTCGGCGTCGTCGACCTCGTCGAGGACATGTCGATGGCGAACATGAACGGACCGACCGTCAACGCGAGCATGGAGAAGAAGTACGCCTGCTGGCATTGCCCGGTCGCGTGCGGTGCCGAGTCGGTGGACGGCTCGGACCGCGGCGAGTTCGCCTTCCCCCGCCACACGCACCGGCCGGAGTACGAGACGATGGGCGCCTTCGGAGTGATGAACGGCGTCAACAACACTGACGCGATGATCGCCATCAACCACTGGTGCAACCAGTACGGGCTGGACACGATCTCGACCGGTGCCACGATCTCCTTCGCGATCGAGTGCTACACGGCCGGCCTCCTGACCAAGGAGGACACGGACGGCCTCGAACTGACGTGGGCGAACGCGACGGCCGTCCTGAAAGCGCTCCACGCGATCGGCAACCGCGAGGGCCACCTCGGCGAACTGCTCGCGGACGGGACGCGGATCGCCGCCCAGAAGATCGGCCGCAACGCCGGCGATTTCCTGACCTCCATTGACGGCGAAGAGCCGCCGATGCACGACCCGAAACTGGACGTCGGCTTCGCTGCCTCGTACGCCCTCGACCCGACCCCGGCGCGACACACGCTCTGGTCGCCCGGCAAGTCGAGCAAGTTCCCGACGATGAAGCAGGGCCCGAAGGACCGGCGGCAGACCTCGGAACGCGGCCCCCAGTTGAAGGCGGCGCACGAGCAGGCTCACGTCATGAACAGCGCGGGCATGTGCTACTTCATCTACACGATGTCCCCGACCGACCGGATCCCGGAGTGGATCAACCTCGTCACCGGCTGGGACACGACACACGAGGAACTCGACATCGCAGGCGAACGGATCGCCAACCTCCGGATGGCGTTCGCCGTGAAGCACGGCAACAACCCGGCGGCCCGGCCCGTCCCGGGACGCATCCTCGGCAACCCGCCTCAGACAGCGGGTCCGCACGAGGGCATCACGGTGGACCTGGAGACGATGAAGAACGACTGGTTCAGCGAGGCGGGTTGGGACACCCAGACCAGCATGCCGAGCCGCGCCAAACTGGAGTCGCTGGGGCTGAAGGACGTCGCGGACGCCCTCGCGGTCTAGGTCCGGCCACGATACCTAGCGGGACTATCCGCGAGACGCACGCGGTATCTCACGACCACGGATGGGAGCGGTCGGCTAGCCCGGCCGCTCCTCTCGTTGGGAGTGCCATCTGAGGCGTCCTCTGCCGACGGCCGGGGCATATCCTCGGTTCTCCTACATTGAGGAGGCAGCGGTGCACGTCACATCGTTCAACATCAACCTCACGAGCGAGCAGCCGGAGCGGGTGACCGCGTTCTACCGGGACGTCGTCGGTCTGCCGATGAACGACCGCCTGGATGCCTTCCTCGTCGGGCCGGACGCCCAGATCCTGATCGATGGACACAGCGAGACGAAGGGGCCGGCGAAGGAGCCTCAGCGGGTGCTGATCAACATGTTCGTCGAGGACATTGCTGCCGAGCAGGCGCGACTTCAGACCCAGGGCGTGACGTTCATCCGCGAGCAGGGCAAGGAGTACTGGGGCGGCGTCATCTCGACGTTTCTCGATCCGGACGGGAACTACCTGCAGTTGATCGAGTTCCGCCCGTGAGCCGCCGGGCTCAGTCGGGCCAGGTCAGCACGGCGGTGCGCTCTCTCGCACGGCGGCTGTCGGCACGACGTCCCAGGACGAGGCCAGCGGCAAGGGCGACCTCAGTAGCAGCGTCGAAGAGATAGACCGCGCGCACTCGGCGCTGGACGACGAAGACCACGTCGCACAGGGCGAGCACGAGGGCGCTGCCCAGCGCGAGCACGCGGACCTCGCGAGGCGCGGGCTGCCGCGCGCCGAGGACGAGGGCGGCGGCGATCGGGAGCAGCAGCAGGCCCAGCGTCTTCACGAGCCAGTCGTCCTGTTTCGGTCCGCTCACGCGCTCGAAGCTCGAGTAGTGGAGAACGGGCCACAGGCCCGCTACGAAGTAGTAGGTAGCCTCAGCCACCAACGCGAAGCGCTCGCGTGGGAGATCTCTCATCACGCTCTCCTGCGATCACGCTAGCAGAAGGCCGCGCGCGCCAATGTCACGGATTCGAGATGACTCGCCTTATCTCGGCATCCTCCACAGTGGTACCCGTGGCGCGGTTCAGCCCGAGGTGCTTGGACTGGGACTGAGGCGCATCGAAGGCGTCGAGCACCTAGAAGAAGGGGAAGTCCACCGGGATGCCGAGCTCGGCTCGGCCGGCGGCCTCAAAGACGAGCGGCCCGATCATCACGTGCGCGCCCGCCGTGTGGATGTCTCGGAATACCCGTTCGAGAGGACTTGACTGCTGCACGGCAGAGGTTGCGAGCGCGCGGTGCAGCAAGTCCACGGCACGGATGCCCTCATTCGCGGCGTGTGCCGCCGCGAGGCGAACGCGCGCGCGCGCACGGGCGTCCGGCTCCTCGCCTGCCTGGAGCGCCCGCCAGAATGCCTCGCCAGTCCCATAGAGGTAGGCCGAGGCAGCACCGATGATCGCCGTCGCCTCCGCCACCACCTGTTGCAACCGGCCGGTCTCTTTCAGCGGCACGCCGCCCCAGCCACGCTTGCTCCCCACCACCTCGAGGGCTGCTTCCAGGCCGGCCCGCGCGAGGCCCAGGGCGTGACTCCCGTGGTTCATGACGAACAGCGGCATCGCGCGGAACGCGATCCAATCGTGCTGCAGGTCGCCGGGCTGCAACACGCGCGACTCGGGGACGTGCACACCTTCGACCGTGAAGTCGTTGCTGGCAGTCCCACGCAGCCCGGTGGTGTGCCATGTGTCGAGGACACGCACGTCCGCCCGCGGGTACAGGACCGCCTTGACCACCGGGTTCCCGTGCTCGTCCAGGAGGGGCTCAGCCCCGCCGTCGGGATAAATCATGCACTCGCCCATGAACCAGTCGGCGTGCGAGGAGCCAGAGGCGAACGGCCAGCGGCCCTCCACGGTGTAGCCCCCACCCTCGACGGGCACCGCTCGTCCGACCGGCCGGGCGACCCCACAGTTGATCGCGCCGCCGCCCCAGAAGAGCCGTGACTGCTCCGCCGGCAAGAACCCTGCGAAGAATGTCGTCTGGTTGGCGAGCATCAGCACCCAGGCGGTCGAGCCGTCGGCCGTGGCGATCTCCTCGACGACGCGCGCTGCAGTGACCGGGTCGCACTCGAGGCCGCCCACATCCTTCGGGAGCGTCATGTGAAAGAGGCCGGCGTCGCGCAGGCGCTCGACCAGGGCAGTCGGGATGCGCCGCATCGCCTCCGTCTCGTCAGCCGCGGCGCGCACCTCGGGGACGAGGGTCCGCGCTGCGGCGAGGGGGTCCGCGCCGGCCCAGAATGTCGGTGTCACGGTGGCTCGCTCCTATCCGGATGAGAAGGATAGGGTCGAGTACGGTCAGGCTCCCGATCCCGGCGTCGGGTGATTTCGAATCTACGGGGCCATCCAGGACCCCGCGGCGCGCGATACGCTGAGGAGGACACACCTCGATGCGCGCTGAGGTTGGCGTCGATGGCTCGGTACCTCCTCGTGCTCTCTCAGGTCAGCAGTCTTCCCGCGCTGATCGTGCGCGCGCAGTTACTCGCGGCCGAACAGCCACGGACGACGTTCGTGCTGATTACGCCGTTGCCCAGGACGACGCAGGACAACGACATCGCGAAGCATCTCGCAGCGGCGAACGAGGTGTTCGCGCTCGCCCAACTACGCCGCGCCCGCCTCCACGTGGAGCGAAGCGAGATCGGCGACCGTTCCCCCGTGCTGGCGATCGAGGATGAACTCCGCGCGCATCCGGATACCTATGACGCGGTGCTCCTTGCCTCACGGCCACCTCGACGATTGGCGCGCTGGCTGGCGCGCGACGACCATTGGCAGGCGGAGTCGCTCCCGATCAGGGTCATCCATGTCTTCGAAGGCGGCGAGGCCCGGCTGCCCGCACCGTTCACGACCTCCGCACGGCGCGCCGCCAGGGTGCCGGCCTTCGTGATCGCGCGTGTGGGACGTCTGCTGCAGCGGCCGCGCCTGGGCCTGGCCGTGATGGTGGCGCCGATGGTCGTCTACCTGACCCTCGGGGCGATCCTTGCGGTCTTCGTGAACCGCCGGTTCCTCATCAACGAGATGCTGGCGCTCGTCTGTTACACCGCACTGCTGATCCTCGTGATCCGCCTCGAACGCTCAGAGCAGACCTCCAGCACGCCGAGCGAGGAGCGGAGGCGCGACCGCCGGCTGAAGCGCTAGCGCGTGGAAGTCCGAATCTGCGAATTCGGCGTTCGGGCCAGCAGGACCGCGGTGTCTCCCGGCCAGTCCCAGAAGTTGCCGGTGGGTGACTCTGAGGTAAGCAGCGCCCGCAAGTCCGCGTCGAACATCGCCAGGCGATCCCCGAAGAGGGGCGCCGCAGCCCACGACATCGAGTGCACGTTCGCCAGCACCTCCTCCACTGACTGGATGAGGTCGGGCCGGCCATCGAGGTAGACCGTCTCCGGTGTACCGAAGCGGGTCCGCGCGAGGACGTCCTCGTGCCGTTCAGCGGGCGGCCGCCAGACACCCTGTCCGGCGCGTCGCTCCTCGCCGAGGTAGCGCCGCACCAGTGCCTCGATCGCCCCGTGTGGGATCGGCGGGGCGCCCGACTCGGGCGGTTTCGGCCGCCCGTCCACCAGGTGGCCAATCAGCGCGAGGACACCGCCGGGCTCCAGCAGGTCGTACACCACCTCGGCGACCGCTTCCCGGTCCGTCCAGTGGAACGACTGCGCGAAGGTGACCAGGGCAAAGTGACCCAGGCCCAGGCCCGCGAGGTCCTCGGCGGCAGTCTGCACCCATCGGATGTTGGTCACGCCTTGCCGTGCGGCGTGACGCTCGGCCTCCGCCAGCATCTCGCCCTCCGGATCGACGCCGATCACCTCGGCGGCGTGCGGAGCGAGGTCGACGGCCAGGGTGCCCGGCCCGCAGC
>CAZVNJ010000013.1:0-51923 GCA_964628985.1 uncultured Dehalococcoides sp.
GGTGCCGTGGCGATCTATCGTGCTCGAGCGGAGGAGGCTGCATGACCGTCGCGCTGTACGCGGGACGCTTTGACCCCGTGACCAACGGGCACCTGGACGTCGTGGGACGTGCGGCCTCCATCTTCGCCGAGGTGGTCGTGGGTGTCGCCGCCAGCCGTTCTGCGATCTTCACCCTTGAGGAGCGCACTGCGATGTTTGAGGCGGCGGCGAAGCACGCAGGGCTCACCAACGTCCGTTTCGCCACGATCACCGGCCTCACGGTGGACGAGGCCCGGAAGCAGGGCGCCAGCGTGATCGTCCGCGGCCTCCGCGCCGGGGACTTTGCCTACGAGTTCGACATGGCCCTGATGAATCGTGACATGGCGCCGGACATCGAGTCCGTCTATCTCATGACGGCGCTGGAGCACCTGTTTGTCTCCGGCACACGCATCCGCGAACTGGCCTCCTTTGGGCGTGATGTCAGCAAGTTCGTGCCGGCCGGTGTCAACGAGGCGCTGCGCAATAAGTTCAAGTCCTAGCCGCGCCCCCGCGCGCGGACAAGGAGGCTGCCGTGGATCTGCTGCATCTAGTCGACCGCATCGAGGAGCTGCTGGCGACCGCGCAGAAGATGCCGATCGGTAACCGCGCGATCATCGACCGCCGCCGGATGCTGGACATCATCGACCAGATGCGGATCGCCATCCCTCACGAGGTCCGCGAGGCACAGGAGATTGTCGCCCGCCGCGACCACGTCCTGCGCGAGGCTGAAGAAGACCGCCGCCTGATCGAGGCCCAGGCGCAGGAGCGCGCCGCACGGATGGTGGAGGCGCACGAGATCTCTCAGGCCGCGCGTGCGCGGGCGGAGGAGATTGCCCGGGAGGCCGAGCACCGGCTCCAGGACCGTATCGACGAGGCTAACCGCGACATCTCGCAGCGCATCGAGGAGTCGCGTCTGATCGCCCGCGAGCAGATGCGTGCGGCCGATGACTACGCACGCGACTTGCTTGAGCGGCTCGAACGCCAACTCGGTACGTTCGTGAAGTCTGTGCATGCCGGCATCGAGCAATTGGAGCCGACGCCCCAGGCGATGGCCCGAGTCGCCGTCCCTCGGACGGAGGTCCCGCGGTCCGAAGCCCCGGCGGCTGACCCCTCCGCCCTGCGCGACCTGCCCGCGACTGACGATCCGGCCCCGGCGCGCCTGCCCGGGCGGGACGAGTTCCGCGACGACTACGAGGAGCGCCTGGACCGCATGGAACGGGAACGGTTTGAGCGCGAACGCGCCGACGTCGCGCCAATCCGCGCCGACCGATCGGACCGCGCCCCCATCCCCTTCCCGCGTGATGAGGAGGACGAGGGGCTGGAGAACCTGCTTCAGCCGCGCCGTCCGCGTCCCGTGGCGCCTCGCGTGCAGGACGATCCTGGGATCATCGACGACTTCGCGAATGAACCGCTGGACGACGACCCGATGTTCCGGCGCGGCGGCCGCGAGGACGACGAGCGCTAGGGGGCGTCTACGCGCTGAGTCGCCAGGCCCGGTCCAGGCTGTCCTGGATCACCCTGCGGGTTGCCGCTTCGCTCTCCCCACGTAGCAGGGCCATGCCATGCGCCCGTCCTGGCAGCAGGACGGCGCGCCCGCGGTCCAGTCCCGCATGTCGGGCGATCTGCTCGATCGACTCGCGTGCGCTCAGGTCCTCTCGCGCGGCGACCAGCGAGAGCCTGGGTGCGGCCTCTCGCGCCGCCTGTAGGGCATCGAGCCCCGCGAAGTCGACCGGGAGCGACAGCCCAGTGACGGTGATGGCGGGCTCGTCCCGTGCGACCAGCACGGCGACTGTGCCGCCCATTCCGGCACCCACCAGGGCGATACGCACGAAGCCACGCTCGCGTGCCGTGGCGATCACAGTCCGGACATCATCAGCCATCAGGGAGAAGTCGTTCGGCTCGCCGCCGGAGTCGCCGTGCCCTCGCAGGTCGAGGGTCAGGGCGGACGGGTCACTGGCGGACCCCCGTGCCGCCTCCGGCCACCAGTCACGCTGCGTCCGGTGATAGGCGTGGAGATAGATGACGAGACGCGTGGGATCGCGCGTCCAGAGGCGTGCGTCCAGTGGGCGGTCATCGAACGTGCGGATCGTCAGGGACTCCGCGCCGGGGGCCGGCCCGTGGTGTGTCCGTTCCGGCAGCTCGAGGCAACCGGGCGTCAAGAGCGCGAGGCCGATGACGATCATGAGGAGCACCCGCCGAGGTGCTACTGCGAGGGTCATCCTCACCGGGCCACGAAGTTCAGCAGCCGTCCGGGCACGTAGACCGCCCGCTGAATCTCGATCGAGGCGAGCGCCTCGACAAGTCGAGGGTCGGCCATGGCCGCGGCCCGGGCGTCGGCCTCGTCGGCACCGGCAGGGACCTCGATTCGACCGCGCACCTTGCCGTTCACCTGGACGACGAGGGTCACGGTCTCGCGTTCGATCAGCGCCGGGTCGTATGCCGGCCATGACTGCCGGTGCACCGAGTCTGTGCCTCCAGCGCGCTCCCAGAGCTCCTCCGCGATGTGAGGACACGCGGGCGCCAGCATGAGGGCGAGCGTGCGCACGGCCTCGTCCCAGGCCTCGCCGTCCGCGCTGCCTGCGTCGCGCAGGCGCTGCAATTCGTTCGTCAATTCCATCAGCGCCGCGATCGCCGTGTTGAACCGCTTCGCCTCCAGGTCCTCGCCCACCTTCTTGAGTGTGGCGTGTACGACCTGCCGCAGCGAGCGGGCACCCGAGGCGTCCATTGACCTCACGGGGGGGTCGACGACCACAGTCCACGTCCGGTTCAGCCAGCGAGAGACTCCCACGATCCCGTCGACGTCGTATGGGCCGCCCTGGTCCCATGGGCCCAGGAACATCAAGTAGGCGCGGAAGCAGTCCGCCCCCCACTTCCGTACCTGATCGTCCGGCGCCACCACGTTGCCGCGCGACTTGGACATCCGCCGGCCGTCCGGGCCCAGGATCTGCCCCTGCGCGTAGTAGCGGGTGAACGGCTCATCCCCCGGGACGATTCCGAGGTCGCGGGCGACCTTGTAGAAGAAGCGGGCGTACAGCAGGTGCATCGTGGCGTGCTCGGAGCCGCCTGTGTACTGCGCGACCGGCAGCCAGGCCTCGGCGGCTTCGCGGCTCACGGGCGCTGACAGGTTGTGCGGATCCGCGTATCGCATGAAGTACCACGAGGAGCACATGAACGTGTCCATCGTGTCGGTCTCGCGCTGCGCGGGCTTGCCGCACTGCGGGCAGGTGGTCTCTACGAACTCCGGTGAGAGCGCGAGGGGGGATTGTCCGGTCGGGCGGAATTCAACGTTGTAGGGCAACTCGACGGGCAGTTGGTCCTCGGGCACGGCCACCTCGCCGCAATCGGGGCAGGTGACGATCGGGATCGGCGCACCCCAGTAGCGCTGGCGCGAGATCAGCCAGTCGCGCAGGCGGTAGTTCACGCGGCGCTCGCCGATGCCGCGCTCCTCCAGCCAGGCAATGGCGCGCTGCACGGCCTCGGCCTTCATCAGGCCGTCCAGCCATTGGCTGTTGAATGCGGGGCCGTCGCCCGTGTACGCCTTCCCCTCCCAGTCTTCCGGCGGGCGCACCGTGCGCACGATTGGCAGCCCGTACGCCTCGGCGAAGTCCCAGTCGCGCTGGTCCTGTCCGGGCACCGCCATGATCGCGCCAGTCCCGTACGAGGTCAGGACGTAGTCCGCGAGGTAGATCGGCACCGGCTGCTCGGTGAACGGATTGATCGCGTACGACCCGGTGAAGACGCCGCGCTTCTCCGCCGCGCCCTCCGTGGACAGCCGCTCGATCTCCGTCGACCGGCGCACGCGCTCGACGAACTCGTCCACCGCCGCCCGCTGCTCCGGCGTCGTGATCTCGTCGACCAGCGCGTGCTCGGGTGCGAGCACCGCAAAGGTCATACCGAACGAGGTGTCCGGCCGGGTCGTGAAGACACGGAACGAGAGGCCATCCCGTCCCTGCACCTGCATCGTGAACTCGGCGCCTTCAGAGCGGCCGATCCAGTTGCGCTGCATCACCTTCACGTGCTCGGGCCAGTCGAGGCCCTCGTTGTCCAGCAGTTCTTCGGCGTAGTCCGTCGTGCGGAAGAACCACTGGGCCATGAAGCGCTGCTCCACCACGGTGTCGCAGCGCTCGCACCGGCCGTCCACCACCTGCTCGTTGGCCAGCGTGGTGTTGCAGGAGGGGCACCAGTTGGCGGGGGCCGCCTTCTTGTAGGCCAGCCCGCGCTTGAACATCTGGACGAACCACCACTGCGTCCAGCGGTAGTACTCCGGCGCGGAGGTGTTCACCATCCGCTCCCAGTCGAAGATCGCGCCCATGGACCGCATCTGGCCGCGCATGCGGATGATGTTGGCGTCCGTCCAGTCTTTCGGATGGATGCCGCCCTTGATGGCCGCGTTCTCGGCCGGCAGCCCGAAGGCGTCGAACCCCATGGGGAACAGCACGTTGTAGCCGCGCATCCGGTAGAACCGAGCGAGCGTGTCCGACGGCGCCATGGCCCACCAGTGCCCCACGTGGAGGTCGCCCGAGGTGTAGGGGAACATGGTGAGGTGGTAGCGGTTGGGGCGGCCTTCGACGTGGTCGGCGACGCGGTAGAGGTCCTGCTCCTCCCAGCGCGCCTGCCACTTTGCCTCGACCTCGCCCGGCTGGTATCGCTCGGCGCGCGCGCGCTCAGTCCGGTCGCTGGTCTGTCCTGTGGTCATGGTGCCCTCGATGTGGTGGTCGCCATCGTGCGACTGGTTGGCGGTGCGGTCGGCCCGTCTGGGCGGGCCGGGCGACGCCGCGCGTGGCGCGACGCCGCCTAGGTAAGGAGGAGGAGCGCGCCGCCGAGGGCGAAGGTGGGGGCGTCCTGCGTGTTCATCGTCTGCACAGTATCCCGATGCCGGTCGAGGGGCGTCAATCTGCGCACGGATCGCCTCCGCGGGTCTATGCCACCACGATCAGGGCCACCACGAGCGGGATCCCCAGGCTCGTGAGGCCGAGTAGTCGCACCGCCTGCCGCTGCCGCGCCGCCGGCTCCGGCGTGGTCAGGGCACGCCTCGCCTGGTAGGCGACCGCGAGGGTATAGGCGACGAAAAGCACGAGGAGGACCGGCAGCATCCGCCGAGGCTACCGTGAGGCCCTACGGTGAGGCGAGCGTGACGATCGGCCGCCCCTGGCGCAGCAGGTAGATGCGGCCGGCGGAGTCGGTGGCCATTGAGGTGATCTGGTTGAAGTTGCGGCCCACGATCACTGCCTCGCCGCCGTCCAGCGGGACCGCCCATAGTTCGCCCGAGCAGTAGTCGGCGTACAGGTAGGTCGAGGAGACCTCGGGGACCGCCACACCTCGGTAGGCGGGGCCGCCCGTGATCGAGCAGCGGCCGCCGGTGTGGGTGTACTGCGTGACGGGGAGGACGAGGCCGGTGCGGTCGCAGCCGGACGAGGGGCTGTAGCAGCGGTCGCCTTCCATGATCTTCCAGCCGAGGTTGTTGCCTCGGTGGACGACGCTGACCTCCTCGACGGCACCCTGGCCGACATCGGCGACCCAGAGTGTCCCGGTGGAGCGGTCGAAGGCCATGCGCCAGGGGTTGCGGAGGCCGTACGCCCAGATTTCGCCCTTCGCACCCGGTCGGTCCACGAAGGGGTTGTCAGGCGGAATCCGGTAGCCCTGGCCTGCGGAGGCGTTCCGCACGTCAATCCGGATGATCTTGCCAAGCAGTGTCCCGAGGTCCTGCGCGTTGCCCTGCGGGTCTCCCGCTGAGCCGCCGTCGCCCAGGCCGAGATAGAGCAACCCGTCCGGCCCGAAGCGGATGGCGCCGCCATTGTGGTTTGCGTACGGCTGTGGTTGCTCGAGCACCACCAGCGCGCTCGACTTGTCGATGATGCCGTCCGCCCCGGCGGTGAACCGTGCGAGGACGGTGCGCCGAGGGTTGCTGGCGGAGTAGTAGGTCCAGACGCTCCGGTTCGCATCGAACGCTGGGTCCAGCGCCACCGAGAGCAGCCCTTCCTCGTTGCCAGAGCTCAGTACGCGGTCGCGGATGTCCAGGATCGTCTGTGGCGCGGCGTTTCCGTTCACCCGGAGGATGAGGCCTGCCTGCTCAGCCACGAAGTAGCCGCCGGGGTACTCGCCGAGTTCTGTGGGCTTCTCGAAGGTGCGACCACCGAACGCGTTTGCACTCGTGACAGTGCGCGGTGGGTTTGCCCGAGGCGTCGCGATCGGTGGGGGCGTGCCCGTGGCCGTGGACGTTGATCCCGGGGTCCCAGTGGTGGCCGCGCCTGGAGTGCTCGTCCCCATCGAGGTCGGCGCGCCATCGGCCTTCGTCCCGGCGGTCGCAGTGGGAGAGGCCTGGGTCGTGGTCGTGGTGGGGTTGCTGGGTGACGTGTCCTCGGAAGCCCCCGATCCACCGTCGCCGCAGGCGAGGAGAAGGGCGCACACCCCGGCGAGGATCAATGTGGCCGGGTGAGCGCGCATCGGGGGGCCCCTCCAGGTGCTGCTCCATGTAACCACGGCGCGCCGGGGTGCGTGCGAACTGAGCCCACACGTGCGACGCTCAGCATCAGTCATCAGTTTCATGATGAGAAGGATCAGGCGTGGGCGATCTCGATGCGGACTTCGTGATCGCGGGCGCCGGCGTGGTGGGCCTCGCGGTCGCGGAACGCCTCGCTGCACGCGGGTCCGTCGTGGTCGTCGAGCGGAACGAGGCGTCCGCGCGCGAGACCTCGGCGCACAACACGGGCATCGTCCATGCGGGCCTGCTGTACGAGACCGGCAGCCTGAAGCACCGCCTCTGCCTGGAAGCCAACCCGCTGCTCTACGAATGGTGCGATGCGCACAGCGTCCGGGTCGCGCACTGTGGGAAGTTGATCGTCGCACTCGCGCCCGAGGAACTCGACGGCCTCGACCGCCTGCGGGCGCGCGCGAAGGCGAACAGTGTCCCCGGCGTCCGTCGCCTGACCGCCAACGAGGCCCGCGCGCTCGAGCCGAACATCGAGGCCGTGGCTGCCCTCTTCTCGGAGACCTCGGGCATCCTCGATCAGGCTGCGTTCGCGAAGAGCCTCGAATCCTCCGCCCGCGACCGAGGCGTCCTCTTCGCGTTCCAGCACAGCGTCGTCGGCGTCGAGCGAGGCGACGGTGACGTCACCGTGCACCTGCGGGATGCCGGCGGTACCGAGTCGTCCTTGCGGGCCGGTGTGCTCGTGAACGCTGCCGGCCACGGTGCTCCTGCGATCGGGATGCTCGCCGGGCTCGCCGCCGACGCGGTACGCCAGCGAGTGAACCGAGGCCGCTACTACGACTTCGTCAGTCCGGAGTTCAGTCGGGCGGTCTCGCGCCCGGTCTACCCGATCCCGTCCGGCGCGGCCGATGTCCAGCGTCACCAGGCACGTGCCGGCGGCGCCGGCATGCACCTGAGCGTCGACATCGACGGCATCGCCCACCTGGGCCCCGACACGGAGTGGCTGCCCGACGGTGTCCCGCTCGACTACCGCGCTGACGACAGCCGGCGCGCCGCCTTCCTCGAAGCGGGCCAGCGGTTCCTGCCCGCCCTGCGGGACGAGGACATCGCACCCGGCCAGGTCGGCTACCGACCGAAGCTGGCAGAGGTGGGCGAAACCCCGCCGGACTTCCTCATCGTCCGCGAGGGAGGCTACGTGCACCTCGGCGGTATCGAGTCGCCGGGGCTCACCTCGGCGCTCGCGATCGCGCGCTACGTCGAGGGCCTGCTGTAGCGTCTCCGGAGGGTGGCCTAGAGCCGGGCGGCCACCCAGGCTTCGAGGTCGGCCATCACCTGCGGGTGCTCGGGCTCGTTGAAGATCTCGTGCTTCAGCCCGTCGTAGAGCCGAAGCGACTTGTCCGAAGACCCGACGTACTGGTGCAGCGTGGTGCTGCGCTCCCCGTCCGGGACGCCCGTGCCTGCCATGATCAGGATCGGGAGCCGGATCTCGCCGACGCGCTCCTGGATTGCCACGCGCATCGGCGCCATCGCCTCGTCGCGGGAAATCGGGATCGGGCCCCGGTAGTTCAGCGGGTCCGCGTCATAGTCGATGGCGACCCGCGGGTCACGGGCGAGGAACCCCGTGTCCAACGGCGGACGCATCTTCGTGCCGGGCATCGCCTCGGGCGTGGGCGGGAGCGGCGTGCCGGGCTTGGCGATCCCGCCGCCGCTCAGGATGAGCCCGGCCAGTTCCGCCTGGTGGTCGAGCACATAGCCGAGGCTGATCGCCGATCCCATGCTGTGGCCGACGAGGAAGATCTTCTGGCCGGGCTGCTCCGCCTGCACGAGGTCGAAGAACGTCTTGAGGTCGTCCAGGTACTGCTGGTACGAGTCGATCTCGACTCGCGCGCCCTCGGAACGACCGTGCCCGCGATGGTCGAGGGCGTACACGGCATAGCCATGCGGCACCACGTGGTTCACCAGATTCATGTAGCGACCGCTGTGCTCGGCGAACCCGTGGGCGACCAGCAGCACGGCCTTCGGCTGACCGTCCGGCAGCCACGACTGCCAGTAGATGCGGAAGTCCTTCGCGCCCGTGAATGTGCTCTCGTGGTGCTTCATCGATGTCCCTTCGACAGTGTGTCCCGCGGACTATAGGGCGGTGGCCTGCGGGATGACCTGCGTCCCGAGGCGCTTCACGATGTCCAGGGCGTGCGGGCCGATCGGCATCACGATCGCTTCCTGCACACCCAGGGCCGCGTACTCGCGCAGGTCCTCGACGACGGCCTCGTAGTCGCCACGCCCGAACGCGGCGCCGCTGTAGAGGATCGTCTTCCTGATGCTCGCGTAGTCGCGCCCCTCCCGCTCACAGTGGGCGCGCAGCACCTCGAGCTTGTGGGCGACGATCGAGATGTCCCGTGCCGTCAGGTTGCAGGCGTCCGCGTAGCGGGCGACGAGGCGGAGGGTCTTCTGCTCGCCGAGGCCGCCGATCATGATCGGCGGGTGTGGCGTCTGCAGCGGCTGAGGAGAGCAGAGTGTCTCCGATAACTGGTAGTAGCGGCCCTCGAACGGCCCGTTGTCGTCGCTCCACATCTGCAGGCAGATGCGCAGCGTCTCCTCCAGCCGCCGAAAGCGCTCCGCCACGGGCGGGAACGTCACGCCGAGCCCTCGATGCTCCCGCTCGTACCATGCCGCGCCGATGCCGAGTTCTGCCCGCCCGCGCGAGAGCAGATCCAGCGTGGAGACGATCTTCGCGAGCAAGCCGGGGTGCCGGTAGGTCACCCCGGAGACCAGCGTCCGCAGTCGCACCGTCGAGGTGTGCGCGGCGAGGAATCCCAGGGTGGTGTACGCCTCCAGCATCGGGTCCTCGACGGGGAGGAACCCCTGCATCTGGAAGTAGTGGTCCATCACGGAGACTGAGTAGCAACCCGACTCCTCCGCCGTCGTGACGAGGCGTGCGAGGTCCGGGGCCATCCTCGGCGGGCCGCCGGGCCACGCGAAACTCGGGATATGGATGCCGATGTCCATGGTTGCCCGCCTATCGCACCGCGTCGCCGCGACGGTATTCCTCGGTGATCTCGTCGAGCCGTGCCTTCACGTCGGCCGGCAGCGGCGCATCGAGAGCCGCGATCGAGTCGTCGAGCTGCTCGGGCCGGCTCGCGCCGATGATCGGCGCCGTGATCGCCGGGTGCGCCAGCACCCAGCGCAGCGCCAATTGCACCATGGGTACGCCCGAGTCCTTCGAGACGCCCTTGATCGCCTCGACCGTGTCGAACTCGCGGTCATGCCAGTAGCGCGCCTGGTAGTTCTGCGCCGCGTTGCCGAGGGTGAAGCGCGTCCCTTCGAGGGGACCTGAGGCCTGGCTGTGCTTCCCCGTGAGCAGGCCGCCCGCGAGCGGGTTGTACGGGATGACGCCGATGCCCTCCTCCTCGCAGAGGGGGAACAACTCACGCTCGAATTCGCGGAACAGCAGGTTGTAGCGAGGCTGCACGCTGTCGAAGCGCGCGAACCCTGCCGCCTCCTGCTTGCCGATCGCTCGCGCGAGCCGGAATGCCAGCCAGTTCGAGACGCCGATGTATCGAGCGCGCCCCGACCGGACGACGTCCTCGAGTGCGCGCACCGTCTCGTCCATCGGCGTGTTCGTGTCGTATCCATGCAACTGGTAGAGATCGATGTACTCCGTGCGCAGCCGCTTCAGGCTCGCGTCGACGGCGTCGAGGATGTGCTTGCGGCTGGTGCCGCCCTCCCACCGTCGGGGCCCCATCTGGCCGGTGCACTTGGTCGCGAGGATGAACTCATGGCGCTTCCCCTCCAGCCACTTGCCGACGATCTCCTCCGTCCGCCCCGCGGTCTGCGTCCCGCCGCCCAGCGGGTAGACATTGGCGGTGTCGAGGAAGGTGATGCCGCCCGTCGCCGCGCGGTCGAGAATGCGGAAGGAGGTGGCCTCGTCGCACTGCAGCCCGAACGTCATCGTGCCGAGGCAGAGCCTGCTCACCTGCAGGCCGGTGCGGCCGAGTCGTGTGTGTTCCATCGAGATGTCGCCTTCTAGCGCGGCCGTCCGAGGCCAGCGCGAAGGCTACAGACTACGCCCGACCGCCAGCCCGCCCGCTGCGGCGGCAATCCCGAGGACCACGGTCCCGGCGACGTAGGCCAGCGCCAGCCCCGCGTCCCCGGCCTCGACGTGCCCCACCGCGTCGTAGGCGAAGGCCGAGAACGTCGTGAACCCGCCGAGGACCCCCGTGGTCAGCCCCAGCGTGACCCAGCGTGGCGTCTCCGCGAACCGCCCCTCGATCCCGCCCAGTAGCAGTCCGATCGCGAGGGCGCCCACGAGATTGACCGTGAACGTCCCCACCCCACCGACCGGCACGCGCGCTCCCACCCACATCGCCAGCGCGTACCGCGCGAGGCTGCCGGCGGCGCCGCCGATTGCTATGGCGAGAGGGATGGGCACTATCCGAGTGCGAGTTCTCGCAGCGTCTTGAAGTAGCGACCATGCGTCTTGCGTATCTCAGTTTCCGACTCGCCTTCGAGGAGGACGACCTCGATCTCTGCCGGCTTGCTCAACTCAAGCGCACGAAGCCGACCCTGAGCCTCCGACCGCTGCTCGCGATCGTATCGCCCAATGATGGCGCCGCTGCCACTGACGCGGTTGTACTGAATGAGGAACAGAGTCACTTCGTCGCCTCGGCCCACTCGATGATCTTCGCAAACAGATCTCGGAGCTCGGATTCTAGACGCGCCAATTCGTCTTCATCAACGTCGATTGACGGGCGCGCCAAAGCCATTTCAAGGTGGTGCCCCGCGTCGGACGCCGTGTCCAGCACGTCCCGCACCGGATCGGAGCCTCCACCGTACTTCACTTCCATTCCAAGTGCGTATGCGACCTTCTCTGACATGTCTGCCCATTGATGCTGAAGTTCAGTCCGTACCTGAATCTCGACAAATTCTCCAACCCCCGTCCGAGCGATGACGTGCACCGCCCGATAGCCACTGTGAGGCGCGATACGAAGGTCATCAACGCGCGCGTCTGGGAATCGCTCGAGAAGCGCCTTCACGGCTGCATCCTGTTCGCGGAGCCCTTGGACGATTACCCGGCAGCCCGCTGCGTCCTGCATTCGGGACAATCGAAGGCCGGGCATGCGCCGCAACTTGGCGATGGTGCTGTCCGCAGTCTTGCGCCGCCCGATCACGGCTCGCCCTGGGACGGCTACCCGAACCGCTGCCTCCACCTCGTCCAGGCTGGCCGCGAGTGATTCTCGGTAGTCGATATATCGGCCGATAGCCTCGGGGGTCGGATGCTGGCGGAGTTGCTCGCCGATTCGGTCGATCTCCCCGCGCGTTGGCATCACTCGCCTCCCGGCGGGGACGCTACACGAAGAACCCCGCTTCCGCGGGCTCTCGAGAGGGCAGGGCTGGAGAGAATGGTGGACCCGAGGGGGCTCGAACCCCTGACCTCGACACTGCCAGTGTCGCGCTCTCCCAGCTGAGCTACGGGCCCGGGAGCAACCTGTCGAGTGTAGGAGCGCGCACTCGGCTCGGTCTACCGCGCAGATTTCGAGGGCTATCGGCCGCCGAGGAGGGCGATCAGGCGGCGTGGGTAGTTCGTCGTGATCGCATCGACTCCGAGGGCCAGCGTCCGCGCTAGGTCCTCCTCGCGGTCCACCGTCCAGCAGGCCACCTCCAGACCCAGGTCATGGGCCAGTGTGACCGCCTCGGGAGTCAGGGCGTGGAAGGTCGGATTAATGGCGCGCACACGCAGCGCGGCAGCGAGGCGGATCCGGCGTGCGAGTTCCTCGGGCGGCAGCACCTCATGGGTCAGGTCGAAGAGGATCGGGACGCCCGGGCAGTGCTGCTGCATCAGTCGCACCTCCGCCTCGGTGGAAGGCGTGAAGAGCGTGTACGGCTCCGCGTGAAGCCGGCGGACGAGCGCGCCGACCTCGCCCTCGATGCCGCGCGCGGGGATGTCCACTTCCATCAGGATTCGAGGGCCATCCGGGCCGAGGATCGCCGCGTACGCCTCGGCCAGCGTGGGGATCGGTTGGGGCTCCCAGCCCTGCGGCGCCCCGCAGCGGAGGGCGCACAACTCCTCGTAGGTGACGTCGAGGATCGCGCGCGGATCGCCGGTGGTGCGCGCCAGCGTCTCGTCGTGCATCAGCACCAGCACACCGTCGCGGGTCGCGCGGACGTCCACCTCGACGACATCGCATCCGTCCTCGATGGCACGCGCGATGCCGAGGAGCGTGTTCTCCGGCGCGTTGCCCTCGTTGGTGCGGTGCGAGATGACCAGCGGGTGGTTCGGCTTCGGTGGCATCGGGCGAGTCTATACTCGCGCCCGCGACGCCTCGCGTTCGAGGCCGTCCCTGCCGCGGATGGGAGCAGCGCCATGGCCGGACCACTCGACGGTGTGAAGGTGGTGGACCTCTCCCGGCTCGCGCCCGGCCCCTTCGCCTCGATGGCGCTGGGGGACCTCGGTGCTGACGTGCTCCTCGTCGAGGCGCCTGCCGGCGCGATCCGGGGCGGGGGGATCGGTGGCGGAGGTGACGCCGAGGCCGCCGCGCGCCGGCGTGCCTACAACCCGCTCGGGCGTAACAAGCGCTCGATCGTCGTCGACCTGCGGCAGCCCGAGGGCGTGGAACTGGTGCACACCCTCGCCGCCGAGGCCGATGTCTTCCTCGAGGGCTTCCGGCCCGGCGTCACCGACCGCCTCGGCGTGGGCTACGAGGCGATCAGCCGCACGAATCCGCGCATCGTCTACGCCTCGCTCTCTGGCTACGGGCAGACCGGGCCGTACGCGAGCATGGTGGGGCATGACATCAACTACATCTCGGTCGGTGGGGCGCTCTCGATGATCGGGCGGCCGGGGCAGAAGCCTGCCGTGCCGCAGAACACGATCGCGGACTTCGCCGGCGGCGGCCTCATGACCGCCTTCGCCATCGTCTCGGCGCTCTACGCCCGCCACACGACGGGACGCGGCCAGTTCCTCGACATGTCGATGTCGGACGGCGTCCTCTACCTGCTGGCGAGCCAGACCGGGGGCGTCCTTGCCGGTGGGCAGCCGCCGAAGCCCGGCATGCCGCCGCTGGGAGGCGGAGCGCCGCACTACACCGTCTACGAGTGCGCCGACGGCAAGTACCTCTCCATCGGCTCGCTCGAACCACAGTTCTGGGCGGCCCTCTGCCGGCTGAGCGGCCGCGAGGACATGCTGGACGCGGAGTTCGATGCCTCGAAGCACGCGGAGTTCGGCGCGCACCTCGACGCCTTTTTCAAGACCAAGACCCGCGACGAGTGGTTCGCGGAACTGCGCGACGTCGAGCTCTGCGTTGCGCCGGTCCTCGACGTCGCCGAAGCCCTCGCGGACGAGCACCAGCAGGCCCGCGGCATGGTGGTCGAGGTGGAGGATGCCCGCGCCGGCCGGGTGCGACAGGTCGGCATCGGCCCGAAATTCTCAGATACGCCGGGCAGCGTGCGCAGCACCGCACCTGCCCCGGGTGCCCATACCGATGAGGTGCTCGCGGCCCTCGGGTACGACCCACCGCGGATCGCTGAACTACGCCAGCGCGGCGTCGTGGCATAGCCGAGCGTGGTAAGAGATCAGCGATGCTCAAGGGACCACCACTGACTTGGGTCGCCACGCGAGCACGTGGTTTGAGTGTCCAGCGTCCTGGCAGTTCCCGTTTCTCAAACGGTCAGTGCCTGAAGAGTCCAGCCGTCACGCGGGGTCACCTCTGCGTCGCGACGTGGACCTCCGCGAGGACTCTGTATCGTCCACACACCAGAGCATGAGCCCTGAGCGAAGGATCCCACGATGCGATTGAAGTCCTGGCTGGCAGACATGCCTACTCTCGCGACAGTAGGAGTGGTGCTATTTCTCGTTCTGGTCGTAAGCAGCGGCCTGCTGATGTGGGGGGCGAGCTTCGGCAAGACGATGGTCCGCGATCAACTCGCACAGCAGCGCATTTCCTTTCCACCGGCAGGCAGTCCCGGGTTGAGCCCAGCCGAATATCCCGGCCTGCAGCAATACGCTGGGCAACTGGTGGACAGCGGCCCGAAGGCGAAGGCCTACGCCAACGAGTTCATCGCCGTCCACCTCGCGAAGGCCGGAGGCGGTAAGACCTATTCCGAGGTGAGTGCGGCTTCGCAGGCGGCCCCTGGCGACGCGGCCCTCGCCGCGCAGACGCAAACGCTCTTCCGCGGCGAGACACTCCGAGGCCTCCTGCTCTATGCGTGGGGTTGGTCGGTGGTCGCAGCCATCGCTGGCTGGGTCGCTGTCGGCGCCCTGGTCGGGGCGACCCTCGTCTTAGGGGGCCTCGTTGCGGGTTTCGTGATGCATGAGCGCGAATCGCGTCGCGCATCCGGTCTGATCAAGTAGGGCTCAGGGAGCTGGCTCGACCACGACCACGACGCCCTGTGAAGTGACGGCCTCCCAGATCGTCTCGGCGACGAACGGGCCGGGTGCCATCGGCTGATCCCCGGTCGTGAGCAGAGACATCACGGCACACCAGAGCGCGAAGCCGGCGAGGTTGGCCGCCAGCACTCCGCGCCCGCTCCTCCCGACGACACGCGCGAGGGCGGCCTGCGTCGCTGCCATCCACCCGCCAATCGCCAGAAGGCCGACGCCGAAGGAGATCGCCGGGATCACCATGCCCAGGGCGAGGAACAGCGGCCAGCATGCGAGTCCCGCCTCCCGCAGTAGCCGGTCTACGGGCAGCATCGTCCGGCCGAAACGCTGCACCACGGCGATCGCGACGACGAGCCAGGCGATCCACAACGCGAACGAGAACGGGACGCCGAAGGTCACCGTGCGGGTCAACGTCGTCCGCGGGTCTCCCAGGCCGGAGGTCAGCCACCACAGCCAGCCGCCCAGCGCCAAGGCCAGCATCCCCAGCGCGGCGAAGATGAGGGCGAACGGCACCGGGACCAGCGCATCGATGTCCGCGATCCGGCGTCGCCGGCGCGGATGCAGCGAGGGTGTACCGCGGTCCCCCTCGACAGGCGCGGGTGGCGTCGCGTCTGCGGCGTCCTCGGGGGTCTCGTGTGGGTCGCGCATCGGCCTGCTTCCTCATCGGAGGGCCGGGGAGTGCCGGAAGTGTACCTGAGGGCCCTCGGCACCCTCGCATCGCGCGAGGTTCGTTGCGGCCAGTCGTTACAGCGGCAGCCGCGAAGGGATCCCCGCGCGCCTGGGGTACTGCGGGTCCAGCCGGCCCGTCCGTCGGATCACGATCACCCGCTGAGGCGGCAGCCCCTCGGGGAGCGGCAGTTCGAGGCTGCCCTGTACGTCGCCACCCAGCGCTGCGAGAGCTCGGGTCGAGGCGCTGAGTTCCGCGTCGGCGCGGCTTCCCTTCGGGGCGACCAGCAGGCCGCCGTCCTTCAGCAGAGGCAGCGCGTACTCAATGAGCACAGGGAGCGGTGCCAGCGCACGCGCCGTCACGAGGTCGAATGTCGCGCGCAGCATCGGACCACGTCCGGCATCCTCCGCGCGCATCGTCCGGACGGACACTCGCTCGAGCCCCAGCGCCTCGATCACGGTCTGGAGGAACGTGGCGCGCCGGCCGTGCGACTCCACGAGCCCGAGGTCCAGCGCTGGTTCCGCAATCGCCATCGGCAGCCCCGGGAATCCACCCCCTGAACCGAGGTCCGCCACCCGCATGGATGCCCCGGAGGGGAGGATCCCGGCATCGCGAAGGGACACCAGAAGCGCGAGCGACTCGGCAAGATGCCGGCGCTGGATTTCGCGGGAATCCGTGAGGCTCGTGATCCCCGCACGCTCGTTCCACTCCAAGATCAGGGCCAGGTACCGCGTGAAACGTTCCCGGGCCGCCGGATCGAGGTCGATCCCGAGCCGCGCAGCCTCATCGAACAGGGCTTGCGGGGCCTCGTCGGTCATTGGAAATCCTCCCACGTCCGGCGGGGAGGGCGGAGGCCGCGGTCGCGGCGGGCTGGCATAACGCGTTGACACGCCATACCCGCCATCTTCTAGACTCTTGGCACGAGGTTCCAGCCGTCGTGCTGGAGGTCGTCGCATTCCCAAACGCGACGCCCGTAGCCCGAGATGACCCGAAACACCCCCTCCGACGCCCGTCGGGCGTGCGGTCGAGCGTGAGCGGAGACCCCCGTGGCAGAGAGCGTGACCGCGTCTGAGGCCCTGCAGCATTTCGAGGGCTCGTTGGCGACCGAACCAGAGAAGGCGGAGGAAGGCCTCCCCGCCGTCACGGCCTTCGTCGCCTGGTTCGGGCCGACGCGCCCGATGTCCGAACTCCGAGGCGCCAATGTCTCCGAGTACGTGAAGACCAAGACGGACGGCGATCCGGTCAGTCTGGAGCCGCTGCGTGCCTTCCTGGCCTACTGCTCCCGCCTGGCCTTCACCTCGGACAACCTCGTGCCGGCCCTGGGCGTGGGCCCCCAGGCGGGCGGCGCTCGTGGGGGGCGGGGTGCCAACGCCGAACTGGGCGGTGCCGCCTTCTACGTCACCCTGGAGGGCCTCCGCCACATCGAGGAACAACTGGCGATGGAGAAGGCCAAGCGCCCATTGATCGCCCAGAAGCTGCACGATGCCATGGCGGACAAAGACTTCCGCGAGAACGCTCCGCTCGATGCCGCACGTGACGAGCAGGGCCAGTTGGAGGCACGGATCCGTGACCTCGAGACTCGCCTGCGTAACGCCGTGATCATTGACGAGGACGCGAAGGGCGGCCGCGCGAACGTGGGCTCCACAGTGAAGCTGATGAACCTCGCCACAAACCGCGAGCAGACGTTCAAGCTGGTGAGCGCGACTGAGGTGAATCCCGCCGAGGGCAAGATCTCGATCCAGTCACCTGTCGGCACCGCCGTCATGAACCATGGCGTCGGAGAAGAAGTGACGGTCGAAGCCCCCGCAGGTCCGGTGAAGTTCAAGATCGTGGACGTCCAGGGCTAGGCGCCTCGCGCCTCGGACTCCCCGGAGCCTCTAGGCGAGTTCGCCCCTATCCTCGGCGCATGAGCGAAGCGTCCGAACTCGTGATCGAGGCCCGCGGCCTGGTCAAGCGCTATGGCCTCGTCACAGCACTCGCCGGTGTTTCGTGCGAGGTCCGCCGCGGCGAGATCTTCGGGATCCTGGGGCCGAACGGCGCCGGCAAGACCACCCTTGTTGAAGTCCTCGAAGGGCTCACGACGCCCGACGAGGGCTCCGCACGAGTCGCGGGCATCGAGGTCACGCAGGACCCTGTCGGTGTGAAAGCCCTGATTGGCGTCCAACTGCAGGCTGCCTCCTACCACCAGTATCTGACCCTTCGCGAGATCCTCGACCTGTTCGGCTCGTTCTATCCGAAGCGGGTGGACGCCATGACGCTCCTCGAGCGCGTCCACCTCGAGGAGCGGGCTGGGGCTCGAATGAAGACGCTTTCTGGCGGGATGAAGCAGCGCTTCAGCATCGTGGCGGCGCTCGTCAACGAGCCGGAACTCGTCTTTTTGGACGAGCCTACCGCTGGGCTCGATCCGGAGGCCCGGCGCGACCTCTGGGGCATCGTGACGGACATGCGCGACGCCGGCGCCACAGTGGTCCTGACCACGCACTATATGGAGGAGGCGCAGGCACTGTGCGACCGGGTCGCGTTCATGAATGCCGGGCAGATCGTCGCGCTCGATACGCCGGCCGGGCTCATCCGGTCGCTCCACGCCCCGTATCGCCTCGTGGCCGTCAGCGACCGCCCGCTCTCAGAGGCGGCCGTCCGCGCTCTCCCTGGCGCGACCGAGGTCGGGCTGGTCACCACTGCAGACGGCCACGAGGTCCGGCTACGCACCGAGGACGCGCCGGCTGCAACCACCGCGCTCACCGCGCTAGCGACGCGCGAGGGCGTGCGCCTGACTCACCTCGCCGTTGCACCGGCATCGCTTGAGGACGTGTTCCTCAGCGTCACGGGACGGAGCCTTGGCGGATGACGAGGATCCTGTTTTCGTCGTCGCTGAAGATGCTCACTCGAGACCGTCAGGCCTTGTTTTGGGCGCTCGTCTTTCCGCTGATCTTTATGGGCGTGTTCAGGCTCTTCGCTGGAGATACCAGCGGCACGACACGGCTGATCGTCTCCGTCGACGTGACCTCCGAGCGCGGACGCACTCTGGTCGATGCCCTGCGCGACGTCGACTTCCTTGAGGTGGAGGTCCGGCCGGGACTCGACGAGGTGATGGCCCGCGCGCTCGTGGTGGAGGACGAGGGAGACGCCGCTCTCGTGGTGGACCCCGCGCCTCCGGGCACCCCCGCGAATGCGGTCTTGTTGGTCGGTATCAGCGATCCGATTGGCCGCCAGATCACCGCAGCGGCGATCGCCTCCGTGGTCGACCGCGTGAACCTCTCGATCGCTCGTGTGCCGCTGGCCATCTCAATGGCGACGAGGCCCGTCGACGAAAAGACCACCTCGTTCTTCCAGTTCGTCGCCCCCGGCATCCTCGGCATGGGCCTGATGACATTCGCGACCATCAGTCTGGCGGGGTCCCTCTCCCGTTACCGCGAGGAGGGCGTCCTGCGCCGCATCCGCGCCACGCCGCTCTCGCCGTCACACTTCTTCTCCAGTGTGCTGCTTGCCCACCTCGTGATCACGGGGCTGCAACTCGTGGTGCTGATCTTTGTCGGTCAGATGTTGGGGGCGGACCTGTTCTCAGGCGGCATTTGGGCACCCCTCATCGCGGTCGTCGGGACGCTCACCTTCCTCAACATTGGCGTGGTGCTCGCCGGACGAGTGAAGGGCCGCGGCGCCGTCGAGGGCGCAGCCAATGCCATCACCCTGCCGATGATGTTCCTCTCCGGCTCCTTCTTCCCGGTCAGCGCCCTCCCGGAGGCGATGCAGGTGGTCGTCAAGGTCCTGCCACTCACGCACATGCTTAACGCGCTGCGAGGCGTGACCATCGAGTCGGAGTCGATCGTGGAGCAGTGGCCTTCGCTGGTCGTACTGCTGGCATGGGCGGTCATCTCACTCGCCGTCGCCCGCGTCTCGTTCCGCCTGGACGACGTGTAACCGGGCCGGGCCATGGCGGCTATCCGAGCAGCATCCGGTCAGCCACCATCGCTGCGAACAGAAGGGCGAGGTAGGACGTGGAGTAGCGGAACATCGCCCGCGTGCCCTCGGTGCCGGACCCGCGGACAATGCGCCAGGACATCCAGATGAAGCCGAGGCCGCCGAGTGCAGCGATGGTGAAGTAGATCGCCCCCATCATCGCCACGGCCCCGAACACCAGCGAGATCGTCAGCGTGAGCACTGTATACAGCAAGGTCTGGCGCTTGGTTTCACGCTCTCCGAACACCACCGGCATCATCGGCACATTCACAGCGCGATAGTCCTCGGCCAGGCCAAGGGCGAGTGCCCAGAAGTGCGGTGGCTGCCAGAAGAAGACGATGGCAAAGAGCAGCGCGCCCTCGATTGTGATGGAGTTGGTGATGGCGGCCCATCCGATCAGAGGAGGCAGCGCCCCGGCGATTCCACCGACGACGGTGTTCTGCACCGTGTTCCGCTTCAGCCACATGGAGTAGACGAACACGTAGAACGCGAATGCGCCGAGTGCGAGCGCTGCCGACCATCCGTTCACCGTGAAGTACAGCCACGGCCCCGAGAGCAGCCCCAGCGTCCACCCGAATATGGCGGCGTGCATGGCCGGCACGCGTCCACTCGGCACGGGGCGGTTCCGAGTGCGGACCATGAGCCCGTCGATATCCCGGTCGATGTACATGTTGACCGCCCCCGCGCCGCCCGCGGCCAGCGCGCCGCCGAGGAGCGTCGAGAGGACGAGGCCCCAGCCCGGCCAGCCGTCGTCGGCCAGCACCATCGCGGGGACCGTGGTGATCAGCAGGAGCAGCATGATCGAGGGCTTTGTCAGGACGAAGTAATCCTTCGCCGTCCGCCGCCAGTCCGCGTATGGGCGTGCCATCTCGGCGTGCCCTGCGCTGGTCATCGCGGGGCGCCGCCGCGCGTACCTGCGAGGGAGGCGTCTGCCTCCGCCAGACGCTCCTCGAGGCGCTCCACCTCGCGGGAGAGCGATCGCAGGCGGGCCTGGAGCAGGAGGAGGTAGACGAAGAGGCCCGCCCAGAACACTGCGAACCCCGCGAACAGATACCCCAGTTGGCCGTCCATTACGCCTCCTCGCGCCGGTCGACAGCCGCGCGCAGCCCCAGGAGGCGCTGCCCCAGCCGTTCTGTGTCCGTGCGCAGCGCGATCAGCCACAACGCGAGCAGGAAGATCGCGATCGTCGAGATCAACAGCACCAGCAGCATCGACCCCGGCAACTGCGGGTCCAGCCGCGCCACGATCGGCTGCGGGTGCAGCGTCCGCCACCACCGCACGGACATCACGATCAGCGGGACATCCAGGAATCCGATGATCGCATACACCGCCGAGTAGCGCGCCGCCTGCTCGTCGCTCGGGTCGGACATCGCTCGGGCGAGGAGGTAGGCCGCATACACAAGGAACAGCACGAGGGTGGAGGTCAGCCGTGCGTCCCACTGCCAGTACACACCCCAGGTCGGTTTGCCCCACAGGGCGCCGGTGATCAGCGCGAACGCCGTGAACATGACCCCCACGCTCGCCGCACCGCGCGCCACGGCGTCCCAGCGCATGTCGCGCCTCCACAGCACCATCACCGAGGCAAGAAATACGATCCCGAACGCGAGGTACATCGCCTGCGCGCTCGGTACATGGATGTACATCAGCCGTTGCACGTCGCCCTCGACAAGTTCGCGCGGCGCAGCCACGACAGCGCCCACCAGCATCGCGAGCATGCCCACGCCTACCAGCGGTGGCAGCAGCACCCAGCGTGCGTCATACAGCCGGTTGAGGGCGCTCATCGCTCCACCGCCAGTGGGAAGAGGATCACGGCCACCAGCGCGCTCCACAGCGCGAACACGCCCAGCAGGAAGAGCCACGGCGCCTCCGCCCCGAACAGGCCGAGACTGTCCCCGGTCGCGCGCACGGCGGCGATCAGCATCGGGACGAGCAGGGGGAGCGCCATCACAGGCAGCAGGACGGCCCGCGTCCGCGGCCCGCTTCCGAGGGTCCCGAGCAGCGTGGTCAACGAGACGTATCCGGCCGTCCCCAGCATCACGATGGCCACCAGTTCTGGGGTGAGCAGCGGTTCGTCGAACAGGATAGTCGCGGCGATCAGCAGGGCAAACTCGATCACGATCAGCGCCAGCAGGTTAGAGAGCAGTTTTCCGAGGAACACCACCGTCGGGCTCACCGGGGAGAGCAGTAGCGCGTCGAACGTCCCCTCCTCCGCCTCACGCTGGAATCCGGTCGCGCACGCAAACACTCCGGCGAAGAGGAAGGTGGTCCACAGCACACCCGGCAGCAGCGGTCGCACGTCGGTGGTGGCGAGGTCGAACGCAAAGGAATACGTCAGCACGCTGATCGCAGCGAACGCGAGCGCCGTCAGCCAACCCGCCCGGTCACGCCACGCGAGGCGCAGATCCTTTTCCATCACGGCGAGGACGGCGCTCATCCGCGCACCTCAAGGGTGGCCGAGACGCTGACGGTGTCCTCAGCCACCCGGCCACGGTCCAACCGCAAGACCCCGTCCGCCCATGCCTCAATCCGGTCCACGCGGTGGGTCGCGGCCAGGACGGTCACGCCCGGCGCCCGGAGCATCAGCTCATCCAGCAGGGCGACGCCGTCTGGGTCCAGGCCCGTCTCCGGCTCGTCCAGCAGGAGCACGGGTGGCTGGTGGATCAGCGCGCGTGCGATCGAGAGCCGCTGGTGCGTCCCGCGCGAGAGGATCGCCGTCGTCTCATGCCGCCGCCGCCAGAGCCCGACCGCCCGGAGCAACTCCTCGATGCGCGCCGGCGCCTCCGGCACGTCGTACAGCCGGGCGAAGAACTCGAGGTTCTCCAGGGGCGTTAGCGCCTCGTACAGCATCGGGCTGTGCCGCAGCACACCGATCGACCGCCGGAGGGCGGCACTGCGGTCGCGGATCGTGTGCCCCGCGATCCGCGCTTCCCCGCTCGTCGGATGCACGAGAGTCGAGAGGATGGAGAGCAGCGTCGTCTTCCCGGCGCCATTCGACCCGGTGAGCGCTACCTTCTGTCCCGCCGGGATACGCATGTCCACCTCATGCACCACATCGACGCCGGCGTACCGCCGAGTGAGGGCTCGCGTCTCGATACCGGCCGAAGAGGCCTCCGAGGTCACGGTGTCACCTCGCGGCGTCTCCAGATCAGCACACCGACGACGGCGAGCGCCGCCAGCACTCCCCCGGCCGCGATGGCCGCGCCGGGCTGTTCCGTCAGCAGGTGGTGGTTCAGCGCCCCCGCCACGCCATCGATGTCGATGACGAGCGACTGGCCGGCTTCGATCCGGGCTGGGGTGCGGACCACGTACAGCACCGTCCGGCTCGCATCTTGCAGCACCTGGTCGTCCGCCTGCTCCGCCGGACCGACCGGCCGCACGCCGCTCACGTAGTCCCTCGGTACCCGCACCACTACGGACTCCGCCGGGATCGGCACCGTCACACGAAGCCGGTAGCGGTCGACCGCGGGATCGTACTTGACCAGGTACGACGTGATGATCGAAGTCGCCTCTCCTGGGCGGACAGGCACCTTCACAGCGAGCACCCCGTTGGCAAAGGTCGCGGAGCCGCTCTCGTCACTCGCCTCCGCCGTGCCCTCCGGCGCCGGGAGACGCAGCGTCACGCCAGAGGCGCCCCCCGTGAAGACTCGGTCGCCCTTCACGGCAACCACGTCCTCCCGCAGCACGCCAATCTCCCCCGTCGAGCGGTCGACGGCGATGACCGTGGCGATTGTCTGGATCAACTGGAGCACGTCGGGCTGATCCGTCGTGGCGTAGACAGAGAAGTCGCGTGTCGCGGTCCGCTCCGCCCCATTGAATCGGACCGGGTCTCCGAAGTAGTCGACGCGCTGGTAGTCGACCCGCGGGACGTAGACCCGCGTGGCGCTCACGGGCACGCGCGCCTCGTACGAGCCATCGCGGACAGGCGCCTTCAGGCTTCCTGCAGCCTGCGATCCGTCGAGGATGATCAGTTCGACTTCGACCGCGCCCTCGAGCACCGCTCCGGCGCTCGCCATGGTCACGCGACCGCGCACCACCCCCTCCTCTGCCTGGGTCGAGGCCGCCGACGTGCCGAGTACCATCGCGGCTGCCGTCAGCCCGATCAGCGCGGCAAGCGCTGTGCGCAGCGTCCGCGGCCCGATCACGGCGCGGGAGTCCCGTCCGAATCGCGCAGTGCCTCGGTGGCCTCCCGGAGGCGCGGTCCCAGGGCTCGTCGCCCGGCGAGCCGGTCCTCCGCCGTGATCCGGCCTGCCTCCGCGTCCTCGTCCAGCTGTCGGAGCGCCAGGAGCAGGCTCTCCCGTTCGGCCCGGAGTTCCTCGTCGGAGCGGTCAGGTGGAGATAGGTCCTGGCGCCGAGGCAAAGCGATGAACAGGCTTGACGCTAGCACGAAGAGCGCAAGGATGAGCCACTCTGTCACCGGCGGCCGGACCGATCGCCGGCGCGCCCGTGCTCGCTGCCCTGGGTGTCCGCGATTTGCGCATCCAGCCATGCATCGTCCACCGGGCCGGACGGTGACACGACGGTCCTCGACCGCCGTGCGGACAGCAGGAACCACGCTCCGCCTGCCGCGACGAGCAGCAGCGAGGCTCCTACCCAGCCAAACAGCACCAGGTTGAACCCCTCGCGTGGGAGATCGGCGCGCACGCGGGCGCCGTACCGCTGTTCGAAGTACAGGATGATGTCATCTGGCGTGGACCCGGCCACCAATCGCTCGCGGATGATCCGCTTCATGTCGGTGCAGATCGCGGTCGCGCAGACGTCGAGCCGCTCATTCGTGCAGATTGGACAGAGCAGTTGCCGCTCGATGGAGAGGGCCTGCGCCTCCATTCGGGGGTCGTCCAGGGGAGGTACCTGCGCGCTTGCCGGCGCCACCCCGGCGCTCGCGATCAGCGTAAGTGCGAGCAGCGCGATGAGGGCGTGCCTCATATCGGCTCCCCACCGGGCAACTCGACGGGTGCTACGGCCGTCGATCGCTGACGTGCGCGTGAAGGCCCGTACGCGAGCAGGCCACCGGCGACGTAGATGCCGCCGCCGATCCACAGCCACATGATCAGCGGGTTTACGAAGGCATGGATCTCCGCAACTCCGTCCGCGTTCCATCCCTGCACGAACAGATACAGATCGCGCGTGAGGCTCTCGTCCAGCGCCACGATGCCAGTCGGCTGCTCCGGGAAGTTGGTGAAGAACCGTCGCCCGGGTTGCATCCGCGCGACCTCCCGGTCGCCCTTGGTCACCCGCACATCCGCGTAGACCTCGAGCTCGATGCCGTTCACGCCCGGCGACCGCGAGGACAACCCCTCGTAGGTGAACGTGTACCCGCGTGCCTCGAACGACTCGCCAGATGCGAGCACCCCGCGTGTCTGTTCGCGGAAGATCGTGGATCCCACAACGGCCACGGCCATCACCGCGACTCCCAGGTGGACGAGATAGCCCCCATATCGCCGCGGGTCCCGCCCGAACAACGAGGGTGCCGCACGCCACGCCGGAATGCCTCGCGCCCGGCCCACGGCGCGCGCCCCGCCCACGTACTCGCGGATCGTCACGAGCCCGACCGCGAACGCGCTGGAGGTCGCCGCGAGGGCGCCGAGGTGGCGCATGCCGAGGGCGAAGAGGACGGCGGCGACCACTGCCGTGGTGAGCGTGGGTACTAGGAGACGCCGCCGAAGCAGGCCAGGGGATGCGGCGCGCCACGGCAGCACGGTCCCCAGCGCGGTGAGCGCGAGCAGGGCGACCAGTAGGGGGCCGACCACCTGGTTGAAGAACGGCGGTCCCACCGTGATGCGCGCGTCCCGGAGCAGTTCGGAGAACACCGGGAACAGCGTCCCTCCGAGGATCACGAGGGCGATGGCCACCATCAGGTAGGAATTCACGATCAGGCCGGTTTCACGAGACGCCAGCGAGTCGATCTCGCTCACGGCGTGCAGTCTCGGCAGTCGCCAGACCATGAGGCCGAGGCTGGTGGCGATGGTGATTCCGAGCAGGATCAGGAAGTACGGGCCGACCTCGGACTGCGCAAACGAGTGGACTGAGGCGACGAGCCCGGAGCGCACGTTGAACGTACCAAACACGGCGAGGGCGAACGCCGCGAGGACCAGCACGACGTTCCACGTCTTCAGCATCCCGCGCCGTTCCTGCACGATCAGCGCGTGGAGGAAGGCGATGATGGGCAGCAGCGGCAGGATGGCGGAGTTCTCCACCGGGTCCCAGCCCCAGTACCCGCCCCACCCGAGGACGGTGTACGCCCACCATCCGCCAAGGAAGTTCCCCACGCTCAGCACCAGGAAGGAGGTCAGTGCCCAACCGCGCGCGTGCCGCACCCACGCCCCATCCAGCCGCCCGGAGAGCAGCGCCGCCGCCCCCAGCGTGAACGGGATCGACGTGGAGACCAGCCCGGAGAGCAGGAACGGCGGGTGCACCAACATCCCCGGGTCCACGAGCAGTGGGTTCAGCCCTTGGCCGTCCGCGGGGGTGACGGGGCTGACTCGGAACGGCGACGCGAAGAAGGCCAGGGCAACCAGGAACGCCGCAATCACGCACCCCAGCGTGGCGACCGCATGCGGGGCTCCCCACGGGATCCGCGGCACCGTCAGGAGGACGAACGCCGCCATGAACAGCGACATCGACCACGTCCAGAACAGCAGCGAACCAGGTTGGCCACTGTAGAGCGAAGCCCACTTCATCCCCGTCTGCATCTCCGAGGAGGAGACGGACGCCACATGCGCGATCGAGAAGTCGTTGGAGAGCAGCGCGTACCCCAGCGTCACGACCGCCGTCGTGGTGAGCAGGGCGACCGCGAGGATGGCCCGCCGTCCGGCGAGGAGGAGCGCGCGGTGTCCCAGACGGTGGCCGGCGATCGAGGCCGCGACCGCGAAGAGGGAGGCCCCCAGCGCCGTCAGGAGCGCAGAGGCGCCGACCGTCGCGACGACGTTCACGCTACCGGCCGGCCGGGGTAGGGGTGGGGCTCGCCAGCCCCTTCAGGATGTCCGAAGTGATCGAGCCGGGCACGGGCGTGCCCGCCATGAACTCGTTCTCGTGCTTGATTACCACGGAGGACGCGTCCAGGTGCCCGGGCCGGTCTGCCCGCCCGTCGACCACGACGAACGCGTATGGGCCGAAGAGATTGGGGAGCACGCCGGTGTATGTGATTGACATCTGCTCGCCATGGTCGCCCTGGATGTCGAACCGGACCGACTTGCCGTCCTGCTGGATGGTTTCCCCGACGACGCGTCCGCCGACACGCCAACGGGCGTCAGTCTTGTCCCCCACCTGCTGTGCGAATTCTTCGGGCGTGACGTAGTAGGAGATGGATGACGAGGCGGCACGAAACGAGAGCAGGCCGATGGCGGCGGTCGCCACGACCAGCAGGAGGACCAGCCGAGTGCGCCGGCTGGCGAGCATCCGAGGACGGCCGTCTTGCGTCACTACGACCTCCCGCCCGGTGCAATCTCGTCCAGCAGGCCCCGGAGCGTGCGCTCGTCCAGGGGGCCGCTGTACTGCGACCGTACCTGTCCCCCGGGAGCTACGAAGAAGGCGGTAGGCAACCCCTGTACGCCATACTCAACGTACACGGCGCGTGCCTCGTCGGCGACGACCGGGAAGGTGAGTCGGTACTGGCTCACGAACTTCCTCGCGTCATCTGGCTGATCCCACATGTTGATGCCTAAGAAGACATAACCACGGTCACGGTATTCGTGCCACAGCGCCTCGATGACCGGCGCCTCGGCCTGGCACGGGACACACCAGGATGCCCAGAAGTAGACAAAGACTGGGCGGTCGCCGTTCTCGCGGGCGAAGTCGAATGTCCCTCCGTCGAACTGGGCGAGCGTGAACGCGGGTGCCGAGGTGATGGCGGCGTCGCTACGGCCGCCGCCCGCGCCGCCGACACCGCTGTTGAGTGCAGCCGCCAGGGCGGCGAGCAGTACCAGCAGCCCAGCGCCGACGGCGAGGGTGATGAGGAGAGTGGGCCGCGAGCGCGCCATGAGATCTCTGAGGCTAGGCGGTCTCGGAGACTGACTTCAACGGGAGCCTCGCGCGCCCAAAGGTCACCGCCGCGAGATTCGCGTGCGCCTCGATCTGAATCCGCAGAGCACCCCCGCCGGAGGGCCTCTCGGTTGACCGTGTTGCGGGCGCCCGGTATGAAGAGGGGGCCGCGGGGGTGTCCCGGGGGATCGTGCGTGCCTGGCGCGCGCGGCAGGCTGCGCGAGCGCCATCGAGGTAGGTACGGGGGGACGCTGTGGGCAGGTCTGGACCCGGTCGGATCATCGCGATCGCGTTCTCAAGCGCCATCGTCGGCATCATCTCCTTCTTGTGCTACATCGCCTTTGTCGATTCGGCCGACACGCCCCAGAGCACCTGGCGGCCGATGTCGGACAATACCCAGAACATCCACACGGTCTACGAGATCGTCTTCTGGCTGGCCGCCGCCGTCTTTGTCTTCATCCTTTTCCTCACGCTCCTGTTCACCCTGATGTTCCGGGAGAAGGAAGGCGCTCAGGCGAAGCAGTTCCACGGGAACTCCAAGCTGGAAGTCATCCTCGTGGCGGTCCCCGTCCTCATCGTGGTCGCCATGATGGTCCCGTCGTTCCGCGCGATCGCCCAGAACAGCGCGGACCCGCCGCAGGGCGCGCTCGAGGTCATTGCGATCGGGCACCAGTGGTGGTTCGAGTTCCAGTACCCCGAGCTCGGCGTCACGACTGCGAACGAGCTGCATGTCCCGGTCGGACGACCGGTCAGCGTGAAGCTCCGTTCAAACGATGTCATCCATTCCTTCTGGATTCCCCAGCTTGTCGGCAAGGTCGACATGGTGCCGGGCCACGAGAACCATCTCTGGTTCACGCCGGACACGGCCCGCGACGACGCCTACCTGGCCCAGTGTGCCGAATTCTGCGGCGCGTCCCACGCCAACATGCGCTTCCGCGTGTTCGTGGACACCGAGGCCAAGTTCGACGAGTGGGCGAAGGCGACCGCCGCTAACGCGACTCCGGGTACATCCGAACTGATCAAGGCGGGCGAGCAGCAGTTCCTGCTCTCGGGTTGTGTCGGCTGTCACACGGTGAAGGGCAACGCCACCGCCGTCGGGACCATCGGGCCGAACCTAACCCATGTCGGTTCGCGCACCACCATTGCCTCGGGCATCCTCCCGAACGACACCGAGGGCATGCACAAGTGGCTCAGCAACCCGCCGGCCGTGAAGCCCGGGTCGAAGATGCCGAACCTCGGGCTGAACGAGGATCAGATCCAGAAACTGACCGCGTACCTCCAGAGTCTGAAGTAGGACTCGAGGGCGTCGGGCACGCCGCCGAGGCGTGGGATGAGCATCTGGCGGCCGATGGCGAGCCGCATGGTTGGAGGACGGTAGATGGCGACTGCTGTCGGTACCCTCGGCCACACGCACGAGGAGAGCACCGTCTGGAAGTGGTTGACCACGGTCGACCACAAGAAGATCGGCACCCTCTACCTCGTCACGGGCTTCATCTTCTTCCTGATCGGCGGCATCGAGGCGACCCTCGTCCGCACCCAGCTCGCGGTGCCGAACGGCACGGTCCTGGACGCCACCCTGTACAACCAGCTGTTCACCATGCATGCCCTCACGATGATCTTCCTCGCGATCATGCCGATGGGTGCTGCGTTCTTTAACTACTTCATCCCGCTGCACATCGGAGCCCGGGACGTCGCCTTCCCGCGGCTGAACGCGCTCTCTTATTGGGTGCTGCTCTCAGGCGGCCTCATCCTGACCTCATCGTTCTTCTTCGGCGGGGCGCCGGACGGCGGCTGGTTCGCCTATGCACCCCTCACCGAGAAGGCCTTTGCGCCGGACAAGGGGCTGGACTTCTACACAGTCGGCCTCTTCGTCGCCGGCCTCGCCTCTTTGATGTCCTCGCTGAACTTCGTCGTCACCATCATCAACATGCGCGCGCCGGGCATGACGATGATGCGGCTGCCCGTGTACATGTGGATGACCCTCGTGGTCGCGTTCCTCCTCATCCTCTCCCTGCCGGTCATCACGGTGGCCCTGCTCCAGCTCTACTTCGACCGTAACTTCGGCACGCACTTCTTCACGCCGGACACGGGTGGTGACCCGATCCTCTGGCAGCACCTCTTCTGGGTGTTCGGCCACCCCGAGGTGTACGTCCTCATCCTCCCGTCGATGGGCATCGTCTCCGAGGTCCTCCCGGTGATGTCGCGCAAGCCGCTCTTCGGCTACACGGCCATCGTCATGGCTGGCGCCGCCATCGGCGTGCTCGGCTTCGGCGTGTGGAGCCACCATATGTTCACCACCGGCCTGGGCACGGTGCCGCAGTACGTCTTCTCCGCCAGCACCATGGCCATCGGCGTCCCCACGGGCGTGAAGGTCTTCAACTGGCTGGGCACGATGTACGGCGGGAACATCAAGATGACGACCGCGACGTACTATTCGATCGCCTTCGTCGCACTGTTCACCATCGGCGGCATCTCAGGCGTCATGCACGCCTCGCCCCCTGTGGACGGCCAGCACCAGGACTCGTACTTCGTCGTCGCGCACATCCATTACGTGCTCTTCGGCGGCGCGATCATGGGCATCTTCTCGGGCCTGTACTACTGGTTCCCGAAGATGACGGGACGTCTCCTGGACGAGACCCTCGGCAAGATCGGGTTCTGGTTCATCTTCATCGGCATGAACGTCACGTTCTTCCCGATGCACTTCCTCGGCCTCGCTGGCATGCCGCGTCGTATCTACACGTACGACTCCGGCCTCGGGTGGGACACGTGGAACTTCGTCGCCACCATCGGCGTCTATGTCATCGTCGTCGGCGTATTCCTCTTCATCGTCAATGTCTTCAAGACGTTCCAGAAGCCGCCCGACGCCGGCAATGACCCGTGGGGGGGCGCGACCCTCGAATGGGCCACCACGTCGCCGCCGCCCGAGCACAACTTCGATGTCGTCCCGGTGGTCCGTGACCGTGATCCGCTCTGGTACAACCGCGACCACGGGATCGCGGCGCCGGAGAAGCCGGAGCACCTCCATATCCACATGCCGCCACCGTCGTACTTCCCGCTGGTCATCGGCATCGGTGTGCTGCTGATCGGTATCGGCGCGCTCTCGAGCCTTGCCATCACGGCGCTCGGCGTCGTCGTCGCGTACTACGGGACCTGGGGCTGGGCGCTGGAGCCCACGGAATAGCGAGCGTCCGTCTCAACGCGCACGCACGAGGAGCACACCATGGCCGCAGCCCACGCAGAAGTCCAGCACCACACTACGACCGGGATCGACAACCGGAAGATGTTGATGTGGATCTTCCTCGCGTCGGAGTGCCTGTTCTTCGGCTCGCTCATCTCCACCTACCTGATTTTCCGGGGCGACTCCATCGTCGGGCCGCTGCCGCACGATGTCCTGGACATCCCCCTCACCTCCACGTCCACGTTCGTCCTGCTGATGTCCAGCCTCACGATGGTGTTGGCCGTCTTCGGGGCGCAGCACAACCGGTTGGGGTTGATGAAGGGCATGCTGCTCTCCACCATCGTGCTGGGCCTCGCATTCCTCGGCTTCCAGGTCTACGAGTTCCGCCACTTCGCGCACCTGGGCCTGAACCTGGGCACGAACCAGTTCGGCGCAACGTTCTTCGTGCTGACGGGCCTGCACGGGACGCACGTCGGCGTGGGGGTCCTGTACCTCGCCTCGCTGCTGGTCGCTTCAGCGCGGCGCAACGGCCTCGGCAAGGAAGTCGCCCTGCACGTAGACATCGCCGGGCTTTACTGGCACTTCGTCGACATCGTCTGGATCGTCATCTTCACGTTGATCTACCTCATCCCGTAAGGGGACCGCGCGGTCCGAGGATCGGAGACCGGAATGGTTGCACACGACACGCACCACGGCGCCGAGGAGCACCCGCCTTCGTCGATCCGCAGCTACGTGATGACGGGTCTGATCCTGACCATCATCACCGTGGTAGAGCTCTTCCTCTCCTACTCCGCACTCCCGCAGGGCCTGATGGTCGCGCTGCTGATCTTCCTGTCCGCGGTGAAGTTCGCGATCGTCGTCGCGATCTTTATGCACCTGAAATTCGAAGACCGGCTGCTCACCCGCCTCTTCCTGTTCGGGCTCATCCTTGCCGCAAGCATCTTGCTCGCCCTCATCTCCCTGTTCTGGTCGGACTCCACGGACATCGTGGGGGGGATCCCAGAGGGCCAGCAGCAAGGTGCGCCCGCCGGCCACTAGTTGAAGTCTCAGCCCAGAGGTCAGCACGGACCGCCATCGGCGGGCCGTGCTCGTGCTCTGCCCGTGTGGGCTACGTCTCTCGCGCGGCGGCCTCCGGTTGCCGGTACCAGGTGAGGAACGTCGCGCCTGCGACCGCGAGCATCAGCAGCGTGCTTGGTACCCACATCACCAGCCCCCCAATCTGCTGGTCGCGGAGGGGCCCCCAGTCCAGGATCCCCGCGACATGCCGGTACTCGGAGTACAGCGGGGTCGAGGCGAAGACGATCAACACCGCCGCGCCATCCTTCATCGCGCCCACGGCCACCAGGTAGAGGATCCGAGGCATCGGCGACAGCCGAGGCCGGTGTGGAGGCGCCTCGATGATGTTCCACCAGAAGAGGCCAGCGGCCGCCAGAAACGTCATGTGTTGGAACGCGTGCAGCACGGGCGACCGGAGGGCAGCATCGTAGAAGCCTGGCACGAGGTGCCACACCCACACCGTGCCGACGAAGGCGACCCCAGCCGCTACCGGACCCGTGAGGACGCGGAAGACCCCCTGGACTGCGCCGCTGGCTGCCACCGGTCGAACGAGTCCTTGCCTCAGCCATCGAGGCAGCCCGCGCAGCACCGGAGTGGCCGGGGCGCCCAGGAGGATGGCGGGGACTGCCAGCATCATGACCACCTCGTGCTGCACCATGTGGAACGTCAGGTGCTGGGCAGCAAGCCGGTCGAGGGGTGACATCCGCGAGAGGAGCAAGAGCGCTACCCCGCCCAGGAAGGATCCGGTCCGCCACGTCGGGTGCGTGCGGGTCCGTTCCGGCCACCGCGTCAGTCCTCGCACGTACCACCACGCCAGCAGCAGCACCGGCAGCGCGAACGTGGGATCGAACTCCCAGGACTGCCACCACGGGCCGTCCGCCGCGACGTCATGCGGAAGGGCTGGAAGGCCGGACGCACGGGCGGCGATGCCGGGGGGCAGCGCCATCAGGAATCGCGCCTAACCCGTGGTGCTCGGGCTGGCCGATACCGCGCGGGCTGCCTCCGCGCGGGCGTCCTCTGCGGCTTCTCGGGCGCGCTGCTCCTCATTCCCGCGCTTGAACCAGAACCCCAGAATGATCCCGGCGGTGATCAGGTTCAGTAACTCGCCGAACGGCACCCACATCAGCAGGCCAGCCAGTTGCTGGTCCTCCAGCGGGGAGCCTGGCAGGAAGCGGTAGACGCGCTCGTAGGTCGGGTAGAACGGCTCGTCCGCGAAGACGATGAATGCGGACAGGACGTGCTTCGGGATCATCGCCCCATAGAAGTAGATGATCCGCATCAGCGGTGGGATGCGGGAATGGAGCGGCTTCGGGTCAATGATGTTCCACCAGAACAGCATTGCCACCGCGAGGAAGCTCAGGTGCTGCACGTTGTGCAGCCAGTCCTCGTTCAGGGCACGGTCGAACAGGCCGGGGTAGAGGTGCCAGAACCACTGCGAGGCGGCAAACAGTCCAATCGCGACCACGGGGAAGGTCAGCAGACGGTACGCCCAGTACGCCGCGCGATTCCCCGCGATCGGCCGCACCACGTGTTGGCGCAACCATCGAGGCATCCCTCGGAGCATCGGCGTGGTCGGCGCTCCGAGGAGGATCAGCGGTGGGACAAGCATCATCACGATGTTGTGCTGCACCATGTGCATGGAGAACTGGTGCTCACCCAACCGGTCGAGCGGGGACTGGTAGGCGAGGACCAGTACGGCCAGCCCCGAGTAGTACGAGGCCGTCCGCCATTTCGAATGCTCCCGGCTCCGCTCTGACCAGCCTTGCAGCCCACGCGCGTAGCAGAGCGCGACCAGCACGATCGGCACGAGGAAGAGTGGGTCCGCGCTCCAAGCCGCCCACCACGCCGTGTCGTGGGCGATGGCGCCGTGCCCCGCCCAGTCGAGGGCCGTGGGGAGCATCGAGGGGTATGCCATGGCGCTTCTCCAGGTGGGTGCCCCTAGTCTGTCGCACCGGCTGCCCACGCGGAAGCGCGTCCGCCGGCTGCCCTCGTTGACGCGGTGGATGCCCGCCGTCTAGCATCGAGGGCGGTACTTTGCGTAGTTAGTACGCAATCACCTCGGCCGAAGCGCCGCCCCGCCGAAAGGCCGCCTGATGCAGACGCTCCGCGTAGCCCTCGCTCAGCTCAACACCACGATCGGGGACCTTGAGGGCAACCGCACCCGCATCCTGGAAGCCGCCCGTCGCGCCGCCGCCCACGACGTTGACCTCGTCGCCTTCTCAGAACTGGCGGTCACCGGCTACCCGCCGGAGGACCAGCTCCTTCGCTCCGCGTTCATCGAGGCGGCGATGGAGAGCCTCCAGGCGCTCGCCGTGGAGGCGAAGGGCCTTCCGCCGCTCATCGTCGGATGCGTGGAGTTCGACCGGCACCTGTACAACGCCGCAGCCGTCATCCACGGCGGACGCATCGTGGCCTTCTACCGCAAGCAGAAACTGCCGAACTACGGCGTCTTCGATGAGGAGCGCTACTTCCAGCCGGGCGGGGAGAGCCTCGTCGTGGACGTAGCCGGTGTCCCCGTCGGAGTGACGGTCTGCGAGGACGCCTGGTATCCCGGCGGCCCCACGACGGACCTCGCCATCGCGGGCGCGGCCGTCGTCGTGAACATCAACGGCTCGCCGTTCTATGCCGGCAAGGCCCGCGACCGTGAGCGCATGCTGGCCACGAGGGCGTCCGACAACACCGTCGCCATCGTCTACGTGAACCAGGTCGGCGGACAGGACGAACTCGTCTTCGATGGCAACTCCTTCGTCGTGGACGCGGCTGGCGAGATCATCGCTCGTGCCGCCTCGATGGAGGAGGACCTGCTCATCACCGACATCGTGGTCGAGGAGGTGCGCCAGCGCCAGCTCCACGAGTCCCGCCTGCGCCGTCTCCGCGGCCTCGACGAGTCCTCCACGCCTGTCCGACGCATCGACCTCGGCACGGCCATCAAGTCCCGGCCCGTGACTCGCCGCCAGCCCTCCGCCCCGCCCGTCGATGTTGTCGCTGAGACCTACCGTGCGCTCGTGGTGGGCACGCGCGACTACGTCCAGAAGATCGGCTTCGAGCACGCGTTTGTCGCTCTCTCTGGAGGCATCGACTCCGCGATCGTCGGCGCGATCGCCGTCGACGCCCTGGGTGCCGACCGCGTGACCGGCGTCTCGATGCCCTCGCGCTACTCCTCGGAAGGCTCGATCTCGGACGCGGTCGACCTCGCGAAGCGGCTCGGCATCCGCCTTGTCTCCCTCCCCATCGAGGGCGTCCACCAGGCCGCACTCGACACCCTCGCCCACGAGTTCGGCGCGGACGACCTCGGAGTCGCCGGGGAGAACGTCCAGAGCCGCGCACGCGGGATGCTCGTGATGGCGATGTCCAACCACCGCCCGCGCTCGCTCGTCCTGACGACGGGCAACAAGTCCGAGTACGCCTGTGGGTACGCCACGATGTACGGCGACATGGTCGGCGGCTTTGCGGTGATCAAAGACGTGCCGAAGACCCTCGTGTGGGAACTCGCGCGCTATCGCAACACCCTCGGCGCCGTCATCCCGGAGAACTCCATCTCGAAACCCCCCAGCGCCGAACTGCGCCCCGGCCAGCTCGACTCCGACTCGCTCCCCGCCTACGAAGTGCTCGACCCGATCATCGAGGCCTACGTGGAGGACGACCTCTCGCTTGAGGCGATTGTCGCCCGTGGCAACGACGAAGCGACCGTGAAGCGTGTGATCGACATGGTGAACCGCAACGAGTACAAGCGCCGGCAGGCACCTCCGGGGGTGAAGATCACCACCCGCGCCTTCGGCCGCGACCGCCGCCTCCCGCTCGCCAGCCGCTACCGCGGCTACTAGAGCGCGATCGAGGTGTTCACGAGGACGGAGCGTCGTCCTCAATGAGCGAGGGGTCCAACCCCTCCTCCTCGATCCGCTTCGTCACGACCGCCGTCAGCGTGTCCAGCGCCGTCATCTCGATCCACGCCTCGAAGGCGACCCGCACCTCCGCGAAGGCATCTTCAATCTCCGTCTCGAACTGCGGCCGAGTCATCGAGGCGTTGCGTGCTGCCCCCAACTGCTCCACGAGGCGTTCGACCTTCGGCGAGACCTGCTGAAACATCTGCAGTGCGGCGTCGTCACCCGCCGTGGTGGCGCGGTCGCGCATGATCTCCAGTGCGCCCATCACCCATGCCAGGGTGCCGAGCATCGTGCCGGCGTCCCGGCGGCTGAGCGTCAGGCGCACTGGCTGAGGGCGGTCCATCCGCCCCTCGGGGGAGGTCATTCGAGGCGTTCCGTCCGCTCGCCTTCGTACGCCAGGGTCTCTGCTGCCCGCAGCGCTCCGAGCGTTGCCGCGCCGTCCCCGAGCGCCGGGAAGACCACCGAGGCGTCAGGGGCGATCTCTTCCAGCACCCCCTGCAATACCGTCGCCAGGGGACCGACATGTGCCTCGGCGCCGTCGAGGATCACGACGGTCGGGTCCACCAGGGCGACGAGGTCCGCGAGCACACCGGTCACCTGCTCCAGCGCCTCGCCATCGAGCGGCTGCGTGGGGCCCAGCTCAGGGAGGGCGGGGAGCCCGCCCGCGCGGTGTGCCGCGCCCGAGAGGATCCGGCCGTTGGAGAGGACCGCCGCCTGCGGGACGCCGCGCAGGCAGACGTAGAGCGCATCCATCGTCCCGTCGGCCGCTCCGGCGCTCCACTCGCCCCTCAGGGCCGCCTGCACGCGATTCAACGCCACCACCGGCGCGTCAATGTGCCGGCGGATCGCGTCCACCACGTGCAGCCCATCCCACTCCGGCTGCCCGTTGCTCTCTACGAGCACTCCGGCCACGGGATCGACGAGGCCGGGGCATGCGACCGCGATCGCCTGGGCCCAGCGCCGCTGACCCTCGCGCGCGAACGAGGTGGCGATGCGGCCGCCGACTTCCCACGCCCACGCCGCCTCGTCCGGCAGCGGGCCGAGCTCGTACTGCGCCCGCTCGATTACCTCGCCATCACTGTCGACGAGCACGATCCGTAGTTCGGTCGCCGTGAAGTCCACGGCGACGAGCACGGGCTCCGGCAGGTCGGCGTCGTTCACAGTGCCCACCGTTCGATCTTGCGCAGCGCCGCCGCGATCTGATCCATGTCCCGCGAGGTCATCCCGGGATGCAGCGGCAGCGCCACCATCTCGCGCGGGAGACGGCTGGCGGCCTGCGTCCGATCCTCGCTGATCGGCACCTCCCCCGCCAGCGATGGCGCCAGGGCAGCCTCTACCGGCACTCCCTCCGCGCGGATTGCGTGGAGCGTCTCGTCAAAGCCCCGCTTCCACAGCATGCTGCGCAGGCGAAACACGTACCGGTCGTACCCGTGCCGGATCCAGCGGCCGTGCGTCATTGAGGCGATCCCGCGCATCCCTCGGAGGTTGAAGGTCAGTTCCCATGCCAGTTGCCGTCGCAGTCGCAGTGACTCCTCGCGCCCGCGCCACTCGGCCAGCGCCACGCGGGCGACCGGCTCCGCCAGCGGTGTGACCTGTCCCCGTACGCGCATCGCGGCCGCCGGCTCGCGCAACACAACCAGCGCTCCCCCGTCGTCGCCCTCTGGTATCCCCCCTGAGAGGAGGTGGTGTCCGCCGAGGGCGAACACCGCTGCGTTGCCGATACTCCCCGCCGGCGCGCCGCGATAGGACGCGCCGATACCCTCCGTGCCGTCCTCGATCAGCGAGCAGGCGTGCTCGCGCACGACCGGGACGATGGTGTCGAGGACGGCTGGGTGTCCGAAGGGATAGGTGACGATCACTGCCGCCGTCTCGGGCGTCGCCGCAGCAGAGAGCCCGCGGGCCGAGAGGGCCGCGCTGTCCGAGTCCGTCTCGGCAGGCACCACAGTCAGCCCGGCACCCTCGGCCGCAGCCACCCAGGCGTCCGCGCCGAGCGCGGGCAGCACGATCTCGCGGCGGCCTTCGACCGCCACCTGGAGGGCTATGCGCCGCGCCTCCGCCGCCGAAGAGACCGCAATCACCAGCGAACCGTCGAGGCCGAGTGCAGCGGCGAACTCCGCCTCCAGCGTGGACACCGGCTGTGCGTCGGCAGCCGGATCGACCGCCGGTGCGGCAGGCCATGACTCGCGACGGACCGCCGTCCCGCCGTCGATCGCCAGTGCCTCCGACGCTTCTTCAGCCATCGATCACTCCCACCCGCAGGCCCCGGCGAGCGTACGGGCGCCCGAGGGTGCCCGCAATGCGAGCCGGGCCGCGCGCGAGGGTATCCTCGATCTCGGAGGGTCCGATGCTCCTGCAACTGAGAGACCGCACCATCGATGTCACCCACCGCACCGCGGTGATGGGGATCCTCAACGTCTCCGACGACTCCCCCATCGCCTTCTCGCGCGTGGGGACCTCGGACGCCCTCGACCGCGCGATCGCCCTCGCGCACGACGGTGCCGAGATCATCGACATTGGCGCACACTCGACGCGCACCGGCGGCCGCGACCTCACGCCGGACGAGGAGGCGTACCGCGTCGTCCCCGTCATCGAGGCCTGCGTCCGCGAGGGGTTGATCACCTCGGTCGACACCTGGACGCCCTCCGTTGCCGGCGCGGCTGCCGAGGCGGGTGTGCACCTGTTGAACGACGTCACCGGGCTCACTGACCCCGCGATGTTCGTGGTCGCCGTCACCCACCACCTACCCGCCTGTGTCATGCACATGCGAGGCCGCCCGAAGCACCACCGCGAGGTCGACCAGGAGTACGACGACATCAATGCGGAGGTCGGCGACTTCCTCATCGAGCAGGCGAAGGCGCTTGAGGCCGCTGGCACGGGCACCCCGTGGCTGGACCCCGGCTTCGGCTTCGGCAAGTCCGCGGCGGACAACCTCGCGATGCTGGACGGACTGCCGGCCCTTGTGAAGCAGGGCTACCCCGTGCTCGTCTCGGCGTCCCGCAAGGGCTTCCTCGGCGAACTCATGGGACTTGGCGACCGCCAGGACGTCGATGGCCTACTCGAGGCGACGATCGCCTTCAATGCGCTCGCCGCGGCTGCGGGGACTCACGTAGTGCGCGTGCATGACGTGGCTGAGGTCGTACGCGCGCTGAGCGTGGTGAACGCACTGCGTCGTCAGCGCGCCGGCCTCGCATAGCAAGACGGACTCAGCGGTTCGGGATCGGCGTCACGTTCCGGGGCGTCCCCACCGGGTACGCAATATCCTCGCAGGCCACACCGTTGCCGTTCATGTCGAGTCGGTTTGGGTCGCCCGGCGCGTTCACGGCCAGTGCCTCTTGCGACTCGGCCTGCGACGTGAACGACGTGCAGTTGTATGAGTCCGCCCCGTTCGTGAAGAAGCGCGAGACGGGTGAGGCCGAGGGTGTCGCGGCCGCGCCTGGAGATGCAGCCCCGGGCGCTGCGCTGGGCGTCGGCGGGGCCGGGGCCTGCGTCCGGTAGGCGAACCGGGGGACGGAGTACTCCGCGGGCGCTGCGCCCAGGGCCATTGGCACCACGGCCAGCTGCTGGGCCTGGGAGGCCTCCGGCGCCGGCGCCGCGGTCGTGGCCGGGAGTAGGGAAGTCGCAGGGCGCGCCTCAAGCGCGGCGACTCGCCTTGCGAGGGCGTCCCGGTCCGCCGCCAGCGCGCCGGTCTGCTGGGCGAGGCTGTCCACCTTCGCGCGGAGCACCGCCACCTCGCCGGCCGCCCCCTGTTCGGACGCTGCCGCCGTCGGCGTCGGGCCGCTACTCACGTTCGATACCAGCCACCAGACTCCCGCGCCCCACAGGATCGCGAGCACCACGCCACCGATGGGGAGCCATCGCGGCGCGCGCCAGGTGTATGCGCCACCGCCAAGGCGGTCGGGCAGGCTCAGTTCGCTCATGGGACGAGCCTACGGCGCACCGAGGAGGCTCCCTATCGGGGTTCCCCCGACAACGCGGGCGGACAATCCCTCGCTACCCGCCGCCGGCGAGGGCAGCCACGTCGTGTTTTGCCTCCAGGATGTGCGCCCACAGGTCGCCCATCTTCGCCACACGCTCGGGCGCCGTCAGCATCGTGAAGTCGGTTGGGAAGACGCGGTCCAACTCGTCCCAGCGCAGCGGCATCGAGACCGGTCCCCCCGGCTTCGCCCGCGGCGAGTAGGGCGCCGCGAGGTTCTTGATGCGCGCGTTCTGGTTCGCGTCCAGGAAGACCATGCCGCGGCGCTTCTCGATGTTCCACTCCAGCGTCACCTCCTTTGGGTGACGCTGGACGAGCAGTCCGCCCACCATCATCGCGATGTCGCGGATCGTCTGATAGTCAAACTGTCGCAGGACGGGCACGTACACGTGCAGCCCCGTCGCGCCCGATGTCTTGACGAATGATGAGAGGTTGGCCGAGTCCAGCAGGCCCTTCAGCGCCTGCGCCATCCGCACCGTCTCCTCATAGGCAGGCCGGTTGAGTTCCGGCTCAGCACCCTTCCCTTCGTCACCGCGGTAGATGTACGGGTCGAAGTCGAACAGGATGAAGTCCGGGTAGTTGAGCAGAGACGCCTCGACGTTCGCTTTCGAGTCCGTGAACGTCCGGCTGAGGTGGTGCCCGTCCGGCGCCGGGTCTACCCGCGCCAGTGAAGTGTGCAGGGCGATGTCCGCAAACTGCGCCAGCCAGAGGAGCGTCGGCAGGTTATTCACCACGACGAACTCCTGATTGCCGCGCTCAGTCTCCGTGTAGACGTGCACCGTCTCCACAAACGGCGGCGGCGAGTCAACGTGCTTCTGATAGAAGGAGTGCCCCTCCAGCCCGTTGGGGTACCGGGTCATCGTCAGCGGTCGGTTGCGCAGGTGCGGGATCAGCACGTGCGCCATCTTCGCGTAGTAGGTCAGCAGGTCCCGCTTCGTCAGCGCGCGCTGCCCGCGGTGCTCGGGCCACATCACCTTGTCCAGGTTTGTCACCGCGATCCGCGCGCCCCCCACCTCGATGGTGCCCTGCTTCTTCAGCGCCTCGATCTGCCCGATCACAGACGCCACCTCGTCGCCTAGCGCGCCGTCCGCGACCGCACGCGGTGAATCCCCTCGTGCCTCTGGGGGTGGGTCGAGGTGGAGCGTCCGCACTTCGCTTGCCGCCTTGTCCTCCCGCACGCGCAGGAACACTGGCGCCCGCAGGTTCCCGTCCGACGTCACCATCGCGTACTCGACCTCCACGACGAGGTCGGGGCGTACATGCGTGACGCGCTCGCTGGCAGGCGGGGGTGTCGCCATCGGCGACCGCTCCACCCTCATCCCGTCCAACCGCCGCTTCAACGACTTCAGCATCGCCTCCGTGAAGCCGGATCCCACTCGCCCCACACTGACCAGCCGCCCTGCCTCGTCTCGCGTGGCGATGACCAGCGCACCGAACGTGGAGCCGCGCGAGTTCAGCCCCGGCGTGTAGCCAGTGACGACGAACTCGTTGGTGACGCGAGACTTCACCTTCACCCACGCCTGTGACCGGCTCCCGGACTCGTACCGCGAGTCCGCCCGCTTCGCCACCAACCCTTCGAGGCCGATCGCGACAGCGCCCTCGTAAGCCTGGATCCCGGCGGTCTCCGTGTGCTCGACGAGGTGGACGCGCGCCGTCGGCATCAGCGTCCGCTGCAGCAGCCGCTTGCGTGCGAGGAGTGGGACTCGCCGGACGTCCACGCCGTCTACGTACAGGAGGTCGAACACGTAGCACACCACGGGGATCGAGCGGTCGAACGTGCGGATTTCCGTCGGGTCAGTCAGGTTGATCCGCTGCTGTAGCCGCTCGAAGGAGGGGACCCCGCGCTCGTCGAAGGCGGCTATCTCTCCGTCGATGATGAGCGTGTTGGCTGGTTGCTTCGCCAGCGATGCCACGAGCGCGGGGTACTGCGCCGTCATGTCGAGGCCGCGGCGCGAGGTCAGCCGCACCTCGCCATCGCGCAGCGTGATCAGCGCGCGCACGCCGTCGATCTTCGGTTCGAATATCCATCCGGCGCGATCGAACGGCTTCGCCGTCTGCGTCGCCGCCATCGGCTCGATGCCTTCGAGGAACGGCGCACGCACGGCGCCCGGCAGGTCGGCGGCGAGCAGTGGCTCGATCGCGCGAGGCGGCACCAGCCGCCCCGCCTGCAGGTCAGTGATCGTCAGCCCGCACATCACCGAGTCCTGGAACGCCTCGGCGAGGTCAACGCCTGTCGCCGCATCGTCCTTGTGCTTCAGCGCCAGCCATGAGTCCGGCGCCTGGTTCGTCTTGACGAGCGACCAGGACCCCTTCATCCGGTGCCCGCGGAACGTCACGGAGACCTTGCCGTTCGCGATCTGCTCACGCATCTGCCGGTTCGCCTCGACGCGGTCCTCGAAATGGAGCGTGCCGAGTTCGTCCGGGGAGTACGTGCCCCGGTCCCAGACGATGACCTCGCCCGCGCCGTATTGGCCCCGTCCGATCACGCCCTCGAACGTGGCGTAGTCCATCGGGTGCGGCTCCGTCATCACCGCCAGCCGGCGGTCGGACGGATCTGTGGACGGGCCGCGCGGGATCGGCCACGAGGGCATCACACCGTCCACCTCAAGGCGCAGGTCATAGTGCAGCCGGGTGGCGCGGTGCTTCTGGATGACGAACGTCAGCGGCTGGTCCGGCGGCCCGAGGTCAGCCGAGGGGCCGCCGGGTGGCTCCGGCGTCTGGTCGAAGTCGCGCATCGCCTGGTAGCGGGCGAGGGCGGCCTCGTCCGCGGCAGCGCCATCTTCGGAGGGCGGTGGAGGCGGGCGGCGGCGCGCAGGCATGCAGCGAGGATACGCGAGGTACCGCGGGCTTCGGTCGAGGCCGATTCGTCCTGGCTAAGCACTCTTCTTGCGCGAGCGGGCGGGCTTGGCGGGCGTTTCGGCCTCGACCTCGGCAGCGGGCTCAGCCTTCTTCGCCCGGCTTCGCGACCCGGCCGTCACGGCCTCGTGCTTTGGCGCCTTCTCCGTTGCCCCGTTGGCGCCGTCCTCGTCCTGAGACGTGGCTTTGCGCGACTGCGTGGCGGCAATCGAGGCGCGCAGGGCGGCCATCAGGTCCACCGTCGGGGCGGGGGCGGGCTCCTCTGCGGTTACGACCTCGCCACCCTCCAATTTCGCCTGGATCATCGCCATCAGTGCATCGCGGTACTCGTCGTGGTACTTCGATGGATCGAACGGCTCATGCAGCATGTCGATCAGCGCGAACGCCATGTCGAGTTCAGCCTTCGAGACCGCGACGTCCGAGACATCGGTCCCCTCGTACGGTCGCACTTCGTCCGGGTAGTAGAGGACCTCCACCATGAGGTGCCCGCCGGAGGGGCGCAGGCACACCAACTGCTCCTTCTGGCGCATGGCGAGCTTGCCGAGGGCCACCAGCCCGCGCTCCTCCATCGCCTTCAGCAGCAGGGCGTACGGCTTCACGCCGATCTCGTCCGGGTCTAACTGGTACGCCTTCTCGTAGTAGACGGGGTCGATCTCGCTCCCGTCGACGAACGAGGTGATCGTGATGACGTGCTTGCTCGGGACCGGGAGGTTCTCGAAGTCGGAGTCATCGAGGATGACGTACTGCTCCTTGGAGTACTCGTACCCCTTCGTGATCTCGTCGAACGGCACCTCGCGGTCGAGCGTCGGAGACCAGCGCAGGTACTTGATCGGCTGCAGATCCTCCTTCGCGAGTTGGCGGAAGGAGATGTCCTTGCTGTCGGTAGCCGAGTACAGCTTCACGGGGATCGAGACCATCCCGAAGGAGATCGCGCCGCGCCAGATCGCTCGTGGCATGCCGGTCCTCCTCCAATAGGGGGATGCGACTCGTTATCTATCAAGTATAGACAACGCGTCGGCGGGAGGCCGAGACGCAATTGGCGCAGCCACGGTCGGAGACATCGCGTTCCGCGCCTACCCGGCGCGCAGCAGGGCCTCGATCGCTTCGATGGCGGCGCCCGCCTCCTCGCGTACCTCGGCGCGGCCGAGCAGCATGGGGGCAAGCGCTTCGATGGCGTCAGCCAGTTCAGGGTCCGCCGCGCGCAGCGCAAAGTGCGCCGCCTCCGCTGTCCGGTTGCCCGTCCAGTAAGGACGGAGGGCTTCCACGACGAGTGCGCCGCCGATCACCTGGACGCGTTCCTCAGAGGTCAGCCCGGACTCGCCGAGCAGTCGACGGATCGCCTCCGCGATGCGCTCGGGATCACCGCGACGCAGGTCCATCCTGAGGATGGCGCGCTTCGCCGAGTCCGGACGGGCGCGGGGGAGCGGGCGCGGGCGTTCGAACGGCTCCATGCGACGCCTCCACCAACGCTACTCGCGATGGCACGTCAGCAGTTCTAATGTTCTATCCCGCCGCCCGGAGCATACGACGGGGGCTGCCGAGGTGGCAAGACGGCGGCGTGGCGAAGCGTCAGGCAGCCCTCGGTGAGTTCCCGATGTCCCTCGGCGACCTCGCTGCTACGTTCGGGGACATGTGGCTCACGTTCGTCCCTGTGCTCGGCGCGCTCCGGCGGCTGTACGACATGCCGCGCGACGAGACGCGCTTCAACGCCTACACCGGGATGATTGGCCAGGGTGGCCCGGACGGGCTTGTACCCCTCTCTGCGTTCAATCCGATGGCGCGTGAGCACGTCGCCGAGGCCCTGGACGCCCTCATCGCGCTCGAGGCCGAGCACATCGCGGCGGACGCCGTCCGCGAGGCCGGCCCACGCCTTCGAGGGCTTCCCGCCGAGTGGGGCACCGAACTGCGCCTGATGGTCGTCCTGTCGGACGATCTGGGCGGCATGTGGACCCACCGGCCGACCTCCGAACTGCAGATCCGCACGGAGCAGCGCGCCCTGCTCTCGCGCCGCTGGATCGCTCCTGTCTTTTGGACCAGCGACACCCCGACGGCCGAGGGCGTCCGTGCGACGACGCTGGCGGCGATCTATCGCGCGCTCTTCCACATCGCACTCGGGCCACCGCGCTCGGCTGGGCGCGTACTCGAGCAGGAGCGCCTCGCACTTGCCTTCGCGGGTGCCGCGGTGCCGCTCCCGGAAGTAGAGGAAGCCGCCCTGCGCGCCGCCATCACACCCTGGCTGAATGCCCGTGACGACGGCACGCGACTCGCCGTCCTGCTGGGCGACGAAGCAGCCGTCGCACTCGGCTACGACGCGCGAGGCGTCCCGCCGCGGGGCGGTCTGCGCCTCGCGGCAGCCGAGGCCGCGCAGGAACGCGATCCGCTGAAGGTCCTGCTCGCGGGGTAGGCCCCACCCGCGATCGCCGGGATGAGAACGATCAGAGCGCACACCTCACGCGCGGCTGGATCGCGCCCGTGAGCCAGAGCGCCGGGCCTCGCCTCGCCGGCTTCCGAGGTCCTCCGCGAGCGCGACCCGATCGCTCGGTTGCTTGACGTGCGCTACGTGCTCTGGCGACTCAGAAGGGCGGTCAGGTCGGGCGCGGGCATGGGGCGCGCCAGGTAAAACCCCTGGGCAGTGGTGAATCCCAGGTCGGATACGACCTTCAACTGCTCCTCAGTCTCGACGCCCTCAGCGACGGTGTCGCAGCCCAGTTGACCCGAGAGCGAGACGATCGCGTTGACCACTGCCCGAACCCGTGGCGAGTGCTCCGCTTCCCGGACGAATGACTGGTCGACCTTGACCTCATTCGCCGGCAACTCCAGCAGGTAGGCACACCCGGCGTGACCGGTGCCGAAGTCGTCCAGCGAAATACTGGCGCCCAGGTCCTGGAGGCGTCTCAGGTTCCGCGCGGCCTCCGCGAGGTCTCGCAGCACGGTGCGCTCGGTAACTTCGAACTTCAGCAGGTTGCTTGGCACTCCCCATGAGTGCAGCGAAGCCTTCACGACGTCCAGGAGATCGTCGTCCGCAAGGTCGCGTGCGGAGAGGTTGATGCTGACCGGGACCGCGATCCCCGCCGCCTGCCACTCGTGGATCTGGCGTATGACCGACGCGATCAGCCAGTCGGTCAGCAAGCGAATCGCTCCGGTCGCCTCTGTGACCTCGATGAACCGCCCGGGGGACAGCAGTCCAAGCTGAGGGTGGTCCCACCGGACGAGTGCCTCCATCGAGGTCACCCGTTGCTCGACGATGGAGACGAGCGGCTGGAAGTGCACTCGAAGCTCCCCTCGGTCGATCGCCCCGGGCAGTTCGCTGACCAGGCGGTGCGCATCGGCGATCGCTCGCCCGGCCTGAGGGTCGAAGGTCTCCACATCCACCTCTTGGATTCGTGCCCGCCGCATCGCGAACAACGCCTGCTGATGCAGGCGCACGGCGTCATCAGCCTGGCCGGGGAACAGGGACACGCCGGAGACCACCTGGCCGATCGTTACGTCCTGTTCGTTGACGCGATACGTGCGCCCCAGGGACTGAGTCAGGTGCCGGGCATCCTCTGTGAACGAACGCGGCGTCGCCCCTGGCCGGAGGATCACTGAGAACTCCAGGAAGCCGGTGCGCCCGATCGCGGCGACCGTCGCGGGCGCCTCCTCGGTCAGACGCTCGGCTGCGGCGCGCAGTACGTTGGCCGCGAACGGTGAGCCCAGGTGATCACGCACCTCGGCAATGCCGTCCAGCGACAGGACTACCACCGCCCTCGTATCTGAGTCAGCGGCAGCATCGACAAGTTCACTCCGCAGTCGACTGATGAACGAGTCGCGAGAGAGGAATCCCGTGTCCGCGTCGTCGGTACTTTTCGCCTCGAATGTGGGCGTAAACTGGAGGTCGCTGACGTCGAGGGTCAGCCCATGGATGCGGGCATTCCGTTTCCCCTGAGGCGGCTCGATCCGCAGGAACGAGCGGACGCGTACGGTTCGCCCGTCAACCGCTGTCAGTCTGTACTCGGTCTCGAAGCCATGCCCCCCCTTCTTCACCTCGCGTTTGATCATCGTTTGGAGAGGCAGAAGATCATCTGGGTGGACCATCGACCATCGAAGATCCGGCGTGTCGAACCAGTGCTTGATTGAATAGCCGAGCATGGACTCGACGGATCGGCTGAGGAATAGCAGCCGTCCGTCTGCCGCATCGAGTTCCCACGTGAACCCGCGGCTTTCGTCGATGAGCTCGTTCTCATGATTCAGGGTTCGCAAGTGTCGCGCCGCGCGGAACAGCGTGAGTGCTCGACGCCAACCGCCTGCGCCGCCAGTCTCCGTGGGGCGCACCTGCTGAGTCATGGGCAACGCCGGGTGGGTCAATGGACACACCGTTCGTTGGACACCAGCCGCCTGAGCATCACAAGCATTGCCGATTACCCCCGCGCTCTTCGATGCTGCGCAAGTATCGGGGCACTACCGGGGCAGAACTCCCACCCGAGAGGAGAGATTTTAGTAGAGACTCGTTTTTGGGAGATTCTGATGCAACGCTGACGACTCAGCGCCTTGCGAGTGTACTAGAGGTGACCGTTGGCCCGGCGGGCGGCTTCGTGACCGGCCGAGGTGCGGGGCTAGTGGGAGCCCCCGGCAATCGCCGGGATGAGAAAGATCTCCGCGCCTTCGCGGACCGGTTCCAGGGGCCCGTTCTCCGTGACCTCTGAGTCGATCGCCACCGCGATCTCGCCCCGCAGCACCCCGGACTCGAAGATCACAGCGCCGAGGGCAGGCGCCGCGTCGCCGAGGTTCTTCAGCACGCGCCCCAGCGTGCTCCCCTCCACTTCGATCGTCTCTCGGCCGTCCGCGAGGTCGCGCCAGTGCGCGGGGATGTGCACGGTGGCCATCGGCTATGCCCTCCGCCGCTGCCGGGCGGCTATTCGCGCGGCAGCAACTCGTCCAGGATGCGGCCCGGCGTGACCGGCGTGTGGTAGAAGTTCACGCCGATCGCGTCCCGCAGGGCGTTCCGGATCGCGGCCTGTGGCGGCACAATCGGAGCCTCGCCTACCCCGCGTACCCCGTACGGGTGCCCGGGGTTCGGCACTTCCACCAGGATCACCTCGATGCGCGGCAGGTCGTTCGCCACCGGCATCCGGTAGTCGAGGAAGGACCCGTTCCGCAGCCGGCCCTGGTCGTCGTACCAGTACTCCTCGTGCAGCGCCATGCCGATGCCCTGCACTGCGCCGCCCTGGATCTGGCCTTCCACGTACGCGGGGTGGATGGCTGTCCCGACGTCCTGGACCGCCGTGTACCGCAGTACGGTGACCTTCCCGGTCTCTCGGTCCACGTGCACGTCGGCGATGTGTCCGGCGTATGCCGGCCCCGTGGTGTTCTTCCGCGACGTCACCGAAACCGCGAGGTGTCCGCCGGTCGACGGCAGCCGCTTGCAGATCTCATTGAACGTGAACTGCTGCTCCTTGCCGTCCTTGTCCGTCCCTCGGATCACCGCGTCGTCGCCGTAGGTGACGGTCGAGGCGTCGACACCCCAGATCCGGGCCGCCCGTTCCACGAGCCGCTTGCGGATCTCCTGACCGAGTTCGTACGCCACCCAGCCGCCTGCAAAGGTCGTCCGGCTCCCGCCGGTCACAGCCGTGTAGCCCACCGAATCCGTGTCGGTGACCTGCGGCTTGATCGCCTCGTAGGTCACGCCCAGCGACTCCGCCAACTGCATCGCCAGCGACGCCCGTGTCCCGCCGATGTCCACCGACCCGAGGATCAACGACACGGACCCATCCGGGTTGACGGTCGCGCTGGACGAGGACTCCATGCCGCCGTTGAACCAGAAGCCAAGCGCGACGCCGCGGCCCACGTCCTCGCCCTGCAACTCCGAGTTGTAGTGCGCGCTCTCCTTGATCGCCGTGATCACCGCCTTCGCGCCGATCCGAGGCCAGGGGGCGCCGGAACTGTTCGTGGTGCCTTCCTCGGGGGCGTTCTTCAGGCGCAACTCCATCGGGTCGATGTCCAGCGCGCGCGCGATCTCGTCGACGACGGCCTCAACCGCGTACTCCGAGGCAGGTGCACCGGGTGCGCGGTAGGCAGCGGTCTTCGGCGTATTCGTCACCACGTCGAATCCGTCGATCCGCTGGTTCGCGAGGTTGTAAGGGGCGAGCGCGCAGAGCACCCCGGCCCCCACGGCCGACCCTGGGTACGCCCCGGCCGCGTAACAAAGCTCGACGTCCGCCGCGACGAGCGTCCCGTCCTTCTTCGCGCCGATCTTCACCCGGTTCCACGTCGCGGATGTCGGGCCGGTCGCCTGGAATACCGCTTCGCGCGGCATCCACATCTTCACCGGACGTCCCGTCTGCTTCGACAGCAGCGCGGCCACCGGCTCGAGGTACACCGGGATCTTCCCGCCGAACCCGCCGCCGATCTCCATCGGCACGACCTTGATCTTCGCGACCGGCTGGGCCAGCAGCGTCGCGACCTGCTCGCGTACGGCGAAGGAGCCCTGCGTGGACGTCCACACGGTGATCTGGCCGTCCTGGTTCCAGTATGCCGTGCCGTTCTGGGGCTCGATGTAGCCCTGGTGGAACTGGCTGGTCGTGAATGAACGCTCGATGACGATGTCCGCCTCGGCGAACCCCTTCTCGATGTCGCCCTTCTCGATCCGCATGTGCATCGCGATGTTCGTCTCGCGGTCCTTCGGGGTGTCCACATTGCGCGCTCGGACGTTGGTGCGCAGGTCGCTGTGGAGGATCGGTGCCGTGCCGAGCATCGCCTCGCGCACATCGATCACGAAGGGGAGGGGTTCGTACTCGACCTCGATCAGCCCGAGCGCCTCCTCAGCCGTATGCCAGTCGACGGCCGCGACGGCCGCGACCGCGTGGCCGTGGTACAAGACCTTGTCCCCGGCGAGGACGTTGTCGACGAGCCACTTCGGGTTCGCGCTGCCCTCGCCCAGGTCCAGCGTGCCGGACTCCTGCGAGGGGAAGTCGGCGTTCGTCACCACCGCCTTGACGCCGGGGAACGCGGCCGCCTTCGAGGTGTCGATTCGCTTGATCCGAGCGTGGGCGTGTGGCGACCGCAGGATCGAGCCGAACAGCATGCCCTCCAGGACGATGTCGGCGCCGTAGGCCGCGCGGCCTGTCACCTTGTCCACCCCGTCCGGGCGGACCGGGCGCTGGCCGATCACCTTGTAGGCGGGCTTCTCTGGCGTCGCGACCATGGTGGCCTCCCTCGGTCCCCGCGTGGGTGGACCTGGTTACTTCTGTTGCGCGCGCATCTGCTCCGCAGCGTTCTGCACGGCCTGGATGATCTTGTCATACCCCGTGCAGCGGCAGAGGTTCCCCGCCAGCCAGAACCGGGTCTCCTCCTCGGTCGGCGCCGGGTTCTCCGCAAGCAGGGCCGTCGACGACATCAGAAAGCCCGGGGTGCAGATTCCGCACTGCAGCGCCGCTTCCTCCAGGAAGCACTGCTGCAGCGGTGACAGTCCCTCCGGCGTGGCCAGACCCTCCACGGTCTGGACGGAAGCGCCCTCGATCTCCGCCGCCATCACGCAGCAGGAGTTCACCAGGCGGCCATCCAAGATCACGGCACAGGCGCCACAGTTCCCGTTGTTGCAGCCTTCCTTCACGCCCCTCAGGTTGACCCGCTCGCGCAGTGCCTCCAGCAGGGAGTCCCGCGAGTCCGCAAGGAACGTGCGCTCCTCCCCGTTGATCGTCGCCGTGATGACCAGCCGTTCGCTTGTTGCCATGTCGCCCTCTCCTAGTTCGCCCGCGCGCGCTCGGCGGCGGCCCGGATCACGCGCTGCACCAACACGTCAGCGAGGTGCTTCCGCTGCCGCACCGTGCCGCGCATGTCGTCAATCGGGGTGGCCGTGTCCTTCGCGGCCGCGCCGGCCGCCGCAATGGTGTCGTCAGTGAGCCGCCGGCCCACCAGCGCCTCGGCGGCCGCCGGCACCATCAGGGGGGTCGCGGCGACAGCACCCATCGCGATGCGCGCGGCGGTCACCGTCTCGCCCTCCAGCGTCAGCGCACAGGCGGCGTTGACCACCGCGATGTCCATCTCGTTTCGAGGGATGAACCGCTCCCAGGCGTTTCCGCTGTGTGGGGCGGGCTGGGGGAAATGCAGCGAGACGATGAACTCGCCCGGCTGCAGGACACTGCGACCGGGGGCCGTGCAGAACGCGTCCACCCGCACCTCGCGACGCCCGCCCGGGCCCGCCACCTGCGCCGTCCCGTCCAGCGCCATCATCGCCGGGATCGAGTCCGCCGCTGGCGAGGCGTTCCCCAGGTTCCCGCCCAGCGAGGCACGACCCTGGATCGCTTTCCCGCCGATCACGTGCGTGGCCGCCCGCAAGGCCGGATAGACACGCTGGACGTCGGCATCGCCGTACACCCGGTAGAGCGGGACCGCGGCGCCAATGGTGAGGCCACGTTGGGGGTCGTATTCCATCCCCATCACGTCCGGGATGTGCTTGATGTCCACGAACAGGTCGATCACCCGCCGGCGCTCCCGCGCCTGCACGATCACGTCGGTACCGCCGGCCAGGACGCGAGCTGTCTCGCCACCTTCCCGGAGCAGCCGCACCGCGTCGTCGATCGAGGTGGCGCGTGCGTATCTCAGTGCCTGCATCCGGCTACCTCTCGTCCCAGTGCCATGAATCTGCCGGTCGCCCGAGAATGGGCCCGCAGGATTATCCCACCTCGGCCCAAATCGCCGCCGGCGCCCGGGATCGCCTGCCAGTCGACCCTCGTCTTCGCTCCGGGCGGGCTGCGGTTACCACGAGCGTGTTCGGCCCGTTGCTGCGGAGCTCGAAGGTCACTCTCACTTAACGCAAACGAGAGGGTGATCCGGCAGATTCGATAAATGCTCTCCTTCACGAGAAGGGAAGTGTGACAAAGGTCTGCCGGCAGATTCCGATCATCCATTCATCTAACGAAAGGGAGAGGGTGACGCGGACTGCGTGCAAGTTAGACAACTTGCTGTTCACGCGAACGACAGAGTCCTGTGCCTGTTCGTGCAATCACTAATCCCCGATTCCTAGGTGCTACAAGGGCCGCCTCAGAGGGGTTTGGAGCGGGTACGCCGGGACCACCGGCGTGCTCAGGAGGGGACATAGTGGAGTCGAATTACTGGAAGAGCCGGGTCAGCCGGCGCACCGCACTGCGCGGCACGGGGCTCGGCCTCGCCGGCCTCGCGGGTGCTGCGCTCGTCGGGTGTGGGAGCAAGAAGACGGACGCTCCCGCGGGTGGCGGTGAAGCCAGCCGCATCCAGGACGCGGCGAAGGGCGGCGCGCAGACCGCGGACACAGGCGGCACGCCGGTCCCGAAGGACCAGGTCCGGGTGAAGCCCGGCATGTACGAGGGCGCTGTGCCCCCGTCCGCCGCGGAGCGCAACCCGAAGGTGAACGCCAAGTACGGCGGCACGTTGAAGATGCGCTACCTGGACCCGCCGCGCATGGACATCTCGCGCACCAACTCGTGCACGATTGACATGACGCTTTCGCTCACGAACAACAAGTTGACCCGCGCCAAGCTCGGACCGCTGGCCGACCCGTTCAACGTGGAGATCGAGCCGGACCTCGCTGAGAAGTGGG